>CAJOGX010000048.1 GCA_905234175.1 uncultured Selenomonadaceae bacterium | reverse complement strand
CGTTGTTGTTGACTTTCGTGTAGTAGAGTTTCTCGCCTTTTCTGATGTACTTGTCGCCGTCGATTTGCTGGTATTGGGCGATAACCTTCGGGTCATTGGTTACTTCCGCCTTGAGAATAAAATAGGCATTTCCTTCGCCGTACTCAACCTTATCCTTTTTCCAGGCGTTATAGTAACCGCTTTTGTAAGTGGGTCTGTCGATTTTCCAGCTGTCGCCGTACTGATCAATACTTTCGGGATTTGCGTATATATCCTTGTCGCCGTCGGAAGGGTCAACCATGCGAACGCCCTTATTTCCATTGCTGGCACCGCTGGAACTCTTCAGCAGCTGGAGGTCGGCGGCGCTAACGTAGAAATAATTATTATTTTCCTTGACCAGCACGTAGGGGAAATTTTTTTTGTTGACGTATTTCGATTCGCCGTCCGCCATAACCTTGACGTAATTATCGTCTTTCTTAGTCGCGCTGAGGTCGGCGGTTTTGACGTAATAGGTTGCGGTGGTTTCGTTAAAACCTTCGGCAGGGAAAGTAACCGCCGTAATTTCTGAATCGCTCAAGCCGCTGAAGGTTTTGAAAGTTTCCTTGTACGTGTCGTTTATGTAAGCGGCGAAGGTTTTATTTTCGTCGTGCTGACCGTTCGTCATAACTTCGTAGGTCTGGCTGTCGGCTTTGGTGTAATTCAGCAGGATATATTTGGGCGCCTGCGGCTTTTCCTTGACAGTAAGCACATTGGAATTTCCGTCGACAGTTATAGAATAAACTTCTTCGTCGGGATAATCGTTGCGGATTTCTTCCGCTGTAACGAGATCGTCCTGCTTAAAGTAAACGGTATTGCCTTTGCCGTCGGTGAACTTGGAGAAGCCGCATTCCAGTTGTTTCTTCTCGTTGAAGCCGTCCCACAGCCAGATTTTATTTCTGCCGAGCATATCTTCTTCCGTGACGGAATGCAGGAAGCACTTGGCGATAATGAAGCCGTGCCAGGTTTTGCCGTTGCCGTTGATGATGACGGGGCTGTTGGGCGTGTAGATAATCGCGTTCAGGTCTTCGTTGAGATTGATTACGACGGGCTGGGAGTGCCGCTTAAGCACGCCGTTATCATCTTTGGCGTAGTCGATATTTTCCGGCCCCGTGTAGAAAATGAAGTACGGGCGGTATTCGTAGTAGCTGCCGTCGGAGTCGCTGGTAACGCTGGTGTTGTCGGAGTTGAAGTTGAGCGTAATCTGGCGCACGGAATTGAAGTTGCTGACGCCCGCGCCGTTATATGGATTTTTTAACGGGTCGCTTTCAATTCTTACCCAGAGAACGTCGGCAATTTTATTATCTTCGGGCTTGGCGTTACCGCGAATTTTGTCTGTGCGGGCTTCAAAAGCCTGGTCAAATTCCGTGTTGAAAAGGATTCGCTTATCGGCGCCGTCGGTGGCGCTCCAGCTGTTGTTGTTCATGAACTGGTACGAATGTCCGCCTTCTGGAAAATCGTATCCAAGATCCCAGTCCGACGTAAATTTTCCCCTGACTTCGGCGCGGAAGTCAATGTTTATGGAGTCAACCTCGTTTTCTTTGTAAAAATTGCCGCCGTTTGCATCGGTTTCATAGCCGCTGCTGCCCTCCGCGCTTGTGGTGACGCTACCGCCGGTCTTCCGATTCGGCGTTACAATCACGCTCTCTTTGCGATAAGCGTTGCCGCTCTCGTACCTTATGCCTAAATTGGATTGTCCCTTTACGCCCGCCTGATAGTGGTTCCATTTGCCTTCGTATTCGCCGACAGTGCCTCTGTACTGTTTCGTATATTCCCAGTTGTCGATAATCTTCGTGCGTTCAAACTGCTGAATTGGCGTTATCAGACCTATGTGGTGCGGTCTGAGCAGAGCGACTGCCGTGACTTCGGCGTTCATGGGGTCGAACCAGTTGGGTAAAAGGAAGTGGCGGACTTTTTCCTGAAGATTGACGACGTAATAGAGCGGACCATAAACGTCGTTCTTGCCGTCAACGATTTTGTACTTGAGCCCAAGCGTGCCGCTGACTTTTTTCTCGGAGTCATTCGGGGAGGCGTTCCAGCCGTCCGTCGCGCTGATAACGTAAACATTATTGGTGGACGTTGTAACTTCCTTATCGTCCTCCAGATTTTTTCGCATGTAAGTTTCAGCCCAGTAGCGGCCGGTGTTGAGCGTGTTCAGTATGTCCGTTTCTTTCTTGTAATTGAATCGCGTGCCGGTATTGATTGTCGTTGAATCGAAAGTGTTTTTAAAAACGTCCCTGTAATCGTCAAAATCGGCGGGCAATGAGTCTTTCGCGAGGGAGACGACAAAATAATTTTCAAAATCGCCTTCGTCTGTTACGATAGCCTGCGCGCCAGCCAGTACCGCCGCGTCCGCCGCGTTTTGCAGCCGAGACTTGTTCAGGTAGTACCAGCCAAAATCTGCCACCGCGCCAATAAAAAGGAACAACAGCGGTACCATGAGCGCGTAGAAAACTAAAACCTGCCCGCGCTGATTGAATTTCTTTAGCATAAAAAATCACCTCCGCACTTTTTTTAAAAATTTTAGCGCGAAGGCGATAGCTTGTCAATTTTGTTTGAAAATGTCCTCGGTCTGGAGCTGGAACGAAGACGGCTGCGCCTGCTGAAGTTGCGCCTGCAGTTGCTGAATTTGCTGCTGCTG
>CAJOGX010000047.1 GCA_905234175.1 uncultured Selenomonadaceae bacterium | reverse complement strand
GATATTTTCCGCGCAAAAATCGTCGACGTGACCAGCGAAAATGTCATTATCGAACTCACCGGCAACCAGCAGAAAATCGACGCCTTTTGCGAAGTCCTCAGCGATTACAAAATTGTTGAGATTGCCCGCACGGGAGCTATTGCACTTTCGCGCGGCCCCGTTCCAGTCAAGAAAATGTAACTCAATGAAAGGAGGATTCCAATGATAATTATTGCCCCCGCCAGATACGTGATAGGTCTCGCGCGGCTGTTTATGTACCTCGTGCTGGCGCTCATCGTGCTCAAAATTTTTGTGGAGTACTGGCCGTTTTTCGTAGCCGTCTTTGTTATCGGATTCGTAATTCTGGTTATAAAGGCGTCAAAAAATTTGCCAGACCACCCGCCAAATGAACCGCCGGAGCTGGTTTCTGTGACAGTCGTGAACAAAGGGACTACTTCAAACCCCGAAGAATTGGCTCAGGCGCAAAAACTTTTGAGTACATTCCGCGAGTCCGAAGAAATCCTCAACGAATCAAATGACATTGCGACCGTCGACAGCCGCTATACCATTATGATGAACGTCGGCAACGAAATTTCAAAGTCCCAGATTGCGGAGCTCATAGATGTTCAGCGCCATTTTGTTAATGACATAAAGCCGAAAGAAATTTTCAACAAGGCGGCACAAAGATTTGTCGCCACGCAGGCTTCGGAAATTTCTCATCTCAAAACTAAGGCCGAAAAGCTCCGCCGAATCGAAAAAGTCGATTATACGATTGACGGACTGCACAACATGCCGCGTGAAATAAAAAATTACTCGAAAAAATTGTTGCGGGATTTATTGTGGGCTGACCTGCATTAATCCAGCAGGAAATCTGCAAAGACGACGTTGCCGAACTTCATACCGCGAGCCGTCAGAAAAATTCTTCCGCCGGAACTTTCCAGCAAGCCCAGAGCAATATTTTTCTCGATAACTTTGCCGTACACCTCGAAAATATTCTCGCCGAATCGCTCAGCAAAATCTTCTACGGAAATTCCGGCAGCGATTCTCAGACCAAGAAAACAAAATTCTTCCATAGCCGCGCCGCGCGTGACGATTTCTTCCAGCTCGGAAAAATTTTCACCGGCGCGAATTTTTTTTGTGTACGCTGCCACGTCAGCGATATTCGCGGTGCGGGTCTCTCCGTCGTAGCTGTGCGCGCTGGCACCAACGCCCAGATATTTTTTCCCAGTCCAGTAGCCAAGATTGTGGCGGCTCTCGCAGCCAGCCCGCGCGAAATTGCTAATCTCGTAGCGGCGGTAACCGAAGCGCGGCAGAGTTGCAGTTATCAAATCGTACATGTCGCCGCTGTCCGGCAGTTGAAGTTTCCCAGCGCCGTAGAGTTCGCCGAACTTCGTGCCAGACTCAATTTCCAGCCCGTAAATCGAAATGTGCTGAACTTCCTGCGCGACGACAAATTCCAAATCGTTTTCCACGTCGATAAAACTTTGACCAGGCAGCCCGTACATCAAATCGACGCTGACATTATCGAAAAACTTTTTCGCCGCGTAAATCGTCGCCAGCGCAGAATTTTTGTCGTGAATCCTGCCCAAAATTCTGAGCAGCTCATTGTTAAAACTTTGCACGCCCAGACTCAGTCGGTTAAAGCCAATTTCGCGCAGAGCCCGCAGATAATTTTCGTTGACGGTGCCAGGGTTCGCCTCAAGCGTAATTTCCGCGTCGCTGTCAAAATCAATCGCGCGGAGAATTTTTTCAAGCTGGCTGATTTTCAAAATGCTGGGCGTGCCGCCGCCGAAATAAACCGTGCTGAACTTTTTACCAGCCGCGCGAATTTTAATTTCCTGCGCCAGCGCGTCGACGTACGCCGAAATTTCTTCAGCGCCGCCGACTTTCGAGTAAAACGCGCAGTAATTGCACTTGCGCGCGCAAAATGGAATATGGACGTAAATCATCTTGCACCCAGCTCGACGCGGAGCAAATCATATTCGTTCTGGATTTCGCGCAGTCTGAGAATGTCGCCGCTGACAAGTTCGCCTTCAGCCTTACGATTGGCGATTTCTTTTTTGAACGGCTCCTCGTACTTCGCGAGAATTTCGGTAACGCTGGCGTCGGCGGCGGTTTTGAGTTCGTCGGCGAGGTTGTCAGCAAGGTAGCGGCACTTCTGCCCAATTTCCTGCCGCGCCTGCATTTCGGCCTCGACGCGGCGGCGTTCCTGCTCATTCTGCTGCTGAATCTGCGCTTCAAGTTTCTTCTGCTGAGCTTCTTCGTCTTCGTTGCTGCCCAAAAATTTGCTGAGCGCGCTGACGACGCTGACAATCGTGATTAGCGGGCCGATAACCGGCACGACGGAGCCGACGACTCTGCCCAGCACCGTACCGGCGAGCGCCTTGCCGATTTCGGTTTTAGCGAGGTGCTTAGCGATTTCGGCGCCGCTTTGCGTTATGAGCCCCGTCGCAATTCCGACCGTGCTTATGTCGATGCCGGAATTTTTTTCGGGCGCGGCGGCTGGCAAAACTTCAGTTTTAGTTTCAGCGTTGGCGGCGGTAAGCTGCGCGAGAATATTTTTGAACGATTCGGCGTCAACGGACTGCGCGTCGATTTTGACTTCAGCGAAGGATTTGAGTTCGAGCGAGAGCACGGCGGCGGTATCCTGAAGTTGCCGCTGAATTTCGCGCTGAATTTTCCCGTTGAGCCGGTTGATTTCCTGCGCGACAATTTCGTTGAGCTGTTCCTGATTTTCGCGGCTGCCCCAGATAATTTGCGGGAGCGTTTCGCCGAGAATTTCCGCCTGCGTGTCGATGTAGGTATTAATCTGGCGGCGCATGGAAATTTTCTGCGCGTTAAAAGTTTCGAGCACCTGGTTCATTTTTTTAATCAGCGCGGAATTTTCGCGGGCTTCGAGCGCCTTGATAAAATCTTCGAGCACGCTTTCGAGCTGGCGGATACCGTTGCGCAGAATTTCAAAGGAAGTCGTGCGCTTGAGTTCACTGAGCACAACGTCTTTGAGTTCGGCAAGCCCGCTTTTAGCAACGAGCGCCGGTTTATTTTCGACGCGGCCTTTTTTCGCGCGGGCGGCGTTGACCGTCACGATACAATATTTTTCGTCGACGTTCTCAATGCCGACTTTTTTCATATTCACGGCAACCTGCTGCTTGATAAGCTGAATCGAATCGTCGCGCCTGCCGAGGTCGCCGTTCTTGTCGTTGAGCACGATGATAATTTTCTTACCGGCGTCAGCGATTGCCTTCATGCGCTGATAATTTTCCGCCTTCTCGTTGGAGCCGGTCGTGCTCATGACGAAAAGCACAATGTCAGCTTTTTTCAAATGCGCCTCGGTAACTTCCTCGTGTTCAATCGGCGCGAAAATCCCAGGCGTGTCGGCGATTTTGTAGCCCTGCCAGTCGTAGTAGTCAACGCTGTCGGTGGTCGGCACGTCCTCAACTTTCGCCCTATCGTCGCCCATGAGTTCGTTGAGGATGCTGGACTTGCCGGCGTTGTAAATCCCGTAGACCATAATTTCCGGCTCGACGGTGCGGATTTTCGTGGCGTTGATGTTCGCGAAACTTTTAGCCAGCGCGTCGGCGTCAGGATATTTCTCGAAAAAAGGCTCAACGGCGGCGGCCTTCTCAGCCAGAATCTGCTGATAATCTTTCAGCTCAAACATTTCAGTTACCTCCTTGCAAAAACTATCAGGTGGCGGCGCTCCAGCCTTTTTAAAACTTCGACGACCCGCGAAAGTTCCAGCCCTGCGCGCCGCGAAATTTCTTCAACGCTCAGCTTGCCCGCTGTCAAAATTAAAACTTCCAGTTCGGCGCCGGAAAATATTTCGCCGCAAATTTCTGCAGTCTCAGCGTCGAGCCGCCGCAGGAATTTGAACAGC
>CAJOGX010000046.1 GCA_905234175.1 uncultured Selenomonadaceae bacterium | reverse complement strand
TTCTATTGAAAAAATTTTTCGTGCTGCTGATTTCATTGGCGGCGATATTACTGACGGGCTGCGGCGGCGGCTCCGCTGAAACGCCTGCACAGTCTGAACAGCCAGAGACGGTCCCCGCTAAAGGCGGCAAAGTTCTCGTGGCGTATTTCTCTCGCGCGGGCGACAATTTTGAAACCGGCGTGATTGAAAAGGGCAACACCAAAATCGTCGCGGAGATGATTGCTGAAAAAACCGGCGCCGATTTGTTCGAGATTCAGCCGGTCAAGCCCTACCCTTTCGATTACCGCGAATGCACCGAAGTCGCTAAGCAGGAACAGGCAGAAAACGCCCGCCCTGAAATTGTCGCTCTCGTCGATAACCTTGCCGAATACGACACGATTTTCCTCGGTATGCCCGTTTGGTGGTCGGCGCCGCCAATGCTGATTTACACTTTCCTTGAGAAGCAGGACTTCAACGGCAAGACGATAATTCCGTTTTGCACGTCGGGCGGCGAGTACATGACTGGGCACGAAAGCGAAATTCCGTCGCACGCGCGCGGCTCGAAGGTTCTTGAAGGAATTGGTATTCGCGGGAAGGACTGCCAGACTAAACCCGATGCCGTCCGCGAAAAAGTTAACGCGTGGCTTACTGGATTGGGGTACTGAAAATGACGCAGCCTGAACGCATTAAACACTTTGAAAAAATTTTTGACGAAACTTCGGCGGCGGTAAACGAGCTGGAGCGGGCGCTGGAAACTTACGCGGCGGCTCAGAAAAAATATTCCGAGCTCATGGCGTATTACGGCGGCGACTGGGTTAAAGACTACGAAGACGACGAGGCCGGTAAGCTGCCGAAAGATTTGAAGCGCGGCGTTCTGTCGCAGGACGGCGTTTACGATTTGCTGACGAAAAACCGCGAGCTCCAGGCGCGTATGCTTGAAGTTCTCGCTGAAACCATACGAAACCGCTGAAAAATTTTTAACGCTCCCAGGTCGGGGGCAATTTTTTTTGCTTAAAAATTTTGCTTTATTTATAAAGCGTGGTATAATGCAACGTAAAAATTTTTTCCGCTTGAAGGGAGACTCAAAAATGAATTTGAAAAAAATTACTGGCATATTAGCAACGTGCGTAATGGCGGGCGCGCTCTTTACCGGCTGCGGAGGCGACACTCCCGCGAAAACTTCCGACGATGTTAAAATCGGCATGATTAAGCACCTGAACGTTACCGAAACCAAGCTGGACGAATTAATCAAAGACGTCGAGGAAAAAGCAAATATCAAGCTTTCGACGCACGTGACAACTTTTTATGACAGCCTGCCGCTTTTGCAGATGGGGCTTGAATCCACCAGCATAGAAGAGGCAAGTACCTACAAATGCGTCGCTGATTATCTTATGGCGCGCGACCCGAAAATTGAAATTGTAAACGGCCACAATCCTGCGCACCTTTACGACAATTTCGCCTTCGCAATGCGCGCCAGCGACACCGAGCTCAAGCAGCAAATCGACGACGCGATTAACGCTATGAAAACCGACGGCACGCTCGACCAGATCACTAAAACTTACATCACCGACCTGAAAGGCGCTGAAGACCCGCCCTCAGTCGCGATTGAAACTTTTGACGGCGCCGAGCCGCTGAAAATTGGCGTGACCGGTGACCTGCCGCCTTTGGATTTGGTTCTGGCTAACGGCGAAATTGCCGGCTTCGATACCGCTATGCTCGCGGAAATTGGCAAGCGCCTCCACAGAAATATTCAAATCGTGCAAATCGACAGCGCAAGCCGTGCTGCCGCTCTCGCTTCCAATAATATTGACGTTGCTTTCTGGGCGGTTATTCCTTCATCTGAAGATATGCCGATGGACATTGACAAGCCCGAAGGCGTTGAACTTTCCGCGCCGTACTTCCGTGACGAAATTATTCACATTCAGCTGAAAAAATAATTAAGGGGTAATTTAAATGCAACTGAAAAAATTTCTATTACTCATGCTCTCGCTCAGCCTGCTGGTTATGGCGGGCTGCGGCGGCGGTGAAACTAAAACCAATTCCAACACTATCAAAATTGGTGTGATTCGCCACCTCAACGCCAGCGAGGAAGAGTTTAACGGTTTCATGGCGAAAATCTCTGAGACTTTCTCGCTGAAATCCGGCAGCCACGAAGTCACTTACTTCGACAATCTCAACTCCATGCAGATGGCGCTGGAATCCGGTCAAATCAACGAAATCAGTACCTATCAGTGCGTCGCCAACTATCTTATCGCGCGCAATCCGAAGATTGAAATTCTGGAAGGGCACACGCTGGAATTTATCGACGCGTTCTGCCTTGCCCTGCGCGAAAGCGACGCGGAACTTCGCGGGCAGTTTGACGCAGTAATTTCCGAAATGCGCGCGGACGGCACGCTCGACAATCTCACGAAAGAATATATCACCAACGTTACCGGCACTGCCGACCCGCCCGCCGTCGAGTTTGAAAATATCCCTGGCGCCGCGCCGCTGAAAATCGCGATAACCGGCGACCTCCCGCCGCTGGATCTGATTCGCGCGGACGGAACTCCCGCCGGCTTCAATACCGCTGTGCTCTCCGCAATCGGAAAACGCCTCAACAGGAACATTGAGCTTGTGCAGATTGACAGCGCTGCGCGTGCGGCGGCTCTTACTTCCGGCCAGGTCGACGTGATTTTCTGGGCTATCGTGCCCGTCAGCGAAATTATTCCCGCCAACGCCGACAAGCCCGACGGAATTGAACTGACTTCGCCTTACTATCGCGGCAAAATCGTTCACATTGGTTTGAAGAAGAATTGACATGGAATTTGCAGAACTCGTCTACCGAATTTTCGTCAAGGACGGCGCGTGGCTGACGATTCTAAACGGACTCTGGGCGACAGTGGAAATTTCAGCGCTGTCGCTCCTTTTTGGCACCATACTCGGCGCGGCGATTTGTTCAATGCGCGCAGGAAAAATCGTGCCGCTGAAAATTTTCGCGCAGGTCTACGTAGCAGTCATTCGCGGCTCGCCGGTACTTATGCTGCTCATGCTTTTATTTTACGGCGTCTTCGCGCGGAGCGGAGTGAGCCCAATCGCAGTGGCGGTGATAACTTTTTCGCTGCACACGGCGGCGCACGTCGCGGAACTTCTGCGCTCAGCTTTGATGGCTGTCGACATGGGACAGGTTGAGGCGGCGCGCACGCTCGGCTTTTCAAGGTGGCAGGCGTTCAAACTCGTGACATTCCCGCAAATCGTCAGAATCTCCAGGCCGGTCTACCAGTCGACGGTGATAAATTTAATTCAGTGGACGAGCGTCGTCGGCTACGTCACGATAACGGATCTGACGCGCGTCATAAACAACACGGCGGCGCGAACAATGCAGCCAATGATTACGATTATCGGCGGAATGCTGATTTATCTGGCGCTGTCGTACGTCGTGCACAAAATTTTCCAGTTTGGGGAGGTAAAAAAATGATTCATGTCGCTTACGGCACGAGCAACCTTTACGCGAAATTTGCCGGTACGTCCATGCTGTCGATTTTTGAAAATACCACCTCCGACGTTACCGTTCACATTCTGCACGATAATACGCTGACGAACGACAACCGCGATAAATTCAGCTGGATTGCCGGTCGCTACAATCAGCGCGTGGAATTTCATAATGTCGAGGAAATTTGCGGCAAGGATATCGAAAAAATTAGAAACGGTATTTCCAAAGAAAATCTCGACAGATTCAGTATCGCCACTTTTTTTCGTCTTTTTGCCGCGCAAGCTATCCCTGAAAATGTAGTGAAAATAATTTACTTGGATTCAGACACAATTATAAATTTGGATATTGCGGAAATGTGGCGCTTCGAACCTGGCGATAAGCCGCTCGCCGCTGTTTTAGAGTGGGAAGATACTCGCGTCAGTCAGTATGGTCTGTCACTTTGCCGCGAAGGTCTTGTCAAGCCGGAAGATTATTTTAACGCAGGAATCACGATTATGAATTTGGAGCGCCTCCGCCGCGAAGAAAAGCGAATCAGGGGGGGGGTAGAGTTCATAATAAATCGTCCGCAACATCATCTTGTTGACCAGGATATGTTGAACTACTGCTTTTCGACGGAATATCTGAAGCTGCCTTCTAAGTTCAACTGCTGGGTGCGGCGCGAGCGGGCTTCCGGCAAGACGGCGATTGAGCGGAAAATTTACCATTTCATTGGCAAGGGCGACAGTTTGGGTTTAGACGCGCGGGACAATTTTCACCGGCTGTATTGGAAATATTTTGCGATGACTCCGTGGTTCAACGCGGAAATGATTTTAAATTTGGGCGCGGGCGTAATACAAATGCACGTCGCGCAGCAGAATTTTGCAGTTCGAGTTTCGGCGCTGCTTAGCGGCAAGACGCGGGCATTTTTCACGGAACCGGCAAGTGTTCCTGC
>CAJOGX010000045.1 GCA_905234175.1 uncultured Selenomonadaceae bacterium | reverse complement strand
CAGAGAAAATCTGTGGCGGGATTTTTTAATTTGTGGTAAAATCTCGGCGAAAGGAGACTGCCATGAAAAAAATCCTACCGCTAAAAAATCTGCGCGGCGAAATTCAAGTTCCTGGCGACAAATCCATTTCTCACCGCGCGGTAATGCTTTCCGGCCTCGGCTCAACGCCCGTCGAGATTGAAAACTTTCTCATGGGCGCGGACTGCCTGTCAACGATTGAGTGTATGCGTGCGATGGGCGTCAACATTCGCGAACACGGCGATAAAATTTTCGTCAAGGGCAAAGGTCTGCACGGACTGCGCGAGCCGGAAAATATTCTGGACGCCGGTAACTCCGGCACGACGCTGCGCCTGCTGCTCGGTCTTACTGCGCCGCAAAATTTCGTTGCAACTTTTACCGGCGACGCTTCCCTCCGCAGACGCCCAATGGCTCGCGTTATCGCTCCGCTGACACAAATGGGCGCGTCAATCGTCGGGCGCAACGACAACCAGAATCTGCCAATCACCGTCTGCAAACCCGCGCGAAAATTTCAGGCGATAACCTGCGAACTCCCAGTCGCCAGCGCGCAGGTTAAATCCGCGATAATCCTCGCCGCGCTCTACGCCGACGGAGTTACTACAATCGTCGAGCCGGCGCCTTCCCGCGACCACACCGAACGAATGCTGTTTGCCTTCGGCGTGCCGATTGAAAAGCAGGGCAACACCGTCGTAAAAATTTCGCCCGTTGAAAAACTCACTGCGCCGGAAAAAATCACCGTGCCTGGCGATATAAGTTCCGCCGCCTACTGGATTGTCCTCGCCACCGTTCTGGAAAATTCCAGCGTGACGATTAAAAATGTCGGCATTAACAAAACGCGCACCGGTCTGCTCGACGTGCTGACTCGAATGGGCGCGCAGATTGAAATTCTCAACCCGCACGAAAGCGGCGGCGAAACTTCGGCTGATTTGAAAATCACTTCAGCGAAACTTCACGGCTTTGAGTTCGGCGGCAACGTCATTCCTCGGCTGATTGACGAAATTCCAGCGCTGGCAGTCGCGGCGGCGTTCGCGCAGGGCGATACAATTATTCACGATGTGGGCGAATTGCGCGTCAAGGAAACTGACCGGCTGGCGGCGATTGTCAGCGAGTTCAACAAAATTTCGCGCGGGAGTTTTGTGGCGGACGGCGACACGCTGATAATTCACGGCGGCGCTGAAAAAAATTTCGCCAGCTGCAAAACTCACGGCGACCACCGCATGGCCATGGCACTCACGATTTTTGGCGCGGCTGACAGCGGCGTTGAACTTGACGACGCGGTTTGCGTCAACATTTCCTACCCGAATTTTTTTGAGACGATTGGAGATTGAACTATGGGAAAAGTTATTGCGGTTGACGGGCCGGCGGGCGCTGGCAAGAGCACCGTTTCTAAAATCGTGGCGGCGAAGCTCGGCTACACTTACATAGACACCGGCGCAATGTATCGCGCTGTCGGTCTGAAACTTCTGCGCACCGGCACGGAGCTGGCGGAAATTGTCGACGGAATTGAAATTGAGCTGGACGATAAGGCGCGCGTTTTTCTTGACGGGCAGGAAGTCACCGCTGAAATTCGCACGCCGGAAATCAGTAAGCTGGCGTCGGACGTTTCCAAATTCGGTTTCGTGCGCAAAAAATTAACCGAGCTCCAGCGCAAAATGGCTCAGCGCGGCTCGGTTATTATGGACGGGCGCGATATTGGCACGGAAGTTTTGCCAAATGCCGACGTGAAAATTTTCCTGACGGCCAGCCTCGAGGAAAGGGCGCGCCGCCGCTTTGAGGAACTGAAAGCTAAGGGACAGGCTGCGGACTTCGACGCCGTGAAAACTGAAATCGCACTGCGCGATAAGCAGGACACCGAGCGCGAAATTGCTCCGCTCAGGCAGGCCGCCGACGCAGTTTTAGTTGATTCGACGAACCTGACGATTGAACAGGTCGTCGCGCAGATTTTAGCGATATGTTCTACGCACTGACGAAAATTATCTGCCGCGCGCTGTTCGGGATTATCTTCCGCACGAAAGTTATTGGCGCTGAAAATATTCCGGCGGAGGGCGCGTTCATACTGGCGGCGAATCACCTCAGCAACTGGGATCCGCCGTTCCTCGGCACGTTCATTGGGCGAATCGTCAACTACATGGGCAAGGAGGAACTTTTCAAAAATCCCGTCATGGCGCAGATTTGCCGCTGGCTGCACGTCTTCCCCGTCAAGCGCGGCGCCGCTGATAAAACCGCTATAAAAACCGCTGTCAAAGTTTTAAAGAGCGGCGACTGCCTCGGAATTTTTCCAGAAGGCACGCGCAGTAAGACCGGCAGGCTCGGTAAGGCGGAACCTGGCGTGAGTCTGATTGCCGCGATGACTAAGGCGCCGATAATTCCCGCCGCTATCGTCAACACCGAGAAAATTTTTTCCGCCGAAGTCAAAATCCCGCGCCTTGCGGTCGTCTACGGCACGCCCATGAATTTCACCGGCAGCCCTAAAGACAAAGAAGCCCTCGCCGCGTTTGCCCAACAGCTCATGACTGAAATTGCCAGACTGAAAGCGCTCGGCGAGAGCTCCATTTAAATTTTCTCAGTAGTTGTCAGCGAAACTTTTCAAATCCGCTGCGCTGGGGCGACCGTTCAGCATTTTGCCTTCGACGATCGTAGCGCCAGGCGCGCTGGCAGTGAGTTCAGCGACGGTGTTGCCGAAACCTGAGCCGCCGGAAGTTGCGAACAGGACGATTTTTTTGCCGCTGAAATCGTAACTTTCGAGAAAGCTGTTGATAATGTGCGGCGCGACGTACCACCAAATCGGGAAACCGACGAAAATTACGTCGTAGTCAGAAATTTTGGCGGCGGTATTGGCGAGCTCCGGACGGGATTTTTTATCCGCCATTTCGACGCTGCTGCGCGAATTTCTGTCGTTCCAGTTCAAATCTTTGCCGGTGTACTTAACCGCCGGTTGAATTTCGTAAACGTCAGCGCCAGCCGCCTCAGCGAGATTCTGCGCGAGCTTGCGCGTCCTGCCGCTGGCTGAAAAATACGCGACAAGTTTTTTGCTCATGAAATTACCTTCCTTGATTGATTTGCTAAAAATTAAGCCTTAATTGAACGCGTCGGGAACCCAGCCTCCGCTGATACCTTTAACCGCTTCCGCCGCCGTAATCTGCGCGTCGCCGTTGTCAATATCAATCAGCTTGTAGCGGTCGTTGCCCATGCCCATTTCCTTCATATAGCTGAGCTGGCGGAGACCGTGGCGCGTTTCCATACGCTCAACCAGCGCGTGATGACTTTCCTCGGGCAGCGCATAAACCAAATCGACGCACGCCTGATCCGCCGCAAGAATATCCAGCGAAGCAACAATCCCGACGTCCGGCGTGACGACCGGCTGGGCGCTGGTGCCTTCGCAGTCGCAGGAAACGCTCATGTTGCGCATAACGTTGACGTAAGCGATTTTGCCCTTGAAATGCGAAATCGTAGCCTGCGTCGACTCGGCAATTTTTTCCATGAGCTCTTCCTCAACGACGTCCCACTGGCTGTTGTTCGAGTGAATCATTTTCTTGCCAATTTTGCCGTCCGCGCAGCCAATGCCGATATTTTTGTTGGAGCCGCCGAAACCGCCCATCATGTGGCCTTTGAAGTGCGTCAGCGCAAGGAACGAATCGTAGTTGAGCATGGTTTTGCCGACGGACATTTCCTTGAACCACTTGCCGCCAGGAACGGGCAGCATAACCGTGCCGGTCTCGTCGGTAATATCGACGGGCGCGAAAGTCCAGCCGTTGACTTCGAGCGTCTTCCTGTGCTTAGCCGTGGTGTCGCGGTCGCCAGCGTAGTAGGTGTTGGTCTCGATAATCGTCGCGCCAGGAATTTTTTCAGCGAAGAGTTCCTGAACCCACGGGCGGGGAATAATATTCGGGCCGTGCTGTTCGCCGGTGTGAAGCTTAACTGCAGCTTTCCCACCGAGGACGTCGCTGATTTTGTCGTAAATTTTAATCAGGCCGGCCGCCGACAAATCGCGCGTGAAGTAGACGACCGATTCAGCGCCGGTGCGTTCGCTGTAGGGAATATATTTATCTCCGCCGGTGCCCGCTGTAACTTTTCCACTCATATTGTTATCACTCCCTGTATTTTCTTCCTGAGCCGACATGCCGCAGGCGCTGCCGAAAACTAAGCCCGTAACCGCCAGCCCAGTAAGTTTCATAAAATTGCGCCGCGAAATTTTCTTCATTTACACGCCTCCTCCGTAGCATTTTATCACCTGTCGGCGGAATTTGTAAATATCCCCGAGCGGGGGTTGTTGAAAATTTTGCATAGCAGTAAAATCTTCGCGAATACATAATTGGAGGTCTTTTTATGTGCAAAGAATGCGGCTGCGGCGAAAATTCCGGCGCGACTCGCCTGCAATTCACCGCCAACGGCTACACCGAAGACAGCGCTAAGACTGTCGAAAAAAATCTGCTGGGGCTTGCGGGCGTTTTGTACGTGCACATTCACGCGCACGACGGCGAAACAACTATAGACTACAACCCCGC
>CAJOGX010000044.1 GCA_905234175.1 uncultured Selenomonadaceae bacterium | reverse complement strand
AGTTTCTTCGTCGAGCTTAATATCCAGCGCGGAAACGGCCTCCTCAATGTGTTTGACGGCGGTTGTGCCGACGATTGGCGCAGTAATGACGGGTTTGCTGAGCATCCACGCCAGCGAAGTTTGCGCCATGCTGTAGCCGAGCTCCTTAGCGACCTGTTCGAGATTGTCAACAACTGCCTTATCGGCAGCGGCAGTTTTTTCCGTCCAGACCATTGGCGAAACGTCGTCGATTTTGGATCTGGCAGTTTGCGTACCCCACGGACGAGCGCAGCGGCCGCCAGCGAGCGGGCTCCAAACTACTACCGCCATTTTTCTGTCTGCGCAGAGCGGAAGAATTTCGCGTTCCTCTTCGCGATAGAGTAAATTGTACTGGGGCTGCAGGGAAGCGAATTTCGTCCAGCCGTGCGTCTCAGCGATATTCTGCATACGTTCGAGCTGCCACGCAAAAATCGTCGACGCACCGATATAACGCGCCTTGCCCGCCTTAACAACGTCGTGGAGCGCCTCCATAATTTCTTCCATTGGCGTAAGCTTGTCAAGCCGGTGAATCTGGTAAACGTCAACGTAATCGAGCTGCAGGCGCTTAAGGCTGTGGTCAATTTCCGCCATTATATTTTTGCGGGAACAACCTTTGCCGTTCGGACGCCCAGGGCGCATTTCCATATAAACTTTCGTAGCGACAACAATTTCGTCGCGGTCGAGCCCGAAATCTTTGATATAGCGACCGGTAATTTCCTCGCTGGAGCCCATCTGGTAGACGTTCGCCGTATCGAAATAGTTAATGCCGAGCTCAATCGCGCGCTTGAAAATTTCCTTGCCGTCCTCGTAATCCTTCGCCCACGGAAAAACGCCGTTCTCCTTGCCAGGCTTGCCGAAACTCATGCACCCCAGGCAAATCCGCGAGACATCCATACCCGTGTTTCCAAACTTTACATACTGCATATCCATCGCTCCTTCAAAAATTTCTGGAGTCATTGTACAGGATTTTCGCGCGCAGGTAAAATAAATTTTCAGAAAACCACTATGATTTTCAGTAATAAAAAAAGCGGGCTGCCCCGCTCCAAAAGTTCGCCAGGTATTTGTGTTCTATCAATTTCCAAAAGTCACGTAACTATCAAAGTCTCGCGAAGGATTAGAATTGTAGGATTTAAAATTATGATCCAGTACGGTGAAAGACCAGTAGCGTCGACTGCCAGAATCAACATAGCCGACGTTGATATTACTGCCTTTGAAGGTTACGTTGAGGGAAATTCCATCGACGGTTCCGGTAAAATGCATTTTCTTCACGTAAGCGCCGTCGTCGCCGTTGTTGTAAAAGTACCCGTTGATTACGCATTTTCCTGGCTCGACAGAAATGCCCGTAACCCTATAGTGGATGTCCGCGCCCGCCTCCGCAGTATGCGCCGCAAGCATAATCGCCACCGCGCAAAATACGCCTGAAAAACCGGCAAAAATCTTTTTCATAGTATCCAGTCTCCCAAAAGATTTTTTTAATTTTCGCCGTCAGCTTTAAATTCCCTGTAATTCACACTTTCCTGAGCGCAGTGAACCCAATCGCTCCGCAAACCGCCAGCAAAATTATTCCCGTCGCCAAAACTAAGCCGTAGCCGCCCGCTTCCGCTAAAAATCCCCACGCGCCAATAGCTATCGCCGCCGAGACCGTGAACGCTATCGATATGTTCGAGTATACCTGCGAGTAACTGCGGCTCCCGAAAACCGCGCGAACCAAAAGCGGCGTCTGCACGAAAACTCCCGCGTACGCCCAGCCAAATAAAAAGCCGCCCGCTACAAGTACCGTTAAGCCCGAACTGCCGAAAAACATCAGCCCCAGACCAGCAATTCCCAGACCAATCATCGTCGCCAGCCCCAGCTTTATGCTCGCGTCGTTAATCATTCCCAGTCCGACCTTGCCTATCGTCGAGCCCAGCATTGCCGCCGACGCCGCCAGACTCGCCTGCTCCAGCGTGAAGTTCAGCGTCGCCGCGTATTTCGGTATGAAGTGGAAAACGCTCGCCGTCGCGCTCATAAGAAACGCGAACGCGAACAGCCCGTAGAACAGCGGCATTTTTAAAACCGCGCGGTATTCCGGCCCCGTCGACTGAACTTTTCGCGCGGAAATTGACGATTCGCCGTACGGCCTCAGGCCAACGTCCGCCGGTTTGTTCCGCAAAAATATTCCCAGCACCGGCGAAACTATCAGCAAAATTATCAGCCCGAAAATGAAATACGTCGCCCGCCAGCCGTACGAATTTATCAGCGCGCCGCAAATCGGGTTGAACAGCGCCCCGCCTATCGACGAGCCCGCCGCCGCCACTCCCATCATCAAGCCGACTTTTTTGTTGAACCAGCGCGGGATTATCGTCGGGAAACTCAGGTACATCAGAAACGTGAACGTCACGCCGAAAATTGCGCCCGCCGCGTAAAACTGCCACAGCGCGTCAAACCTCGACATCGCCAGCAGACAGATTCCCATGACGATTGACGACAGCGTCATCATTCGCCGCGCCCCGAAAATTTCCAGTACCTTGCCCGAAAACGAAAGCATTATCGACGAAAAAATTAAATTGAACGACAGCATAAGCGCGACTTTCGAGACCGGCTCGCCCAGCTCCGCGCTTATCGGTACAAAAAAAATGCCGGCGCAGCTCAGCACCAGCCCAATGTTGAACATCGTTACCAGCGTGCAGCACGCCGCCACCACGTAGCCATAATGAAACGGAAATTTTTTAACCAAAAGTTTGCCTCCTAAAAATACTTCATGCAGGTTTTCTTCCACTCTTTTTTTGAATAGAGAACCTGCCGACTTTGAATTCCGGTGAGCCGCGAAAGTTCCCCGACAATGGCGTCGCACTCTTCGCGAGTATGCGCGTGAATCATAGTGTACAAATTATAATTCCAGTTGGGCGCGGTATTTCTGTCGTAGCAATGCGAAACGGCGGGGTGCGCGCTCATAATTTTTGCAACGTCGTCAAGCCTTTCTGCGGGCACTTCCCATGCACAGAGCGCGTTGAACTTGAAGCCAACTTCGCGATGCCGCAGAACTGCGCCAAGCTTGCGGATTTTTTTTTCGGCGACGAACTCTTTCACGCGGCTGAGAAATTCCTCCTCGCTGACGCCAGCCCTTTCCGCCAAAACTTTGTAAGGCTCTTCGCAAAGCGGAAATTCTTCCTGCAGCGCGCGGATAATCTCTTCGTCGCGCTTAGTTAAGTTTGAACTGCACATTGACTTTGTACTTTTTCTTCGACTTCAGCCGGAGCATGTCCTCAACGCCGCGCAGATTTCCAATTTCCGCCAGAATATTTTTTTCCTGCTCAACGTCCCGCGTAAGCAACGTAAACCAAAGATTGTACTTCCCCTCCCGCTCATAATTGTGCGTCGCCTCAGGATATTTGTTGACCGCCTCCGCAACCGTTACAATTTCCTCCGGCTCAACCTGCAGCGCGACCAGCGTCCCCGCGTATCCCAGATTGTTCGAGTTGAAAAAAGTTCCAATCCGCCGCAAATATCCCGCCGCCTTGAGCTCCCGCAGACGCGAAATTACCGTGCCTTCGTCCGTGCCGAGCTCCTGCGCCATCGCCGCGAACGGCCGACTGCAAATTGGAATATTTCCCTGCAGCAAATTCAACAGCGATTTGTCGAAAACTGAAAGCTCCATCGTTTCACTCTCCCTTAGCGAAAATCTGAAACGTATTCATTTCGCTAATTCTAGCAGAGATTCCGCGATTACGTCAAGCAATTCTGAACGACCTTCACCGGTCTTCGACGAGTACGGCAAAATCGGCAGCTCCTCTATGCCGAAAGATTTTTGCAGCACCGACAAATTTTTCGCGCGCTCGTTTTTGCTGAGCTTGTCCGACTTCGTGGCGACGATTAGCACCGGCAAATTTTTTTCAACGAGCCACGCCAGCATTTTTAAATCTGAATCCATTGGCGGATGGCGCAGGTCTACCAGCTGGCAGACGAAACGGATTTGCGCGCTCGAAAGTAAATATTCTTCGATGAACTTCGCCCAGACGCGGCGGCTGTCCCTGCTGACTTTCGCGTAGCCGTAGCCAGGCAGGTCAACCAGATAAAAATCCTGCACGTCTTTTAAAGTTGCGCGGTAGAAATTAATCGTCTGCGTTTTGCCAGGCGTCTGCGAAGTCCGCGCGAGGCTCCGGCGATTTGTCAGCGAATTTATCAGCGAAGATTTTCCGACGTTCGAGCGCCCGATAAAAACAATTTCCGGCAGAATTTCAGCGGGGTACTGCGCAACGCCGACGGCGCTCGCCACGTACTCGCTCTTAGTGATTTTGTAAATTTTATTTTCCATAGCGTTGCTGATTATAGCATTTTTCGCGCGGCTGTGGTAGAATTTGCCGAAAGAAATTTTGGAGGCGACGCCTTGAAAAATTTTCGTGAGATGTACCAAAAAATCTGCCTCGTGACTGGCATTGAAATTAATCCGCTCAAGGTTTTCGACTACCCGCCCGAAGAAAAGCTCGACGGCTTTGTCGCTTACGGCTACGTTGACGCGGAGACCGGCTTCAATTTTAAAATTCTGGCGGGCGCGCAGCTCGACGGCGACAAAATCAAAATCGTTCCTGCCAGCTATAAAAAAAATTTCTCGATTCGGCGCGCGGAAATTCTCGGCGCCAGCGTTCAGATTCTGCCCGACAAATTCGCCAGCGCCTTCAAAGACCGCCTGCAGGTTATCAGCGACGCCTACGCTCACGACGAATCTAAGGAGCAGACGCGCCTTGTTAAAACTATCGACGCGCTGAGGCACCCGAATTTTCCTGACGACGTGGCGGTTTACTTTCACGGGGAAAATTTTGAGCCGGAACAGGCGTGGGTAAGGTGCGAGGCTGTCGAGGGAAATCTGATTCGCGGCGTGCTGATTCACGAACTCCGGCAGGATTTTGGCGTACACGTCGGCGACGAAATTAAATTTGGCGTGGCGGATTTTAACGGCGAAATAATTTGCGCGGTGATTTGGCAATGAAAAAAATAGCGGTACTTGGCTCGACGGGCTCAATCGGGACGCAGGCGCTGGATGTTGTGCGGAATTTGCCTGGCGAATTTGAAATTTCGGTGCTGGCGGCGAACTCGAACGT
>CAJOGX010000043.1 GCA_905234175.1 uncultured Selenomonadaceae bacterium | reverse complement strand
ATGGCTGAGTGGAACCACCTGTTCCCATACCGAACACAGAAGTTAAGCACTCAAACGCCGAAGGTACTGAGCTGGCGACGGCTTGGAAGATTAGGTATTTGCCGGTCAATAACACGAAGGCTGTCACAAATCGTGGCAGTCTTTTTCGTTTCATGAAAATTTCTTGCAGGAAAATCACCGCGCTTGAAGAATATTCAACAGGCGGAGGTTTGTTTATGAGAATTATCACCGGCAGCGCGAAAGGCTTGCGTTTGAAGACGGCGGCGGGCAACGCTACTCGCCCAACCAGCGACCGCGTTAAGGAATCGCTGTTCAGTATTTTGAGCGGGCTTGTCGATTTTCCCGAAGTTACCGCCGTGCTCGACATTTTCTCTGGCACCGGCGCACTGGCTCTCGAATCGCTTTCACGCGGCGCCAGTTCCGCTACCTTTGTAGACACCAGCACAAATATTCTGTCTGAAAATATTCGCCGCGCCAGGTTCCAAAACTGCAAAGTCCTGCGCGACGATTTCCGCAAAGCTCTCAAAAAACTTTCCGCGCAAAATCTCCAGTTCGATTTAATTTTCAGCGACCCGCCCTACGCCAGCGGCTTCGCTCAAATTTCCGCAAACCTCGTCGCTGAACTCAACCTGCTCAAAACTTCCGGCCTGCTTATCGTTGAACACGGCGTCAGCGAAACTCTTACCGCACCGGAAAATCTTGAACTCGCCAGAAAAATTTCATACGGCCACACAACCGCCATAGATATTTTCCAACGGAAAGGAAGCGAATTATGAAAAAGGCACTCTGCACCGGCAGTTTCGACCCCGTCACTAACGGGCATGTGGATATTTTCGAGCGCGCCGCCAAACTCGTCGACGAGCTCACCGTCTGCGTTTTTATTAACAGTAAGAAACAGCCGCTCTTTACCGCCGAGGAACGCGTCGAACTCCTGCGCGAATCAACCCTGCACATCGATAATCTGACCGTCGATTCCTATGACGGGCTGGTCGTCGATTACCTCAGGGAGCACGATATTAATATCATAATTCGCGGTCTGCGTTCCGCCGCCGATTTCGAGTACGAATACAATCAGTCGCAACTTATTCATCACCTTGCGCCGAACGTCACGACGATTTTTTTGTTGACAGCGCCGGAATTTTTGTTTATAAGTTCTTCGGCTATCCGCGAACTCACCCAATTCAAGGGTAGTGTCCACAAGCTCGTTCCAGAATGCGTCGAACTCGCACTAAAAGCTAAACAACAGAAAAATTCCGAGTAACTATAAATTTCAACAAGAAAAGAGGCTGCTTCTATGGCTGTGCGCGATACTTTAAACAGAGTAGAAAATCTGGTCGCAAGCGCCTGGCACTTACCGCTGACAGGCAAAGCGGTGATCGATGAGGAGGAATTGGTACATTTAATCGAAGACCTCCGACGTGATTTGCCGCAGGAACTTGAACAGGCGGAAAAAGTCATACAGGAACGCGAAAATATTTTTAATGCGGCACGGCAGGAAGCAGACGACATCATAAGACAGGCAAAGGCACAGTCAGAAAAACTCGTTAACGAAAATGATATAGTTGCTAAAGCCCGCCAGACTGCCCAGATGGTGGTAAGCGAGGCGCAGCGTCAGGGCGACGAACACGTTGAACAGGCGCGCCAGCGGGCAAATCAGCTCCGCGAATCCGCTGATAATTACGCCAATCAGGTTTTCAACCAGCTGCTGGAGTATATCAGAAATACATATCAGGGCGTGCAGGCCGCCGGCGCCGAGCTCGAACATTCCTGGCAGGTTTTGAATCAGGCGAAAATGCATATGAATCAGCAGTCCGCGCAGGCTCAGACGCCGCCAGCGCAGGATTATCAGCAAAATCCGCCGCAAGATTCCGCGCTGCCGACAAATTATCAGGAGCCACCGAAATAAATTTAAGCGAAAGGAAGTGACTGGCGCCGTCGAAATTTCTCTCGACGCGTCGATTTTTGGTGAATTCAATCAGCGAGGAGAAAAAATCCGTGGGCGAAGAAGTCAAAGATTGGGTAATTTCGATAGCGGCGGCCGTGGCTGTCGCACTTTTAATCAGAACTTTTATCGTGGAACTTTACGTAGTTGACGGACCCAGCATGCGTCCGACGCTCCAGCACGAGGAACGCCTTATCGTCAACAAATTTATTTATCATGTCCGCGACCCCCAAAAGGGCGAAGTTATTATTTTCCGCTACCCGCGCGACCCCAGCCGCGATTTTATCAAGCGCGTTATCGCGACCGCCGGCGACACTATCGAGATTAAGGACGGGCGCGTTTTCGTAAATGACCAGCTCCTGCGCGAAGATTACATTCTGGAAAAAACCCGCACTGAATATCCCAAAGTCACGATTCCCGTCGGCACCGTCTTCGTCATGGGCGATAACCGAAACAATTCCGAGGACAGCCGCTTTCCAGATGTCGGCTTCGTGCCGCTGGATTTGATTAAGGGCAAGGCAAGTATGATTTTCTGGCCGATTGGCGAGCTCAAAACCTTGCCGTAACTGAATATTTGAAATGACCAGAGGGCGCGGATTTTTGCCGACCCTCTTAATTTTTATCTAAAAGGAGTGAGCGCCTTTGTTAGGAAAAAATATTCTCAGACTCGAAAATTTTTCGCCGGACGAAATTCGCCTCGTGTTGCAAACCGCGCGGACTATGAAAAAAATAATTCGCGGCGACGTTAAGAAACTCCCCAACCTTCGCGGACGGGCTATCGTAAATCTTTTCCTTGAGCCCTCAACCAGAACGCGGACTTCCTTCGAGCTGGCGGGGAAATATCTCGGCGCCGACGTGGTTTCAATCAACGCCTCCACTTCCAGCATCGTCAAGGGCGAAAGCCTGCGCGATACCCTGCTGACGATTGAGGCAATGGGCGTCGACGCGATTGTTATGCGCCACAAGGCAGAAGGCGCCGCCGAATACGCCAGCAAAGTCGTCAAGCCCGTTATAATCAACGCTGGCGACGGCGCGCACGCTCACCCTTCGCAGGCGCTACTTGATTTGTTCACGATTGAGCAGTTCAAGGGCAGGCTCAACGGTCTTAAGGTTGCTATCGTCGGCGACATTCTTCACAGCCGCGTTGCCCGCTCGGACGTTTTCGGTCTCACTAAAATGGGCGCCGAAGTTCACCTTGCCGGTCCCAAAACTCTCCTGCCGCGCTTTTTCAACTTCGACGGCGTTACCGTTCACGAAAATATTGACGCCGCGCTCGAAAATGCTGACGTGGTAAACGTTTTGCGCATTCAGCTCGAACGCCAGCAGTCGGGACTTTTTCCCTCCGCAAGAGAATACGCGCGAGTTTTCGGGATAAACGAAGAACGCTTGCGGCTGGCGAAAGATGACGCGCTGATTTTGCACCCAGGACCGCAGAATAAGGGCTTGGAAATTTCAAATGCGCTGGTCTACGGCGAACATTCGGCGATTCATGAACAGGTTCAAAACGGCGTCGCTGTCAGAATGGCGCTGCTCGACTTGACGCTGAACGGCGAATCAAAGTGAAATTTATTTTGTAACTATGCCAGTATCTGTCGAATTGCAGTGATGAATTAAAGTAAATGTAATAGTTATGATGAAACAATTTTGAATGAATTTGATTTTGTCGACAGAGACGAAACTACCTGAAGGTCTGGAAAAACTGGCAAAGTCTTTGAACGGAGAATCAAAATGAAATTTATCATGAGCGAGGACGGCAGCGCTATTGTCAATGTGGCGCTGGTGGAAATGTTTTACGTCGATTCCGGTTATAACAA
Source organism: uncultured Selenomonadaceae bacterium (assembly GCA_905234175.1). Taxonomy (GTDB): domain Bacteria; phylum Bacillota; class Negativicutes; order Selenomonadales; family Selenomonadaceae; genus Quinella. Next base: position 1,793 of record CAJOGX010000043.1, on the reverse strand, counting down.
TAACGACGAAATTGCCGGCGAGTTTTGCGCGGAAGTCAGGGCTCGGCTCGCGGCGGAAGGCGAAAATATTACTCTCAAGGCGTTTTATTCGAGCGACGAAGATAAAGCCGTTGCGCTGGCGAAGAAATATCTGGCGTCACTGTTTATGGATTTAAATGGAGGGAAACCATGAATAATCTTTGGGAAATTCACAGGGCGGAAATTAAAGATTCGCTGCTGATTCGCGGCGGGCGCGTCATTGACCCCGCCAACGAAATTGACGAAATTGCTGACGTGCTGATTGTCGACGGGAAAATTTCCGCAGTCGAGCCGGACATTAAATTTTCCGCGCAGAATGAGTACAACGCCGCCGGTAAAATCGTCGTGCCTGGCCTTATCGATATGCACGTACACCTCCGCGAGCCTGGGCAGGAGGCTAAGGAAGATTTTGTAAGCGGCTCCAGGGCGGCGGTTGCTGGCGGCTACACGACCGTTGCCACGATGCCCAACACTTCGCCGGTCGTCGATAACGCGGCGCTCGTTCGCTCAATGGTTCAGCGCGCGAAGGACGTTGGGATTGTCAACATTAAAATTATCGGCGCCGTTACCAAAAACCAGAAAGGCGAGGAACTTGCGGAACTGCGCGACATGATTGACGCTGGCGCGGTTGCCTTTTCGGACGACGGGCACTTCGACGACAACGCCAAAATTTTCATGAACGCGCTGGATTATCTGCATGGCACCGGCAAAGTCGTTATCTGCCACGAAGAGGAAACCAGCCTCGTTAAGGACGGCGCAATGAACGAAGGTCGGCGCAGCGCGATTCTCGGTATCAAGGGGCGGCCGAGCGTTGCTGAGGATATTGCCGTGGCGCGTGACTGCCTGCTTGCGGAATACACCGGCGGCAGGGTGCATATTGCGCATATGAGTTCCGCGCGCGCCGTCGAAATTGTCCGCGACGCTAAAAAACGCGGCGTCAACGTTACCGCCGAAGTCACGCCGCAACATCTCACCATGACTGAAGATCTGGTTGACCCTACAAATTCCGCCACGAAAATTAATCCGCCGCTCCGCACGCAAAAGGACTGCGACGCGCTGATTGCCGGTCTGCTCGACGGCACGATTGACATGATTGTTACCGACCATTCGCCGCACGCCGCTGAGGAAAAAGACCGCGAATACATTTACGCGCCCAGCGGTTTCCCTGGCCTCGAAACTTCTCTCGGAATTTTGTTGACAGATTTATATCACAGAAATATAATACCGTTGCCGAAATTAATTTCAAAAATGACATATGAACCAGCGAAGGTCTTTAGGCTCGACGCCGGCACGCTCAGCATTGGCGCGGACGCTGACGTTACGATTATCGATACCGAACTTGAATGGACTGTCGACGCGAAAAATTTCTACACGCGCGGAAGTCATTCGCCTTTCGTCGGACGCAAACTTAAAGGGCGCGCCGTCGCTACGATTGTTCGCGGAGATTTGATGAAACTGCTTTGAGGAAACGCTATGAAACTTTTTCCCGACTCCAAAGTTTACATGATGTGCCCAGGAAACATTCACAGCGGCGGCTCAGAACTCTGTTACCAGCTCGTTTCCCAGCTGATTCAGTTCGGCGTCGACGCTTACATTTTCTACGTTTCCGGCAACCCCGCCAATCCCGTCCACGAAGTTTACGTCAAGTACCACGTGCCTTACGTTCTCGAAATTGAGGACAAGCCCCACAACGTGCTGATTATGCCGGAAACCGCTAACGATTCCTATTTCGCTTACCGGCGCATTCGGAAAATTATGTGGTGGCTGAGCGTCGA
>CAJOGX010000042.1 GCA_905234175.1 uncultured Selenomonadaceae bacterium | reverse complement strand
CCAATGACCCGAAGGTTATCGCCCAATACCAGCAAATCGACGGCGACAAGTACATCAGAAAAGGCGAGAAACTCTACTACACGAAAGTCAACAACAACGAGAATTTCCCCGAAAACGATAACTACATAATCGTCGACGAAAACGGCAACATGCTGACGAAGCCCCTCACGACGCCCGAAGTTTTTGCCGCTGAAACTCAAAGCGATAACGAAGATTTGGAGGACGAGGCGACAAGTTATTTCGGAACCAATGCAACGTTAAGCAGTTACTGGAACGAATACACGCGCGCGCCGAAAGATCCCGAGGAAATTCCTGGCGACAAGGGCAGAGTTAATAACGGGCAGTACGTAGCTCTTACCGCGTGGATCAGGATTATCGCATACCGGCGCTGGAACGCGTCTACTTTGAGTCGACGTTTAACCTCAGCGCGGATTCTTTCTACAGCTACTTCGACATTGACGACCTGTGGCGCATCAACTATACCTACATGAACGTGAACGAGTTCAATCATACCGTCAACGGAGAAACAATTACGGAAGGGGAATTGTGGAAGGTCGACGATATGTTCTTCACGACGACGCGCGCGGAATGGATTGACTGAAGTCAGCCGCCGCCGCCCAGCGTTTTCATCAGCGTGATAACCGACGGCATTAACAGCACGACGAAAATCGCGGGGAATATGAAGAAGACCATCGGGAACAGCATTTTGACTGGCGCTTTCATTGCCTCGGTGCGGACGAACTGGCGGTGCCGGTCGCGCATATTATCCGCCTGCATCGTCAGCGTCTGCGTCATGCTCGTGCCCAGCTTTTCCGCCTGTATCACCGAAGTCGTGAACAGATAAACTTCCTCAATGTCACAGCGCTTAGCCATTTGCGTCAGCGCGTACTGCTTCGTCATTCCAAATCTAACGTCGTCCTGCATGTGCTTGAACTCGTCCGAAAGCGTGTTCCTCAGCCGCCCCGTGATTTTCGCTACGGCGCCGTCGAACGAAAGTCCCGCCTGTACGCTCACGCAAAGCAAATCCAGAAATTCCGGCAGTTGCCGCCTGAGCATTTTCTGCCGCCGCTGAATTTTTCTCTTCAAAAATAAAAAAGGCAAGCCCGCGCCGATAAGCTCACCCAAAATCAAAATAAAAATTTCCTGCACTGCCGAATAATTCGTGTTCTGAATTACCGCGAGCGCTACGAGAAACCCCGTCACTACCGACATAACCCAAACCGCCGCAACGCGTTGCACGCTCCAGTTTCCCTGCAGACCCGCGCGAAATGTATACCGCTCCAGCGCGTTGACTATCGCCGACGGCGTCAGCATGTGCAAAGTTTTTTCTATCCACTGAATTATCGGCTGAATGACTCGCTCGTAAAAAGATTTACGCAAAATTAACGGTCGCACTGGCTTCGGCTCGGCGGCCTTTTTCTGTTGCGCAACTTTCGCCCGCTCCTCCTCCGCCTGCTCAATCATCGAGAGTATTCGCCTGCGAACCTGCGCCATCGGCGTCTGCCGCATGTACAAAATCAAGTATATCAGCGCGCCCCAGATTAACGCGCCAATCGCTGACGCTGTAAAAACCATTTTCCCCACCTACTGCAAACTCGGCATTTCGATACCGTTCATTCTGAATTTGTCCATGAACAGCGGCTGCAAGCCCGACCCTTCGTAGTGCCCGACGGATTTGCCGTTTTCGTCAATATAATCCTGCACGTAGCGGAACAAATCCTGCAGAATAATCGTGTCGCCTTCCATTCCCTGCACTTCGGTAATGTACGTGATTTTCCTGCTGCCGTCACGAATGCGCGACTGCTGTAAAATCAAATCAATCGCCGAGGAAACCTGTGTACGCACTGCGCGAACCGGCAGTTCCATTCCCGCCATGAGCACCATCGTTTCAAGGCGCGAAAGAACGTCGCGCGGGCTGTTGGCGTGCGCAGTAGTCAGCGAGCCGTCGTGCCCCGTGTTCATCGCCTGCAACATGTCCAGCGCCTCGCCTGAACGCACTTCCCCGACGATTATCCTGTCCGGCCGCATTCGCAGGGCATTTCGTACCAAATCGCGTATCGTAATTGCGCCCTTGCCTTCAAGGTTCGCCGGCCGCGATTCCAGCGTGACAACGTGCCGCTGCTGCAGTCGCAGTTCCGCCGCGTCCTCAATCGTAACAATTCTGTCCGTCGCCGGTATGAATGACGATAAAACGTTCAGCGTCGTCGTTTTCCCTGAGCCCGTGCCGCCCGAAACTAAAATGTTCAGCCGCGCCTTCACGCACGCTTCCAAAAATTTCGCCATGCTGTCGCTGAGCGTACCGAAACTCACCAGGTCTTTGACGCTGAGCGCTTTTTTGGAAAATTTACGAATCGTGACGGCGGGGCCTACCAGTGACAGCGGCGGAATGATTATGTTGACGCGGGAGCCGTCCGAAAGGCGCGCGTCTACCAGCGGCGAAGATTCGTCCACGCGCCTTCCAAGCGGCGTCAGTATCCGCTCGATTATACTCATCAAATGCGCGTCGTCGTGGAAATACGTGTCCGTCAGCAGCAGTTTGCCTTTCTGCTCCACGAAAATATTTTTCGGCCCGTTTATCATTATTTCCGTAATTTCGTCGTCTTTTAAGAGTGGCTCAAGCGGCCCCAGCCCCAAAAGTTCGTCCGCAATGTCGTCCACCAGCTGAAACCTTTCGCCGCGCGACATGTTAGCGATAGGATTTTCCGCAATTTCGCGGTCGCTGTAAGCCGAAATAATCGTTTTAATCTGGTCACGCGCAGGCTCGCCCTGCGTTATCAGCGCCTGCTCCTCCGGCGTCATTTCGTCCACGATTCGCCGGTGTATCGCCATTTTCAGTTCCTGCAGTTTGTTTCCCGTCGAAGTTATTGCCGCCGTGTGCCGCCCCGCAAATGCTGACGCTTCCAGCGGTTTTTCAAAGCTCAGCGCGGTTTGCAGGCGGCTGTTGTACGTCGGCATCGGTTTTTCTGCCGCCGCCGTCTCCTCAACCTCTTTCTTTCCGCCAAGCCTCTCAAATAACGACAGTGACCTCGCCATTTATTTCATCCTTCCTAACTCTGCAATTCCATTCTCATTTTGTACTGTATCGGCTTGAGCGCACGTGGGATAACGTGCAAATTTTCCAGCACCGTCGGCAAATCGCCGCGCTCCAGCGATATCGTTATCTGAACTTCGACGCCTTTAGCCGCCTCGCTGGTTTCATCTCCATTTTCGTCCAAAAACATAACGTCCCAGTACGCGGAATAAAGGCTGGTCAGCGGCGTCACGTAGGACTTGATAGCTTTCGAGTCCTGATTGTTAATCTTCTCGGCGAGCTGGTCTCTCTTAACCGAAGGGTTCGCGTTCGTGTAATCTACCTGAATCGAAATATCTCGCGCGGCGGCGCGGGCGGCGTTGCTGTACTGAATGTAATCCATGAACATTATCCCGAGGTAAAAAATGCACAGGAACAGGAATATTAAAAGCGGCAGCACAAATGCAAGTTCCACAGCCGCCTGACCTCTTTGCCTCATTTTTTACACCACCTTACTAAAAAACCCCCTACGTAACCATAGGGGGTCGCATTTTGCCAGGAAAAGTTAAGATTTGCGCCGGTTAGTTGCCGTTAGTTGCCAGCTTCTCCTCTCATGTCATTGATATTTTCGGTTGTGGTGTCAATCTGGTTGCTGGCACTGTCAAAAGCATTGGTAATAGCGTTTCTGAGGTTGGTGTTCAGAACGAGCACCGCGATAACGGCGACGACTGCGATAATCAGCGCGTATTCGACCATGCCCTGGCCTTCCTGTGAAAGCTTTGCCTTAATGTTGTCGAGGATTTTATGAATAAAGTTGAACAAAGCGATTACCTCCATTCAAATTTCGAGAAAAATATATCTTACAGCTTCGCCGGTTTGTTACCGGACTTGCTGGGGTCGACTTTTTGAAATTTTACACTGTATTTTCATATTCGTCAAGTCTTAGACTTCAATGTCAACGATTCGGCGAATTATGATGTAACCGAGGACTTCAAATACAACCGCGCCAGCCATTGCCATTTGCCCCATTGGCTCATCGAACAGCTGAACGAAATTGTCGTGGTTTACGAAGAACATCGCGGCGCCAGCGGCAAAGGGCAGGAGCACCAGCACTATCGCCGAAAGTCTGCCCTGCGCCGTTATCGCCATGATTTCCCGCCGCAGCCTGATTCGTTCCATTATCGTGTAGCTGATATTGTCCAGCACCTGCGCAAGGTTTCCGCCTACTTCGCGCTGAATCAAAACCGCCGTCACGACCAGTTCAAAATCTGAGCTGCCAATTCGCTGATTGGCGTTTTCCATTGCCTCTTCGAGCGGCACGCCCATAACTACATCGTGGTTCATGTGGGAAAATTCCTCGCCGATTGGCGGCTCCATTTCGTTCGCAATAACCTCGATTGTCTGTTGGAAACTGTAGCCCGCGCGCAATGCGTTGGAAATTGTTATCAGACAGTCACCGAGCTGTTCAGTAAACGATTCCAGTCGCCGTTTTTTCAGTATCAGAACTATCGACCACAGCGCGGAAGGTACGAGCGCCGACAAAAGCAGCGTATACAGCGGATTCAACGTGATAACCCCGCTCAAAATGCTTACCGCAATCGTCGCGATTATGTTGACGACTATGTATTCGCCACCGTACAGCGGAATTCCTGCACGATTCAGGTTGTTTTCCAGCGAGTGCGCCAGGTTCCTCTCAACCAGCGGTTTGGAAATTCGCTTAATGAACGCGTAGAAACGGGCGATCAGGCTTTCAAATCCTTCCTCTTTTTTTATCAGCGGCTTGACGTTGTGGCGGCGCATTCGGTGGACGAGGTTCAGGCTGAGCGCGTTTTTTAAGAGCAGCCCCAAAACGATTATCAGCAGGAACACCGCCAGCGCGAAAAAAAGCGATATGAAGAAAATGAAAATCATGGCGTCACAGCTTTCCGGCAATGATTTCCTTTGCCAAATTCTCAATCGTTTTCATCATCAGCGTATCGCGCGGGAGCCCGTAGAGAATGCGCCCGCTGTTCGCAACGGAAACCAGATTGTATTCGTTGGGGAAAATCGCCGCGATTGGACTGCCGAGCTGTTGCTCAAGTTTGGCTTTCTGCTCGGCGTTGCAGGGATTGACGCGCGTAAAAATCGGGCAATGGTTTTCCTTGCGGTTTTCGCCTGTCCTCAGCAAATCCAGACTGCGCTTCATGTGCAGAACTTCGAGTCCCGTGTTAATCATTGCCACGACGAAATTCGTGTTGGCGAAGTTGCTGACGGCGATTGACAGCGGATTGAAACCGGCGGGCAGGTCGATAAACAGGTAGCGGAAAATGTGTCCCGCCATGCGAACGACCTCAACTAAACCCTGCGCGTCAACCAGCTCGGCGTACTCCGGCCGTTCGGGACTGCTCAGCAGGTAGAGATTTTTCGTGATTTCGTGGAAGTACGGCGCGAACGCCAGCGGCGTCAAAAGTTTTACGTCGTGTACCGCGTCAACAACCGTGTGCTGCGGCTCCAGGTCGAAAAATATTGGCAGGTCGCCGAACTGTAAATCCGCGTCAATCAGCGCGACTGCCTCGTTGCTTTTCTGCGCGACTTCCAGCGCCAGCAATGCCGCAAGCGTCGTCCTGCCGGAACGTCCTTTCGGGCTGAAAAAAGTTACAATTTGCGACGGTTTAGGCTTCCCGCGCTTTTTGTACAGTTCAATCGATTCGACAATTTCCGACGGCTTGAACGGCTTGACAATGCAGCCCGTGACGCCCATTTTCTGCGCCTTGTACGAAATGTCCGCGTCCCAGTTTGACATCATGCCGAGGATTACCGCTTCGGGGAAAATGTCCACGAACGCCGGCAGATTGTTCAGCACTTCCTCGTTGTCAATGTCCATAAGGAAAAGATTCGGGTTGTAAATTGCGCTCTGCCACAGCGCCGCGTTGAAGTTATCGTACGTCGACAGCAACTCGAAATTTTCTGCCTGCTTGAGCGTGTTGGACAAAGTTTCCAGCATCGGCGGCGAACTTTCGACCAAAATTACTCGGTATATCAAAAATTCTCACCCCTCAGCCGAAAAATACGTTCATGACTTTGGAAATCCAGCTCTGCTTGTTGTTTTCCACGGGCGCCGCTCCAAGCTGGTGACTTTGAATCAGCTCCTGGTGCCGCGTGTACTTGCGCGCGAGCTCCGTGAAACTTTTCGTCAGCGCGGAATTTGGTGCGGCGTACATTAGCGGACGCCCTTCGCGGACGGCTTTGTTTACTGAAGGAAAGTCGTTCGGTAGCCGGTGAAAAAATTTCTCCCCGATAAGCCGCTCCACGTCGTTCCCGCTGATAAGTTTCTGGGAATTGGCGCGGTTCTCTACCAGACGAATTTTGCTTTCCTCGTACTCAAACCGAATCAGCGTGTCGTAGCCGATTTTAAAATTCTTGACCGAAGGCAGGAAATCCACAACGCCCACATAGTTGATAATCGTACTCATATCCAGCATTGCCAGATTCAGCGCGCTGAAAGCCGCATTCAAATCCAGAATGATGAAATCGAAGTAGTTCATATCCCGCAGGAGCTTTTCGACGACAGGAACTTCAATGTTGTACGCGTCGTAAACCATACGCGGCGGCGCCATTACCGAAAAAGTTATGGACGGCGCGTTGTCGAAGCTTACGTGCCCGTATGTCGTAAGGTAATCGATAGCGTTGATTTTCCCGTTGCTCTCAATGAAATCGCGCTGCGCCTCGGCGATTGTATGTTTCGGCTCCAGTTTCAGGTACGTCACAATATCGCCGAACTGTAAATCCAAATCCACCAGACAAACCGCGTAGCCTTCGCAGCTCAGGCTTGCCGCCAGATTAATGGCAGTGATCGTTTTGCCGTTTCCAGAGCTCGTGCTGAACACGCTGATGATTATGCTATTCCTTTCGCCTGCCATAAATTTTTCTCCTCCTTTTTTAATTTTATCGTGTGCCGGTTAAGGGTCATTCACTTTTTTTAGTTGCTAAAAGGCGTCGCCGAAAATTCCTGCCCCAAAGCTCCAGCCGCTTTTTTTCTCTGGCGTTTTGGTATCATTATTATCGAGATTGTTTTCAGTTTTGATAACTTTTTTGTCGGATTTGCTTTTTTTGGCGGGAACTGGCGGCGGCGGCTCGTTCAAATCAACGTCGCGCAGATGATTTTTTTCGCGCTGTCCTTCGCGGTAGTAATCGCGCATTGCGTCGCTCATTCCGGCGCGGGATTTTTCGTAGCCGCTGACAATGTACGGCGTCACGAGAATTATCAGTTCGCGCTTATCCCTGCGCTTGGAAGTGTACTTGAAAAATTCGCCGAGGATTGGAATATTACCGAGGATAGGAATTTTTGAAACGACTTTGCTTTCCGAAGAATCCATCAGGCCGCCGATAATGACGGCAGAGCCGGAATCGAGCGTAACGACGGAATCAGCGCGGCGCGTCGTTATAATTGGCTGCCCGTTGACTGCCTGCCCGCTAAGGTTGCTGACTTCCGTGGAAATCGTCGAAACAATTCTGTTCTGCGCGTCGACGATTGGCTTGAACTGCAGGATAATTCCGTAGTTGCGGAAATTCACCGTCGTGCCGTTGATATTTGAAACGCTGTAGGGAATTTCGCCGCCAATCTGAATCGTCGCCTGTTCGCCGCTCATTGTCATAACGCTGGGGCGGGACAAAATTCGCGCCTTGCCGTCAGAAACCAGCGCATGAATGCGGGCGTTTATCGGACCAAAACGCTGCTGAATCCATTTCAGCGGCTTATGCGCAAAAGCGTCGACGCTGGAGCCGGATTCAAGGCTGTAACTTTCCCAGCGGTTATTTGAAGTGCTCCAGTAGCGGTAAACTTCCGTGGTAACAGTGCGGTCGTTTTCCTCGCCGACAGAAAAAACGCCGCCTTCGCCGCTCTGCCCGTAGGTAATGCCGAGGTCTTTCGCTTTGTCGGAATTAATTTCGATAATCTGCGCCTCAAGGCGAATCTGCGTGGGGTTGAGCATTTGCAGAAGGTCAATGACATCGCCGCCGTCTTCAACTTCGTTATTTGAAGCGAGAGTGCCGCCGGAACTGTTGCTGTCCGCTTTTTTCGTCTGCATTTCGGGATTGACGTTACTGCCGAAACTCAAACTGGCATCGCTGCCGCCGCTGACGTACAGCCGCGCGATTTGAATTGCGTAGTTGCGCTCGTATTGATTCTGGACGGTGCCGGTGAGCAAAATTCTTTCGTCAACTTTTTTAACGTGAACGTCGGGCAGACCAATCGCCTGCTCGATTTGCATTTCAGTTATAGACTGCGGGTTGAGGACTTCGATTCTGTCGAGGACGTTGACTTTGGAAACCTGCGCGTCGCGAACGGCGTCATCTTTATCGTTGAGGCTGAGGATTTTGACGTTGTTCTGAGATTCGAGGTTATTTGGCACTTCGGCGTTGTTGGCGAAAACCGTGGCGACCTGCACCGCGTGAATGTGTTCCTGTTCAGTGTTGACGGTGCCGGTCAGCATTAAACTGTTGCCGATTTTTTTTACGTGAACGTCCGGCAGGTCAATCGCCTGCTC
>CAJOGX010000041.1 GCA_905234175.1 uncultured Selenomonadaceae bacterium | reverse complement strand
GCGCCGAGGATTGTCGGGAACAAAATGAACGCAATGGCGGGCACGGTTTTGCCTTTGAAAAGTGTCAGCATTATCGCTGCCATACAAGCGAAGCCCAGCACGCCGATTAAAGTTTGACTCACTGGCGGTTACTCCTTTCCGTCAGGATTTAAGGCGGTCGATATGGAAAGTGCCGCGCGAAATTTCCCTGCGGTGGCAGTGCGGGCACTCGTTAGCGATAATGCCGGTGTAGCCGCAAACGGGGTCGCGGTCGACGGGGTGATTAATGGAAAAGTAGCCCATGTTGGCGTCGTGCATTGCGCGGACGATAGCTTCAAAGGCGGAAAGATTTTTAGTGGGGTCGCCGTCCATTTCGATATAGGCGATGTGGCCGGCGTTGCACAGCGCATGGTAGGGCGCCTCGATTTGAATTTTGTCGTGCGCGGTGATTGGGAAGTAAACCGGCACGTGGCTGGAATTAGTCATGTAGTCGCGGTCGGTGACACCTTTGATTTTGCCGTACTTTTTGCGGTTGGCGCGCTGGAACTGACCGGCGGTAGATTCTGCAGGCGTGGCGAAAGTCGTCCAGTTGCGCTGTTCAAGTCTGGCGTATTCGTCAGTGCGTTCGCGCAGGTGCCGGACGATTTTCAGACCGAGTTCCTGTGCCTCGGCACTTTGCCCGTGGTGCACACCAATCAGCGCGACGAGACATTCAGCCAGACCGCAGAAACCTATTGAGTAGGACGCGTGCTTTAAAACGTCCTTAATCGAATCGGTCGGCTTTAGCTTATCTGAGCCGAGCCAGACGCCCTGCCCCATGAGGAAGGGGAAGTTATAAACGTGTTTTGCCTCGATAATTTTCAGGCGGAACAGAAGATAATCGTGGCAGATTGTAATATATTTGTCGTACAGGCGGAAAAATTCGTTAAGGCTGCCGCCGGCTTCGAGGGCGAGTTTGGGCAGGTTAATCGTGACGAAGGCAAAATTCCCGCGCGAGCCGGATTGTTCGGGCCCGTTGACGTTAGACATGACGCGCGTGCGACAGCCCATCGTTGCAACGTAGCTGTTATAGTCGCCAGGCTTGTAATACTGCAAATTGTACGGCGCGTCCAGGCTGAGGAAATTCGGGAAGAGCCTTTTTGCGCTGACTTTGCACGCCTGCCGGAACAAATCGTAATTCGGGTCGTCGACATTGTAATTAATGCCGGCTTTAAGCTGGAAGATAGAAATTGGAAAAATTGGCGTCTCGCCGTTGCCCAGCCCCGCGTCGATAGCGTTCAGGACTTCGCGAATCGCAAGGCGGCCTTCGGGGCTGGTATCCATTCCGTAGTTGATTGAACTGAAGGGCACCTGCGCCCCCGCACGGCTGTGGAGAGTGTTAAAATTATGAATCAGCGCCTCCATTGCCTGATGAGTTTCCTCCTCAACGTCGCGGCAGGCCTGCTTGTAAATTTTTTCCGCCAGCTTTTTGGAACCGATGACTGCCGTCAGATTTTCCACGGCGGCGGGATTATCACCTTCCGAATAAGTGCAAATTTTAAAATCGATCTCGGCGGCTGGCGTAACGTCGCAGAACTCGCACGCGCGCGCAACTTCCGCCGCCAGAATTTTTTTGAACGACTTCCTTATGCCTTCTGCCATAGCATAATCGAACGCGTTGATTGACTGCCCGCCGAACTGGTCATTCTGATTTGATTGAATTGCGATACACGCCAAAGCCGCGTAAGAGCGAATGGAATTTGGCTCGCGAAGGAAGCCGTGCCCCGTCGAGAAGCCGCCGTGAAAAAGTTTCAGCAAATCAATCTGGCAGCAGTTCAGCGTTATCAGCGAAAAGTCTTTATCGTGGACGTGAATCCAGTTTTCCTTGTCCGCCGCCGCAAATTCCTCCGGCAAAACGTAATTGTCGACGAAGTACTTCGCGCCCTCCGCGCCCAGCTTGAGCATAATCCCCATCGACGCGTCGGTATTGATATTGGCGTTGTCGCGCTTCAAATCCACGTCGACTGACTTCGCGAAGAAAATATCGCGGTACGTATCCATCAGCTTTTTCTGCGCATTTCTCCGCTGAGCGTGCTTTTCGCGGTAAAGAATGAACTGCTTGGCAACGTCGAAAAATCCCTTTGCCATGAGCGCCTTTTCAACTTCGTCCTGAATTTCTTCGACGCTGATACTTTCGCGCCCGCCGACAGCCGTTTCAACCGCCGCCGTCACGCTCTCCACGTCGTCCGGCGCAAGTTTATCCGCCGACGTAGTCGCGTCGCGGTTCGCTCCCGCTATCGCGTTGAAAATTTTCGCGCGGTCATAGTCAACGCTCTCGCCCGAACGCTTTACCACAGTTTTCAAATTCATAACCTGCTCTCCTTTCTAAAAATTTGGGGTAGGTATATTTTACCAGCGGAAAAAATTTTGGCAAATCAGCATTTCTACGATAAACGGAGCTTGAGCGATAACCCGCGCGATTTACAGCTGATTAAGCGATTTTTACGAACGAACTGCCGCTTGACATTTACAAAGCCCGTTGAAACTGATAAAATACATTTCCAATGTAGAAAAAATTTTTTGGGAGGTTTGACCGTGGACAGCAAAGTTATGTTCAACATTCAGTACGGTCTGTTCGTGCTCAGTTCAAAGACCGCCGACGACAGGGACAACGCCTGCATTATCAACACCGTCACGCAGGTTACCGCCGCGCCCGTCGCCAGCAGGGACAGAATTTCTATCGCCGTCAACAAAAAAAATTACACGCACGATTTAATTGCCGCGTCGAAAGTTTTCACCGTCTCGATTATCAGCGAGGCCGCGTCGTTTGAGCTGTTCAAGCACTTCGGTTTTCAGAGCGGCAGAAACGTTGACAAGTTCGCCGACTTCGACAAAGTTCAGCGCACGGTAAACGGCACGCTCGCCATTACCGAGGGCACAAACGCTTTTATCAGCGCCAACGTCATTCAGCAGGTTGAACTCGACACGCACAGCATTTTTATCGCCGAAGTTGCTGACATGGAAAAATTCAACGACATTCCTTCGACGACGTACAATTATTATCAGCAGTACATCAAGCCGAAACCCGCGCCGGTTGCTAAGACCGCTGACGGAAAATCTGTCTGGCGCTGCAGAATTTGCGGCTACGAATATGTTGGCGACGAACTGCCCGACGATTTCGTCTGCCCAATCTGCAAGCACCCCGCCAGCGATTTTGAAAAGGTTTCGGCGGCTCCCGTCTCCGCTCAGAAAAAATCCCTCGCCGGTACGAAGACCGAAAAAAATCTGCGCGAAGCTTTCGCCGGTGAATCGCAGGCGCGCAACAAGTACACCTACTTCGCGTCCGTCGCTAAGAAAAACGGCTACGAACAGATTGCCGCGCTGTTTCTTAAGACCGCTGAAAACGAAAAGGAACACGCTAAACTTTGGTTCAAGGCGCTCGGTGAACTCGGCGATACCGCTGAAAATCTTGCGCACGCCGCCGAAGGTGAAAATTTCGAGTGGACGGATATGTATCCCAGAATGGCGCAGGAGGCTGAGGAAGAAGGCTTCACCGAACTCGCTGAGCAGTTCCGTGGCGTCGCCGCTATCGAAAAGCACCACGAGGAACGTTACCGCGCGCTCTTGAAAAACGTCGAGGCGCAGGAAGTCTTCAGGAAAGCCGGCGTTCAGGTCTGGGAGTGCCGTAACTGCGGGCATATCGTCGTTGGAACTTCGGCGCCCGACGTCTGCCCCGTCTGCTTCCACCCGCAAAGCTATTTTGAAATTAACGCTGAAAATTACTGAAAGGAAAATTCTATGGCTAATAACAAAGTCTACGCCTTCCTCGGCCCGCACGCCTCCGGCAAAGCCTCGATGGTCTCGCAGCTCGTTTCAATGGGCATTCATTACATTCCGACAATCACCACGAAATATTTCGACGACCGCTACGCCTACAAGCGCAAACTTTTCCGCACCGTCAAGCCCGACGCCTACGCCGCCGAAAAATTAATCGTCAACAACGGCTACCAGGGCAGCTCCTACGGCATTCGCAAAAACGACGTGCTTGAGGCCTACCAGCAGCATAAGGTCAGCATTATGATTATGATGGACACCGACGGAATCAAGCAGGTTTCCAAGTTCATTAATCAGGATTTGGTGACGATTTTCCTCATGATTAACGACGAAGTTTTCATTGAGCGAATGCTCCGCGCCGGATGTTCCAATGACGAAATCAAATACTTCGTTGAGTACGCAGAAAACAACCATGAATTTGAAAAGTGGAAAGACGTAAATTTCGTCGTCAAGAATACCGCCAGCGCCCGCGTCGCTCTCGAACAAATCCTGGCTATCATGGGGCTGGTTACGCTGGTCCCGCAGGCTGACTTCGATAATCTTATCAAATAAATTTTCACTCGAAAGGAAGTGAACGGCGCGGCAACTTTTACCGCCGCGTCTTTTTTTATGAAGGTAACCGAATCCGACATTCAGACCGTCGCCAGCCTCTCTCGGCTAAAAATCCGGCCGGACGAATCGGCGCGCGTCATTTCCCAGCTCAACGAAATTCTTACCTACGTCGACAACCTCAACAAAATCGATACCACCAACATTCAGCCGACAACCTACGCTCTCCCAATGCAGAATGTTTTTCGCGCTGACATTGTTAAACCGTCGCTCAACCGCGAGCTGGCGCTTTCAAACGCGCCCCTGCAGGAAGACGGCTATTTTAAAGTACCACGTGTATTGGAGGAATAAAAAAAATGAAAAAGTTTCTGGCAGTCTCAGCTCTCACCGGCGCAATGATTTTCAACACAGCTGCTGCCGCCCCGTCCGTCGAACGCGAAACCGTTAATCAGGTCGCGCTGCTCCAGTCTCTGACGCTCGGCTACTTCGACGGCTCAATTACCGTTAAGGAACTCAAAAAGCTCGGCGATACCGGCATTGGCACTTTCGACGGGTTCAACGGCGAACTGATTATGTTTGACGGCGTTGTCTACCGCGCCAACCAGAACTGCGAAATTAACGTCGTCGACAACAAAGTCACAATCCCCTTCGCCAACGTCACTTTCTTCGACAAAGATTTTTCCATCCACCTCGGCAGCATTTCCAATAAAAACGCACTCGAAGCCCGCCTTAATGAACTCGTCAACCAGCGCGGCAGGAACTGTTTCTACGTCGTCAAGCTCACCGGCGACTTCAACGAAATTCTCGTCCGCAGCGAAGCCGGTCAGAAAAAACCTTATCCCACGCTCGTTCAGGCTCTGCAGGCTAATCAGCAGGAGCGCACCTTCAAAAAAGTCAGCGGCACCCTCGTCGGGCTGTACTGCCCCGCCGAAATGTCAAGCCTTAATAGCGTCGGCTGGCACTTCCACTTCGTCACCAGCGATAAAAAATTCGGCGGGCACGTCCTCGAACTCAGCCTCAGCTCCGGCGAAGCGCAATTCGATAAAACTGAAAACTTCGCAATGCGCCTGCCCAGCGATGGAGATTTCAACTCGCTCAACCTCGCTGAAGACCTGCGCGAAGATATTCAAAAGGCGGAACAGGACAGGAGGCAATAAATTTGAATTTATACGAAATGACCGCGCACGAACTTCACGAACTCTTAGCCGCTAAAAAAATTTCCGCGACTGAACTCACTGAAAATCTGCTCGCCCGTATCGATGAGCGCGAATCTGAAATTGGCGCCTACCTCGAAGTCACGCGCGCGCAGGCTCTCGACGCCGCTAAAAAAGTCGACGCCAAAATTTCCGCCGGTGAAACGCTCGCCCCCCTCGAAGGCATCCCCTGCGCGATTAAGGACAATATCTGCACAATGGGCGTCAAAACTACCTGCGCGTCGAAAATTCTTGAAAACTTCGTGCCGCCCTACGACGCAACCGTTATCAAAAAACTTTTCGCGCAAAATCCAATTCTGCTCGGCAAGCTCAACATGGACGAATTTGCTATGGGCGGCTCCACCGAAAATTCCGCGTACCACCTTACAAAAAATCCGTGGGACACTTCGCGCGTGCCTGGCGGAAGTTCCGGCGGCAGTGCGGCGGCGGTTGCCAGCGGCGAAGCAATTTTCGCGCTCGGTTCCGATACCGGCGGCTCCATTCGCCAGCCAGCCAGTTTCTGCGGCGTCGTAGGTTTAAAACCAACTTATGGCAGAGTTTCCCGCTACGGCCTCGTCGCCTTCGCCTCGTCGCTCGACCAGATTGGTCCTTTGACTCGTGACGTTACCGACTGCGCGCTCGTTTTGAACGCTATCTGCGGGCTCGACGAAATGGATTCGACTTCTACCGCCGCGCCCGTCCCCGACTTCACCAAAAGTCTGACGGCTGACGTTAAGGGTCTGAAAATCGGTCTGCCCAAAGAATATTTCGTCGCCGGTATGGACAGGGAAGTTGAAGACGCCGTTATCAGCGCCAGCGAAGTTTTTGAAAAGCTCGGCGCCAAAATCGTCGAAATCAGCCTGCCGCACACCGAATTTGCAATTTCCACTTACTACATAATTGCTCCGGCGGAAGCGGCGACGAATCTTGAGCGCTACGACGGCGTCAGCTACGGCGCCCGCGTTGACGGCGTGGACGTGGTGGATATGATGACCAACACGCGCACTGAAAAATTCGGCGAGGAAGTCAAGCGCAGAATCATGATTGGCAACTACGCGCTCAGCGCCGGTTACTACGACGCTTACTATTTGAAGGCGCTCAAAGTCCGTACGCTCATTCAGAAAGATTTTACTGACGCGTTCGAGAATGTTGATTTGGTTTTGACGCCCACGACGCCCAACGCCGCCTTCAGGCTCGGCGAAATGGTCAACAATCCGCTGCAAATGTACCTGCAGGATATTTGCACCGTGCCGACAAATCTTGCGGGGCTGCCTGGCATTTCCATTCCCTGCGGATTCACGAAAGATTATCTGCCGATTGGCGTTCAGCTCATTGGCAGGGCGCTCGACGAAGAAACTATTCTGCGCGCGGCGTTCACCTACGAACAGGCTCAGAACTCCGGCAACAAAATTCCAAAACCATGACTAAACTGCAAATTTTAATTGACGATAAAAATTCTCGCGCGGGACTGGAAGCGGAGCACGGCTTTTCCGTCTACGTCGAAACTCCCGCGCTGAAATTTCTTTTTGACTGCGGACACACCGGCGCCGCCTTCCGCAACGCTGAAAAATTGGGCGTCGACCTTAGTAAAATCCGTTTCGCTGTGCTCAGCCACGCCCACTACGACCACGCCGGCGGTTTCCCTGCGCTGCTGAAAATCGTTCGGCTCCCCTACATTTACACCGGTCAGAATTTTTGGCAGGAAAAATTTTCGCGTGCCGGTGAAACTTTCGAGTACAAGGGCGCCGGTTTTACGTTCCAGGATTTGGCGCGCTGGCGCATTGAGCAACGCGTCTGCCGTGACATTGTGGAACTGGACGACGGCGCGTGGCTTATCGGAAATTTTATCCGGCGCTACAAAGTTGAAATTCCTGCGAAGTTCGTGCGCGGCGAAGACAAAATCCCTGACAACTTCGACGACGAAATTTGCCTTGCCCTGCGCGAAGGTGACGGCGCCGCTGTCGTTGTAGGCTGTTCGCACGCAGGAATTTTGAACATCGTCGCCACCGTTCAGAAACGCCTCGACCTGCCAGTTAAAACCGTCATCGGCGGCGTCCATACCAGCGACACGAAAATTCTTGCCGCGCTCGAAGATTTGGGCGTTGAGCGTTTCGCCCTGTGCCACTGCTCCGGCGATAACCTTCGCGCTGATTTTGTTTCTACCGGCAGCGTTCTGGAGGTGATTTAGTTGGCGGGCAACAAAAAACTGACTGAGGCGGCCAGGGCTAAAAACGACGAATTTTACACGCAGTTCGACGATATTCAGAAGGAATTGAACCACTATTACCTGTACAACAAAGATTTCCTGCGCGATAAAACTGTTCTCCTGCCCTGCGACGACCCCGAATGGAGCATGTTCACCGAATTTTTTATTCAGAACTTCGACACTTACGGCCTGAAAAAATTAATCTCCACCAGTTACGCCGTCAACTCCAAGAAAATTAAATATCCCGTCCAGCCAACCCTCTGGGAAGCCACAAGCCCCCACTTCGACCCGCAAATTACCGACTCGCGCGGAAAGATTTTCACTCTGACACGCGAAGATTTTGACGACAGCGCCCAGTACCCAAAAAATTTGAAGTGGCGGTACCTTGAAGGCGACGGCGATTTCCGCTCCCCCGAAGTCAAAAAACTGCGCGACGAGGCCGACGTTATCATTACCAACCCGCCCTTCAGTTTGTTCCGCGAATTTCTCGCGTGGATTA
>CAJOGX010000040.1 GCA_905234175.1 uncultured Selenomonadaceae bacterium | reverse complement strand
TCCTCGAAGTCAATGGCGAAATTTGGGCGTGGAACTTTTTCAACAGCGAGAATGACGCGACCGCTGCCGTCCTGATGTTTGAGCGATTTTTCAACGTGGCGACAGGCACGGAACCCGCCGTTGTCGGTAATACAGCCGACGCCGCCGAAATTCTGCGTGACGCTTACCGCAACGCAAAAAAGCCCGCCGACGAATCAGCAGGCAATTCCGAATTGACCCAATTTGAAAAAAAGAAGGTTAATAATTTCACGCAGATTGTATCAAATCGCGCGGGGATTGTCAATAGAGGAGGCGCTGGCGAATGAAAGGGCTCGGCAAATTTGTAACAGAGTTCATGTCAACTGACGGCGCTGTTCCGCCGACAGAAGCGGATTGGGCGGCGGCTTTGCTCACGGATAAACCGCCTGCGCTCACCGTCGCCGCTGACGCTACGATTAACCCCGCCGCTGATGACGAGCGACCGGCAACCACTGTTGACGAAAAATCGCCAGAATACGCTTGTGCTCGGCTTAAACTGATTCACGAGGATATTGCGGCGGCGCAAAAAAAACTTGTCAAGATTCCCGACGCCTGCCGGCGCGGGCTATCGCTTGAAACTTTGAAAATTTTTGGTTGTGGTTATCTTCCGGATTGGACTTCCACAAAAAGCAGAATCAAAGGCTCCCACCCAACGACGACCCCGCGGCTGATTATCCCTACGCCTAATCATTATCTCGCCCGCCTCATCGTTCCGCTTGAAATTTTCCCAGAAGCCCAGCGCGAATATATTCAGCTAAAGCCCCACGAAGGCTCCAAGGACACCTTTAACCTGTACGACGCGCTCAATCAAATTAGCCGCAACCCCAGCCAGTTTCTCACGGTAACCGAGGGCGAAATTGACGCTATGTCTATCTGGCAGGCTTGCGCCGTCCCTGTCGTTGCAACCAGCGGCGCCGATAGCTGGAAACGTACACTGACGAATCTCGAAACACGTGGTGAATATATTTCCGGCGGCAACTTCAAACTGCGCGTGCTGATTTTGTTCGACCCCGACGATACGGGCAGAAAAGCCGCGCCGCAATTCCGCGCCGCGCTGATGAGCGCCGGTATTCCGGCAGTTGTGAAATTCCTGTCGCCGGAAGTTTGCAAACTCGACGCTAACCAAATTCTTTGTGAACAGGGAGAAGCAGCACTGCGCGAAATTTTTGCAAAGCTCACCGAGGATATCGACGAGAAATTTGCCGCCGCTGAAAACGAAATTGCCGCCCGTCAAGAATCACCGGCGATTAAACAGGCTGGTGATTCAGATTTCGAGCGCGTCCACAATCTCGAACAAGGGATAAAACCTTCCACTTCCAGCGGCAGCGGCAACCTGCGCGACTATGATGACGAGCCGCCTGAGCTCGTTCAAGAAAAAGTTTCCACGATGTTAAACTGGATTGACCCGCGTTCGTTGACGCGCAACCAGTGGCTGGCGGTTATGACGGCGCTTAAAAGCCTCGGCGTCGATTACGTGGTTGCTGACGCCTTCAATCAGCGCGACCCCGACCGCTATGACGAGCGTGCTAATTTGTCGACGTGGAACAGTTTAACTGAACATTACGGGGTTGAAGTCCTCGCCGCCCGCGCTCGCGACGCCGGTTTTGACTTTAAAAATTTTTATCATCAGTGGTACGAAGCCCACCCAGAATACAGCAAGCGCAAGCCTTACCGCCGACTGACGAACTCTAACCGGAAGTTCGCGCAGGAGTGTACCAGCGCTGATGACGCCGCCGACGCGAATGGCAACGCGCCGGAATTTTCGCCGTATTACATTCCGCCTGATGATGATTCCTGGCAGGAAATTTTCTATAAGCCGTTTACAAACCTCGGCGACGCTAACCGGCTCGCTGACGCATTCGGTAAACATATCCGCTATGCTACCGACGTTGACGGTTGGTACATTTACCGCGACGGCGTATGGAATTTCGCAAGCTCTAAAGATTCAGCACTGTTTCCTTACGCCCGCGCGATGGCTGAATATATTCGCAACCGCGCTGAGGAGCTCGATTCGCAACTCGAAGCGCTTGCCTCGAAGGATTTGGCGGAACATAACGCTAAAGTCAATGCGGGCAATGAAGAAAAATCTAACGCTCCAAATCCAAAATTGGAACTCCTGCGCAAGGAAGCCCCAGCCGCAAAAAAATTAGCGCGACGCTGGCAGGAGCATAAACATTTGTCGGCGGCGATTAAGCTGATGAAGGGCGACCCGCGACTTTTGATTACCACTGACAAATTCGACACCGCCAAATACCTTTTGAACGTTGCCAACGGAACTGTCGATTTGAAAACAGGCAGGCTAAAACCGCATAACCCCGCCGACCTGCTCACTCGGAAATCTGACGTTGTGTACGACCCCAGTGAACATTCTGACGCGTTTGCTAATTTCATGATTGACATTCTGCCTGACGAATTGACTCGGCGCGCTGTCCTGCGCTACCTCGGCTACTGCCTTACCGGCGATTGTTGCGAGGAAAAGGCGTTATTCATTCACGGCACCGGCGGCAACGGAAAAGGAACGCTGACGGCAGTTCTGGCGGCGATTCTCGGCAGATACGCGACTTCGCTCAGCATTCACAGTTTCCTACAGCGCCGCGCCGAGAAAGACGGCGACGCCCCCACCCCAGAATTTACCAAGCTTGTCGGCGCGAGGCTCGCTGTTATTAACGAAATTCCAAAAGGGCGTCGGCTCGATACAGCCACTTTCAAAAATTTAACAGGAAGAGACCCTTTCGCATTCCGCCGTTTGCGTTGCGAAGGAAGCGTAAACGTCAACCCGACCCACAAATTTATTTTTTCCGGCAACGACCTTCCTCGGCTCGATGACCCTACCGACGGCGGTTTGAAACGCCGCTTGCTGGTTGCAGATTTCCCCAGAAGTTTCACTGACGAGGATTGCGACCCCAGATTAAAGGAAAGACTGCTTGAACCTGAAAACCTCACCGGCGCGCTGAATGTACTTGTTGCTGAATGTTTAGCGTGGCAGCGCGATGGACTGATTGAATCTGACGAAATGAAACAGGAGAAAACCTCTTACCTTAACGATAACAACTGGCTCGCGGCGTTTCTTGAAGATAATTGTAAGCTCAGCGACGGCTCAATTTCGCGTAAGGACTTTATCGACCGGCTGAAACGGGACTGCCCGCAAGCCCGCCAGCTGGGAACGCAGTCGCTGACAAAATTGGTTGAATCTCTCGACGGCGTTTCTTATCAAAGAACTCGCGCGGGGTTTTACTTTTTCGGAATTGATTGGCAGGATAATCCACAGGGAACAACTTTGGGCGCGTGAAGTTTTGGCGTGAAGTTTGTGTAGTTTGTGTGTAGTTTTAAAAAGCAAACTTCACGCCTTTTTTCGCGTTCTGACGCCGTTTTTTGACCTTTGTGAAGTTTGTGTAGTTTTATACAATAAAACACGAAAAAACTTTTCTCATTAATTCTCAAATAAGAATAGACAATAATAAATGATAATAATATTTTTGAAATATCCGTGTTTAAAATTGCGCAAACTTCACGCGAGCCCGTAAACCCGCATTCTGACGCCACTTTTCGGCGTGAAGTTTTGTCGGCAAAACTACACAAAACTACACGCAAAACTACACAAAACTACACAAAACTACACGCGACCTCGAAGGAGGCGAAAAAGATTAATCTGAAAATCTGTTTTGAACTGCGAGGGCAAATCGCCGCCGTCGAAAGGAGGCTGGCGGCGCTCGCAGAATCATTCGGCGCGATGACGGCACGCTATGCTGTCGAAGGACTTCCGGCAACGCCGCGTTTTGATTCCGCCCTTGAAAAGCTTGTGTTAGTGAAACTCGAAGTTGAACAAAAACTGCGCGACCTGCAGGAGAAATTAGCGGCGGCGAAAGTTCAAGTGCTGACGTGGTTACTTGCGGCAGAATTGACGGCGACCGAGTTTGAAATAATGCGGCGCCGGTACGTGGAATGTCAGCAGTTCGAGGAAATAATTCTGGCACTGTGTTATAGCAAACCCCACGTTTATTACATTCACCGGCTCGCGCGGGAGAAAGTATTAGCGGCGGCGTCCACGTCAACAGATACCGGCGGCGATTGAATGCGGTATGACCTTGTGGCAATGCTTGCGCTGAAAAATTCCGGCGAAATTTCCGAATCAGATTTTTGGGCAATGTTGCGTTGCAGTCAACGGGATTTCGGCAGGCTGATAAATCGTTCCGGCGCGTTCGTCAACGAGCTCGCGCGGGAAGGCGTCGTGCTCACCAACCGGCTCGGCAATGTCCACGTACTGAATTCGTTCCGGCGATATTGGCAGTTCCTAGCGCCGTTGGAAAAGAAAGCGCTAGTCGTCAGCGCGATGGACGCCGTGTCAACAGACGAGCCGTTCAAGCCGACGGCGCCGCTGACGGCAGTGTTGGAATTTGAAAGGGCAATACGGACGGCGCAATTCCGCTCGCTCAAATGCGAATTGCTGTTACGAATGATTGACAGCGCGCCGCCGGAATTAATGTCAGCGTTCGAGGATTCGCGGCGATACGTCCACAAGCTACAGCGTCGACAGCGACAGGCTCGGCGGCGACTGCGTGAAAAGCTCACCAGCGCTAACCTGCCAGCGGCGGTACTGACGGCGACACTCCTGCACTATGTTGAAATGAAGTCAATCGAGGAAGTCGCGCGGAAGCTCGGAAAGTCGCGCCGACAAATTTTCCGCTATTTGAAGGCTGGCAAGGCGGCACTGTTATGTTAAGTGTATTTTTTTCTCAAAAATTGCCTGTACCGAGGAAGTCGTGCGCGCCCCACAACGTGAGACCGCCGCGAAAGTACCTTGTGAGAGGCGAAATAAGGCGTCAAAAGGCGTTGCCACGATACTTTATACCTGCGCGAGAATAGCCCCGTAAAGGCGCCTAATAGCCGAATTGGCGTAATGGCACGGTTTATCAGCGGCGGCGTTGCCAGCGTCAGATGACAGCGGCGACGTCCGTGGTGAAACTCGAACATTCACAGCGTGAAAGTATACCCCGCTATACATTAGGCGAATGTCAGCGGGGCGGCGACTCCCGCGCGAAAGTTCCTGCGCATTGTTGCAATAAAAAAAGCCCCGCCGAAGCGGAGCCTGTGATTTTTATTATTTGTCGCCTTTGTCAGTAATGTCAAGAATTTTTTCAATATCGTCAAGCGTCGGCTGAAACGAACCGTAACGTGACCACACAGCATTACTATCGTCGATTATGAAATAAAATCCTTCCCGACAATGATGAATACTCATTCCGTGATAACCGGCGCGCCTGCTGAGACGTTTCAATCTAGCATATTCTTCGTTTGACACGGTAATTTCTCCTTTCTTTCAAAGTTCCATACCTTGCCGAGCCTTGCCCTATATCTAAAGTTTATCACTCCCCTTTACGATTGTCAACGCCAGCGCGAAATTGCCAGCGCTGTAAGACTGCCGAAATGACTATCTGCCAGCATTGCTGTATTGAAGTACAGATTCTTTACAGAAAATGTACTTGGCATAACCACCACGCTGAATTATAATTACAGAAAAAGAAAGGTATGTTGAATGCAATGGAAAAATCGCTGATTGAAGTCAAGGCTGAATCACCACTGACGTTGCAGGATACCACAGCTGAAATGTTGGTAGAGCAGTGGATTAAGGAAGCGCAGTTGCGCTCGGAACTGTCTGAAAAATCGTATCGTTCGGGACTGAAAATTTTCCGCCGCTGGCTCGAAGATAACGGGAGGGAGCTTACGGAAGCCGCGTTGGTTGACTACCGCAAATTTCTCGAAGAGAACCGCGCGAACAGCACGGCGAAAAAATTTTTCTCACTGGCGCTGAATTTTGTCGGCTGGCTGAATAAGCGCGGTTATCTGGCGCGCAACATTGCTCACGGCGTGAAGGGCGTCAAGCTCGATACCGACCAGCACAGCCGCGATGCCGCGTCTCCTGCGGAAATTGCCGCCGCGCTGGCTACGTTCGATACGTCGACGGTACTGGGGAAGCGCAACGCCGCTATCTTCATGTTGGCTTGTTGCGGCTTGCGGACGGTTGAAATTGTTCGTTTGGATTTTGGCGACCTTGAATGTCGCGCAGGGCAGTGGACATTGAAAATTTGGGGCAAGGGCAAGACGTCAAAAACTCAAAAGATTGTCCTTCCTGACGACGCCAAAAAGTACATTGATAGCTACGTACAGGCACGAGGCAGGGCTGGCGTTGGTGAGCCGCTGTTTATCAGCACCAGCAACGAAAATCGCGGGCAGCGCCTTCAAACTCAAAGCGTCAGCCGCCTTATCAAAAAGGCGTTCCGGCAGTCGGGAACTGATTCACCGCGTATCGTGGCTCACAGCCTAAGGGCGTCGAATGTTACAATCGCGCTCGATAACGATTGCGATATCGAAGACGTTCGCCAGAATGTTCGCCACGCCAGTGCTGTTACAACTGAGCTTTACCGCCGCGACCAACGCGCCCTGCGTAACAAAACCAACGCCGTTGTGCTCGGCGTCATTCTCAAAGCCTTCGACGAACTTCAAAAAGGTGGGATTCAATATGGAAAAAAACAGGCAGTTGACCATTCGGCTTAAGCCCGCTGATTATGAAAAATTGCGCGCGCTGGCGTATCGCCGAAATTGCCCTTCGCCGTCAGCTTGTGCACTCGCGCTGATTCTTGAAGCGCTTGACGAGGATGCCGCCGGAATTGCGGCAACCCAGGCTACGCGTGAAACTTCATCGGCACATACCCCAGTGGCAACGCCGACCGTGAGAGTCGACGAGCCCGCCGCTGATGACAGCGACGCCGCGCCGGAACCTACACCGGCGTCCGATGCGCAAAAAAAAAAGCCCGCCGCTGACGACAGACAATTAACCCTGTTTGATTAACTTTCGCGCGGAAATACACCACTTGCAAAAAAATTTTGCGCGTGTTATAGTAAAGCGTCAAAAACTAAAAAAATTTCTCGAAGCGTCTAGCCACGCAAGAGTTCCAGAACGTTAAAAGCCGCCGACGTCTAGCCACGTCAACGGCTCCCCCTAAATTTGAGTTTGATTAGCACGCGCCGTGTACCAATCGAGGGCACGCGCCTAAACCAATTTTGTTGTGCACTCAACCTCCTAAAAAATTGCCCGCAAAAAAGCGGCGCCTTTTGAGTGCTACAAACTGTAGCACAGATTGTGTGGTTTTGTCAAGTTTTTAATAAGTTTTGTCAAGTTTTGAAGGAGGAAACGAAATGACTGACGACCAGAAAAAATTCCTGTTGGAGGAATTCGACCGTTGTCAAGAAAATTTGCGTGAGCTGACGGAGGCTATTGAAAGTCTGTCAATGAGTCCGCTGGCGACGAGCTATCTGCTCAATGGTGTTATCACCGAAGCCGCTAACCGTCAACGGTATCTTGACAAACTCGAAGCCTACGGCGTCCACGGCGAGCAAGCGGCGACGGCGGAAATATGCAGGCTCAATAGCGGCGATATCGACGGCGGCACCGAAGAGGAATAATTCCGCGCGACCGAGGAGGCAGGCAGATGGACAGGCACCAGCGCGAGCCGCCCGCTGATTTCGGCGGCTGATATATCACAAAGAAAGGGGAAAAAACGAATGATTAGTTACATTTCGGATGGGCTGATAAGGACACCGCGCGGCGACTTCAAGCCCAGCGAGCTCGAAGTACAAAAATACGGCGGAAGTTTTTGGATTGTTGGCAGGGAACCGAAATTCGGCGGAAATTTTTTCACAAGTAACCAGTATCACATCTGTTTTATCGAGCGCTTTGACACCGAGGCGGAAGCCCGCGCTCGGCTTACTGAAATAACAAGGAAGGCGAACAGACATTGAAAATCACGACGCAATTTTCCAAAGGTTACTACAGCGGCTGGCACGCCACAACCTACGTCGACGGAACCGAATTGGCAACCGGCGAATTCGATACTGAGCACGACGCTCATGCCGCCGGCAAACTGCTCGAAGACTCTTACGCCGCGTTGGTGTCCGTTTGCGATGACGCTGACGCTAAACGCGCCAGGCAAAACGCTAAAGCTGAAATGCTGGCAAATTTCGTGAATCAAGAACTTCACGGCAAAAACTACAAACGCAAATCCACGGTGTTTTAATTTCCCCGTGGGCGCTTTTACGGGCGTCGCAGTCTTTTCGATTGTGGCGCCCTTTTGATAAACAAGGGGGAAAATTTTATGACAAGCCAAAAACCGAGATACACGCTTTTTCCGCTCACTGTTGATAAATTTACGCCCGCCGCTCCCGTCGGCTTAATCCTCGAAGTCAATGGCGAAATTTGGGCGTGGAACTTTTTCAACAGCGAGAATGACGCGACCGCTGCCGTCCTGATGTTTGAGCGATTTTTCAACGTGG
>CAJOGX010000039.1 GCA_905234175.1 uncultured Selenomonadaceae bacterium | reverse complement strand
GTCTCGCATTTTCTCGAAAGTTTTGTTGCCGATACCGCGCACTTTTTTGATTTCGTCGATAGTCTGGAAGGCGCCGTTTTGCTGGCGGTACTCGACGATACGACCGGCGATAACGGGACCGATACCGCGAATTTTCTGGAGTTCAGTTTCGTCGGCGGTGTTAATGTTTATGAGTTCGCCGGAGTGCGCGGACTGCGCGAAGTTACCAGATTTATTCGGAGAGGCGGCGGCGATTTCCTGCAGGAAAATTTCTTTCGTGGGAATGTGAATGTGCTGGCCGTCAGAAACCGGCTCGGCGAGGTTGACAAGCTCAGCGTCGGCAAGTTCAGTCAGCCCGCCCACGGCATTAACGGCGTCGACTGCGCGAAGGTTGCCGGTATCGTCAAGCGTTACGACCGCCGGAGTTTTAACCTGCCCGCTGACGTAGACGGCGATTTTCTTGGGCGCGGGGAGTTCCTGCGCGACGGGAATTTCCTCTTCCGCGCCGTCGAATATAAAAAATGAAGCCGCCACTAAAATTAAGGCGAGAATGGCGGCTACAGCAAGTTTTTTTGGCATATATCAGAACTCCACGAGCATTGCGTCAGCGATAGCGTCGGCACTGCGAACCTTATCGATAACCGCCTTGGGAATTGGATTATCGACGGTGAGCACCATGAGATTCGTGCCGTCAATGTCCGTCTTACCGACCTGCATACTGGAAATGTTTATGTCGAACTCGGCGAGGATTGTGCCGACTTTGCCGATAACGCCAGGGCGGTTAATGTGCGGGCAAATCAAAATTCTTGCGTGCGGGTCAACGTCGACGCGGAATTTGTTAATGACGACGATTCTGCCTTCGCTGCCGAAAAGCGTGCCGGTCACGGAATTTTCGTTGGCGGTAACGGTCACGGTGTTGGAAAAATCGCCGGCGTCGCTGGAAGAAATTTCGGAAAGGCGAATGCCGCGTTCCTGCGCGAGGAGATTAGCGTTGACAAGGTTGACGTGGTCGATATGCGCGGCGGACAAAATTCCCTTGAGCGCGGCGGTGGAAATGAGCGAAGAATTTTCGTCAGCGATTTTGCCGTTGACTTGAACTTTGACGCTGGCGACGGGATTTTTGCTGAGCGCGGTAACAGTCCTGCCGAGGCGTTCAGCCAGGTCGAGATAAGGCGTGAGCTTTTTGAGGACGTGCGCGGGAATGTGCGGCATGTTGACGGCGGTGGCAACGGGCTTATCGTTGAGCGCGTCGATAATTCCGTGAGCAACGTCCACCGAAACGCCGATTTGCGCTTCAATGGTCGAGGCACCAAGGTGCGGCGTCAGAATAATATTGGGCAGACCAATCAGCGGGGAATTTTTATCGAGCGGCTCAGCGGTGTACACGTCGATAGCGGCGCCCGCAACAATTTTTTCGCGCAGTGCAACCGCCAGATCAGCCTCGTTGATAATCCCGCCGCGCGCGCAGTTGATAAGGCGGACGGTCGGTTTCATGGTCTTCATCTGCGCGAGGGAAATCATATTTTCGGTTTCCTTAGTCAGCGGCATGTGCACGGTGATAAAGTCAGCGGTTTTGAAAAGTTCATCGAGCGGCACGAGTTTGACGCCGAGACTTTCCGCGCGGTCAGCGCTGACAAACGGGTCATAGGCGACGACGTTCATTTGAAAAGCCTGCGCGCGCTTAGCAACGCCAGCCCCGATTCTGCCGAGACCGATAACGCCGAGAATTTTGTTGCGCAGTTCGACGCCAACGAATTTTTTCCTGTCCCAGCCGCCGTCGTGCATGGTTTTGTTAGCCTGCGGAATGTTGCGGCTGACGGCGAGCATCATCGCGAAAGTGTGTTCGGTCGCGGCGATTGTGTTGCCGTCCGGCGAATTGATAACAATAATCCCGCGTTCGGTGGCGGCCTTCACGTCGATATTGTCAACGCCAACGCCAGCGCGCCCGATAATCTTGAGCTTTTCGGCGCGGCTCAGAACTTCAGCGGTAACCTTGGATGCCGAGCGGACAATCAGCGCGTCGAACTGCGGAATAATTTCCAGAAGTTCCTCAGCGGAAAGTTTGTCGCGAACTTCAACGTTAAAATTTTTCCTGAGAATTTCGAGACCCTCGGCGGCAATCCCGTCGGCGGCAAGAATGTTGTACACAAAAATTCCTCCTCAAATGCTGCGCAGGGCGGCAAGTTTTTCGTAATCGCAGTTCAAAATTAAATTTTTCGGGTAATCGACGGCGTTCAGAAGTTCCAGCGAAAATTTGAAATCGCCGACGCGCAGAGCGAAATGGGCGTCCGTACCGAGATAAATTTTGTTGCCATTGTCGCGCGCCAGCTTAATCCAGTAGCGGAGCCGGTCGCCGTCGCCGCCGGAATTTCTGCGAATGGACGATTCGTTGACTTCCAGCCAAATATCTTTTTCCTTAGCCAGCGTAACCATTTCCGCAAAAAAATTTTTAACCTCGTCGTCGAGATTTTTGCCGTGGCGGTTGTGGTCGAGCTTGTCAATTTCGCGCTCAATGTGAACGAAGGCGTTGTGCCAGCCGGCAGACTCGTCGAACATCTGCAGAAGTTGCGCCAGCGTTAAATGTTTCCTGTCAACGAACCACGCGTGCAAACCGATTGGACGCCAGCGCAAACCGTCAAGCTGGTGCCGCCGCGAAATGTTTTGCCCGATATTAAATTCCGCGCTCGAAAAAACATAGAGCTCGTCGAACCCGTTGACAGTTTCTTCCAGGTGGCGGATACGCGTCATTTCGTTTTTCTGATTCAGATTGGTGCCGTCCTGATAAAAGTGGTCGGTTACCGCCAGAAATTTCAGCCCGCGCGACTTCGCGGCGTTCATGTTTTCCAAAACCGTCGAATGCGCGTGCAGCGAAAAAACCGTGTGCGTGTGCATGTCCGCCAGAATTTCTTTTGCCTGCAGAATAAGTATCGCCCCTTCAGTCAGCAATAACTTTCATTGTCGGGAAGAGCAGCACGTCGCGAATGGACGCCGCGTCGGTGAGCAACATAACAACTCTGTCGACGCCAATCCCTAAGCCGCCGGTGGGCGGAAGGCCGTATTCCAGCGCGCGAATAAAATCTGTGTCCATGACGTGAGCTTCCTCGTCGCCAGCCTCGCGCGCTGCCAGCTGAGCTTCAAAGCGCGCCTTCTGGTCAATCGGGTCGTTGAGCTCCGTGAACCCGTTAGCCAGTTCGCGCCCGAAAACGTAAAATTCAAAGCGGTCAGTAATGCGCGGGTCGTCAGGATTTTTCTTAGCGAGCGGAGAAATTTCAGTCGGGTGCCCAGTGATAAAAATCGGCTGAATCAAATCGTCCTCAACTTTCTGCTCGAACGCCGCGTTCAAAATTCCGCCAATGCCAAAACGTTTTTCGTAAGCGACGCCAATTTCGTCAGCCATCGCGCGGGCTTCGTCGACGGTAGCGCAGGACAGAAAATCTTTGCCGGTCTTATTTTTCACGGCGTCATTCATGCTGAGGCGCGGCGGATTTTTCAGCTCAAGTTCGACGCCCTGATAAGTAACCTTCGTGGAGCCGCAAACTTTTTCGGCGGCGGCGCAGATAATGCCTTCGGTCACGTCAATCAAATCGTTGTAGTCCGCGTACGCCTGATAAATTTCGACGCTGGTAAATTCGGGATTGTGGCGGTTGTCCATGCCCTCGTTGCGGAAAATGCGCCCGATTTCGTAGACGCGCTCGAAGCCGCCGACAATCAGCCGCTTGAGATTCAGCTCCGTGGCGATTCGTAAATATAAATCAACGTCAAGCGTGTTGTGGTGGGTTATGAACGGGCGAGCCGCCGCGCCGCCAGCGATTGTCGAGAGGATTGGCGTTTCGACTTCAATAAAATCCCTGTCGTCAAGATATTTTCTGAACGCCTGAATAATCGCCGTGCGCTTGAGAAAAGTTTCGCGGACTTCGGGGTTTACAATCAAATCCAGATAGCGCTGGCGGTAACGAATTTCAACGTCCTTGAGCCCGTGGAATTTTTCTGGCAGCGGGCGGAGGGATTTGGACAGTAAATCAAAATCTTCGACGCGAACGGTGAGTTCGCCGCGCTTAGTTTTGAAAACCTGCCCGCGCAAGCCGATAATGTCGCCGATGTCGAGAAGTTTGAACTGGCTGTACTTTTCTTCGCCGAGCACGTCGAGCTTGAAATAAATTTGAATGGAGCCGGAGCGGTCGGCGAGCGTTGCGAAGCTGGCCTTGCCGTGCCCGCGAATCGCCATGAGCCGTCCAGCGATTTTGACTTCGCCGGCGTCGTTTTCATTTTCGATAGCGCCAAATTCTGCGCGAATATCAGCGGCGTGGTGCGTGACTTCGTAGCGGTGACCGAACGGCGCCACTCCCTTATCTATGAACGCCTGAAGTTTTTCGTGGCGCGCCTGTATCAAAATATTTTCGTCAACCGGCGGCTGAACATTTTTTTCCATAAAATTCGCCTACTCCCTGATAATTTCCAAAATCTTGTACTGCAGAACGCCGGCGGGCGCGTGAACCTGAACTGTACTGCCAGCCTTTTGCCCGATGAGCGCGGCGCCGATTGGCGATTCGTCGGAAATGCGATTTTCGTCGGGGTCAGCCTCGGTCGAGCCGACAATCATGTAAGTATCTTCGGCGCCGGTCGGGAAGAGAATTTTCACCTTGCTGCCGAGCGAAACGACGTCGCCTTCCTCTTCGTGAATGATAACGCTGTTGTGAATCTGCGCCTCCAAATCCATGATTTCGCCTTCGAGGAAGCCCTGCTCAGTTTTGGCGTCGACGTACTCGGAATTTTCGCTGAGGTCGCCGAGCGCTATCGCCGCCTTGAGCCGTTCAGCAATTTCGATTCTGCGCACGCTCTTGAGGTAGTTGAGTTTATCGACGAGTTTGTTATAGCCTTCCTGTGTCAGCATAACTTTTTTGTCAGCCATTTTAAAAATCTCCTTGCAAATTATTTTCAGTGAAGCTACCGTCAATTAGAAATCTGCGCTCGCCTGGCGTAGTTGGTGACCAGATTGGAAGCGGGCGCGTTTCGTCCCAGAATTTGTGTGAAGGAATCCACGCGGGGTAGTTGACGCGGTGCATTGCAACCAGCGATTTTATGTCGGTTTTCCTGACGAACTCCGTGACGCCCATTTCCTGCGAACTTTCCAGCCGCCCGTCAACGGGAAAAAACGCTACGTCAACGTCGAGCCCCTTCATGCGCTTGAGCTGTTTCTCAAAAATTTTCCGCGCGAGAGCCTGATTTTCCGGCGTGTCGGTTTCCCAGTGCCACCAGTTAAAATCGCCCGCGTGAAAAATTCTGGCGCCGGTTTCAGTTTCAACGAGGAACGAAACGCCAACGTCCGTCGAATCGTACGTCCAGATTTTAATTCCTTCGCCCTGCCACTCGCTGTACTTGCGGATAAAAGTTATATCGTCCGCCGGAAAAATCTTGACGCGCTTGGTGCGCTTGATGTCGCTGCTGAAAATGTAGCGCGTGACCTGCTTTGCGTAGGCGCGAATGTGCGTGCCGAAGTGGTCGAAGTGCGCGTGGCTCGCGAAAATGTATAAATGCTCGAAATCCCCCTTGTCGACGGCTCTGTCCACGATTCGCGCGGGGTCTTCAAAGTCGTCGAAAACCATAAGAATTTTTCCTTCCCTCACCATGAATCCGCTGTTTAGCAGATAAACAATTTCCATTTCCAAAAATTCCTCCTTGCCTCAGCTCTCCAGATTTTTAAATTCCTTCGTGCGACGCGGGCTGGTAAAGCCGCGCCCCATGACTTCGCTGGCAGACATTATTATTAAAAAAGCTTCGCTGTCAATCGTGTGAACAATCAGTTTGAGTTTCGCAAGCTGCGTGAGACTGACGACGACCATGACGATATTTTTTTCCCTGCCGGTAAAGGCGCCCTGCCCGTGCACAAAAGTCACGCCGCGCTTGAGTTCCATCATTATCGCTTCGGAAATATCCGCCGACCTGTCAGAAACTATCAGCACCGCCTTGCTCCTGTTGAATCCGGCAGCAACTTTATCCGTCACGTGCGAGGTAACGTACATACAAATCAGCGTGAAAAGCGCCGGCTGAATCCCGAACATAAAGCCCGCAACCGCCACGATACCGCAGTTGAAAGCGAAAATCGCCGTGCCCATGTTCATCGAAAAATATTTCTTGACAATCGCGCCGAGAATATCGAAACCGCCCGTCGAGCCGTTCATTCTGAAAACCAGCCCGTAGCCAATCCCGTTGAAAACTCCGCCGTAAATCGACGCCAGCATTACGTCACTCACCGGCGCGGCGGCGTTCAGAAATTTCGTCGCGTCAATGCAGACAGAAAAAATCACCGTGCCAATAACCACGTCGACCGTGTAGCCTTTGCCCAGCAGTTTGTACGACGCAATCAGCAACGGGATATTGTAAACGAAAGTTTGCGCGCCGATTGGCAGTTCCGCCAGATAATAAATTATCATCGCTATGCCCGTCACGCCGCCCGTTAAAAGGTGGCTCGGCACTACGAACAAATTTATTGAGCACGCCGCGATTAGACAGCCGACGGTTATGCCGAAATATTTCAGCGGCCGCGAGTTCAAAATCAGGGCGGTCAGTCTCACCGAAAAATCCCTCCTAACAAACAGCGCTTATTATAGCACAAAAAATTTTTCGTTGTGCAAGATTTTTTTGATTAGAATTTTTTTCGGCGGCGGCGAAGTGGCGCCAATGTTGACGAATTTTGCCAACTGATATAAAATTTTAGCCACTAAATGAAGGAGCGGCTTGCACATTGAGTTTTCTGACAAGATTTTTCGACGGCGTTCAGCGCGATTTGCGGATATTTTTTTTTCTGTTAATCCTGCTTGAAATTTATCGCGCGGCGTTTATCTGGCTGATGTCAGATTACATGGACGCGGGCACGACTCCTGAGCAAATCAGAACGGCGCTCTGGGCGGGCTTGCGGCTGAGCCTGAAAACTGCGGGCTTCGTCACGGCAATTTCTTTCGTGTTCGTGACGGTTTTAGGCTTGAACCCGCGCTTCAGACTTGCACTGGGAATTTTCGCGTCGCTGATTTTTTCGACGCTGTACATGGCGCGCTTCCCGTACTTCCGCACGTTCAATTCGACTTACGGAATGGAAATTCTGAACGGGCTCCAGGACGACTGGTGGGCGATTTTAGTCATGGCGGTGCAGGAATACGGACTTTTGTGGCGGCTGCCGCTGGCGTTGCTGCTAACGATTTTGTGTATCGCCACGATAAGCCGGCTGCTGCTTTTGAAAACTTTGCCGCTGCCAAAAATTCGCGGGAAGTTCGACATGGTGCTCTTCATGGTGCTGCTGATTGTCCCAATAGGATTTTTTTGCGTATTCGTGCGCTTCGGCGGCAGTCTGAGCTACGCGAACGGGATTAACTGGGAAAATTCCGCCGTGACGAGCGACAGATTTTTGAATGAGTGCATTCTCGACGACGGGCAGGCGCTTTACCGCACGTACAGTATGGCGAAATACATGACGGACGGCTCCGTTTCCGGCGTCGACGAAAAAAATATCGCGGAGGCTGTTGCTTTCATTTCTGCGCGAAAAAATATTGACAGCAAAAATCTCGCCGACTACCTTGAGCGGACGGCGACCGGCGCGCGTATCGATAAGCCGCGCCACATTTTTATTATTCTCGGCGAAACTTTTATGCAGTGGCCAATGCTTGGGAAATATTCCAACCTGCACGTCGCCGACGGGATTAAATCTGTCGCCGCTGAAAAAAATTCATACTACAGCCGGAACTTCATGCCCAACAGCGACTTCACGAGCGGTTCGATTTGCGGCGTCGTGACTGGTCTGCCGGACGTTGGCGTTCACGTGAATTATCAGCCGCGCACTTACGACGAGCCGTACATTTCAGCGATGGCGCCGATTTTTCACGAACTGGGTTACCGCGTGGATTTCTGGTACGGCGGCGCGCCGAGCTGGGACAACATTTCACAGGCGGTTACCGCGCAGGGCTTCGATAATTTTTACGGCTATCCAGATTTGCACGCGCCTAAGCAGACGGTTTGGGGAGCGAAGGACGAATTTTTATTCGCCGCGCTGGAAAGTCATCTGGCCGCTGAGCCGCCGACCGTTCATCTGATTATGACGACTTCCAATCACCCGCCGTACAATCTGAATCTCGCGCAGGAGGGCTGCGACGCTGAAAAACTTCTCTTTGAAGTTAAGCGCCTGCCGAATGTTCCTGACGCCGAAACTTTGGCGACGGAGCTGGGGCATTACTGGTACATGGATAAAGTTGTGACGAATTTTATCCGCGCCGTTGAGAAAAAATTTCCCGACAGCCTTTTCGTAGTCACTGGCGACCACGCCGTCCGCTGCGACCCGAATACGCACCCCACGATTTTCGAGCACCAGAGCGTTCCCTTCGTCCTGCACGGCGCCGGTATCGATAAAAATATTCTGCCGCCGGACGTTGTTGGCGAACACATTTCGATTGTCCCGACGCTCGTTGAACTTATCGCGCCGGAAAATTTCAAGTACCATTCCATTGCGCCGAGCCTGTTTGAAAGTGACGGCGTTGCGTTCAATTCGGCGGCGTTCCTCACTGAAAAAATTGTCGGCGAAATTGGAAGCGATACCGTGGAACTTCTGCCACACGTCGCCTCCGCTGATTTGGACAGCGTGAATCTTTCCGCCGAGCGCGAAACCGCCACGAAAGTTATCAGCGCCATGCGTACCGTCGCCTGGTGGATTTTGAATCGCGGGCTGAATTTTTGAGGGATTGATCATGTACAAGAAAATTTTAGTGATAAACCTTATGCACATCGGCGACCTGCTTTTGGTGACGCCGGTACTTCGGACGCTTGACGCGCACATTGAACTTCTGGCGGACAAAAAGCTCGGCGACCTCGTTCGGCTCAACAAAAATCTGAGCGACTGCATTCTGATTGACAAAAAGGGCGACGACGATAAGCTCCCGAATTTTATCAAAGTCATCGCCGGTATTCGCGAAAAAAAGTTCGACCTCGTGATAAATTTGCACAGGAACGAGCGCGCGTCTGCACTGGCGGCTTTCAGCGGCGGCAAAAGAATCGTCGGCTACGCTAAGCCAGGTTTCGCGCTGATGTTTAACAAAGTCATGCTGAATTTGAAGGCCGTCAAGCACCAGATTCATTCGCACTTCGACGTTCTGCGCGAGGCGTGCGGTATCGAAAAAATTTATGACAACGGTTTGGAAATGTGGATAAGCGACGAAGACAAGGCGTCGGCTGATAAAATTTTCCGCGCGAATTTTGCTGCC
>CAJOGX010000038.1 GCA_905234175.1 uncultured Selenomonadaceae bacterium | reverse complement strand
AAGAAATGTCGTCACGCCCGCAATAATTTCCGTGCGGAAGTTCGTGCCGCGCTCCTCGAACTTAAAATATTTTCTCAGTGCTTCCATTCAAACCACCTGCCGTCTATTCAAAATCAACATCAATGCCGATCCTCCGGCAATTTGACTTAATGACATTCTGCGTTTGGGCGTCAATTCCTGCAGGGTCTATGACTTTGATAATCAGCTGAACTTCAATTTCGACGCCAGAACAATTCGCAAACTCTTTCAGGATTTTTTCGTAGATTCTGTCCGCCTCGTCACGCATTCTCTCGGGTTCAAGATTTTTTGAAAAAGAAAAGCCGCGTACTATTTTCGTTGGCGGCGGCGGTACTTCCACGGAAGTTTTTTGCTCAGGAAGTTTCAGCGCGGGATTTTCTTCAAGTTCAGGTTCAGGCGGCGGCGGCGCGTTCAAAATTTCGTCAGCAACTTCGCCCTTGACCAGCAATTTATTTAAAGCCGCGCGACCGTTGAACGTCAGCCCGCTGTACTTTTCGCCGTCGAATGAATCTGCCAGCGCGAATTTTTCTTCAGCTAAGCCGGCGTTAATCGTCTCAATCAAAACGCTGCTGTCTTTAAGTCGCGAAAGATAGCAGTACCGCGCGTAGCAGCTCCAAATCTGCGCAATTGAAATTTCGTTCCCGCCCTTCCAGAAATACTCTTCAAGGTCCATTTCAAAATAATCCACGCTGAATTTATCGGCGACCAGATTTGTTTTCTCAGCCGCCTCGACGCCGCCGCTGTCCTTGAGTTTAATTTCGTCGAACTTAAATTTCGTCGTCGTATTTTCTTTATCTGGAGTTCTCGGCGAGAGCGCCCAGCAATAAGTCTGCGCCAAAAGCCCGCTGACTTCTCTTTCCAGATTTTTAATTTTTGCGTTGACTTCCCTTACCTGCGCCTGGTCAAGGTTATAAGCGTCTTTTCCGTCTCTTATGCGCTTCCACGCGAGCAGTTCGCGAACCTTATCGCGCAGGGAAATCATAAAGCCCCTGTCGGCGGCGAGGAAAACCAGCATGTTTTTATTTTCTCGCCCGTTGCTGTTGAGGCATTCCAGCGCCGCTTTAATCGCTGAATCTTTGCTGTCCTTATCGTGCGTAAATTCCGGCGCCAGCACTACCAGCCGCGCAGAATCTTTATCCGAAACGTCCGCCGACGTCTTATAAAAATGCGGTCGCTTAAAATAATTCGTGCCCTTCCAGTCTTTCAGCCGCTTCTCAATTTCCGCCGTGAGCTCATCGTCCAAAACTTCCTTCGCTAAATTTTCAGCGAGGTTGTCCAGCGTCGGAACTGTGTCGTACCAGTACGTCAGATTTTTCGAGTGCAGGTACGACGAAGTTTTTTCCAGCTCGCCCAGCGCGTCGTTGAATGTAGAAATTTTATCCGCTTCCGCCGGCGTTATCGCGCCAAGGTGTATCCGCTCTTTGTTCAAACCGAGATTATTGACTTTCGGCGCCGTTCCCAGAAACAGCGTCCGCGTCACGCTCCGCGCAATTTTAAAATCTCCGAATCGCGCCTTTTCCGCGTCCAGCTCATTCGCCCTTTTAATTTCCGAATCGAGAATGTTCCCCCACTTTTTATCAAGATACTCCAGCAAATTTCCGCGCACGGCTTCCAGCGGTATCGACGCCGGCATTATCATACTGCGCGAATCTTCCATGTCCCACAGCGCGTGCAGTACGTTCGCCATGAGCTTCAGGATTCCGCGAGTGCTCTGAAAATTTTTCAGCGTCGACCAGCGCTGATACAAATAATCGAACAGCACAGGATGTATCGGGTAGCAGTTTATCAGCCGCTCGAAGTACTCCGGCTTTCGCGTTTCCGCCGGAAATTCTTTATCGTTGCGCCGGTACATTTCGCTGAACTCTACGCAAACTTTTTCCAGCGCCGCTTCGTCCTCGCACTTGTCAAAAAGCCTCAGCCGGACTATGTGAAACCCTTCCTCCGCCGCCGCTATCGTCTTTACCGCCTGCAGTTCCCGAAAATAATGCTGTACCGCCTGTTTGACTTCTAAGCCCGCGCCTTCGCCCGTTTCTACCGCCGACGCCGGCAACGTCGCCACTACCATGCTCGACCGGCTTTTCGTCACTGCCTGCGCCAGCGTCTGTACGAATACCATCAGCTTATCG
Organism: uncultured Selenomonadaceae bacterium; assembly: GCA_905234175.1. Taxonomy (GTDB): domain Bacteria; phylum Bacillota; class Negativicutes; order Selenomonadales; family Selenomonadaceae; genus Quinella. The sequence goes on along the minus strand of CAJOGX010000038.1, from coordinate 6,941 downwards.
AATTTGTACCGTTCCTCCGGCTTGTATAAATTTTTCCCGTACGCTACAACTTCGTCCAGCAGGATAAGGCACGAACCGCACCCGTCTAAAAATGCCGTCAGTGAGCTCTCAGGCGGCGATTCCCAGCCTTCGTCGTAGCTCTTGATATATTTGTCGTACAGCGCCTCTTTGCCCGCCGATTTCGCCAGCTGAGCGCAAATCTCGCCCCATAAAGTCTGCCTGCTAGTATTCGTAGGAAAGTTCGTCCCGACTATCGCCGCCCTGTGCACTTTCGGCAGCTTTTCAATTCCCAGCTCTGCCATCAGTTCCTTCACGTCGGCCGCGCCCGCGCTCTCGAACAAATGATACAGCGCTATCATCGAATGCGTCTTCCCGCCGCCGAAGGACGTTTCCAACTGCACTACAGGATTTCCGCCCAGCCCGCAGATTCTCCGCAGCGCCTGTTCCAGCAAATCTTTCAGCCCAGCCGTCATGTACGTCTGTTCAAAAAATCTCCCCGCGTTCCGGTACGAAATATCCGCCGTCCCCGCCGCGACCGCCGTCAGGTCTGCCGCAAATTCCACGTTCGCAAATCGCCCGCGCCTTATTTCCTCGCGCGGCTTTATTATTTCCCGCCAGCTTTTCATTGCTTAGCCTTCTCTCCAAATCCTTCCAGCGTCCCCTGCACAGGCTTTTCCTCTTTCGGTTTCAGCGCTTCGCTCAGCTTATCCAAAATCCCGCTCCACGACTGTATCAAATCGTTGTACGTCCGGCTTTCCTTCGTCCAGCGCTTATCGTCCGCAACTTTGTACAGCCGGTACAAAAAATTTTTCAGCTGATTCGTATTGCCCGTGAACTTCGCAAGCTCCCCGCCGCAGCCTTCGTTTCCTGCGCCAGCGCCGCCGTCTTTTTTATCTCGCATCTGATAAACCAGTTTCTGCGCCATTGTCCAGTAGCAGCCGCCCGCTTCAACGCCGCCAAGTTCTTCCGGCCGCCTCAGCCGCACCTTCCCGCCTTTCGCTTCTATCGCGCTGATTTCTTCCAGCGCCAGATTCGTCGACTTCAGCAGAATATCCGCCCTGCCAGCTTCCATGCCCGCGCCAAAGCCGTTCTCCTCGTATATCTTCACGATAAATTTGCTCGCCGCGTCCAAGCCCGCGTCCTGCTCGTTCAACAGCTTTTCCAGCACCTTGTTGATTTCTATCAGCGCATCTCCTACGCTCAACGCCCCGCGCTGGCTCAAAACTTTTTCGTACCGCGAATACACGCTCATTCCTGGCCCTATCGCCGCCTGCGCCATATCCACCGGCGCCAGATTCGCCGACTGCAAATCCTTCAGCCCTTTTGCGATTTCCGCTTCCAGCTCCACCAAAAATCTCTCGTAACGGCACGGCTTTTTGTCCAGCCGCTTCCGGCACGCCAGCACGATTGACGTTGACAGCGCGTTTGAATCGTTATCGCGCATTCGTCCAGTTCGCTCCGTTCGCAACGGCCACGTCCCAACGATTATAAATCCTGCGCGAATTACCGCGTTCAGCATCGTTTCCCAGCCCGTCGACCCGCCGTCCAATAATTTCTGCTTGAAGGCGTAGTAAATCGTTATCGGATAATCTGCACGCGCCGCCTTGTAAATCTGGTACAGCGCCCGCTCCATTCCCAGCTCAAAAAATTCCCGCGCTTCAAGTTTTCCGCCCTGACGCGTCGGCTCTGCGATTAATTCTTCAGCCTTAGGCGACGCCGCCTCTGAAAAAATTTCCGGATAAATATTTTTAAGCGACCGTTTCAGCCACACATAAAAAAAGTCCGACAGATTCGCGTAGCCTATGTTGTCGTAATAAGGCGGATCAGTCGAAACCATTACGTTGCGGAAATTATTGTCAGTCATTGCGTTACACTGATGAACTTCACCAACATCGCTGGCGGGCAAAGTTTTTACAGCTTGAATAAGGTCTCTAATCATAACTTCAAAGCCGCCGCTGGATTTTGAAAACGGATTGGTCTCTGCAAAATCCCAAACCATTGGAATTGCCGGTCTTCCAAAAATATTTCGCATTCCATCTCGGTTATCGTTCCAAGTACAAATGTTTGAATTGAAACTGGCGAGCTTGCTGACAACGAACGCCAGATAAACTTTAATGGCGTTGGCGTATTTTTTGTTGGTAATTTCAGCGGTGGCTTCGTCAATCAAATCCTGAAAAGTGGTGAGCGCGGTAAGCTGGCGGTTAGTGAACAGCTGATTAAAATCCGTCAAGCCGTAAAGCTGAACACTAAAACCCAGCGCGGCTTCCGGCAGCGGCAGGCTGGGCAAATTTTCTGGCTTATCGACGCTGGCGGCCTGTGCGTGTTCGTCGCTGGCTGGCAGGTAAACTCTGCCGTGTTCGCCTTCAGCGACGATAGCGATAAGCTGAGCGCCCATTCTGCCGGCGCGGGATTCGTTGCGGACGTGTTCAAGGCCGACGTGGGAGCCGCAAAAAATGCAAGTAGCGCCGTTGCGGTCTACGGTGCCTTCGCGGGGGCTATCGCCGTCACGGACAGCGTAGGAAATATTTTTGCCGCTGATAACGGGTTCGAGGAACTTGCCGAGCTTTGTAATTTTTCCATGGGCGTCTTTGCGTGTGGTGGAAAGCGTGAAGGAATTGACGAGGGGCATTTTGCAGCGGCAGGCGGGGTTGGCGCAGGTGACGGTACGCGCCCAAATCCAGGCGATAACGGTTAAATCTTTGCCGCCGAATTTGATTTTGGGATAGAGAGCGCCAATTTTTTTGTAGGCGAGGTCTTTGAGTTTTTTGCCGTAGAACTCGATGTCAGCGGCGAGCTTTTGAATACCGGCGCTGCCGAGAATTTTGTCGGTGGAGTCTTCGGCGAGGCTGGCGGGGATTTCAATCATGGCCTTGTTGATAATGACGGCGACGGGATTTAAATCGGCGGCGACAGCGTGAAGACCGAGGCGCTGGGCTTCGAGCGGGATTGTGCCGCCGCCAGCGAAGGGGTCGAGCACCGTTGGAAGTTCGCCGCCGGTAGACTTTTCGATTTCCGCGCGGGCTTTAGCGAGAACTTCTTTATTGTTGAGATTTTCCCACTTAACGAGTTCGCGGATGATTTTAAAAAGTTCCTGGCGGTCAGCGTCGTTGCCAGGGTCGTCAACCAGCGAGGCGAAAAGTACAGCGCGAGCAACGGCTAAAGGTTTTCTTGACCACCACAAATGCAAAGTGGACGGGTGGCCGTGACGGATAGATTTTTCGCTGGCGGCGGCGGCATTGATGTCGTCCAGCGGCAGCGCGACTTCGATTAACTTTTTTCCCACGACGCTAATCGCCCTCCTCTATCCGAGGGCAAGTTAGACTTAAAAATTATTTCTATCATTGCTACTCCTCCTCAAAATAAAAAAATCCCCCATTATAAAAAAATGGCGGAAAAATTATAAAGCGGAGGAGATAATTTGTAAATAAAAATAGAAAAAATTATAAAACGGCGGATGGATTTTGTAAATCAGAGAATGCGGCGGCTTACGGCGATAAGCTGGTCGATGCTGAAGTTGACGCTGACGGCGGCGGCGGGGAAGCGGTCGAAGGAATTTTTGAGGTAAATGGGCGTAGGATTGCTGCCGTCGACGCGGACGATAGCGAGAATAAATTTGTCTGGGTCGTTGAGCGCGGCGAGGATTTCGTTCTTAGTGACGGTGATAGTATCGGCGTCAGCGCGGCGGCCTTTGACTTCGATAAGGCGGCTGCCGTTGCCGGATTCGATGTCGTAGCCGAGGTTGAGCTTGCTGACGTCGCGCGGGTTGAAGCCGTGGGCGGATTCGTATTGAAGGACGGCTTGCATGGCGGCGAGTTCGACGGCTTTTTTATCGCTGGCGGGGAGACTGGTTAAGGCGCCAGCGGGAATGACAAGCGCGCCGCCGAGAATCACGGGCGCGGAGACAATAATTTTGCGTTCGAGTTTTATTTCAGCGAGGCGGGCGTTGCGGCGTTCAACGAGCAAATCAGCGGTATGGCTGGCGTTTTCGGAATTGAGCTCAAAAATTTCGCCGGCGTTTTCTTTCTGGCGAAGTTCGACGGCGCGGTCAGACCAGAAATGGATTTCAGCATTGAGGCGGGTGCGGACGGCGGTTTCAACTTTATCGAAGTGGGCCTTTCTTTCAGCGGCAAATTCGTCGTGGTAAGCGGGCAGGACGCTGGTCATGAGGAAATTTGCGGCGAGGATTTCGAGGTTGCCGGAGAGCCAGGCGCGGCTGGGAATCTGGCTGAGGATTTTGGTGCGTTCGGAATCGGTGGGAGCGCGATAGTCGAGGCAGGGCGCGAAGCCGGCGTCAGTGACAGTTTTGGCGGAATTAATTTTGAGGAAGTGGAAGCGCTTGGAAAAGATTTTGCCGGTGCCGTCAGCGAGTGAAGTTTCTGCAAGAAAAAGAATGTGCCAGTCGCTGGAAAAATCGTTATCGTCGATGAAAATTGTGCCCTGCCTTAGCAGATTGGAATAGCTGTCGAGCGTGAGATTTACAACGGCGTCGAAGAGCGGATGGCCGAGCGTGAGGAACTCAGATTTTGGGTCGCGGATTTTTTTATCGAAGCAGACGCTGGAATATTTATCGAGGATTTCGGGGCTGCAGGCGCGGATAATTTTTGGGACGCGATAAATTTCATAGTGGCCGGATTTTTTGCGGCGGAAGGAGCCCTGAAAGTGGCTGAAGGCGGAAATAAAAAAACTTTCGAGGTAGTAGGGCTGGAGCTTGTGAATTTCCATGCGGGCGAGATTTTTGCTGACGGCGGCGGGGTCAACGAAGTCGTCAGTGAGTGCGCGGGCTTGAAGGAGCCGGCTGATTTTTTTTGTATCAACGGCGGCGTCGATGAGCTTTTCAAAGTGGGCGCGGGCTTTTGGGCTTTTGTTGTAGCGGACGGCGTCCATGAGAAATTCGCCGAGGGGTTTTTCGTTAAAAGAGAGCTTGCCGAGAATGTCAAAAACTTTGCCGCCGAGTGCGCTGCGTTCAGCGTCGAGCTTTTTGAACAGGCGCTGGAAAACCTGGCCTTCGCGGGTATTGCCTGCGATTAAATTCCAGAGATAACAAACATTTTTCTGGCCGATACGGTGAATGCGGCCGAAGCGCTGTTCGAGGCGGTTGGGGTTCCAGGGCAGGTCGTAGTTAATCATAAGGTGGGAGCATTGGAGGTTAATGCCTTCGCCGGCGGCGTCGGTAGCGATAAGGATTGTGAAGTTGTCTTTCTGAATGAAATTTTTTTCAGCGGCGTTGCGGGCGTTATGGTTCAGGCTGCCGTGAATATTTATAACGGCGTCGTTCCTGCCGAGCATGGAGGAAATTTTCTGCGTGAGGTAGTTCAAAGTGTCGCGGTGCTCGGTGAAGATGATAATTTTCTCGCGGCTGTTGGAAAGCTGTTCGTTGCGCTGGAGCAGGTTGGAAAGTTCGACCCATTTTTTATCGACGGCGCTGGTGCGGACGCTGTTAGCCAGCGCGGTAAGGCGTTCGAGTTCGGCGATTTCCTGCTGAATTTCGTGGCGGGTCTGAGCGGCGGTCGCGCTGTTTACGATTTCTTCAACGCGCTGTTCGTAGTCGGGCGAATCTTCAAAGTCAGTGGCGTCGTCGATTTGGGCGGCGCTAAAATTTTTCTCGGCGAGGATTTTTTTCAGGCGTTCAGTGCGGCGTTCGAGAGATTTATAGATAGCTTCGGGCGAGGAGGCAAGGCGGCGCTGCAAAATCGTCAGGGCGAAACCTACGGTATTGCGGCGGTTGCCGTCGAGCTTTTCGGCGCGGTCGAAATTTTCAAGGACGTATTCGGTAACCTGCGTGTAGAGATTTTCTTCGGCGGGCGAAAGGTCATAGCTGACGGTGCAGGCGACGCGTTCAGGGAAAAGCGGCGTGCCGTCGAAGTTGACTAAATCTTCCTTGACGAGGCGGCGCATAAGGTCCGAAACCTCGGGCGCGGATTCTATGCGCTGTGCTCCCTCAAAGCGGTCGGCGTCCAAAAGCGACATGAACTGCGCGAAGTCTTTATCCTTGCCGTTGTGGGGCGTGGCAGTCAGTAAAAGGAAATGGCGCGTGATTTTGCTGAGCGTGTCCTTGCCGAGTTTGAAACGTTTCGTTGCTTGCACTTTACTGCCGAAAATCGGCGCAGACATTTTGTGGGCTTCGTCGCAGATAATCAAATCCCAGCGGGTTTCGCGCAGTTTGACTTGAATACTCTCACTGCGGGAAAGTTTATCGAGGCGCGCGATACACAAATTAATTTCCCTGAAAATATTTCCGCCGACAGATTCGAGGCGCTCGCTGGTAAGAATTTCAAATTTCAGCTGAAATTTATCAGCGAGTTCCTGCTGCCACTGCTCCACGAGATTTCCAGGGCAGACGATAAGGCAACGCTTCAAATCGCCGCGCACGATAAGTTCTTTGATTAGCAAGCCCGCCATGATAGTTTTGCCAGCGCCAGGGTCGTCCGCCAGCAAAAATCTAAGCGGGTGGCGTTCCAGCATTATCTGATAGACGGCGGAAATCTGGTGCGGCAAAGGGTCAATCATCGACGCATAAACTGCGAAATACGGGTCGAAAAGGTTTGCGAATTTCATGCGCCGCGCCTCCGATACCAGCCGGAAATTGTCAGCGTCCGCCGTAAAAGTCCACGGCAAATTTTCCGTCGCAATTTCGCATTCCGCTGCCTGGCTCTCAAAAATAACTTGGCTGCCAGTCTTACCGGCGTCGTCCTTGTACGTGACTTCGAGCGCGCTGCCGTAATTTTTCACGGCGATAATTTCAACGGTCCTGTCCGGCAGGAGCCCTTCCACCCTGAGACCGGCGTCAAATTCATTCAAATTCATTTAAATCACTCCAAAAAAAATTTCGTTGACTTTGCAGAAAAATAGCGCTAATATTGGTTGCAGGCAATGTATAAATCATTCAAAGGAGACGAAATGTATGGGCAATGAAGCTAACAAATCTGCAGAATTGGATTTGC
>CAJOGX010000037.1 GCA_905234175.1 uncultured Selenomonadaceae bacterium | reverse complement strand
TTTACGTCGCAGGTCATCGCGGAATGGTCGGATCGGCTATCGTCCGCGAACTCAGGCGACAGGGCTACGAAAATATAATTTTCCGCACGCACAAGGAACTTGATCTCACGCGTCAGGACGCTGTGGAGAAATTTTTTGCCGAAGAGAAGCCAGAGTACGTTTTCCTGGCGGCGGCTAAGGTCGGCGGAATTGGCGCCAATTCGCAAATGCCGGCGGACTTCATGTATTCAAACATGATGGTGGAAATGAACGCCATAACTGCCGCGTGGAAAAATTCCTGCAAGAAATTATTGTTCCTGGGCTCGTCGTGCATTTATCCGAAATTCGCGCCGCAGCCAATCAAAGAAGAATCTTTACTGACTTCAGAGCTGGAGCCGACTAATGAAGCTTACGCGCTGGCGAAAATTTCCGGCTTGAAATATTGTGAGTATCTTAACCGGCAGTACGGCACGGATTTTATTTCAGTCATGCCAACGAATCTTTACGGTCCGAATGACAACTACCACCCGACGAACAGCCACGTTTTGCCCGCGCTGATTCGCCGCTTTCACGAAGCTAAGGTTGAGGGAAAAACTGCCGTGACTTGCTGGGGCGACGGCAGTCCCATGCGCGAATTTCTTTACGTCGACGACCTCGCCAATCTTTGCGTGTTCCTTATGAACAACTACAGCGGCAGCGAGACTGTGAACGCCGGCACTGGCAAGGAAATTTCCATTAAGGATTTGACTCAGCTCGTCGCGCAGATTATCGGCTACAGCGGCGAAATTCTTTGGGACACGTCCAAACCCAACGGCACGCCGCGAAAATTGCTTGACATTTCCAAAGCTGAAGCGCTGGGCTGGAAGTACAAAACCGAGCTTGCTGATGGTATTCGGCTGGCGTACAAGGATTTTCTGAACAATCCAATGCGCGTTGAACGTTGAACTTAAGGAGATTTTCTTGTGAACAAAATTGGAATTGGCGGCGTCTATATCAGTGAAACCGGCAAAAAATGGTCAACGAAGATCTTGACGCCCAGCGTCTTTCTGTCGGCGAAATGGTTTACAAATTTGAAAAGCGTTTTGCAGAACTTCACGAGCAGAAATATGGTATCGCGTTGAACAGCGGCACTTCCGCACTGCACGTCGGTCTTGAAGCGATGAAGGAAAAATTCGGCTGGAATAAAACGGGGGGGGATACGAAAAAGGTTATAGTTCCGGCGATAACTTTTATTGCGTCGTCCAACTCTATTCTTCACGCTGGTTTAACGCCGACTTTCGTGGACGTGGACGCGCGGACGTACAATTTAAATCCTGCGCTGATTGAGGCGGCAATTGACGAAGAAACCGTGGCGATTATGCCGGTGCATTTATTCGGGTAGCCTTGCGAAATGGAGCCGATTGTGGAAATTGCTCGGCGTTACGGTCTGAAAATTATTGAGGACTGCGCCGAGGCTCATTTTGCGAAGTACAGGGGCAAGACCGTGGGCAGTTTCGGTGAAGTTGCGGCTTTCAGCACGTACGTTGCGCACACGATAACGACGGGCGTAGGCGGACTTGTTACGACGAATGACCGCGAGCTCATGGAAATTTCCCGCTCATTGCTGGCGCACGGCAGAGCCTGTACCTGCGAAAAATGCGTTGCCTCCGACCCGCGCAAGGTTTGTCCGCTCCGCATGAAAACTAAAATGGATAAGCGTTTCATGTTCGTCCGCCTCGGCTACAGCTACAGAATTGGCGAGCTTGAAGGCGCGCTGGGGCTTGATCAGCTTGAAAACCGCGATTTCATAATGGATTCGCGCAGGGCTAATGCGAAATACCTCACGCAAAATCTCAGCGACGCTCAGGAATTTTTACAGCTACCGTGGTATCCAGATTACGTGGAGCATTCATTCATGATGTACCCAATCGTCGTAAAAGACGGCGCGCCGTTTGAGCGCAGGGAGCTTACGAATTTTCTTGAGAAAAATAATATTGAGACGCGCCCGATGATGCCGCTTTTGAATCAGCCAATTTACATTGAGCTTTTCGGCGACATTGAGAAAAATTATCCTGTCGCGCAGTGGATAGATCGCAACGGCTTTTACGTTGGCTGCCACCACTGCCTGACGCGGGAGGAGCTGGAAAAAATCGTCGAGTGCATTCACGAATTTTTGAAAGGAATTTAAATCATTGCAGATAATTTTACTTTCTGGCGGAAGCGGGAAGCGCTTGTGGCCGCTCTCAAATGAAATCCGCGCGAAGCAGTTTATAAAAATTTTCAGCGCTGAAAACGGGCGTGAATCAATGGTTCAGCGCGTCCTGCGGCAGATTCGCGAAACGCTCAGCGCGCCGGTAACAATTTCGACTTCGCGGATACAGAAAAAAATTTTGCGCAAATACGTCGGCGCTGGCGTAGAAATTTCAGTTGAGCCGTGCCGTCGGAATACTTTCCCCGCAATCGCGCTAACGGCGGCTTACCTGCGCGACGTGCAAAAAATTTCGCTTGAGGAGCCGCTGGTAATTTGCCCCGTCGACCCGTACGTTGAAGATGAATATTTCACGGCGTTCGAGGAAATGGCGGCGCTGGCTGGAACTTCAAATTTAGTGCTGATGGGAATTGCGCCGACGTACCCCAGCGAAAAGTACGGCTACATTCTGCCGGAGACTAAGGAAAAAGTCAGCGGCGTTTTGGAGTTCAAAGAAAAGCCCGACGCCGCAACTGCGCAGAAATACATTGACGCGGGCGGGCTTTGGAACGGCGGAGTTTTTGCCTGCAAACTTTCTTACGTGCTGGAAAAATCCCGCGAGCTTTTGGGCGCCGCGTCTTATTCTGAGCTGCTGGAAAATTATTCTGCGCTGCCGGATATAAGTTTCGACTACGCCGTAGTTGAGCACGAAAAAAATATCAAAGTCATTCGCTACGGCGGCGCGTGGAAAGACCTCGGCACGTGGAATACTTTCACGGAAGTCATGGACACGGCGGCGATTGGCGACGTTCAGCTTGACGGCACCTGCCAAAATTCGCATGTCGTCAACGAAACTGACATGCCGATTATCGCGCTGGGCTTGAAAAATATTGTTGTCGCCGCCAGCCCCGACGGGATTTTAATCGCCGATAAGCATCAGTCGAGCTACTTGAAGCCGCTGGCTGAAAATATTCACCGGCAAATTCATTTCGCTGAAAAATCCTGGGGTACGTACAAAGTTATCGACGTGGGTGACGAAAGTCTGACGATTAAAGTTACGCTGACCGCCGGCAATAAAATGCGCTACCACAGCCACAATTTCCGCCGCGAAGTCTGGACGATAATTTCCGGTAGCGGGCGCGTTGTACTCGACGGCGAAATTAAAACTGTGGCTGTCGGCGACGTTGTTGAAATTCCGGTCGGCGCTAAACACACGCTCATTGCTGAAACAAATTTAAAGGCGATTGAAGTGCAAATGGGCAGGGATATCAGCGTCGAAGATAAAATTTTGTGGGAGGATTGAAATGATAATCACGCATATCATGGGCGGGATCGGCAACCAGCTTTTTCAGTATGCATTTGGTAGATTCTTGGCGCATAAGCACGGCACTGAATTTAAACTTGACATTACCGAGTGTATAGCCAGCAGATTCTCGCACCACAATTATTATCGCCTCGGTGAATTTAATATCCGTGAAAATTTTGCGACTGCCGAAGAAATTCAAAGCCTGCCGCAAGTTATTGAACACAACAGCTACCATCCTCGCTTTCAGCCGGAAGTTTTAGATTCGCCCGATAATGTTCTGCTTTACGGTTACTGGCAGAGCGAAAAATATTTCAGCGAAGTTGCCGAGATTATCCGCAGCGAACTTACTTTGAAAAATCCGCTCGGCGAAGTTTCAAATTCCTGGCTGAAAAAAATTCTTGCTACTGAATGCGCGGTTTCACTGCATGTTCGCCACGGAGATTATTTTACGCCGTTGCTTAGAAATGATTTTGGGGTTTTACCGACGGAATATTATAGAATTTGCGTCGACGAGCTGAAGAAAACTTTTCCTAATCTCAAGCTCTTTGTTTTCTCAGATGATTTGGCGTGGGCGAAAGAAAATCTGAATTTCGGCGTACCGATAGAATTTGTCGAAGGCTGCGAACGCGACGCCGAGGAATTGTATCTGATGAGCCGGTGCAAACACAATATCATTTCGCACAGCACGTTCAGTTGGTGGGGCGCCTGGCTCAATCAAAATCCCGATAAAAAAGTTTTCGCGCCGTATCCGTGGATGCGCAATCCTGATGGATTTTATGATATTATTCCTGACAGCTGGACAAAAATTCCCGTCGACTATGAAAAGCACGCTTACGACGAATTTCCACCGTTTTTGTCGATAATTTTATATGTGGAAAATAATCTCGACACAATTGGAATTTCGACGTCCAGCATCCTTTCGCAAGATTTCAAGGACTACGAAGTTATTATCGTCGACGCCAGCAATGACGGCAGCGGCGAATTTTGTCGCAGGTTCGCCGGAAATTTAAACGTCAACTTTGTCAGAACCAGCCGGTACATTGGGAATTTTGCGGCGTGGAATTTGGGCGCTGAATGCGCGCGCGGTGAATACGTTTTATTTTTAACCGCTAAAGATTTTCTTATCTCTAATGCTGCTGAAATGCTGGCGCAGTTTATGTACAATTACCTGAAAGGCATTGTTGAAGTTAAAAATGAAATGTACGTTGACAGCAAAAGTTACGGCGAAGTTTTTCCGAATATCGTCTGCGCGACGCAAAGAATCGCTGAGGACGCCGCCGGCACGCTCACACGGGCTCCCCGACAGGAAGTTTACCGTTACCGTCGACGCGCCTTTCCAAAATCTTAACGCTATTACTGAGCTGGAAATTGCCAGCGCGCAAAAATTAATTTTGCTGGGCACGAATCAGCTGAACAATCTTATCGGCACGAAATTTTTCAGGCGCGACTTCCTCAACGAAAACAAAATTCGCTTCGACGAAAATCTGAGCGCGAACGCCGAGTTGAAATTTCTAGTCGACGCTTTTCTGGGTACTGAAAAAATTACGTTCGTGCCGCAGGTTTTCTACGGGCGGCTGAACTGACGGAGGGTTTGAATGAAAATCAGTGTGATTGGCTGCGGGCGCTGGGGGAGTTTCCACGCGTGGTACGCCAGCAAAATCGGGCACGACGTGACGCTTTACGGGCGCGCGGGCTCAAAAAATTTTCAGCGGCTGAAAACTACCGGCGCCAACGATTACCTTACGCTCCCGCCGGAAGTTCGCCTTACGCAAAGTCTTAGCGCCGCCGTCAGCTCCGCCAGCGTTATCGTGATTTCCGTCGGAGCGCAGAATTTTCGCGGCCTGCTCGAAGAAATTTCCGCGCTGAACCTTGAGCTCGGCAGAAAAATTTTCGTGCTCTGTATGAAGGGGCTCGAACGCGGCACCGGCAAGCGCCTTTCTGAAATTTTCAGCGAGACGCTCGGCAGGAATGCGGCGATTTGGGTCGGTCCTGGCCACGTCGAAGATTTGGTCGCAAGTATCCCGAACTGCATGGTTATGGCGTCGGCGGACGAAACTTTGACGCGCGAGGCCGTCGAAATTTTTAAAAGCCCGCTCATCAGATTTTACTACGGCGCGGATTTGCTGGGGATTGAAATTGGTGCGGCGGCGAAAAATGTCGTCGGGATTGCTGCCGGTATGCTCGACGGTCTGAACTGCACGAGTCTCAAGGGCGCACTAATGGCGCGCGGCACGGCGGAACTTTCGCGGCTCGTCGAAGCTCTTGGCGGCGATAAGATGACGGTTTACGGGCTCAGTCACCTTGGCGACTACGAAGCGACGCTTTTTTCTAAGCACAGCCGCAACCGGCTCTTCGGCGAAGATTTCGTTACCGCTAAAAAATTTGACAAGCTCGCCGAGGGCGTTGAAACCGCCGCCGCGCTCATGGAACTTTCTAAAAAAACCGGCGTCGAACTGCCAATCAGCCGCGCCGTCTACAAAATTATCTACGAAAACTGCGAGCCCGAGGAACAGCTCATGTATCTTTTTATGCGCTCGACAAAAGCCGAGTGACTTTATAAAAATAAAAGGAGGTGAATCCGTTACTGACAACTTGACTATTAAATATGTCAGCTGTTATAATCCCGCTAGTACCCGTTCGTTAGCGGGGAATTTAAGCCTGTGGAGCGCTGTACTAAACGCGAGTAGCAAATGCAAAAGCGGGCGCGTTGAAGCAGGAATGGGACATAGATTTTTTCTTGTAAGTTCTCAGTAACGGTGGCGTAAGAATGGAAATCGGAAATAGAATCGTTTATCCTATGCACGGCGCGGGCGAGGTCACGGAAATTGAGGAGACTGAAGTCGGCGGCGTCACGCAATCTTATTACATTATGCAGTTGCCGATGGGGAGCCTGAAACTTATGCTGCCCGTTGACAAAGTTGACGAAATTGGTCTGCGCGAAATTATTGACGCGACTCAGCTCGGCTCAGTCGAAAAAGTTCTCGGCGGCGAATCTGACGACGCGGTTGGGAGCTGGAATAAGCGCTACCACGCCACGCTCGACCGCCTCAAGTCCGGCGATATTCTCGAAGTCGCCGCCGTCGCAAGGAACCTTTCCCGCCAGAATGTCAAACGCAAAATTTCCAGCGGCGAGGCCAGACTCATGGAACTTTCCCGCCAAATTCTTATCAGCGAACTCATTTACGTACTCGATAAGTCGCCCGAAGAAGTTTCCGCGTGGGTTGACTCTTGTATCGGACTCGATAAAATTTCCGAAGAAGCTTAAAGCAATTCTCCTGCTCGTCAAATTGCAGGGTTGACTCTTGTATTGGTCTCGATAAAGTTTCTGAATCAGAGTAGCTCGACTGCATTTTCAAATTTTTTGGCAACGTTCAAATCGTGCGTGATAACTATCAGCGTGCGATTTTTTTTTGTCGAATCAGCTATCACGGCGTCCACCAGATTTTCCGCGCGAACTCTGTCCAGCCCCGTCGTCGGCTCGTCCAAAATCAGCACGTCGGGATTTTTCGCAAGCGCCAGCGCCGTCTGCAGTCGAACTCTCTCCCCGCCGGAAATTTCTGTGCCGTCCTCTCCCAAAACTGCGTCCAGCTCAAAATTTTCCAGCTGGCAAATCTTCAGCGCCTCCGCCATTTTTGAATTGTCAGCGTAAATTTCAAAGTTCGCGCGCACCGAATCGCTGAAAATATAATTCGTCGAAGTCGCCGCCGCAACCGTTCCGCTAACTGCCACGCTCCCGCTGTCCGCCGCAAAAAGTTTCGTCAGCAGATAAACCAGCGTAGTTTTACCGGCGCCGCTCTCCCCAACTATCGCCCAGTGCTCGCCGCGTCCAATTCTCAGACTGAAATTTTTCAGCACCGGCTGAGCCGCGTCGTAGCCGAAATTCACATCGTTCAGCTCCACAGCAAAATCCGTCGCAACGTCCTGCGCGACTTTATTTTCTACCGCCGGAGTTTCAGTGCCGCGAATTTTTTTGTATGTGCGAACCGCCACCGGTATCCCTGAGAAAAGTTCCAGCGCCGCCAGCAGAATCAGCGCCCAGACCGTCAGCTCAACTTTGCCGACAGTTGCGCTAAGTTCCAGCAGTATCGTGCAAATTCCCGCCGCCGACAAAATTTTTATCAGCGCGTCGAACTTCACCTGCCGCGTCAAAATTTCTGTCTGAGCCGCGCCAAATTTTTCAGCCGCCGCGTCTAACTTTCTCAGCGCCGGTGCTACGCCGAAAATTTTCAGCTCGTCAACGCCGTGAAAGTCTAAAATCTTCGCGCGGTACTCCGAATCGTCCGCCGCTCCGAAATTCACCAGCAACGAAAAAATTACCACTGCTAAAAAAATCGCCGGTAAAATCAGCGCGAAAGTTCCTAACGTTTGCCATAAAAAAGCCGTCAGCAAAAGCGTCACGCTCGCCGCCGTCGCCAGCGGCAAGACCACGCGCGGCAGGAAATCTTTCAGCAAGTCCGCCGTGACCGTCAGCTCGTGCAGGAGCGCGCCTTCAGCCGCCCGCCCAGACTTCAGCGGTAACCGCGCCGCCGCCCGCCGAAAAAGTTTTTCGCGCAGTTCATCCAGCAGTTTGAAAATTACTTTGTGCGATAAAAATCTGTCGCCGTAGCGCAGTGCCGCCCGCGAAATTCCTGCCGCCCGCACCAAAGTTATTCCGACCGACAGCGCGCTGAGCGGCGGTTTCAACGCGGCAGTTGCGATTAGCCACGCCGACGCCGCCAGCAGTAAAATTTCGGAGAGCGCCGCCGATAAATTTGCGGTCAGCGCCGGTAAAAATTTTTTCATGGCTATCACGTAGACAAATTCGCCGCGCAGGTAGTAAAATTACGCGAAAGGGGCTGATAATTTTGGCTGACGACGAAAATAAAACTGAAAAAAAGTTAGCGGATACGCACCCGAACGAGGCGCGCTTTGACGTTAGTTCGCTCGACGAGGTTAAGGACGAAAACGGGCACGGAATTTTCCACATGCGCACGAAAACGAAATGGGTCGTGGCGCTTTCGATACTGATATTTTTAATCTCAGGATTTTTAATTTACGCGACGTTCGAGGCGGGCTTACAGGCGGAAATGTGGCAGGTCGCAGTTTGGGGCTTGTGCGCGGTGGTCGCTCTGTACTCGATTTTCCAGAAATCGCTGGCGGCGCTGCTGTTCAACCTGCTGCTGTTTTTCGGCGTGTCGCTGATACCGGCGTGGCAGATGGGCTACGAATTTTTCCGGCCAGTTATCGAAAAGCTCACGGGGATAAAATAATTTCAGCGGCGCGCGAGTTTGATAACGATTCGCTCAAGAATTTCGGCGTCGGCGCGACCGCTCTTAAGTTTGAAATCTGCGTCGGCGAGCTCAAGGAAAATTTCTTCGAGGAGTTTCGCGGAATAAGTGGCGGCGGTTTTTTCAAATTTCTGCGCAACGAACGGGTGCATTTCGAGTTTTTCAGCGAGCGGCTTGCCTTTGACGCCGGTTTTCAGGAAAAATTTCGCGCGGATAAGTTTGCGGACGTGGCTGGCCAGAACTGCGATAACGGCGGGCGCTTTATTTTTATCGCGGAGCTGCGTGCGGAGAATCTGGACGGCGGCTTTGACTTTTCTGGCGTCGACGGCGTCGGTCACGGCGAAGCTTGAGACTTCGGGCATTTCGAGCAGATTTTTTTCAAGATCGCTGACAGAAATTTCTCTGCCGGAGTTCAGCGCGACTTTGCTGAGTTCGTTATCGAGATACCAAAGCGAAATTTCGGGCAGGACGCTGATTCTTTCGACTAAATATTTCCGCGCGTCGTAGCTCATACTTTTACCGAGCGCCTTGAGTTTTTCGTTTAGCCAGTCATCAATCTGCCACGGGCGCAGAGGTTCCGCCTCAAGAAATTCGCCGACTTTGGAAACGATTTTGTAAAGTTTGCGCTGCTTGTTGACGGATTTCGCGGTGAAAATCACGTAGCTCGTTTCGAGCATGTTGCTTAGAATTTTTTCGAGCCGCTCAAATTTTCCCTCGGAGCCGAAGAACGGCGCATTTTTCACAAGCACGACGTTCAGCGGGCTGAAAAGCGGCGCGCTGTCGATAGCGTTGGCAACTTCCGCCGGAGAAATTTTGTCGTTGCAGTCGAACGTTACCAAATCCGTCCGGCTGACGCAAAGTTTAGCCAGAATTTTTTCGCGCGCCTTGTCGATGTAAAAAGTTTCCTCGCCGCTTAAAAGGTAAACGTGCCTGAGCTCCTTATCGAGCGCCGCCATAAATTCGTTGAATTTCAAAATATCACCGCCTTAAGGAGAATGCAGATGAATTATCGTGATGTTTACGCCGAAATAAATCTTGACGCGATTCGCCGCAATCTTAGCGCGATTCGTCGCCACATTCAAGCCGCCGCCAGACTTTGCGTCGTAGTCAAGGCGAACGCGTACGGGCACGGCGCCGTTGAAGTTTCAAAAGTTGCCGTGGAATGCGGCGCGGATTTTCTGGCGGTTGCGACGGTTGAAGAGGCGATGGAACTTCGTCGCGCGGGCTTTACGCTACCTGTTCTGATTCTCGGACTTATTCCGCACGCTGCCGCTGAAGTTGTCGTTGAAAATAAAATCACGGCTGCCGTGGCGGATTTGGAACTGGCAAAAAGAATTTCCGCCGCCGCCGTTAAATTCGACATGCGCGCGAAAATCCATTTAAAAATTGAAACCGGCATGGGCAGGATTGGAATTTTTCCGCGCGACGCCGTGGAGCTTGCCGCTGAAATTTCTAAGCTGCCGAACGTCGAGCTGGAAGGAATTTTTACGCACTTCGCCGACGCAGATTCTCCCGACAGGAGTTTCACGCTCCGCCAGCTGGAAATTTTCAAGTCGACGGCTGAAAAAATTCCCGCGAAGATTCGTCACATAGCCGAAAGCGCTGCCATTCTGGAAATTCCCGAAGCTCATCTTGACATGGTTCGCGCGGGGATTATCACGTACGGACTTTATCCCGCCGCAGATTTTCCGCACGCGCTTGAACTTCAGCCGGCTATGAAACTTTGCGCGCGCGTGGTTTTCGTAAAAAAAATTCCCGTCGGCACGTCGATTGGCTACGGAAGGGAGTTCGTCGCCGCGCGAGATTCGGTTATCGCCACGCTACCTTTGGGCTACGCCGACGGTTACATTCGCGCCTACAAAAATTTCCACGTCGAGATTCGCGGGAAACTTGCGCCGATTGCTGGCAGGGTTTGCATGGATCAGGTTATGCTTGACGTGACGGAAATTCCTGGCGTCGAGGCGGGCGACGAGGCGATTTTATTTGGCGGCGATTTGATTTCGATTGACGACGCCGCGAAACATTTGGGGACGATTAACTACGAGGTGACGTGCCTGGTTTCCGCGCGCGTGCCGAGAATTTTCAAGAGCTAAAGGAGAATTTTTATGGATTTCATAAACGCTAACGGCGAGCTGACGATTTTTCTTGAAGGGCGGATTGACGCGAACAACGCGGTTGACGCTGAAAAAATTTTTAAGGCGATTATCACGGAAAATCCCGCTGACAAAATTATTTTCGACGCGGACAGGCTCGTTTACATTGCCAGCGCCGGTCTGCGCACACTGATGAAAATTCGCAAGTTCGCCAAAAAAAATATTGCTATCGAAAACACGTCGAATGAAGTCTACGAAATTTTTGAAATGACGGGCTTCACGCGCATGTTTGAAGTCAAAAAAAAGCTGCGCGAAGTTTCGATTGACGGCTGTCCGCAGGTTGGCACGGGCTTAAGCAGTAAGGTTTACCGGCTCGACCCCGAAACTATCGTCAAGGTTTACGAAAAAGATGTTCCGCTGTACAAAATCACGCGTGAAATTGACCTGGCGAAAAAATCTTTCCTTGCGGGGCTCCCGACGGCGATTTCATTCGACCTTGTTAAGTGCGGCGGCGCTTACGGCGTAGTTTTTGAGATGATTGCGGACGCCGTGACGGTTGGCGACGCGCTTATGGCTGAGGGCGGCGCGCATTTCGAGGAGATTATGAAAAAATTCGCCGCGCTGATGAGGCAAATGCACGGAACAAAAGTTGACGCCGCCGCCGGTTTTCCTTCGATAAAGGGCACGTGGCTCGACTGGGCGGACGGTATGAAAAAATATTACACCGCCTCCGAATCTGATATGCTCCACGAGATAATTTCTGCCGTGCCGGAACGCGAAACTATCGTCCACTGCGATTTCCACGCCGGCAACACGCTTTATCAGGAAGGCGAAGTTGTCGTGATTGACATGGCGGACGTCGGCTACGCGCACCCCGTTTTCGATTTCGCCGCCGGCGCTTTCCACGTGCTGAACAGCGACAAGAATTACATTCAAAGTTCGCTCAGCCTGTCGCAGGAATACATTGTGCGGTTTTTCGACCAGCTGCTGGCGAATTATTTTCAGACGGAAGACAAAGCCGAGCTCGACGCGCTCAAGGAAATTTTCAAGGCGTTCGCGTACCTGCGGGGCGCAGTTTTCCCGATGAAACATGTGCAAATTTCGGAAGACAGAAGATTATTTTTCGTCGAAACCGCGCGCAAAACGCTGTTCCCGAATTTCAAATGGGCGCTCGCGCAGGTTCAGCAGCTGGAAAAATTTTTCTAAGCAGTCAGGCCGCCGTCCACGCTCAAAACTGCGCCGGTGATAAAGCTCGCCTTTTCGCTGGCTAAAAAATAAATCGCGCTAGCGACTTCGTGCGGCTCGCCGATTCTGCCAAGCGGGTAAACTTTCGCCAAATCTCCGACGCTCTCGCCGGAGTTTTTTATTTGCGCCAAAGTCAGCGGCGTCAAAATATCGCCAGGCGCCACGCAGTTCACGCGCACGGGGAAACTCGCCAGCTCCAGCGCCAAAGATTTCGTAAAAGCAACGACGGCGCCTTTGCTGGCTGAATACGCCGCGCAGAAATAATTACCGCGAATACCGGCGTCACTGGCGACGTTCACGATAGCGCCGCGACTTTTTATCAGCTCGCCCACCGCCGCGCGGCTCATGAAAAAAGTTCCCCTGACGTTTGTGGCAAAAATTTCGTCGAAAGTTTCCTCCGTCACGGAACTAATCGCGCCGTCTTTGTAAATCCCCGCGCAGTTTACAAGAACGTCGACGCCGCCGAAAATTTCAACCGTGCGCTGAATAATTTTTTCGCAGTCTGAAACTTTGCTCACGTCGCCGGAAATAAATCTGTAGCTGCCGGAAAGTTCCGCGCGAATTTTTTTGAACCTGACGCCGCTGCGCCCGACTAGCACGCAGTTAAAATTCTCCGCCAGAAAAAGTTTCGCCGCCGCTAAGCCGATACCAGACGTGCCGCCGGTTACAATCGCCGTGCTCAAAATTTTTCCTCCAAAACAAAAACAGAGCCGAGCGCCTTGCCCGACTCTGCGGAAATTCGATTAGAAATTGACGGCCTCTTTGAGCGCCTTGCCCGCCTTGAAGGACGGGAGTTTGGAGGCCGGAATATCGATTTCGTCGCCGGTACGCGGATTGCGACCCTTGCGAGCGCTGCGTACGCGGTTCTCGAACGTGCCGAAGCCGATAACCTGAACTCTGTCGCCTTCGATGAGCGCCTGTTTGATGGCGTCAAAGAGCGCACTAACGGCCTTGTCCGCCTTTTTCTGTTCAATGCCAGCCTGCTCGGCGACCGTCTTAATTAATTCTGCTTTCGTCATAGAAAACACCTTCCTATCATGAATTACCGATAGAATTTAGCAGAAACTCAAGCAAAAATCAAGTACCCTCACGCCAGCACGTCAACGTTATGCCCCAGCGTCGGGTGCAGGTTCTCGACGATTTGCAAAGTTTCTTCTACCATTTCGGTGTCGGTTTCCATAGCTTTTTTCAGGACTGCGATTCCAAAATCCTGTTGCGCGCGCGCCAGATTCATGTCAACCGACATTGCCGCGATATCCATTTCCAAATTCAACAGCCCCTTTCTCAGCCGCGCGAATTTTACCACAAGCCGCGCCGCTATGCAATACGTTCAGCCCAAAAATTTTTCCGAGAGCGCCCGAACTGCCGCGTCCTCCGCCAGCAAAATTTCCAGCGACGGATTTTTTACAGCCTCCCGCCGCGTCATTGCATTTTCTATCACGTCGTAAATCTGCAGAAATTTTATCCTGCCCGCTAAGAAAGCCGCAACCGCCACTTCGTTCGCCGCGTTGAACACGCACGGCATCGTTCCGCCGATTTTCCCCGCCTCGTACGCGAATTTCAGTCCCTTGAATGTTTCCACGTCCGGCGCCTCGAACGTCAAATCTTTCAGCGCCCAGAAGTCCAGTTTTTTTACCGGCGAATTTAATCTGCGCGGGAAAGTCAGCGCGAATTGTATCGGTAGCCGCATATCCGTTGACGCCAGCTGCGCGATAACTGAGCCGTCGACAAATTCTACCAGCGAATGAACTATGCTCTGCGGGTGCACGACAACCTGAATCTGCGAAAATTCCACGCCGTACAGCCATTTTGCCTCGATGACTTCCAAGCCCTTGTTGACCAGCGACGCCGAATCTACCGTGATTTTCCGCCCCATGTTCCACGTCGGGTGCGACAGAACTTTTTCGACCGTCGCGTTTTCCAAATCTGCGCGCGATTT
>CAJOGX010000036.1 GCA_905234175.1 uncultured Selenomonadaceae bacterium | reverse complement strand
TAAAAATCTTCGTCGTTCAAAATTTTGGCGTAAATGTAACCTTCGCGGACGCCGGAATCGCTGTAAATAATCTGGCTGCTGTCGAATCTTTTAGCGAGAACGTCGGCGATAATCAGCCCAGGCATGAAAGTGTGCATACGCTCTGGGACGGTGCGCATGAGTAAAACTTTATCTGGAACAATGAGTTCGTGGTCGCGCTGAAAACGCTGGAGAATATCGCGCAAGCGGCGGACTTCCATACGCATATTTTTTCGCGGCAGACCGTACATCGCGTTATAAAGCGCCATCGCGCCCTTGAACGTGCCGCCAATCCCGCAAATCTGCGCGTGAGAAATGTAGCTGAACTGCTCAACGGCGCTCACGGTAACTTCCGCCTCGGCGTACATCTCTGCGCATTCATTCGCGCTGGGCAGAATGTGATAGCCGGTGTAGCGCGTGTGAAAACTCAGAGAGCCAATCGGCAGGCTGACTTTGACTTTAATGTCGCGGTTTTCAAAGTAAACAATCTCGGTGGAGCCGCCGCCAATGTCAATCAGAAGGCCGCTGTCGTCAACAAGGTCGTGCGTGGCGCCAATGAAATCGAAAGTCGCCTCGTCGTCGCCGCTCATAATTTTTATATCCGTGCGCGTGCGGTAGGAAATTTCGCGGACGGCGTCTGAACCGTTAATCGCATTTCTCAGCGCGGCTGTCGTGAAGGCGGTCACGCGGTTTATCCCAAGGTCGTCAAGAAAATGCCGGTAGCCGGTGATAATTTCAACAACTTTGTCGATACCCTCGCGCAGCATGAAATTATTTTTGACGTACGACGCCAGCCCGACGGCGTGTTTGCGCTTCATTAGCATTTCCACGCGGTCGCCGTCAATTTCGTAAATCGCCATGCGAATCGTATTCGAGCCAATGTCAATCATCGCGTAAAGCATTTCCCCACCGCCTTTGAAATTTTTCAGGAGTTAGATTTGGCGCTGATTTCCGCCGCGTGCTTTTTCTCGAAAAATTCCTTGACTGCCGCCAGAATCTGTTCGCGGTTAAGAGACTTCAAAAGGTAACCGTCGGGCTTGAGCGCCAGAACCTTAACAATGCTCTCGCGGTCGCCCTTGCCCGTCAGAAACATCACTGGCACCTGGTCGACGTTGGTTTCGCTACGAATCATTCCCAGAACCTGCGGCCCCGAAGTCACCGGCATTTCGTAATCCAACAGAATCAAATCCGGTTTGTTGTCGGCCAGGTACATCAAAGCTTGTGTGCCGCTGGTTACGATTGTCACGCGGTAAAAATAATCCAGCCAGCCCTTCATCATTTTAAGGAACGTCGGGTCGTCGTCTACCAGCAGGATACTTTTTTTCGCTTCGCGCGCGCCAATCGTCTGCGTCAGCTTGTCAATTTCCGCCGTGAGCTTTTTGAAGTCTACCGGCCGCTCGAACGTCGCGGTTATTGTATTGGCGTGTACCGCGTCTGTCAGATTTTCAATCTCGTCGCCGTTGCCAATCGCCAGCAGAAATTTTTCCTCCTCAAGGCAGACGTCGCGCATGTACACCAGAAAGTTTGAAATATCTTCGACGAACTTGCCGAGGTAGAAAACAAATATGTTGACTTCGTGCCTGTGCTCCGCCAGCTCCTCTACCGTCGGGTCAATGCGAATTACTTCGTACTGCGCCTTCTCAAGGTTTTTCTGTATCGAGTTCGCCATGAACGAAAACCCGTTACTTATCAGCAAAATTTTTGTCGCCATACAACACCATCCTTAAAATTTTTTATCAGCGCGCGAACAACACACATTCCCAAAAAAATCTGATTTCTGGCTCCAGACCCAGCGAGTACAAAAAATTTTCCAGCTCCGGCGATACATTGCGCGGCTCATCTTCACGAGTTTCAGTGCCCGGCCGCATCGCAAATTCGTAGTCAGGTTGAACAGATTTTATAAAATTCATCAGTACCCAGAAATCGTCCGGCTTGTGGTAAGCGCTAATCGCCAAAATTGGTTTCCAGCGCGCAATGCAGGTTCGAGCGCCCTTTAAAATATCCAGCTCCGCGCCCTCAACGTCCAGCTTGATAAAATCGACGCGCGGAATTTTATTTTCGCGAACGTAAGCGTCCAGCGTTACAACCTGCGTAATTTCCGAGCCACCAGCATTCCAGGCATTACCACTGCCGCCGGAAGGATTGTAACGCATTTCGTGCCTGAAAGAACCCAGACTGAGATTTTCTACGACGAAGCCTTTGTCGTCCGCAACTTTTTTTGCCAGCTCAAAATTTTTTCTGTCCATTTCAAAACCGTAAACCTTGTAGCCGATATTCATAAACTTAATCGCCGTACTCCCGTCGCAGGCGCCGCAGTCAATGACCGTCGAGCCAGGCTCAGGAATAAATCCTTCCGACAGATACTGCGAGTTATTAGCAAAGACAAATTCGCTGAATCTGTTTGTGATACGCCCAAGCCAGTAGCCGCAGAAAGTCCTGCGCGAAGTTTCATCAATCAGCGATTCATAAACGCCCTTCAAATCGTCAAGGTGATTCATAAAAGTTTCGTACAGTTGCTCGGTATCGCCATTGTTCAGACTGATAGTTTTGGAAGCTGGCATGTACTTCACGCCAATTCTTGCGCTGACCAAATTCATCGTGAAAATATATTCCGGCTGCGGATAAATTTTTGAAATCATATCGAACGGCGTCACGGTGAAATCAGCCTGAAAATCGGGGGGGGGGTTGTGAAAGTGTAATAAGATTGGTTATGTTCAAGCCCTGTGCGCGCAAATTTTTTACTGTATCGACCGCGTCTTCAAATGACGTGGCTGTCAGAAATGCCACGGGAATTTTTTTCGCAACGAGTTGATTTATTACGACGGAATAGCGCCCCTGGTGCACGCGCTGAATGAGTTCGACGAATTTTTTCATTTTAAACCTTCCTTAGAGATAACTGATAGGATTGACGCGCTGGCCGTTGACTTGAACTTCGTAGTGGACGTGGGGACCGGTGCTGAAGCCGGTGGAGCCCATGTAAGCGATGAGCTGGCCGCGTTTGACGTACTGACCGGCGGTAACAACGACCTGCGAGGCGTGAGCGTAGCGCGTCATGATACCGTTGCCGTGGTTAATGTCGACCATGTTGCCGTAGCCGCCGGAGTCCCAGCCCGCGTATTCAACGACGCCGTCCGCCGTAGCGATAATCGGCGTGCCCAAATCGTTGGCAATGTCAATTCCAGGGTGGAAATCCGTGCCGCCCCAGCGCAAACCGTAGGGCGAAGTCACAACGCCATTTGTCGGCCAAATCGAAGGCATGTTCGGGTTAGCGGAGGGGTTGCCGCCGAATTTGCTGAGGTCGAGCGTAACTGCGGACGACGCGTAGCCAAAGCCGCCGTCCACGATAATCATATCCGGCGTCATATCCGGCACTGCCGCCATAACGTACATTTGCTCGCGCCTGACTTTCAGTTCCTTTTGAAAATCGTCCAGGCTGTTCGTACGAATGTCCGCGCGCAGCTGGAGCATTTCCAGCGCCACCGAAACTTCGTCAACCTGCAAAGACTCCTCGAACGCCGCTTCAACTACCGTCGGCGGTTCCTCTGCGGGCGGCGTTTCGTCTACCGGCGCTTCGGGGAAGTCTCCCGCGTCAAACAAAACTTTTTCGTCCGAATCGTACAGCGTAATTTCCGCGTCTTCAGGATTTTCCTCCGGCACGTATTCAGGAATTGCGTCTTCAAGCGGCGGTTTGGTGAGCCCCGCCTGTATGCGCAGTTCCTCTTCCTGCTGCGCCAGACTTTGCAGCGTTTCGCTGAGCGCGCTTGCCTTTCTGGATATGGACAAAATCTGTTCCTGCTGAATTTCGCCGACGCGCTGCGACTCCTTCAGATTATCAGCGTACTGCTGAAAATTCAGCGCGCTGTACGCCGCGTAAGCACAGGCGCCAACGAACAGAAAAATTCCAATGACTGCCGACATCACGCCGAAATTGTACGCGAACGACGAAAGCCGAATCACGCGATTTTTCCCGCCGCCGCTAATCGTAATCTGATAATCTGCGCGATTTTCCTCGTACTCGACGAGCTTGTTTTCCTCTTCCAACTTGAAAAAATTCCTCCTAATCCTCCTGCTGGCGCTGTTCCGGCGGAATTGCGGCGTCGTGCAAAGCCTGCTGCTCTTCCTTCGTCAGCTTGTAACTTTGCGATTCGCCCTTCACGATTGGCTTAACATAACTGCGCGTAAATTCACGCCCGTTGAGCGAAGAAATTATAACACCGGAATTTTCCTCGTCAAGCAAAGCAACGCAGTAGCTCAGCTCAGCGGTATCGTCGTGAAAAGCGTTGAACCGAACGACGGCGACGCGCGTTATTGCCCGTGCAGCCGACGCGGTAATTTTTTCAATTTCGCAGCGAATCCTGGAATTTTCCTCAATCGCCTTGTTAATCTGCTCGGCGTATTCCATTAAAATCTGCTGGACATTTACGTCGTCCGCGCCAACCGTCAGCTTGCGGTAGCGCCTGTGCATTTTCGACAAATCCAGCTCAAGCTTTACAAGAAAGCCGACCAGCAGCGCAATGATAATCAAAATGACGGCAAAAATCGGAACAAGGTTGACTGCGAGAGTCGCATTCAAATTTTCCACAAAAATTCTTCCTCCCGCCTAAGCAATGACGCCTTCGGTCGAAAATTTTCTGAGCGCCGAAATTTTTTCCTCACGACTTGCGGCAGCTTTATCACCGACATTCGCGCTGGGGTTTGTGAACGCGCGCTCAAGGTTCATGATAATCCTGAGAAGTTCTCCCTCGTCGGCGAAAGATATCTGGAGCTGATGATTTTCGCCGTCCTCGACAATTCTGATCTGCGCGCCAATCATACCGCCGAGTTTTTTTTCAGCGTCGCGGAACCGTTTTTCGTAGGGCGAAACTTTCGGGCGGGAATTTTCGTAGCTGGCGGAAACCATTTCGGAGCGCGCACGCTTTGAAGGCGCTATTGCGTAGGCTGGCGCTGACGGCTTTTCCGGCGGTATCAGACCGGAGTTGCGCAGTTCCTTTATGAACGCTTCGACTTTGCGTACGGATAAATCTTCCGAGATGACCATTTCCGCAACGTTGACCTGCATCGCTTCGTCTTCAATCGCCAGCAGCGGGCGCGCCTGCCCCATGGAAATTTTCCCCGCCGCAACCATTTCCCGCACTTTCGGCGCAAGTTTCAGCAGCCGCAGCAGATTTGAAATATGCGAGCGGCTCCGCCCGATTTTCGCGGCAAGATTTTCCTGCGTGTAGCCAAATTCGCGAATCAGTCTGTCGTAGGCTCCGGCTTCTTCCAGTACGCTCAAATCTTCGCGCTGGACGTTCTCGATAAGCGAAACTTCATTCATCTGCGCGTCGGTGTATTCGCGGACGATAGCCGGAATTTTTTCCAGCCCCAGTTTCCGCGCCGCACTCAGCCGCCGTTCGCCAGCGATTATCTGATAATTTTCGTCGTCGATTTTCCGCACGATAACCGGCTGTAAAATCCCGTAGACCTTGACTGACTCGACTAAATCTTTCATAGCTTCGGGGTCCAGCGCGCGCCGCGACTGATAGGGATTTGGGCGAATCGTTCTGATTGAAATTTCCTCAACCACGTCCCTCTGCTGCGAATTTATAAAATCCAGCGCCTGGTTGCCGAGCAATGCGCCGAGCCCGCGCCCAAGCGTTCCGCGTCTATTTGCCACGTTCCAGAACCTCCTTAGCCAAATTCAAATAAACTTCCGCACTGCGCGAATCCTTGTCGTAGTACAAAATGGGCTTGCCGTAGCTGGAAGATTCAGCCAGCTTCACGCTTCGCGGAATGACAGTTTTGTAAACGAGATAGCCCAAGCCCTCGCGCACTTCCTCAACAACCTGCTGGTGGTGCTTCGTGCGCCCGTCGAACATCGTCATTACAATTCCTTCGACGAACAGCAGCGGGTTCAGATTCGCGCGGACAATTTCAACCGTTTTGAAAAGTTGCGTGACGCCTTCCAGCGCGTAAAATTCACACTGCAGCGGCGAAAGTACCGCGTCGGCGGCGGTGAGCGCGTTTATCGTCAGAAGTCCCAGCGACGGCGGGCAGTCAATGATAATGTAATCGTAACTGCCGCGAACTTTGTCCATGGCGTCGCGCAGTTTCAGTTCGCGCTGATTCATCGTCACCAGTTCAATTTCCGCGCCAGCCAGGTCGATATTCGCGGGCAGTACCGTCACGCCGTACGAAGTCATCTGCAGCGCGTACAACGGGTTGAAACTTTTTATCAGCACGTCGTAAATGCTCCGGCGCGTATTCCTGTTTATGCCAAAACCACTCGTGGCGTTGCCTTGCGGGTCGCAGTCGACGATAAGCACGCGCTGACCGAAATGCGCCAGCGACGCGCTCAAATTTATCGACGTGGTAGTTTTTCCAACGCCGCCTTTCTGATTAGCTATCGCTATCACTTTCGCCACGCTTTCTGTACCTTCTTTCCGTTTTCAACTTTTTTAATTTCGCCGCAAATCAATTGTATTCCTGCAAATCTCAATTCATTTGGAACTTCTGGCGAGGTAAAAACTGAGCACGCTGAGGCTCGCCGTCAAATCTACATTAATCAGCGCGACTTCCGGCGGCGTTTCAATTTTAATCGAGGCGAAATTCCAAATCCCGCGAATACCGGCTTTAATCAGCACGTCGGCAACGTCCTGCGCCTCAATTTCCGGCACGGCGATAACGCCAATGTCAATCAGCTTGCGTCCGGCAATCGGCTTGAACTTCGCGAAATCGTAAACGCGCAGATTATTAATCTCAGTACCAATAATTTTCGGGTCAGCGTCAAAAAGCGCGGCGACGATAAAGCCCAGCGCCGAAAAGTTGTAGCTGGCAAGCGCCGTCCCCAAATTTCCTGCGCCAATTATTGCCAGCCGCCAGCGGTGATTCAGCCCAAGAATTTTGCCGACGCTGTTCCTCAGCGCTGAAACTTCGTAGCCAATGCCCTTGCGTCCGAATTGCCCGAACGACACCAAATCTTTGCGAATCTGCTCCGGCGTAATTTCCAGCCGCCGCCCCAGCTCGCTCGAAGAAATTATCTGCACGCCGGCTTCCTCCGCCAGCTCCAGCTCCCTGTAATATATCGGCAGGCGCTCGACCGTCGCCCGCGAAATTGTTTTGTCCATCGCCAATCACCCCTGCTCTTCGTCAACCAGATTAACCGCCGCCCCCAGCGCCCCCAACTGCCACATCAAAAGCGCGCTCGGCATGTCCGAAAGTAAATCGTCGCTCATTCCGTTAAGCGCTATCGACAGGAACGCCAGCCCTATTCCCAGCCGCACGCCAGAAATTATCTGCGAATCCCGCGCCGCTTTAAGTTCCCGCCAATCCAATTCCTCTTCGTCCTCGGCGAATTTCTGCAAATCCATTTTATCATCGTCGTCAGATTTTTTCCCGCCGGATTTCCTGCCCCACTTCATTTCCTCGTGGTGAACAAGATTAGGGTCTTTCTTAGCGGCGCCGGACTTTTTAGTTTTAGCCGGAAAAATTTTGTCAAGCAAGCCGTTGGAAAGTTCCGAGAGCCGCGTCAGAAGCATTGCCTTCGCCTGCGCGAGTTCCTGCAGAAATTTGCTCGTCACGAAAATTTCCGCCAGCTTTTTGTTTAACTTCGAGTCGGCGGCGCGCCTTGCCGTTTCAGCGGCGGCAGTTTTAATTTTTACGTAGCGCTCGTTTGAACTCATAACCAGCGCCGTAAACATTGTTCCGAAAAAGTACCAGCAGAAAGCCAGCGCCCCCGCTATTCCAATTTCCGCCGCCATGTTCAAAAATAAATTGTGCGCGTGCCTGACCGTGACTTCCTCCGCCGCGTAGTGGCTGTACTGCGGATAAACCGCCGCGAATGCGTCGAAGCCTATCCCCGCGAACGGGTGGTCTGAAATCATCGCTATCGCGCCAACCCAAATTCCTGAGCGCAGTTCCGCCGTCATGTCCGCCGTCGTCGTGAACAGCGACAGAACTTTTTCCGCGTCGTTGTACAGCAGAAAGCTCGCTGCCGCCGCTATCAATATCAAAATCCGCCAGTCCTGCAGCAGCCCGTAAATCAGAAAAATTATCAGCAGCGTTACCAGCGGCCCGCTCGAATACGTCATCAAAAGGCACGCCGCCGCCATGAAAACTGACACGACCGCCAGAAATCTTATTCGCCCGTCCGAAACTTTTGCGAATAAGCCCAGCGCGAAACATATCGCCACGTCCAAAAATCCCGCCAGCACATTTGGATTTTCCATCGTCGAGAAAACCCGCTTGCGCATTTCTGGAAAAGCCTCGGCGTCCGTCCATGTGATTTCCGCCACGTCAATTCCGAACACATACTGAAAAAATCCGCCGAGCACGACAATCAGCGCCGACAATGACAGCGCCTTCACGAAAAGTTTTACCTGCTCCGTCGTACGAATGTTTTGCCCGACCAGCAAATACGTCATCACGAAAATTCCAAGCATCGAGAAAAAATTGTAAATCAGCTCCGCGTCCCGCACCGGCGAATTGAATATCGAAACCGCGCTCAAAATTACGAAAAGCATTACCGGCACGTCGAACGCCAGACTCCGCAGTTTGAATTGCGCGTCGACCTGCAGGCGCAGAAACCAGACGACCGTCCCTGAAACGGCCGCGACCGCCGCCACGCTCGGAAATATCGCCAGAAAAAAAGTTTCCGCCAGTACCGCCCGCACCGCCCAGACTTCCAGATTTTTCAAGCGCTGGCGCCGCGCTAATATGCTGATTCGCCCCACTTCAACCACCAACTTTGAAACTTTCAATCGACCGAAAAACCGCCGCGTCAATTTCGTCCAGCAGCGCAAATCTTTTTCGGTAAACCGCGCGCTTGTGGCTGGGAATTTCCTCAACGGTCTTGCGCGTCTCGCTGAGCGGCAGGCTGAAAAATCTTTCGTCGTCAGTTGGAGCGCCGCCGCATTCCAGCCAGAAATCGCTGAAGGAAGTCTTGAGCTTGCGGTCAACGCGAATGTGATTGTTGGCGTAGTAGCCGGCGTTGGTCACCGCGTAAATTTTTTTGAGTCCGAGCGAACGGGCGACACTCTGCGCGGCGTACAGGATTAAATTTTTCGTGCGGTAAGCGTGACATTTTTTCGTAAGAATTTTAATCAGCTCGCGGGCGTCCTCGACGTTCGGTCCCTGCATTGCGCCAATCCACATTGAAAATTCTCCCGCCGCGTCGCGCGCTATCCAGAACATTATCTGATAAACCGGCGCGCCCTTCGACAGCATTAAAATCACTGACGCCAGCCCTTCCTTGCGCTGCCCCTCGTTCATCCACAACATCAGCCGCAGTTCGCCGAGCGTTTCGTCCAGCGGCATTGACCACAGCAAAATTTTTTCGTCGCCGTACAGCCGCAGTAAAAATTCTCGGCTCAGCGTCCGCGTCATAAATTCAAAATGCTCCTCGACCAGCTTTATTCGTTCGTCGAAAGTCGAGCGGTGGTAGAAAAATGCGCGCGTCACCTGCTCAAAGACGAACGGGAATTTTTCAGCTATCGCGCTCAAAAGTTCGTCCTGCGCGAAAAATTTTTGTACGCGCTCCATTTTCAGCGGATTAAAGCAGCAGCGCGCTACGAAGACTGCGAAACGGTGAGCCTCGCGCGGATTTTCCAGCCGGTAAATTTTTTTTCCAAGTTCGACAAAATTGCTCATCAAAATCTCCTGCGTCATTGTGAATCGTATTACGCACAACATTTTAACGGATTTGAAAATTCCTGTAAACAAAAATTTTGCGTGGCGCGCGCGAATCTGCTATAATTGCGAAAAATTATTTGGAGGGAAAATTTTTGAGAATGAACGGAGCGCAGGCGGTTTTGGAGAGCCTGAAGAAAGAGGGCGTCGATTTAGTTTTCGGCTACCCTGGCGGCGTCGTGCTGAAACTCTACGACGAAATTTACAAAATGAAGTTCCCGAACATTTTAACTGGGCACGAGCAGGGCGCGGTTCACGCGGCTGACGGCTATGCGCGCGCAACCGGTAAAGTCGGCGTCGTTATCGCAACTTCCGGCCCTGGCGCCGCGAATTTAATCACCGGCATTGCCACGGCGAATATGGATTCCGTGCCGCTGGTTTGTATCACGGGGCAGGTCGCCAACCACGCTATCGGCAAGGATTCTTTTCAGGAGGTCGACGTTTGCGGAATTACCACGCCAATCACCAAGCACAACTACCTTGTCAAAAAAGTTGAGGACGTGCCGCGCGTTATCAAGGAAGCTTTTTTCATCGCGCGGACGGGACGGCAGGCGCCGGTTTGCATTGACATTGCCGCCGACGTTTTCAACGCGGAACTTGACTTCGAGTACCCCGAAGAAATTAATCTGCGCGGCTACACCGGCGAAAATATTGGCGACGAAAGTTCAATCGACGCGGTTGTTAAGGCGGTCGAGGAAGCTGACTTCCCTCTGATTTTTGCTGGCGGCGGCGTTGTTTCTTCAGAGACTTCCGGCGTCCTGCGCGAAATTCTTGACCGGCTCGGCTGTCCCTGCACTTCGACGCTCATGGGTTTGGGCTGCATTGAGCCGGAGCGCGAGGGCTATCTCGGTTTCGCCGGTATGCACGGTTCCTACGGCGCGAACATGGCAATTCAAAACTGCGACCTGCTGATTTGCGTCGGAATGCGTTTCAGCGACAGAGTTACCGGCAGGGTTGCGGATTTCGCGCCCAACGCTAAGATTGTCCACTTTGAAATTGACCCCGCCGAAGTCAACAAAAATGTTCAGGTCGATTATAAAGTTCTCGGCGATTTGAAATGGTCTCTGCCGCTTTTCCGCGACAAACTCAACGCGGCGGCAACCGACTTCGCGAAAAAATTTAACAGCTGGCGCGCGTACTCGATTGAAATTGGCAACAAGCACCCGTTCGGCTACAAGCCCGCTGGCGACGTTATTAAGCCTGGCGCGCTCATTTCCAAAATCAGCGAGCTTTGTGACGCAAATACAATCGCCGTGACGGACGTTGGTCAGCACCAGATGTGGGCTGCGCAATTTTTTAAGGCGCAGGCTCCGCGTCAGTTTCTTACCAGCGGCGGCCTCGGAACTATGGGCTTCGGACTTCCTGCGGCGATGGGCGCCAAACTTGCCTGCCCAGAAAAAAACGTCGTGCTCTTCACCGGCGACGGCTCTATCATGATGAACATTCAGGAGCTGGCGACGATTGCCGACCACGACATTGACGTTAAAGTTGTTATCGTCCACAATTTCATTTTGGGAATGGTTGGGCAGTGGCAGCGGCTTTTCTACAACCACCACTATTCCGCGTCCGAGCTGAATCTCAAGCGGGATTTCATAAAAATCGCTGAGGCAATGGGCGTGCGCGGCTACCGGCTGACTAAGGCGGAGGAGCTAGAAGATAAGCTGCCGGAAATTTTATTCTCGAAGGGCGCCGCCGTTATCGACGTGATTGTTCCGCAGGACGAAAATGTTTTGCCGATGGTTCCTGGCGGCAAGCGCCTCGACCAGATGGTTTTGAGCTGAGGTGACTGACATGAAAAAATTTTTGCTCGCAGTTTTAGTCGACAATAAACCTGGCGTCCTCACGCACGTCGCCGGTCTTATCAGCCGCCGCGCCTTCAATATCGAGAGCATTTCCGCCGGCTACACCGAAGAGCCCAGCGTCACGCGCATTAATATCGTCGTCAGCGTCGAATCTGAAAACGAACTCGACCAGGTTGTTAATCAGCTCGGCAAACTTATCGACGTGATTAAAATCGTCAACCTCAGCAAGGCGCCTTCCATTGAGCGCGAACTCGTCATGATTAAAATCAGGGCGTCCAAGGAAAATCGCGCGGATTTGGTCAGCGTCGTGGATATTTTCCGCGCAAAAATCGTCGACGTGACCAGCGAAAATGTCATTATCGAACTCACCGGCAACCAGCAGAAAATCGACGCCTTTTGCGAAGTCCTC
>CAJOGX010000035.1 GCA_905234175.1 uncultured Selenomonadaceae bacterium | reverse complement strand
CCAGTACAAAAAAATTCTCGCGCAGATTGACGAAGATAAACTTTTACTGGAAACCGCCGAAGATGACGAGCTGAAAAATCTTGCGTCGGAGGAACTCGCGGAACTCAAAAAATCTAAAGCGGAACTCGATAGCGAACTTCCAATTTTACTTCTCCCGCGCGACCCTAACGACGAAAAAAATGTTATCGTAGAAATTCGCGGCGGCGTAGGCGGCGAAGAGGCGGCGCTATTTGCCGGCGACCTTTTCAGAATGTACGCGCGCTACG
Source organism: uncultured Selenomonadaceae bacterium (assembly GCA_905234175.1). Lineage (GTDB taxonomy): Bacteria > Bacillota > Negativicutes > Selenomonadales > Selenomonadaceae > Quinella. The sequence continues at coordinate 13,406 of CAJOGX010000035.1, read as the reverse complement.
CCGAACGGCAGGGCTGGCGCGTCGATATTGTTGACTCGAACGCCACGACGATTGGCGGCTTTAAGGAAATTTCCTTCACCGTGGACGGCAGCGGCGCTTACAGCAAACTCAAATACGAAAGCGGCACCCACCGAGTTCAGCGCGTCCCCGTCACCGAGTCCAGCGGCAGAATCCATACCAGCGCGGTTACCGTCGCCGTCCTGCCCGAAGCCGAGGAAGTTGACGTTGAAATTAATCCCGCCGATTTGCGAATCGATACCTACTGCGCGAGCGGCGCCGGCGGCCAGTACGTCAACAAAACCGAAAGCGCCATACGAATTACGCACCTTCCCAGCGGCATCGTCGTGCAGTGCCAGGACGAAAAATCTCAGCTCAAAAATAAGGAAAAGGCTATGCGCGTCCTCCGCGCCCGCGTCAAGGATTTGGCAGTCCGCGAACAGAATGAAGCTATCGCCGCCGACAGGAAAAATCAGGTTGGCTCCGGCGACCGCAGCGAGCGCATTCGCACTTACAATTTCCCGCAGGGCAGGGTTACCGACCACCGCATTAATCTCACGCTCTACAAGCTCGAAAGCGTTTTGAACGGCGACCTCGACGAAATTATTTCCGCACTGATTACCGCTGACCAGTTGAAGAAACTTTCGCTCAGCGGCGAAAATTTTTAAACCAGGGAGGGAAAATTCTTGAAAGAAAATACAATTTCCAAGCAGCTTACTAAGGCCACCGCCAAGCTCGAAGCCGCCGGTATCGATACCGCGCGCCTTGACGCCGAAGTTTTACTGGCGTACGTTTTGAACAGCCGCCGCCTCGCGCTTTACGTTCACGTCGCCAAGGAGCTGACTTTAGGGCAGATTAAGCGCTACGAAAATCTGATTCAGCGCCGCCTTGAACGCATTCCCGTTGCGTATCTCGTCGGGCACAAGGAATTTATGGGCTTGAACTTCGCAATTACGCCGGACGTTCTGATTCCGCGCCCAGATACCGAAGTTCTCGCGCAGGGCGTCATTGAGCACCTGCAGGAATACAGCCGCGAAATTAAAATCGCCGACATTGGCACGGGCTCCGGCGCCATTTGCATTTCCATTCTGAAATTCCTCGACAACGCCACTGCCGACGCGGTTGACGTTTCCGCCAGGGCGCTCGACATCGCCCGTTTCAACGCCGAAAAATTCAACGTCACCGACCGGATTAATTTCTACGAAGGCGACCTTTTCGAGCCGCTCGCCGGTAAAAAGTTCGACGTGGTTATTTCCAACCCGCCCTACATTCTCAGCGGCGACATGGAAAATCTTCAGCCGGAAGTCGCTGGCGAGCCGCACATTGCCCTTGACGGCGGCGCTGACGGCTTGAATTTTTACCGCGAAATTATTGACGCCGCGCCAGATTTTTTGAACGACGACGGATTTTTGGCGGTTGAAGTCGGCGAAAACCAGGCGGACGCAGTTGTTAAGCTGATTAAGGACGGCGGCGCTTTCAGTTACACGCAGGTCTGGAAGGATTTGGCGAACATCGATCGCGTCGTGGCGGCGTGGAAAAAATGATTCTGGCTCCGACGGCAGAAAATCTGATTCGCGCAGGGAATTTGATACGCGCTGGGGAACTCGTTGCCTTCCCGACGGAAACGGTTTACGGTCTCGGCGCGGACGGCCTGAATGAAAATGCGTGCAGAAAAATTTACGCGGCGAAGGGACGGCCTTCAACTAAGCCGCTGACCTTGCACGTGGCGAGTTTTGAGCAGGCGGCGGAACTTGCGGAAATTTCGCCGGCGGCGGAAAAACTTTTCGCGGAATTTCTGCCAGGACCGCTGACGATAATTCTGCCGAAAAAAAGTATCGTGCCGGACTTCGTGACGGCGGGAACGCAAAGCGTCGGGATACGGTTTCCGGCGAACAAAGTCGCGCAGGAGCTGATAAAAATTTCTGGCAGACCGATAGCGGCGCCCAGCGCGAATCTTTCCGGCAAACCGGCGCCAGTGACTGCGCAGGAAGTCTTGGAAAATCTGGGCGAAAAAGTTCCGCTGATTTTGGACGGCGGCGAATGCGCAGTTGGAATTTCGTCGACGGTTCTGGACATGACAGCTGAGCCGAGAATTTTGCGGCGCGGAAAAATTTCAGCTGAGGCGATTGGAAAAATTTTAGGCAGGGAGGTTTTTGCATGAGGAAGGGCGCAATTTTTGACATGGACGGGCTACTGTTCGATTCGGAACGCGTTTACAAAAATTCCTGGGTAAAGGCGGCGGAACACTTCGATAAAGAGCGCGGCGCTGAGCTTGCGGGGCTTGTCAGCGGCGCGGGCGAGGAAGGCTGTCGGCGGGCGATTGAAAAATTTTATCCTGACGTTGACGTTACCGAATTTTTCATGTACGTGGTAGAAACCGCGCGGAAAACTTTCGAGCAAGACGGCGTAGAGATGATGGCGGGCGTCGTGGAAATTCTGGAGCTGTTCAAGGGCGGCGGCGCCAAAATTGCTGTGGCGAGTTCGTCGGATATAAGCGTTATCACGAGAAATCTTGAGCGCGCGGACATTAAAAAATATTTCGACGCGATAGTCAGCGGCGACGACGTTGAGAACGGTAAACCCGCGCCCGATATTTTCCTGAAGGCGGCGGCGGAAATTGGTCTGGCGCCGGAAGACTGCTACGTTTTCGAGGACAGCTACAACGGGATTCGCGGCGCGGCTAAGGCTGGCTGTGCGCCCGTCATGATTCCCGACACTTCGCCCGCCACCGACGAAATGCGCGAACTTTGCGCCGGAATTTACCCCAGCCTGAACGACGCAGCTGACGCGATTCGCAGGAATGAAATTTAATCCGGCAGAATAATTTCCAAGTTCAGTTTGTGCGCCGCTTTTAAAATTCCTGCGGCGGGTTCGCTCTCGGTGATAAGCCCGCGCACATTTTCCAGCGTGGCGAATTTGTAATTGCCTTCGACGCCGAATTTCCGCGATTCAGCCATGACGTAGGAACTTTTGCTGATTTCCAAAATTTTAGCTTTATGTAAACCGCTGTCGACGCCGTTTGTCGTCAGCGAATTTTTTTTGACCTCGAGCCCGACGACGCCGATAAACGAAATGTCTGGACGGAAGCGCGCGGTGAACTCAATGTTGAGGCCGTCGATAAAACCGTCGCGGCTCTGATTAATCTGCCCGCCGGCGAAAATAATTTTGATTTTGGGATTGCGGGCGAGCATAACTAAAACGTCGACCATGTTGGTGAGAATTTTGCAGGCGGTGTCGCGGCGTTCAAGAATTTCGGCGATGGCGATGCTGATTGTTGAGGCGTCGAGGAAAACAAAATCGCTGGGCGTTATGAGTTTGACGGCGGCGGCGGCGATTTTTCGCTTGGCTTCAACGTCGCTGATTCGTCGGCGGTTCGCGGCGGTGACCTGCAGTTTTTCAATGACGGGAACAGCGCCGCCGTAGGTGCGTTTGAGTCTGCCGTCGGCTTCGAGCGCGCTAAGGTCTTTGCGAATCGAATCTTCGGTGACGCTGAACATTTCTGCCAGCTCCTTGACGAGCACTTTGCCTTTTTCGGTCAGCAGTTCGAGAATTTTAGCCTGGCGTTCTTCCAGAAACATTGCCATTTTATCAGCTCCTTTGGCGAAAAAAAACGCCGCAACGTAACGCCGCGACATTTGAAATTTTTACCGTAAAAATATTTTTGGAAACTTATTTTCTGAGGTTGTAGCCGTGGTCGAGCGGGCCGTTGCCCTTGCCGAGGCTCAGGCCAGCACTGAGCGCGCCGGTGACGTATCTTTTAGCGTTGCTGATAGCGTCGCCGAGCGCCTGGCCCTTCGCGAGGTTAGCGGCGATAGCGGAACTGAGCGTGCAACCGGTGCCGTGCGTATTTTTCGTGTCGACTTTTTTGCCACGGAACCAGCGGACGCCGTTCCCGTCGTAAAGCAAATCGGTAGCCTCAGCGCCGCCGGTCGCAAGAATCGCGCAGCCGTACTTTTCGTAGAGTTTCTTCGCCGCCTCAGTCATGGAATTGTTATCGGTAACCTGGTCGCCGGTGAGCACTTCGAGTTCGTGTTTATTCGGCGTGAGAAGAATCGCCAGCGGGAAAAGTTTAGCTTCCATTTCAGTTATAGCGTTATCGTAAACGAGTTTGTCGCCGCTGGTCGCAACCATGACTGGATCGACGACGATATTTTTCGCGCCGTACTGCCGGAGTTTTTCCGCAACAACGTCAACAATATCAACGGTTGAGACCATACCGACTTTGACGGCGGCGGGCGGAATATCTTCAAAAACTGCGTCGAGCTGCGCGGCAAGAAAATCCGGCGTGGAATCTAAAAAGCCGTTCGGGAGCACGCCCTGAGTATTCTGCGCAGTCATAGTGGTAATGACCGCCATTGCGTAAACGTCGTTGGCGAGCATGGTTTTAATGTCAGCCTGAATGCCGGCGCCGCCCGAAGAATCCGAGCCGGCGATTGTCAGTACAGGTTTCAAATACATAGTGAAGACCCCTTTAGCCTAAATTATCGCGCTGGAAAAATCCGCTGCGATTTTATAAAGATAATCTTTTTTGCGCAAAACGTCAAGCCATTCGGCGGGAATCTGCTCAATGCCGTAAGCCGCGCCCGCCAAGCCGCCAGCAACCGCGCCAACGGTATCCGCGTCGCCGCCGAGATTTACCGCCTTCAAAACCGAATCGCGGTAGTTGTCGGTGTTCAAAAGGCACCACAGCGCCGCCTTGAGGTTATCGACGATGTACACGCGACTGACGATTTTATTTTCCGGCAGCGCGGCGAAATTTTTATCGAACAGGCTGTCGTATTTCGGAAGTTCCACGCTGAATTTGGTGATAGTCTTATAAAATTCGCGCGCCCTGCTCAGGCCGTCGGTAATGGCGTCGTGCAGATTTTTGCCGTCGAAAATTTCCCACGCAATATTAGCGTAAATCCCGCAGGCAATCCAGGTTCGCGGGTGAGCGTGCGTCAGCGCGGAAAGATTGTGGACGGTTCTCATATCGGTATCGAGATTTTTCGGGCGGGCGTAGATGTAAGCGGCGGCGGGAATCATGCGCATAAGTGAGCCGCCCTCGTTGGAATATTCGTCAGCGATACCGTTTTCAAGCGGCCGCGTGACCGAGGAGCATTGCAGTAAGTTTTTCAGTGGTAAGCATTTTGTTCCTCATTTCAATCCATTCACCCCTTGCGGAGTGATAAAAAAGGCACCACGCTCAGACAGAACGCAGTGCCCACGAATTATTTACGAATTAGTTTTGTCCGAATATTTCAATCCATTCACCCTTACGAGTGATACTTTGTGCAACCGTAATTCGACGTACCGTTCGCTCAGGGACGACCGAAGGATTTGTTGAGCAGGGGGGCGCGGTCATAAACAGCGCATTTGCCGAGCTCTTCTTCGATACGGATAAGCTGGTTATACTTCGCCATACGGTCGGTACGGCTCATGGAACCGGTCTTAATCTGTCCGCTGTTGGTAGCGACGGCGATGTCAGCAATCGTAGCGTCTTCGGTCTCGCCGGAGCGGTGCGAAGTGACGGTGGTGTAGTTGTGGCGGTGCGCCATTTCGATAGCTTCGAGCGTTTCGGTGAGCGAGCCAATCTGGTTGACTTTGATAAGAATGGAGTTCGCGGCGCCCATCTTGATGCCTTTTTCGAGGAATTTGGTGTTGGTGACGAACAGGTCATCGCCGACGAGCTGGCAGCGGTCGCCAATTCTCTTCGTGAGTTCGACCCAGTTATCCCAGTCGTTTTCGTCAAGGCCGTCTTCGATAGAGTCAATCGGGAATTTGGTAATGAGTTCTTCGAGGAAGTCGATTTGCTCTTTCGCGCTGAGACGCTTGCCGTTCGGGTCTTTTTCCTTGCCGTCCTTCAGTTTGCGGTAATCGTAATACCAGCCGTCAGCTTCCTTATAAGCGAACTCGGACGCGGCGCAGTCCATAGCAATGGTAACGTCTTTCTTGGGTTCGTAGCCGGCAGCCTTGATAGCTTCGACGATAACGTTGAGCGCGTCTTCAATGCCGTCGAGTTTCGGAGCGAAACCGCCTTCGTCGCCGACAGCCGTGGAGAGACCGCGTTTTTTGAGAATTTTAGCGAGGTTATGGAAAACTTCAGCGCCCATGCGAATAGCTTCGCGGACGTTGGGAGCGCCGACAGGACGAATCATGAATTCCTGGAAAGCGATAGGAGCGTCGGAGTGCGCGCCGCCGTTGATAATGTTCATCATCGGAACGGGCAGTTTGTAGGTGTTGCAGCCGCCAATATAACGATAAAGCGGGAGCCCGACAACCTGCGCGCCAGCCTTTGCAGCCGCCAGCGATACGCCGAGGATAGCGTTTGCGCCGAGTTTGCTCTTCGTAGGAGTGCCGTCGAGTTCAATCATCTTGTAATCGAGCGCGCGCTGATTGAGAACGCATTCGCCGACGAGCGCCGGAGCAATAATTTCATTGACGTTAGCAACAGCCTTCAGAACGCCTTTGCCGAGGTAACGACCTTTGTCGCCGTCACGGAGTTCGAGAGCTTCATTTTCGCCGGTGGACGCGCCGGACGGAACCGCTGCGCGACCAACGATACCGCATTCGAGAACGACATCAACTTCAACCGTAGGATTGCCGCGCGAGTCAACTATTTCGCGACCGATAACTTTTGCGATTTTCGACATCTTTTCTCTAATCATTAAGACATCCTCCTTACCATCAGGCACAGAATTATTTTCGATAACTGTATTATATCAGCTCGCCGCGAAATTGCAAGCCGTTTTACGAAAAATTTTCCGAAAATTTACTTGAAAGTTATCTGAAATTCTTCTTCCTAAATGAAGGCTTTCTTTTAGTTTTAACATCAGCATTTCTTTTTGCCAAAAAGAAACGCTGGCAAAGAAAAACTGGGCCGAGAGGTCACATCACGTGACCTGTGCGGCCCGCGCCACGTCCATGTGGCGCCTCTTTTTTTTATTTCTAATTTTCCAGCGGGAAGTGACACGCCACAAAATGATTTTCCGCGACTTCGGTAAACGGCGGCTTTTTCTCCGCGCAAATTTGCTGACAGTGGACGCAGCGGTTTCTGAAGGGGCAGCCGCTGGGCATATCGAGCGGGCTGGGAATATCGCCTGGCAGAATTTCTATGTACTGATTTTTTTCGCGCTCAGTTGAGAAAACCGCCTTTAAAAGCGCCCGCGTGTACGGGTGCCGCGCCGCCGAAAGTTTGTCGCCGTCCAGCTTTTCCATCATGTTGCCGAGGTACATGACCGCGATTCTGTGGCTGAATAAACTCACCAGCGCCAAATCGTGGCAGATAAAAATATACGTGATTCCCTTTTCGCGCTGAAGCCGCACCAGCAGTTTGATTATCGTGTCCTGTACCGAAACGTCAAGCGCGCTCGTCGCCTCGTCGCACGCAATTATTTCCGGCTCAAGCGCCAGCGCCCGCGCGATTGCTACGCGTTGCCTCTGCCCGCCGCTCATGTTGTGCGGATATCGATTCGCAAAGTCCGCCGGTAAATCTACCTGCGCCAAAAGTTCCTGCGCCTTTGCCTCAACGTCCGCCGCACCTATCAAGTCGAAGTTTACCAGCGGCTCGCAGATTATATCCTTTACTCGCATTTTCGGATCGAACGCCGCGCTGGGGTCCTGAAAAACCATTTGAATATGGCGGTAATTCTGCCGCTTAGCCTCGCCGGTCAGCTTCGTAATATCTTCGCCGTGAAAAATAATTCTGCCGGAAGTCGGCGCCTGCATATTCATAATCGCCTTGAGCAGCGTCGTCTTGCCGCAGCCACTTTCGCCGACAATCCCGACGGTCTCGCCGCGCCGCACGTGAAAACTTATATCGTCGCACGCCGTGAGGAATTTCCCGCCGCGCACTGGAAACTTTTTCGTAAGGTTTTCGACGCTCATAATAATCTCAGACATAGCGCGCCCTCCCCATTTCCGGCACCGACGCCAGCAGTGTTTTCGTGTACGCGTGCTGCGGATTTTCTACGACGACTTCCGTTGCGCCCGCCTCGACAATTTTTCCCTGCGACATGACGATTAATTTGTCCGACAGGTACGACGCCACGCCCAGATTGTGCGTCACGATTATCATTGCCGCGCCGGAGCCCCGCGTTATGAACATCAGCTCGCCGACGATTTGCGCCTGTGTCGTCACGTCCAGCGCCGAGGTCGGTTCGTCCGCCAGCAAAAGTTTCGGCTGGAACGTTATCGCCATTGCAATTCCGACGCGCTGCCGCATTCCTCCGCTCAGCTCGAACGTGTACGAGTTCAAAATATTTTCGGGGTTCGGCAGGTTCATCAGCGTCAGCTTTTCCAGCGCCATTTCCCGCGCCGCTGTCTTATCCAGCTCGCTGTGAACTTGAATGTACTCGACGAACTGTTTGCCAATCGTGTGGACGGGGTTGAGCATGGCGCCGCTGTCCTGAAAAATCATGGAAATATCGCCGCCGCGCAATTTTCGCCAGCCGGAATTGTCAAGCTCCGCCAGATTTTTCCCGTCAAAAATAATCGTGCCGTCAGAAACTTTCCCGCCGCCTGGCAGCAAATTCAAAATCGCGCGGATAACCGTAGTTTTTCCTGAGCCGCTTTCGCCGACAATCGCCAGAATTTCTCCCGCGTCAAGTTCAAAGCTCACGTCCTGAATCGTCGGCGCCGCACTTTTTGCGTAGGTCACCGCCAAATTTTTTACGTCGAGCAGCATTTCAATTCCCCGCCGGCTTAATCAAATTCGTAATCCAGTAATAATCGGACGGGTACATTCTGACGCCGGTGACGCGCTTGCTGTTGACAATGTTCGTCTGCGGGTAGCCGAAGAAAATCGACGCGCTGTCATTCAGCAAAATCTGCTGGAGTTCAATAATGAGCTGGCGGCGTTTCGCGGCGTCGAACTCGGAACTGAGCTGTTCAAGTTTGGCGTCGTATTCGGGGTTGCTGTAGCCAGAGCCGTTCTGCGGGTTGCTGCCGTCGACGTTCGTTTTCCAGTACCACGTCAGGAAAATTTCGGGGTCGCCAGTATTCGCCGTGATTATATTTGAAATCAGCAAATCGTATTCGCCCTTGATACCCATGTTGTCAATAAGGTTATAGTCGACGGTGTTAATTTTGATGTCGAAGCCGAGCTTTTTAAGGTCAGCCTGCACGGCCTCGGCGTAGAGCGGGAGTTCCGCGCGAGAGTTGTAAACTACGAAGTCGAGCTGGAGCGGTCTGCCGTCTTTGTCCAAAATTCCGTCGCCGTCGGAATCAGCCCAGCCGCTTTCCGCCAGCAAAGTTTTGGCGCGTTCGGGATTGTAAGCGTTGGGGTCGGTGAGCTGGTCGAAGCCGTAATCGAGCGAAGGAGGAACCGGCGCCTTGCCTGGCAGGAAAGTTCCCTTCAGCAAAACTTCGTTGTAAGTTTCGCGGTCGCAGCCGGAAATAAATGCCGCGCGAACATTCGGGTCAGCCAAAATCCTGTCGGGATTCTGATTCATACGCGCCAGCACCACGCGCAGGGACGGAATTTCGTCGATAACAAATTTGTCGTTGCCCTTGAAAACGTCAATGTCGCCGGCGGCAATGTTAACCGCAACGTCCACGTCGCCCGCCTGCAGAGCCATCGCGCGGGTGTTCGGGTCGTCAATCGAAGGAATTTCCACGGTCTCGAAAGGAACTTCGCCCGCCCAGTAGTTTGGATTTTTCTTCATGACGGCGCGTTCCTTGACGAAACTTTCAACCATGTAAGGCCCCGTGCAAATCGGCCCCTGCTTACTGAAATCGCGCTCGGCTTCCGTCGGCACGTCAACGATTATGAACAGCGGGTCGGCGAGGTAGCCAGGCATTCCAGGCAGCGGCTTGCGCGTCGTGATAATCAGATTCTGCCCGTCCGCCGCTATCGATTCGTATTCAAAGAAAGTCGCCGCGCGAGTATTTTTAACGAAGGCGCGTTCAATCGACTGCTTAACCAAATCGGCCGTCAGCGCGTCGCCGTTGGAAAATTTTACGCCGTCGCGAATTTTGAAAGTCCACGTAAGATTATCGTCGCTGACGTTCCAGATTTCCGCGAGCCACGGCGTGATATTCATTTTCTCATCGAACTTCGTAAGGCATTCGCCGAGCCCGTAGCGCATGACAACCCAGCCGAAATAATTCTGCGTCGGTTCGAGCGTGTCAGCAAAATTCGTCACGCCAACTTTCAGCGTAGTCGGGTCGCCGCCGCCGCCTGAACTGTCTCCGCCGCAGCCGGAAATTACGCCCGCCGCTAAAATTCCGCAAAGCCCAAGGCTCAGCCGCTTGAAAATTTTCTTCAGCTTAAATTTCGTCAATTAAAACATCTCCTTAAAAATTTATTCGTTGCGCGGGTCGAGCACGTCGCGCAGGGCGTCTCCCCACAGGTTGAAAATCGCTACCACTACGAAAATCGCAACGCCAGGGTAAATCATCAGCCACGGCGCCGTTTGAATGTACTGCCGCCCCTCGTTTAGCATGAGCCCCCACTCCGGCGTTGGCGGCTGCGCGCCGAAACCGAGGAACGACAGCCCAGCAATTTCCATCATCATCGTGCCAATGTCCATCGCGCCGGTTATGACAATCATCGGCAGAATGTTCGGCAGGACGTGCCGCCACAGAATATTTACCGTGCGCGTGCCGTTGACCTGAGCCGCAATTATGTAATCGTTGTTGCGCAGTTTTATCACGAGGCTCCGCACCAGCCGCGCGTATTTCGCCCAGCCGACCGCTAACAACGCCAGTATCGTATTCACAACGCTGCCGCCCAAAATTCCCGCAATCGCTATCGCCAGCACGACGCCAGGGAACGCCAGCATCATGTCCGCAATTCGCATTAAAATAATTTCAACTTTGCCGCCGAAATACCCCGACGCTACGCCGACCGCGCCGCCAACTACCGCCAGCAGCATTACCACGCAAATCGTCATAAAAAGCGAAGTCTGCGTGCCGCAAATTATCCGGCTGAACGTGTCGCGCCCAAGTTTGTCCGTGCCGAGAAAATGTTCCTCCGACGGCGGCTGCAAAACGTTTCTCATATTTCCGTCGTACGGATCCTGCGGAGCCAGCTGCGGCGCGAATATCGCTACGACCACCAGCAAAACTACCAGCGCCGTGTAAAATGCGAACAGCCGGTTTTGTTTGAAAGTTTCAATCACTTTGCTCACCCCGCCTCAGTTTCGGGTCAAGCCACGCGTATGACAAGTCCACCAGAAAATTTATCAGCATGTACGCCACCGCTATCCACAGCACAAATCCTTCAATCAGCGGATAGTCGCGCATCATTATCGCCCGCACCGCCATGTTGCCAATTCCTGGCCAGCTGAAAACTATTTCGATAACCGCCACGCCGCCCAGCAGCCAGCCGATTGACATTCCTAGCAAAGTTATCAGCGGCAAAATCGCATTCGGCAGCACGTGTTTCCAAAGTATCGCCGATTCGCTCAAGCCGCGCGCCCTCGCGCCTATCACATAGTCCTGATGAAGTTCGTCCAGAATTACCGTCCGCACCTGCCGCACGTACTTCGTCGACTGGTAAATCGCCAGCGTTATCGCCGGTAAAACTATTCCCTTCGCCGTGACCGTCGAGCTCGCGATTGGGAACCAGCCCAGCTTCAGTCCGAAAATGTACAGCAAAATCAGTCCCAGCCAGAAACTCGGCATTGAAACTCCTATGAACGCGAAAAACCGTACGACGTAATCCGGCAGCTGATTCTGCTTTACCGCCGACCATATTCCCAGCGGCAGCGAAATTATCAGCACGAAAATTATCGTCACGAACGCCAGCAAAAGAGTTCCAACGAATCCTTCAGATAATTTTTCAACGACCGGCTTTTTCGCTGAGTAACTCATTCCCAAATCGCCCTGCACCGCGCCCGCCAGCCAGTTCCCGTACTGCACGAGGAACGGTTTGTCCAGGCCCAGCTCCGCGCGAGTTTTTTCCAGAACTTCCTGCGAAACGATTGTGTCCGCAGATTCTAAAAGCATTGCCACGGGGTCGCCTGGCGCTAAGTACGCGAGGCAGAACGTGATAAAACTTACTCCGAGCAGCGTCACCAGCATTTGCATCAGCCTGTTCAAAATCCTTTTCAATAACTGCCACTCCCCTAAAAAAAATGCGCCCGCCAATTCTGCGAGCGCTCCAAATGAAAAAATTTACGGGCAACGCACATACGCCGCCCGCTCAACCAGAATCTCCATCCCCGTCACTCGCAGGTCAAGCGGCGATTGTCAACCAAGCAGTTCTCCCGACTTCGGCTCTACGCTTATCCGCGCCTTCCCAGAAAATTTTTCCAGTGACATTTTTGCAGATTCGCTCCCCGCTACGGTGGCGTGACCGTTCTGGACTTCGACCAGATTCCCTATTGAGTCTTGCGACACTTGATTCAATCAATATTCAGTTTTCAAATTGCCGACGAAAATTTCAACTTATTATAATTCTGCCGCCCTGCTGTTCGCGATTAGCTTTGTCAATCATTTCCCGCACGAACTTAGGAACGTTGCCGCCTTTGTTACCGAAAGTTTGAAACTGCGGTCTGCCGCCAACGACGTTATCCAGTTCCTCGTCGCTCATGACTTCACTGCGGCGGAAATTTTTTTCTTCAGCCATATTCAATCCCTCCTAGTCATCAATTCCTTCGTGAGCTTTTTCCTCGAAATGCCGCGCCATACGCCAGCCGAAATCCTCAGTTTTTTCAGCGGAATAGAACGCGGCGATAATCCTCGACGGCGGCAAAATCCAGCGGGCAGCTTCCCAGAGCCAGCCGCCGCTGAACGCGTATTCCACGAGTGATTTGGCAACCGACTTCGTAACCGGCACGCCAAAAACTTCCGCCAGATCCATGACCATTTTAATCTGAACGGCGGTAACCGCCAGCTCGGAAACGGCTCCGGCGGCAAGCGACGCCTTTTTCGCCGTGTCAATAATTTCTTCGCATTCGCGGTGCTGGACGCCCGTCATTTCTCTACCAAATCCGCAACCGTGGCGCGCGTCGCCTTTACCAAATCCTGCGGCGTCAAAATTAACTGCATTCCCCGCATTCCCGCGCTGACTGAAATTTTTTCGTGCGCCAGCGCCTTACTGTCGAGGAAAACCGGATAATCTTTCTTAGCGCCGAGCGGTGAGCAGCCGCCGCGAATGTAGCCCGTCAGCGGCAAAAGTTCGTTCAGGTGAATCATCTCGACAGATTTATTTCCGCTCGCCTTCGCCAAAAGTTTCAGGTCAATTTCGTCGCCGCCGTTAATCACCGCCATAATTACGCCGGTCTTATCGCCGCGCGTCACCAAAGTTTTGAACACGGTCTCAATATCGATACCGGCGGTTTCGGCTACGTGCACGGCTGACAAATCTTCCTCGTCGACTTCGTAAGTTTTAATCTCGTAGGGAATTTTCAGCCTGTCCAAAATTCGCGCGGCGTTGGTTTTCTTCGTCTTGCTCATTCGATAATCGTCTCCAGCGCGATTTT
>CAJOGX010000034.1 GCA_905234175.1 uncultured Selenomonadaceae bacterium | reverse complement strand
ATGCACTGTTCAATTTTCAAGGAGCCCACTGAATTGATTCAGCCTGCGTATAATACTACCCTTAATCGATTTTGTCAACCCCCTCCAAAAAAATTTTTTGCAGGAATTTTTCCGCGCTGGTATAATATCTGCGTCATGTTTTAGAAAGGTGGTATATCTATGCCGAAAAATTTCCCGCTCGACGCTCAAGCCCTGCGCGACGTAATTGCAAAGTTCCCGACGCCCTTCCACATCTACGACGAAAAAATTATCCGCGCCAATTTCAAACGCCTGCGCGAAACTTTTTCCTGGGCGCCCAGCTACATCGAACACTTCGCCGTTAAAGCCACGCCCAATCCGCAAATCGTCAAAATCCTCGCAGGCGACGGCGCCGGTACCGACTGCAGCTCCCTCGCCGAACTCAAAATCAGCGAAATGGCTGGCGTAACCGGCGAAAAAATTATGCTAACCTCCAACGACACGCCCGCCGACGAATTTCAGGCCGCCCTCAAACTCGGCGCTATCATAAACCTCGACGACATTACCCACATCGACTTCCTTGAAAAAAACGCCGGCCTCCCGAAAGTCCTTTCCTTCCGCTACAACCCCGCTGACATTATGAACGTCGGCAATGACATTATCGGGCGCCCCGCCGACGCCAAGTATGGCCTCACCCGCAACCAGATTTTCGACGCTTACCAAATCGCCCGCAGAAAAGGCGTGAAAAGATTCGGCCTCCACACTATGATTGCCTCAAACGAACGCGGCACCGAAACTTTTTTGTACACCGCCCAGATTATGTTTGAACTCGCCGTCGAAATTAAAAACCGCCTCGGAATTAATCTGGAGTTCGTCAACCTCGGCGGCGGCTTCGGCATTCCCTACCGCCCCGAAGATTTGCCCGTTGACTACCGCGCGATTGGCGAAGGTATCCGCGAACTCTACGACAAAATTTTAATTGCGAACGGCCTCGACAAAATTCGCCTCGCTACCGAGAGCGGCCGCGCTATGACCGGCGACGCTGGCTGGCTCGTCTCAACCGTCATTCACGAAAAAAATACCTACAAAAATTATATCGGGCTCGATTCCTGCATGGCAAATCTTATGCGCCCCGCCCTTTACGGCGCCTACCACCACATCACCATTTCCGGCAAAGAAAATGCCGCCGCTGATCACATTTACGACGTGGTCGGCTCCCTCTGCGAAAATAATGACAAGTTCGCGATTGACCGCCCGCTCCCGAAAATCGACATCGGCGACATTCTTATTATTCACGATACCGGCGCGCACGGCCACGCCATGGGCTTCAACTACAACGGCAAGCTCCGCAGTGCCGAACTCCTCCTGCGCGAAAACGGCGAAGTCGAACTCATTCGCCGCGCTGAAACTCTCGACGATTATTTTGCTACGCTAAAAATTAACTGACGCCATGACGCTCGTCAGCATGAACAAGCCCACGACGCCCGAAATTAATCCGACCGTCCAGAATACAAAAACAACTTTTACTTCGCTCCAGCCGCTCAGCTCGAAGTGGTGATGTATCGGGCTCATTTTGAAAACTCTTTTCCCCGTCGTCTGGAACGAAATTACCTGAATGATAACCGACAGCGCTTCGCAGACGAATACCAGCCCCACGACCGGCAGCAAAAGTTCCGTGTGCGTCAAAATTCCCATTGCCGCGAACGCTCCGCCCAGCGCCAGCGACCCCGTGTCCCCCATGAAAATTTTCGCGGGGTGAAAGTTGAACCGCAGAAATCCTATGCACGCGCCAACTATCGCCGCGCAGAATATCGCCAGCTCGTGGTGATTCGTTATAAGGCAAATCACGCAGTAACAGCTCGCCGCTATCGCCATACAGCCCGCCGCTAAGCCGTCCAAACCGTCCGTCAGATTTACCGCGTTCGACGCGCCCACTATCACCAGCAAAACTAAAACGTAGTACAGCGCGCCCAGGTCTACCGTGTCGCCGACGATTGGCAGCCACAGCGTCGTTTGTATTCCCAGTTTCGTCGTCGCGAAATAAATTGTCACGGCGGCGATTATTATTTGTCCCAAAAGTTTCTGCCGCGCCTTCAAGCCCAAATTCCGCTTCTTCACGACTTTTATGTAATCGTCCAGAAACCCCAGCAGGAAATGCCCCAGCAATATGAACAGCGCCAGAAAAATTTCCGTCGTCCAATCCGCGCGAACCGCCGTGGCTATCACAATTCCCGCTATCATGAAAATTCCGCCCATCGTCGGCGTGCCGCTCTTTTTCTGATGACTCGCTGGCCCTTCCGTGCGTATGCTCTGCCCGAATTTCAGCCTGTGCAAAAGCGGAATCGCTGCTGGTCCGCTGAACAGTACCACGAGCGCGGCGATTAACGCGGCTGATAAAATTTCCAACATAAAAATTTTCGCCTCAAATCAGCTCAATAATTTTTTCCAAATGCATACCGTGCGACGCCTTGAACAAAATCACGTCGCCTTCGCGCATAACTTCCAGAACTTTTTTCGCGGCGGCTTCATGATTTTCCTCGACGAAAACATTTTTCAGACCGGCGTCCCTTGCTCCGTCCGCGATAAATTTTCCCAGCTCGCCAATGACAATCAGCGTGTCGAAATTGTGTTCAACGAGTTCCGCGCCAATTTCGCGGTGCGCCTTCTGAGAAATATTGCCCAGTTCCAGCATGTCAGCAAGCACGGCGATTTTGCGGCTGTCGTAAATTTCCTCGACGGTTCTGATAGCGGCGCGCATGGACGCGGGGCTGGCGTTGTAAGCGTCGTTGACAATCGTCACGCCGTCGCGTCGGATAACTTCAAAGCGCATTTTCGTCGTCGCCAAAGTCGAAATCCCGCGCTTAATTTCGTCAATCGTCAGCCCGACAGTCAAGCCCGCCGCAATCGCCGCCAGCGCGTTGGAAACGTTGTGCCGCCCAATTATCGGAATTTCAAAATCGTAACTGGCGCCGCCGTAGTTGAGCGTGAACTCCGTCGAACTGCTGTCAATCGTGATATTTTCGGCGGTGAGGTCAGCGGAATTGTCGAGCGCGCAGGTTATGACTTTGACGCCAGGCGCCGCGTATTTTTTCATGTCGAGCGTGTAGGGATTGTCGGCGTTGAGAATGACGGTGCCGCCAGTTGGAATCGCCTCGACGAGCTCAGATTTGGCGCGCGCGATATTTTCAACGCTGCCGAGAATTTCAATGTGCGTTTCGTTGACGTTAATCACAGTGCCAATCGTCGGCTTAACGTAGCGGGCGAGCGTTTCAATCTGGTGGAGCCCGCGCATACCAATTTCAACGACGGCGGCGGCGTGCGTTTCGTTGAGTTCGAGCAGAGTCATCGGCACGCCAATTTCGTTGTTAAAATTCGCGGTAGTCTTGCAGACTTTGCCGAGCGCTCTCAAAACGGCGGCAGTCAAATCTTTCGTGGTAGTTTTGCCGCTGGAGCCGGTTATCGCCACGACGGGAATTTGGAAACGGCTTCGCCAGCTCGCGGCGATTTGCTGATAGGCGGTGAGCGTATCGTCAACCTTCAGCGCGACGCCGGAAATATTTTTAGCGCTCCTGCTGACGAGGACGGCGGCGGCGCCTTTTTTAAGCGCGTCATTGGCAAAATCTTCGCCGTTGAAAGTTTCGCCCTTGAGCGCGACGAACAGCGAACCTTCGACAATTTTGCGGCTGTCGGTGGTGACGCCTGTAAAAAAAATCTCGCCGGTGAAATCTGTCTCGGCGCCGCTAACTTTCAGAATTTCGCTCAGGCTTAGCTTATCCATTAATCAACCCTCCAATGGCTTCGTGCGCAACTTCGCGGTCGTCGAAATGAATCGTGCCGCTGTTGAGAATCTGATAATTTTCGTGCCCTTTGCCGAGAATCATGACGACATCGCCAGCCTCAGCGAGTTCAATCGCGCGGAAAATTGCGGTGCGTCTGTCAGCGATAGTTTCAAAAGTTTTGCTGCCAATTTTTTCGCGGACGCCGACTTCAATTTCGCGCAGAATTTTTTCGGGATTTTCAGTGCGGGGATTGTCGGAAGTGGCGATAACCACGTCGGAAAGTTCAGCGGCGAGCCTTCCCATAATCGGGCGCTTGGTGTTGTCGCGGTCGCCGCCGCAGCCGAAAACGGTGATGATTTTATTTTTAGCAATCTGGCGCGCGGTTTTCAAAACGTTTTCAACGCCGTCGGGAGTGTGCGCGTAGTCGACGATAACCGCGAAGGGAATTTCGGCGTAAATCCTTTCAAACCTGCCAGGCACGCTCTTAAAATTTTCCAGCGCGGTCTGAATAATTTCGGCGGAGATATTTTCAGCCTCAGCCGCGCCAATCGCCGCCAGCATGTTGTAGACGTTGAAAATTCCTGTGACGTGCAAATTTAAAGTTTTGCCGCCGAGCTGGAAACTGGTGCCGTCTGCACGAACGCTGACATTTTCCGCGCGAAGGTCGGAATTATTTTTCACGCTGTAAGTGATTTTCTTGCAGTGCGCGTGTTCGAGCATAAAGGCGCCAGCTTCGTCGTCGACGTTTACCACGGCGGATTTATTTTGCTTGCGTCCGGCGCGGGAAACTATGTCAAAAAGTTTCGCCTTAGCCGCGCGGTAGTTCTCCATGGTCTTATGAAAATCCAAATGATCCTGCGTGAGGTTGGTGAAAACTGCAACGTCGAACTCAATGCCGGAAATTCTGTTCTCAGCGAGCGCGTGGCTGGAAACTTCCATGACGACATAATTCACGCCGCGATTGAGCATTTCGGTAAAAATTTTCTGCAGGTCAATGACGTTGGGCGTGGTGTTGTGCATAGGAAAAATTTCGTCGCCAATCATCATCTGAATCGTGCCAATCAGGCCGACTTTGTAACCGGCGCGCGTCAGAATTTCACGTATCATGTAAGTTGTGGTGGTCTTGCCGTTGGTGCCGGTCACGCCGATAACGCGGAGTTTTTTCGCAGGATAATCGCAGGCGTAGGGCACGATAACCGCGAGCGCCTTGAGCATATCCCTGACAATGAGCGCAGAAACTCCGGCAGGCGGCTGAAAATTTTCGCGCGCAGTGAGAATTGCAGAGGCGCCGTTACTCACAGCCTGGTTTATAAAATTGTGCCCGTCGAAGTGCGCGCCCTCGAAGCAGACGAATAAATTTCCGGCGGAAACTTTCCGCGAATCGTGTTCAATGCCGGTGATTTGCGCGCCGCCGTCGCCGACGATTTTCGTGCCGTCGACCAGTAGCGCAAGTTCCTCAAGTGTCTTCAATAAAATCAACTCCAAAAATTTTTTCACCGCTAATTATAACTTTTGCGTCAACAAAAAGGCAAGGCGGTTGAATATCCGCGCGGGAAATGTTATAATGCGCGTTATGGATAAGAAACTTAAAATTTTAACTTACGGCTGCCAGATGAACGTCGCCGAGTCCGAGCGCATGGCTGGTCAGCTTCAGAAAATCGGCTACAGTCTCACGGAAAATTTCGACGCGGCGGATTTGATTCTGTTCAACACTTGCTGCGTCCGCGCGACCGCTGAGGATAAAATTTACGGCAAAATCGGCGAAGTCAAAAAGTACAAGCGGCAAAATCCCGCGCTGATTGTGGGAGTTGTCGGTTGCCTTGCGCAGAAGGACGGCGAAAATTTAATTAAGCGCGCGCCGCACGTAGATTTCGTTCTGGGAACAGGTCAGCGCGGCGAACTTATCAACGTTGTTAAGAATTTCGAGTCAACGCGCCGCCAGTTCGTAGACACGTCCAACGTCAGCGGGCTTATCAGCGACGAAAATATTCTGCCGGTTCGCGCGGGAGAGGTTTCCGCCTTCGTGCCGATTATGTACGGCTGCGACAATTTTTGCACGTACTGCATAGTTCCGCACGTTCGTGGGCGCGAAAGGAGCCGCCAGCCAGCCGAAATTATTTCCGAGATTCGCGAAACGGTCGGCGCGGGCTTTAAGGAAATCACGCTGCTTGGGCAGAACGTCAACTCCTACGACGGCGGCGGCAAAACTTTTCCTGAACTCCTGCGCGACGTGGACGAAATTCCTGGGCTTGAGCGGCTGCGCTTTATGACGAGCCACCCGAAAGATTTGAGCGACGAGCTGATTGAAGTTATGGCTGGCGGGAAAAATATCTGCGAGCACATTCATTTACCCGTTCAGTACGGCAGCGATGAAATTCTCCGCAGAATGAACCGCGTCTACACGGTCGAAAAATATCTCGCGCTGGTTGAAAAAATTCGCGCCGCCATTCCGAATATCAGCCTCACGACGGATTTAATTGTTGGTTTCCCTGGCGAGACCGACGAAACTTTTTCCGAGACGCTGAAATTTCTGGAGCGCGTCCGCTTCGATATGGCGTTCACGTTCATTTACTCTAAGCGCACGGGAACTCCGGCGGCGGATTTTCCAAATCAGGTTGACGAAGAAACTAAGCACCGGCGGCTGGAAATTCTCATGGAACTTCAAAATAAAATCAGCCTTGAAAAAAATCTCGCGCTGGTCGGGCAGACGGTTGAAGTGCTCGTCGAGGGCGCAAGCAAGACTGACGGGAATATTTTCAGCGGCAGGACGCGCCAGAATAAACTCGTGCTCTTTGAACACGGCGCGGAAAAAATTGGCGACCTCGTTCGCGTGAAAGTTGAGCAGGCGCAGACGTGGCTGCTGAAAGGAAAAATTGTGAGCTGAAGGGAGGCGCGGCGGTGGTTGAAATTTACAAATCGCAGGAATCTGGACACCTCAACAAGCTGACGCTGAAAACGCTGGAAAAAGGCGCGTGGATAAACGTAATCGACCCGACGCCCTACGAATTGCGGGAAATCAGCGCGGTAACGAACGTAGAGCCGGACTTCTTACGCTCGGCGCTCGACGAAGAGGAACGCTCGCACATCGACGTTGAAGATACCTCGGTGATGATTCTGACGAACGTGCCGGTTGTCTACGACGAAGAAAGTTACGACACGCTGCCGCTTTCCGTAATCCTCACGAAAAATTACATAATCACGGTCTGCCTTGAAGAAACGCCGGTAATTTCGAGTTTCAACGAACGGACGGCGCGGCTCTTCCACACGTACAAGCGCACGCAGTTCCTGTTTGAAATTCTGTACCGCTCGGCGACGTTTTACCTGCGGTACCTGCGGCAGATAAATAAATTGTCAGAGGAAATTGAAGACCAGCTACGGCGGTTTATGAAGAACGACGACATTTTACGGCTGATGGAGCTGCAAAAGGGTCTGACGTACTTCAACGCGGCGCTGCGCTCAAATGACGCCGTGCTGGAAAAAATAATGCGCCTGCGCTCAAATCGAACGCTCGACGGGATTCTGGAAATTTACGAGGAAGACGAAGATTTATTGGAAGACGTAATAATAGAAAATAAACAGGCGCGTGAAATGGTCGAAATGTACAGCCAGATTCTGTCGCAGATGGCGGATATTTTTTCGTCAATAATCTCGAACAACCAGAACATGGTCATGAAATTTCTGGCGGCAATAACAATCATAATCGCGGTGCCGACGGTTATCGCCAGCTTTTTCGGAATGAATGTGCCGGTGCCAATGGAGGGCAAGGAGTACGGATTTTTCACGGTCATGATTATCGCAACGCTGGCGTCGCTGGTCGCGGCGTACTTTTTCTACAAGAATCGAATGTTTTGAGGTGCAGCGTGAAAAAAATTGAAGTTGTGGCGGCGGCGATTATTCGCGGCGGAAAAGTTTTCGCGGCGGCGCGCGGCTACGGGAACTATCGCGGCTGGTGGGAATTTCCTGGCGGTAAAATTGAGGCTGGCGAAAGTTCTCAGCAGGCACTTCGGCGCGAAATTTTTGAGGAACTTCACGTTGAAATTGACGTTGGAGATTTGGTCGCGACGGTTGAGTACGACTACCCCGAATTTCGTATGAAAATGCACTGCTATTTCTGCGCGATTAGCGGCGGCGAGCTGGAAGTTCTGGAGCACGAAGATTATCGCTGGCTTGGCGCGGAAAATTTGCACAGCGTCAAGTGGCTGCCGTCGGATTTGGAGTTACTGGAAAAAATTTCTACGCGGCTCAGGTAAACCACTGCGAAAAATTTTGCTCGCGGGTAAAGTCAATGAGTTCGCCAATTTTCGGCGTCAGCAGTTTGTAGCTCCTGCCGAAACTGGCGGCGGTCAAATCTTTGTAGGGCGCGTTCCAGGCGTGGCGGGCCAGCGCGAATTTCCCAGCGTGAATCGGGACAACATTTCGGGCGAGAATATCTTCAGAGGCGTCGGCAGTTTCATTGGGCAGACAGTGAATCGCGTGCCACGCCTTATTATATTGCCCGTTTTCCATGAAAGCGAAGTCGAAGCCGCCAAACTTTTCGCCAATCTCCCTGAAGTGGCTGCCGTAACCGCCGTCGCCGCTGCAGAAAATTTTCCTGTGCGGAGTGACGAACGCGAAGCCGCACCATTCCGTTGGATTTGGCGTGAGGAACCTGCCGGAAAAATGCTGCCCAGGCAGAATGTGCGCCGTCAGATTATTCCCGAACTCAATCACCGAATCCCAGTCGTGCTCGATAATTTTTTCTGGCGGAAATCCCCACTGCTCAAAATATTCGCCGACGCCCAGCGCGCACAGTACATTTTTAACTTTCGGCTTGAGCGCCATGACGCTTGGATAGTCAAGGTGATCCCAATGGTCGTGCGTTATCGCCAGCACGTCCAGCTCTGGGAAATCCGTCGCCGAATAAATGTTGCTACCTGGGAACGCGCGGTTCACGAAAAAGACCGGCGACGCGTACGACGAGAAAACTGGGTCGAGCAAAATTTTTTTCCCCGCCAGCTGCAGGTAAATCGTCGAATGCCCCATCCAGACCGCGCAGTCCAGATTTTCCGGCAGTTCGCGCAGATTCGTTTTGGCGCTCGGTATCGAACCTGGCGGGCTCAAATCTTTTTTGTCGCCGAAGACAAATTTCAGCGTCGCCGTCACGCGATTTTCCCGCTCGCCTTCCTCTTCCGACATCACCGTTACCGGCGTCAGGCATTCAAAGTGGTCGCCGAAATAATGCGGAGACGCCAGAATTTTTTTCAGCCGCTCGCCCGACGGTAAGCGCCCAAATTCCGGCCTGTTAATGTAGTAAAAAACTCCGCCGCCCGCCAGCGCCGTTAGGCCAGCCGCGCCGATTAGTCCGTTGCGTATAAAATTTCTTCGGTTCATTTTTTAACATCTCGCTCAGTGAAAACGCCGTGCCGGTAAACCACGCGCTCACCGTTAAATTCGTCAACCAGATAAATTGGACGGTGCTTGGTTTCGTGGAAAATCTGGCTGAGATATTCGCCGATAATCCCCAACGACAGAATTTGTATCCCGCCTAAAAACAGCATGACCGTCATAATCGTCGGGTAGCCAGCCACTGGGTCGCCGTAAATCAGCGCCATTGCCAGAATAAACAGCATGTACAGAATCGCGCCGGTCGATACGATTATTCCGAGGAAAGTCATCAAATGCAGCGGCGCCGTCGTGAACGAAGTCATTCCCTTTATCGCCAGGTTGAACAGCGAAATGTAATTGAACTTCGTGACGCCAGCCGCGCGGTCTCGTACCTCGAACGGAAATTCTTTTTTGCGGTAGCCGACCCACGTGAACAGCCCCTTCATGAACCGCTGATTTTCGCGCATGAGCCGGAGCGCCTCGACGCAGCGCCTGTCCAACAGCCGGAAATCTCCAACGTCGCGCTGCATTTCGTAAGACGTGCTGAATTTTTTCATCAGCGCATAAAAACAATTCGCCAGCGTCCGCTTGAGCCACGTTTCGCCAGCCCTGTCAACGCGCTTTCCGCAAACGTCGTCGTAGCCCTGCCGCCACAGCTCAACCATCTGCGCGATAACTTCCGGCGGGTGCTGTAAATCCGCGTCCATTAAAATCACGGCGTCGCCTTCCGCGTAGTCAATCCCCGCCATCATCGCAGATTCCTTGCCGAAATTCCGCGCGAAACTCAGATAATGCGCGTTCTCGTACTTCGCGCAGATTGCCCGCAACTTTTCCAGCGTGCCGTCCCGACTGCCGTCGTTCACGAAAAGATAATGAAACTCGCAGTCAGGAATTTTCTCGACGTGCTTTTGAACTTCAGGATAAAAAAGCTCAATGCCCGCCTCCTCATTGTAACACGGCACGATTATCGTTATCTTGTCCATAAATTTTCCCCCGTCAATAATATACAAACTGCGTCTGCTTCGACCATTTTTCCATATCAAGCACGACTTCTTTTAAGTTGTAATACTGCGCGAAAGTTATATTCCTGTTGTTGAATTTGTCACGGTAAGGCGTCAAGTCCCCGTAAAATCTGGTTGCTTCGTCGAGCGTCCACGCCCAGAAAAATTTTTCAACCAGCTTCGGCAGCTCAATCGGGTCAACCACAATCAGCGCGTCATTTTTATGCGCGGCAATGTATTTCTGACGCTCCTGAAACTGCGAATAAACATATCCGTCCACCGCCACCGCAAAAGCCGAAGTTACCAGCCACAAAGAAATTCCAGCGGCGACTAATTTCCTCGGCAGCTCAAACTGCATTTTCTCAAGCGCGGCGACCGTTGCGACGATTAAAAATACCGGCGAGGCAAACGCCGCCCGCGCTGGAAATTCCGGCGACAACATCAAAAGGCACGGCAGTAAAATTCCGGCCGCCGTAAACGCCAAAACGAAAATCGTCGTCTGCGGAGTCTTTTTCCCGCGCAGAAAATATCCCGCTATCAGCAAAATTAAAACCGCGTCGTACTTGATAATTTCTATCATTCCGTCGTTGAAATTGTCCATTAACATCGCCAGCGACAAAAATGGTTTCGTCTCGGCGTTCGAGTCGACGACGTAGCGCTGGAAATTCCCTGGCGCCAGCATTAACAGTGCGTAGCCCGCGAACAGTGCGATAAAGCCCGCCAGCATCCACCGCTCAATTTTTTTCTGCCGCCAGAAATACATCAGCGCCAAAAACGTCAGGAATATCGTGAACGCGCCGCCAGATTCATTCGACCAGCCAGCCATTAAGCCCGCGAAAATCATCACCGGCACCGGCAGGCTGAATTTTTTTCGCCAGAACTTCAGCGCGAACGGCAGCAGGAATGCCAGCTGTAAAACCGTCATCCAGAGGTAATTGCACGAACCCGTTAGCCAGAGCGTCGTCTGATAAAATTCCGGCAGGCAGAACCACAGCGCGAAAAATATCCACAGCAGCGCGCCCGCCCGCAGTTCAAATTTACCAGCCGCCAGAAAGTAAATCAGCAGCCCCAGCGCCGCGTAAACCAGCGCGTTCGCCACGTCGAAGAAAAATTTGTCGAACATCATGAAAAATTGTACGCAACAATGTGCGATACTCCGCCCGCCCCACGTCAGCCAGTGCGACCACTGCGAAACAAAAACGTCACCAATCGACTCGACGCGGTACAGCTTGCCAAGGTTGTTTTGAAAGTTCCCGTTTTGCGCAGCGTCCCAGATAAATGCGTACGCGTAATCGTCGCCAATTATCGGCGTCAGCAAATTCTGCACGAGGAAAATCCCCGCGCCGAAAGTTACCACAGCCCACGCCGGAATTTTATTCAGCGCTTTCAAATTCTCGCCCCCAGTTCAAATCAGTCGTCGTACAGCGGAAATTGTTCCAGCTGCTTCCACTTCGCCTCGTCCACGACAATTTTCTTCAGACCGTAGTACTTCGCGTAAGTTTTGTTGCGGTTAATTCGCTCGTACGGCGTAAGGTCATTGTAAAAGCGCGTGAATGAATCCGGCGTCCAGTTCCAGAAAAAAACTTTTTGAATCGCCGGAATCTCAATCGGGTCAACGATAATTTTTTCGTCCGACTTGTGCGCGGCAACGTACTCAGCGCGAGCCTGGAACTGCGAATAAACTGACGCGTCCACGTACAGCGCCACTAAAACCGTCGCCCCCAGGAAAATCCCCGCCGCTGACAAAACCGCGCGAGGCACTTCAAATTTCATTTCGCTCAGCGCAATCGTCGCCGCCACTAACAAAAGCACCGGCGAGATAAACGCCGCCCGCGCTGGAAATTCCGGCGATAACATCAACCCCAGCGGCAGTGCCAGCGCCGTGAACGCCAGCGCCAAAATCAGCCGCATGCTCTCCCGCGAAACTTTTCCGCGCAAAAAACACGCCGCCAAAATTACAACCGGCAGCAAATCATAAGCGAGCGTCGGAAATAATCCTTCAACTAAATTGGACAGGAACACTTCCGCGTTATACTCAAAGGCGCCTTCGTCCAGCGCCATTCGGTGGAAATCCCCTGGCGCGAACATCAGCAGCGCGAATCCTGCCGCCGCCGCCAAAAATCCCGCCAGAATCCACCGCTCCAATTTTTTCCGCCGCCAGAAATATATCAGCGCTAAAAACGCCAGAAATACCGCCGCCGCCCCGCCAGACTCGTTCGACCAGCCCGCCAGCACGCCCAAAACTATCATTACCGGCACCGGCACCGAAAATTTTCCGCGCCGAAACTTCAGCACGTACGGCAACAAAAATCCCAGCTGTAAAACCGTCATCCAGAGATAGTTGCAAGAGCCCGTTAGCCAAAGCGTCGTCTGATAAAATTCCGGCAGGCAGAACCACATTCCGAAAAATATCCACGCCAGCAAGCCTGTACGCAGTTCAAATTTCGCCGCCGCTAAAAAATAAATCAGCAGTGCAACCGCCGTGAAAGCCAGCGCGTTCGCCACGTCGAAAAATATTTTGTCGAACATCATGAAAAACTGTACGAAAAAATGTGCGACACTCCGCCCGCCCCACATCAGCCAGTGCGACCACTGCGAAACAAATATGTCGCCAATCGATTCAACGCGCCGGAGCTCGCCAATGTTATTTTGGAAATTCCCGTCGTGCGCGCCGTCCCAGATAAACGAATACGCATAGTCGTCTGTACAATGTGGCGTCAGCAAATTTTGCACGAGGAAAATCCCCGCGCCCAAAACTACAACAGCCCACGCCGGAATTTTATCAAGCGCCTTCAAGTTTCCCGCCCCCAGTTCAAATTTTCAGCACGACGCGATTTTCATCGCCGCTGGAATAGTAGCTCCGGCTGACCGTCTTAACCGTCACGCTCTCAATGAAATATTCGCGGAAATCGAATTGCTCTTCCTGCGCATTTTTAACCACGTCAAAAGGCTCGCCGTCGTCGCGGATTATCAGCGTAGCCGAATCATTTCCCTCAAGCAGTATCGAAAATTCCAGCTGGAAAATTTTTTCGCCCGCCCTTTCCACCGCGTGTAAACCAAATTCCTCGATAAACAGCACCAGCCGGTTGCGTGTCTTTTCTGAAACGCCCAGCCGCGCCAAATCTTCCTCCAACTGCTTCGTAACCGCCAGAATTTCTTCGGCTTTCGTGTCCACGTCGTACGAGAGCTGCCGCGCCAATTTTTTTTCGTCAATCAGCAGAACATTCGCCCGCTCTCTGAAAAATTTCACGAACAGCAGGTTCAGCAGGAACGAAACTAAAAATGACGCGCCGAAGCACAGCCAGAAAAATTGCGTTGAAAAGACGGGGCCGACCAGTCTCATCATCACGTACGGCAAAATCAGCAACAGCAGAATTTTTATCAGCGCGCCGAAATTCAGCTTCTCTATGTAAATGTAATAATTCGCCAGCATCAGCGACACGCCCATGAATACCGTGAAAGGCATGAAAAATCTCAGCGCCCGCGCCGTCAAATTCTCCATGTAGGGTTCCCTGACGCCGAACAGCGCCGGTAAAAAGTCCGCGAAAATCATTCCCAGCGCGATTATCAGCAGGCTTACCGCGACTGTCACGGCAATTCCAATTTGCATGGTTTTTATCATGCTGTGTAGATTTTTTTCCGCGTAGTACTGGCAAACCATCGGCTGTAAACAATCTACAAGCCCCGTGTAAATCGAAATTACCAGCGTCAGAAAATTTACCACGACCGTCACGACGATTAATTCTCCCTCGCCGAAACGCAGAAT
>CAJOGX010000033.1 GCA_905234175.1 uncultured Selenomonadaceae bacterium | reverse complement strand
CGGCGGCGGCAGTGAGGGCTTGCAAAGCTGGCGGGGCTGTGGTAAAATTTTTGTGGAAATTGAAATGTACTAAATGTCGACCAAGGTTTTCACCAAAACGAAAAGCCCCCGAAACGGTGTAGGATACCGCGAAGGGGGCTTTCCGCTTGACGCAACCGAGTAGGATTCAGTTGACGACTGGGTTACTGGTTCTGCTGCCGGTTACTTGAGCCACCGATGCCAGATATACGCGCCGATAAGACTTGAGACCGCACCGACACCAATGGAGATTAAAATGTCGACCACGGCTATCACCTCCCCTCGCCTGCATTTACTGCCGACATAGGGAGCAGCATTGGTGGAATTATAGCACGAAAGATTTTAAAAGGAAAGGCGGCGCGAAATGGAATATGAGCTGAGGAAAATACCTGTAGGGGAAGTGGCGGCTGGCTACAAAGACGACGCGGAAGGCGGATGCTGGGGCTACGGCGGGCGGCTGAATATTCGTCCGGCGTACCAGCGGGAATATATTTACAGCGGGAAGCGGCGGGACGCGGTAGTAGAGAGCGTGCAGAAAAATTTGCCGATAGGAATGATGTACTGGGTAAAGAAAGACGACGGGACGTACGAGCTGTTGGACGGGCAGCAGAGGACGATTTCGCTTTGTCAGTTCGTGACGGGGAAATTCGGGATAGACCACCGCGGATTCATAAATCTGACGGAGGCGGAAAAGGAGCAGATTTTGAAGTACGAGCTGTGGGTGTGCGTGTGCGAAGGGACGGACAAGGATACGCTGGACTGGTTCAGGGTTTTGAACACGCCAGGGACGGAGCTGAACGCGCAGGAACTTCGGAACGCGATTTATACAGGCACGTGGCTGAACGACGCGAAGAAACATTTCAGCCGGTCGAACTGCGGGGTAGTGACTATGGGCTACAATAAATATCTGGACGGCTCGGCACTGCGGCAGGATTTTCTGGAGACGGCGCTCAAGTGGATTTCTGCGCGGGAAAAAATTGCGATTGAAGATTATATGGCGCGCCACCAGCACGAGCAGAATTGCAATGAAATCTGGCTGTACTTTAAAAGCGTCATGGACTGGGTGAAGGCGACGTTCCCGACGTACCGGCGCGAAATGAAAAATGTCGAGTGGGGGCTGTGGTATAACAGCTACGGCAAAAAAAATTACGACACGGCGGCGCTGGAAGAAAAAATCGTGGCGATGCTGGAAGACGAAGATATAACGAGTTCGCGCGGGATTTACGAATACCTGTTCGACGGGCAGGAGCGGCACCTCAGCATTAGAAAGTTCAGCGAGAAAATAAAACGCGCGGTCTACGAAAAACAGAATCGCTGCTGTAAAAAGTGCGGGCGGCATTTCCCAATAGAAAAAATGCACGCCGACCATATCACGCCGTGGAGCAGAGGCGGGCGGACGGTTTTAGAAAACTGCCAGATTCTTTGCGAAAACTGCAACCGCGAGAAAAGCGACGTTTAGAAAATAAAAATCACAAAACGGCTGCCGTGAAGACGGGCGGCGTTTTTTTTTATCTTCAAAAAGATTTAATTAAATGCTTAAACTTGTCAAAAAAAGTATACGTGGTAAGATACGTGCAAGATGAATTTTGGAATTAATGGACGGAAGATAGAGGAACCTGAAGGGAGAGGCTGAAAGTGGCACAGGCAGAAAACAGGGTAAGGGATTTGACGCAGGGCGAGCCGGCGAAGCTGATATTCATTCTGGCGCTGCCAATGCTGGCGGGGAATATTGTTTCGCAGCTTTATGGATTCGTGGACGCGCTGGTCGTTGGAAGATTTTTGGGAGTAGAGGCGATGGCGGCGATAGGTTGCGTGGGCTCGCTGATTTTCGGCGTGAACAGTTTTATTGGCGGCACGGCTTACGGCTTTACGATTAAAACGAGTCAGCTTTTCGGGGCGAAAGATTTTGACGGCGTACGCCGGAGCGCGCTTGTGAGCGTGCTGCTTGCCCTTGCGGTTGCGGCTGTCGTGGCGGTTGTCGGCGTAGTTTCGTGCCGCGCGATTCTGACAGCAATGCAGACGCCGCCGGAACTCTTTGAAAACGCCAGCGCATTTATCACGGTGACTTTCGTGACGGCGGTTACGCTTATGATGATGAGACTGCAGGATGACCTCGTCCGCGCGCTTGGCAACACCGAAATTCCTACGAAAGTCTGGTCGCTGACGCTCGTGCTGAACGCCATCTTCGACGTACTTGCAATCGTGATTCTGGACAGCGGCGTTATCGGCGTAGCGCTTGCCACGACTGCCGCTCAGGCTATCGGCTGCGTCACGTTCTTCTTTTACACGAAAAAGAAAATCCCGCTGCTCCATTCCGCCTTCAGCCGCGAATATTTGAACTTCGACAGAAATTTTGTACTCGAACATTTGAAACTTGGCCTGCCCGTCGGTTTTCAGGGCGCGATTATCGCAATCGGCGGCGTCATTCTCCAGGTCGCTATCAACCAGCTCGGTGCCAGCGAAGTCGCTGCGGTTACCGCCGGTCAGCGCATTGAAGGCCTCACGCTGATGTTCTTCCTGACTTTCGCGCAGGTTATTCCCTCCTTCGCCGCGCAGAATTACGGCGCCGAACGCTACGAAAGAATTATCGAAGGCGTCAAGAAATGCGCGCTTATCACCTGCGGCGCCAGCTTCGTTATCACCGCCGTCAACGTCCTTGCCGGAGCCGAACTGCTCAAAATTTTTATCGGCGAGAGCAGTCCGCTGGTTCTGGAAAAAGGCGCGTTTTACCTCATGGTCAACGGCGCGTTTTACTGGGTACTTTCGCTAATGCTGGTCTTCAAACTCACGCTGCAGGGTCTCGGAAAAAATTCCGCGCCGACAATGGCAGGCACAATGGAACTCGTCGTCCGCATCGTAGTTGCAACTTTCCTCGTCGACGAACTCGGTTTCCTCGGAATTTGCCTCGCCAATCCGCTGTCCTTTATCGCCGCGTGCCTGCCGCTCATTCCCGCGATTCTGGAAGAGCGCAGAAGATTCATGGGGCCGCCCAGAGACGAAATGAAAACAAATTCAATTCTGCTCGTCAATTTGTAATAAATCCGCAGTAAAAATTTCAGCAAAAATTTTAGACAGGAGCGCAGCGTCATGGAAAAGAAAAATTCAGCAGTCAAAGATTTAACGACCGGCGAACCGTCGAAGATGATTTTCTTCATGGCGCTTCCGCTTATCGCTGGCAACCTCGTCGAACAGCTTTACGACTTCACAGATACGCTTGTTGTCGGGCGCTTCCTCGGCGTAGAGGCGGTTGCGGCGATTGGCTGCGTGATTTGCCTCGTGAGCTTTATGAAAAATTTTCTCGGCGGCATAACCTACGGCTTTTCAATCTGCACAGCTCAGCGGCTCGGTGCGAAAGATTTTGACGGCGTCCGTTGCAGCCTGCTGGTTTCCACGGCGCTTTCGCTGGCGCTCTCGCTGCTTGTCATGATTCTCGCCGTGCTGTTCAGCTACACGATTCTGGAAATGATGCACACGCCGCCGGAAATTATCGGTTTCCTTACCGTCATATTCGGCGGGCTGACGATTTCAACGACGATGTGGCTGCTCTCGAACATGAGCCGCGCCTTCGGCAATACGAAACTGCCGACGAAAGTCTGGACGATAACGCTCCTGCTGAATATCGTGCTTGACCTTACGGCGATAGTTGCGCTGGGGCTTGGCGTTCACGGCGCCGCCGCCGCAACGATTCTCGCTCAGTTTATTGGCTGCGTGATTTTCCTCCGCCACATGAAAACTGAACTGGCGCTCCTGAACTTTTCCCGCGAAGATTTTAAAATCGACCGCGCCGTTATCCTTGAACATTTGCGAATGGGTTTGCCAATGGGCTTTCAGTCGTCGCTTTTCGCGATTGGCAGAGCCGCGACTCAAATTGCTATGAACAAACTCGGCGTCGTCGACATTGCGGCGGTCACCGCTGCCCAGCGCCTTGACAGCCTCGCTTTCATGATAATCATGAGTTTCGCCAGCGTCATTGCCGCCTTCGTCGCGCAGAATTACGGCGCAAAAAATTTCGACAGGATTCTGGACGGCGTCAAAAAGTGCGTCGTAATAACCTGCCTTGTCAGCCTCGCCGTTACCGCCTTCAACATGATTTTCGGTGCGGACGTGCTCAGCCTTCTGCTCAAGGACAGCCACCCGCACGTTATCGAGCAGGGAACTTTTTACATCGTCGTCAACAGCCTGTTCTACTGGGTCTTCGGAATGGCGGCGGTTTTCAGAATGGCGCTGCAGGGTCTTGGCAAAAATAAAGCGCCAATGCTTTCCGGCTCCGTTGAACTCGTCGTCAGACTTTTGGTCGCGCTGTTCCTTATCGACCAGATTGGCTTCCTTGGAATTTGCCTTGCGAGTCCGCTGGCGTTCGTAGCCTCAAGCCTGCCGCTGACTGCCGCAGTGCTCAGCGAGCGCAAAAAGATTCGCGAACTCCTCGGCACCGACGAAGCTGAGGAACTTGAACCTTCCTCTCTGGCACTTGCAAAATGATTCCTCACACCCTTGGGATTGGGCTTGAAGATTTTCAGTGACAATCCCCAAATAAAATGTTATAATCCCTCCAGCAAAATTTTTGGGGGGATTTTTTTTGAAAAACTTGCTGGCGAAATTCGAGCGAATGATAAACACGGCGGACGAAACTTTGGCGGCGGAACTTATACCGGCGGACTCGATTTTCTACGCGCCGACAAGTCCCGAACCGCTCGTTGGACCGAAAGGCTATCTGTCGATTGTTGAAATGATGCGCGGCGCCTTCTCGGACATTCAGTGGCACGCGGAAGATTTTGTGGCTGACGAAAATAAAATTGCCGTCAGCTGGATTTGCACCGGCACTCACGACGGAAATTTCTTCGGCTTTCCGGCGACGGGCAAAAAGTTCAAAGTTCGCTGCATGAATTTTTACTACGTGGACGGCGGCAAGATTGTTAAGGACGTTGGCTGCCCCGACCTGCTCGGAATTATGAAACAGATTGGCGCGGCGTGAAAAATTTTGCGTGACAATTTCATTCAAAAAAGGTACAATTCCCCTACAGAAACTGCGGGGGGAATTTTTTTTGGAGGGATTGAAATGTTTGTAGCAGAGAGAATGACGAAGCACCCAGTTACGATGACCAGCAGCGCGACGGTTGGCGAAGTCGACCGCGTGATGAAAAAATACAAATTCCACCGCATGATAATCGTGGACGGCGGCAGGCTCGTTGGATATTTGAGCGACCGCGACGTTATGCGCGTGGCTCCTTCGCCGGCGACTTCCCTTTCCAAGTTTGAAATTCGCGCGCTGCTTGACAAACTCAGCGTCAGGGATATTATGCAAAAGAAAGTTGTCACGGTTCCCGACAGCGCTACGATTGAGGAGGCGGCGCTGATAATGTACCAGAACAAAGTCGGCGGGTTGCCGGTAGTTTCTGAAGTCGGCACGGTCGTCGGGATTATCACGGCAACGGATATTCTCAAAACTTTTATCGAAGTCATGGGCTTGCCTGGCGGCGGGAAAATTCGCGTGACGCTGGAAGTTCCAAATGAAATCGGCGTTATGGCGAACCTCACGAAAATTTTCGCGGACAACGGCATAAATCTTGACAGCGTGATAACTTGCAGGCGCGACGAAAAAAATTACGAGCTGGTAGTTCGATTCGAGGACAGGGCGGAAGGTTTTACTGACGTTGTGGCGGCGCTGGAAAAAGAAGGCTACAAAATTCGCCACACTGTCAAAATCGGCTAAGGCACACCAAATTTTAAAATGGAGGTGATTTTCGTGCGAATAATAGTTGGAATAACGGGCGCCAGCGGCATTGTTATTGCCGTGGAACTTTTGCAGCGCCTTAAAAAAATGGAAAGCGTCGAAACTCACTTGATAATCACGGAAGGCGGACTGCTCACCATTCGCGACGAAACTAACTTCGACGTTTACGAAATTAACAAGCTCGCGGACGTGGTCTACAACGTGCACGAAATGGACGCGGCGATTGCCAGCGGCAGTTTCCTCACCGACGGAATGGCTATCGTTCCCTGTACAATGAAAACTGTCGCGGGGATTGCCAGCGGATACAGCGACAATCTGCTTCTTCGCGCCGCCGACGTTTGCATTAAGGAAAACCGACCGCTGGTACTGGTTCCACGCGAAATGCCCTTCAGCAAAATTCACCTGCGCAACATGAAAGAGCTCGCCGATATGGGCGTGGTGATTATGCCGCCGGTCATGACTTTTTATAACACCGACATGACGCTCCAGTCGCACATAAATCACGTCGTCAACAAAATTTTGATTCAGCTGAAACTTCCGGCTGAGCTCGTCGCGTGGAGCGGAGCAAAAAAATAAGCTGGCGGTTCAGCTAAGGGGTTGGTTTTAGTTTGCAAAATTTAACCAGAGTGGCGGAGAAAATGCCTGGCGGTTTTTTTATTTACCGCGCGGACGACAAAGAGGAGCTGCTCTACGCCAACGACGTTATGCTGGATATTTTTGGCTGCGAGACGCTTGAGGAGTTCAAGGAGCTGACGGGCTACACTTTTCACGGGATTGTTCACCCCGACGATTTGGACGAGGTTGAAGAGTCAATCGCGAATCAGATTAAGCACAGCGACAGGAACGTTGACTACGTTGAATACCGGATTAAGCGCAAGGACGGTTCGATTCGCTGGGTGGACGATTACGGGCGGTTCGTGCGGACGAAAAACGACGGCGATGTTTTTTACGTTTTCATTCGCGACATTACGGACTTGCGTTCGAGCCGCGAGGAAAACCGCCGCCGCGAAAAAGTTATCGAAGGTCTGAGCATTGGTTTCGCGTCGATTTACCTTTTGAACCTGAACACGGGGACGATGCGCCCTTACCGGCTGGAGAATGAGTACTTTGAAAAAATTACAGCGGAGCTTGGCTTGACTGACGCGGAAAAAGTTAACTGGCGCGAGGTTTTGAATCTTTACGCCGAGCGCTTTGTTCTGCCGGAAGATAAAAATTTGTACCTGAATGAAATTGACGCTGAGCGGATACGTTTGCGGCTGAAAACTGAGCCGACGTACGCTTTAACTTACCGCTGCCGTGGCGACGGCGACAAAATTATTTTTATGGAGATGGCGATTTCGCGCGTAGACAGCGACGAAACCGGCAAGTATGTTGTTATGAGCTACCGCGACGTTACGGAACAGTTTACGAAAGTCCGGCGCGAGCTTGCGGAAAAATTAAATATGGAAATGGAACTGGAACGGGAGCGGCACGCGAATGAAATTAAGGCGTCGTTCCTGTTCAACATTTCGCACGACATTCGCACGCCGATGAATGCGATAATGGGGTTCACGGCGCTGGCGAAGCACCATTTGAAGGAGCCGAGTTTACTCGATACGTACCTTGCGAAAGTCGACGAGGCGAATCACCACATGATTGCGCTGATAGACGACCTGCTGGAAATGAGCCGGATAGATTACGGGCGGATAGAAATAAAGTCCGAGCCGTGCGATTTGCAAAAACAGATTGGAATGGTGTTGGACATGTTCCGGCCGTTCGCGTACGAAAAGCAGCTGACGTTGGAGGAAGAAATTAATTTGCCGCCGGACGAAGTTTTTGTAGACGCGCTTAGGTTCCGGCGGATACTTGGGAACTTGCTGAGCAACGCGGTAAAGTTCACGCCGGCGCTCGGCACGATAAAAATTTCCGCGCGGCGCAAGCAGGTTTCGGAGTCGGGCTACGCGCGGTATCAGTTCACGGTTGCGGACACTGGAATTGGAATGACGGAAGATTTCATGCGCAAGATGTACAACGCGTTCGAGCGCGAGCAGACTTCAACGCGGACGGGATACATTGGCACGGGGCTCGGCTTATCGATAACGAAAAAACTGCTGGACGTTATGGGCGGGTCGATTTCGGTTAAGAGCAGGAAGGGCGAAGGTTCAGTTTTCACGGTAGACCTGCCGCTGAAACTCGTCGAACACGTCCGCGAAGAATCCGCCGAGACGCAGCCGGTCATTCCAAAACATTCCGGCGAGCGCAGAATTTTGCTGGTCGAAGACATTGAAGTTAATCGAATGCTGGCGGAGGCGATTTTGACGGAAGCGGGCTTTCTGGTAGAGTCAGTGCCGGACGGTTCCGACGCCGTGGAAATTATCAAGAACCGACCGGTCTGGTACTACGATTTAGTTTTGATGGATATTCAGATGCCGGTGATGAACGGCTACGAGGCGACGCGTTCGATTCGGGCGCTGGGCAGGGAAGATACAAGCGCGCTACCGATAATTGCGCTGAGCGCCAACGCCCGCGACGAGGATAAGCGCATGAGCATGGAGAGCGGCATGAACAGCCACATTGCCAAGCCGTTCGACATTGCTCACCTTATCGCCACGATTGACGAGTATATTGCCGCCGCTATCAGAAAATAAATTTGCACTGCCGCCACCGCGCGGCTTTTTTGTTATGGGAAGAAAATTTTCAGCGTGCGCTCGTCAGACTTTTCGCCCAGCCGCGAGCCAATCAAAAACAAAATCAGCGAGACCGTTATCCCAATTGTTATCTGGTGCAAATCCATGACCTTGAAGCCCGCCGCCTGCGTCGCGCAGTAAATCACCGTGCCGCCGACCATTGAAAACAGCGCGCCGGTTTTATTCGCGCCCTTCCAGAAAAGCCCCAGCAGCAGCGTCCAGAAAAACGCCGTCTCCAGCCCGCCGAACGCAAACATATTGATGAGCCAAATCAAACTCGGCGGCGTCAGCGCTATCACGAAAACCACCGCGCCAATTATCGCCGTAGTCGCCATAGACAAAAATTTCACCCGCGTAACTTCCGCGTCCGGCCGCCAGTGTAAATACACGTCTTTGACTATCGCGCTCGACGCCACGATTAGCAGACCCGAAATCGTTGAAATTGACGCCGACAGTGGTCCGATTATCGCTAAGCCGACCAGTTCCCTCGGCATGACTGTGACTATCGTCGTCGGAATTACGTTGTCAACTCCGCCGTAGTCAGCCGCCGTTCCCGTCAAGACGCCGTGCGCCAAAATTCCCGTGAAGTTTATTCCGATGTTCATGAATCCCACCACGACCGTGCCAATCAGCATTGCGCTGTGAAGTCCCGCCGTGTTTTTGTAGCTTATCCCGCGCACCACCGACTGAGGCAGCGCTATCGTGCAAATTCCCACAAGCAGCCATTGCGTAAAATACAGCGTCCACGGCATGTTCCCGAACGAAAACGGCTCCAGCATTTCCGGATGATTCGCCTCAATCGTCGCCATAATTTGTTCGTAGCCGCCGCCCGCCGCCAGTACGTACCGCAGCAGCAAAACTATTCCAACCATCATGATAAGCGCGCAGCACGTGTCCGTTAGCGCAACCGCCCGAAAGCCGCCGATTGACGTGTAAATTACTACGACCAGCCCGAACAAAATTAATCCCGTCTCGTAGCTGTAGCCCGTCACCGCCGCAAAAAGTTTCGCCCCGCCGACAAACTGCGCCGTCATCGTTCCGCAGAAAAATAATACGATAACGAACGCCGCTACCGCCGCCAAAAAGTTCGACTGAAACCGCGCGCGAATTATGTCAACAACCGTTACCGCGTTCAGTTTCCTCGCCAGCAGCGCCACGCGTTTGCCGAAAATCCCCAGCACTAAAAATATCGCCGTGACCTGCACGACCGCCATGTAAACCCAGCCGAAGCCAATCTGAAAAGCCATTCCAGGCCCGCCGACAAAACTCGAAACTGAACTGTACGTCGCCACCGTCGTCATCGCTAAGACGAAGCCGCCAAGTTCGCGGTTGCCGACGAAGTAGCTCCCCACGAAATTTTTTCCAGCCTGCTGATGCCGCACGAACACGCTGATTCCAACCATCACCGCCATGAAAATTATCAGCGGTAACAGCGCCGCGAAACTCCCCGCCTCATTCATCGCCTTCGCCTCCCAAATCAATGTCCCTGAAAAGTTTCCGGCTCAGAACCCAGCTTATGAAAATCGCGAAAATCCAGACGCCAATGCTCCCCGCGAATGCCCACAGCGGCACATGAAAAATTTTTACATCGACGCCCGCCAGTCCAAATCCCGCGATTAGCCAAAAAATAATCAGCCCCGCCAGCGCCAGCCCCGTGTAAAGAGCTTCCCGCCGGATAAGGCTGAATTTTTCCGCGTCCGTCATTTTATTTTTAGACAACAAAAACACCTCCGGTCTCGTTCCAAGGGATACGAGCTGTCAAATTGATTGAAAAAATTTTTGCATGGCGTCCAGTGCGGTACGCCTGCCGGAAATATCTTATACCTGTCCGTGTTTCACGTCAACTATCGCCAGCTCCCTCTTTTTGTAATGGATTTCAAAAATTATCGTGAAATGAAATTTTGAAATGTAAAGGTAAACTGTATGCGGCAGCGGCTTGTCCCGCATTTCCTTCAAAATTCCTTTGATTGTTCCGTCCGCCAGCGCGGACATCAGAAGCCATTCTGTCCTCGCCGGCAAACTTTTCTGGCGGTAAAAAAGTTTCTCGAACACGCCCCTGAGGTAAGTAATTTCCCATTTCTTCATACAAATCCCTCCCGTCAAAATTTTTCAGCGCGGAACCGTCAGCGTAAAAGTCGTGCCAGCGCCCAATTTGCTCGTGACGCCAATTCCAATCCCGTGCTGGTCGGCGATAACTTTGGCGATAGAAAGCCCCAGACCGGCGGAAATTTTTTCGTCGTCGTGATTCGTGCGCGCGGCGTCAACTTTGAAAAATCTGCCAAAAATCTTATCGAGATTTTCCGGCGCAATACCAATACCGCTGTCGGAAATTTTTACTTCAGCCGTCTCGCCGAAAATTTTCACGCTGACGATAACCTGTCCTTCGCTGAAAGTAAGCGCGTTGTCGATAAAGGCGGCG
Source organism: uncultured Selenomonadaceae bacterium (assembly GCA_905234175.1). Taxonomy (GTDB): domain Bacteria; phylum Bacillota; class Negativicutes; order Selenomonadales; family Selenomonadaceae; genus Quinella. The sequence goes on along the minus strand of CAJOGX010000033.1, from coordinate 5,112 downwards.
AACATTTTTTTCAGAAATTCCGCTTCGCCAGTGAACTCAAAAGCTTCGCCTTCGGTAAACTCAATGCGCTGGCTGTTGAACGAATCAACGGCGGCTTTCAAAACTTCGCCGAGCTCAAGCGGAATTTTTTTCATCGGCTGAGTGCCCTGGTCGGCGCGCGCAAGGAACAGGAGATTTTCAATAAGCCCCTGCATGTTTCGCGCAGAATTGCCAATCGCGGCGGTGGACTCGGCAAAAATTTCCGCGTCAGTTGCGCCGTAGCTCTCCAAAAGTTCCACGTAGCCGCGAATGACCGTTACCGGCGTGCGCAATTCGTGCGAGGCGTCCGCAATAAATTTTTGCTGCTGAGTAAAACTCTCTTCGAGCCGGTCGAGCATTTTGTTAAACGCCGCAGAAAGTTCGTTCACTTCGTCGCCCGCCTCTTCAACCGGCAGCCGCCTGTTCATTGTTCCGGCGGAAATTTCCCGCGCAGTCTCCGTGACTCTTGTGAGCGGCGCCAAAACTTTTCGCCCCAGTACGTGCCCCGACCAGACCGCCAGCCCCAGCCCCAGTATGCTTATGGCGAATAGTGTCAGCAGCAGGCGCCGGATAAATTTTTTCTCAAACGTTATAGTCCGAATGAAGTGGAAGTGGTAAAAATTCCCGCCGACAGTCAGCGGGACTTCCCGATAGTACAGGAGGGAATTTTCCGTTTCAATCAGCGTGAAGGCGCGGTTCGCCCAAAACGGCGGGTTGCGGCGCGCGTAGCTTAGCAGTTTCTCGTTTGCCCAGAAATGCGGGTTGCTGTCCAGTACGACTTCGCCCGCTTCGTTTGTCACGCGAAAAATCACGCCAGGCATTACCGCGCCGCTGCTGAAAAATGTTTCGTCCACCGTTGCGACTTCAGCCGCGTGCTGCGCCGCTCGCTCGGTTGAACGCTCAATCACCCGCTCCGCCTGATGATAGAAAAGATAGTACACGCCCGCTGTCGTAGCCGCACTTATCACTATAACCGCCGCGAATAGTATAAGCGCATAAGTCAGCGCGATTTGCGTTGAAAGTTTCCAGCGCCGCCGGATTTTCAGGAGACCCATTTCAGTCTTTGAGCACGTAGCCGACGCCGCGAATCGTGTGAATGTGGCGCTCGTTGAAGCGGTAGTCAATCTTCGTGCGCAGGTAGCTTATGTACACGTCCACGACGTTCGTGTCGCCCCCGTATTCGTAGCCCCAAACTTTCTGGAGAATCTGGTCGCGGTTGAGCACGCGGTTTTTGTTTTCAACCAGATATTGCAAAAGTTCATATTCGCGGTGCGTCAGCTCAATCGGCTCGCCCCTGACGGTGACTTCGTAGCGCTCGGGGTAAAGAATGACGCTGCCGGTGATTAAACGCTTTTCGTCGTCGCGCGGAAGATTTTCCCGCCGGTTGAGTATCCCGCGAATTTTGGCGATGAGAACTTCTGATGAAAACGGCTTCGTAATATAGTCGTTCGCGCCGAGGTTGAGCCCGCTTACCTGGTCTTTCACGTCGTCGCGCGCCGTCAGCATGATAATTGGCACGTCGCTGATTTCGCGGACATTCCGGCAGACTTCCATTCCATCCATTTCCGGCAGCATAACGTCCAACAAAACTACGTCGTAGCTTTCCTGCACGATTTTTTCGTAGGCACGCCGCCCGTTGCTCTCGCTCGCCGTGCGGAACCCTTCCTTTTCCAGCGCCAGTTGCAGAAACCGCGCGATGTTTTTTTCGTCCTCAACGATAAATATTTTTGGCTTGTCGCTCACGAAAATCCCTCCTTCGACTTTGAGCATATCATACAACAAAAAAACGGCGAATGAAACACCCGCCGCTAAATTTAATCAAAAATTAATCTTTGTTTTATTTTTCGCTGTACGCCGCCAGACTGGGAGTTTCAAGCTGCGCGAAATTTTCAAGGTTCGTCACGCTGAAATTCGTCACGGAATAATTTTTAGCGGAAATTTCGTCAAGCTGAGTTTCGCCGCTTACGAAGTTGGTATCGTCCTCGGCGAACCACGGAACCTCCGCGTTGCCGTTGGAGCCGTAAGAAACGCCGGTCGTATAAGTTTTCGTGGAAGTTTTGCCGCTGGCGTCGACGATTGAAATGGATTTGCCCCTGGCGTTCTTGACGGTGAGCGTGCCGCTGCCGACGGTGAAGACGACGTTTTGACCGCTGTAGGCAGTTTTGGAAATTGTGCCGCTGGAAATTTTGATTTTGTCCTGACCCGCTGTATAGTCCTCGATAACGTCTTTGCCCTCGCTGGCGCCGTAAACAAAAGTATCTGAGCCCGCGCCGCCCGTTAAGGTATCGTTACCAGCGCCGCCCCAAAGCGTGTCGTTACCTGCGTCGCCAAAAAGTTTATCATTGCCAGCCGCGCCGCTTATCGAGTCATTGCCGGCCGCGCCATAAATAGTATCGACTTTCGCACTGCCGAGGATTGTATTAGCCTGCGCGTTGCCGTTGATATTAATCGCCTTGGTAACGGCGGAGGCGTCGATTTTCTTCACGGTCGAATCATAATCCGCCGCCTTGAGAGTGCCGGTAAAGCCCGCGGCGAGCGTGACGGAAGTGCGATTGGCATCATAGTTCAGCAAGCTTGGATAAACCTGCGTGGTTTCATTGCCGGTGGCGTCTATTATCGTGAGCTGCTTGCCCTTGCCGCTCTTAACGGTAATATTGCCGCTGGAAGTTTTCAAGACGACGTTGGAGCTGCTGAGGGAGCTGCCGGTTATGGACGCGCTGGCGAGCTTGATTTTGTCTGTACCGGCGACGTAATCGGCGATAACGTCATTGCCCGCCTCGTAAACGAAAACGTCGGAGCCCGCGCCGCCCGTTAAGGTGTCGTTGCCCGCGTTACCGTAGAGCGTGTCGTTGCCTGCGTCGCCGTAAAGCTTGTCATTACCTGCGCCGCCGTAGATAACGTCATTGCCAGCGCCGCCGTAGTTGGTATCGTTGCCAGCCAGCCCGCTGATTGTATCGCTGCCCTTACCGCCTTTGACAGAGTTCGCCGCCGCGCTGCCGAGAATGCTGACGCCAGCGGAAAGAACCGTCGGCGCCGGAAGCATAACTTTCAGCCAGGTCGATTTTGTTGCCGGTGAAAGTTGGGCCAGCCGTGAGAGTTGCGCCCTTGACGGTAATTCCTTCGTGGCTGTGAACGGTCGGGTAAACCTGTGAAGTTTCCTTGCCAGCCGCGTCGATAACGGTAATAGCTTTGTCTTTGGCGCTCTTAACGGTGATATTGCCGCCGGAAGTTTTCAAAACGACGTTGGAGCCGCTGAGTGAGCTGCCGGTGATTGTCGCGCTGGCGAGCTGGATTTTGTCGGTACCGGCGACGTAGTCCTGAATAAAATCGTTGCCGCTGGAATAGATATAAACGTCTGCGCCTGCGCCGAGTGAAACTGTATCGTTACCGCTGCCGCCGGAAATTGTATCAGCGCCCTTGCCGCCTTTCAAACTGTTCGCCGCCGCAGTGCCAATGATAGATACGCCGCGCGAAAGGGCAGAGGCGTTGACTTTCGTGGCGCCGGAAGCATAACTTTCAGCCAGGTCTATTTTGTTGCCGGTGAAAGTTGGGCTAGCCGTGAGAGTTGCGCCCTTGACGGTAATTCCTATAATGCCACAGCCAATGACGGTTGAAAATGCAGTATCGTCCTTGTCAAGGATTGAAAGCTGTTTGCCAGCTCCGCCCTGAACGGTGATATTACCGGTGGAAGTTTTTAAAATGGCGTTGGAACCACTTAGGGAGCTGCCAGTGACAGAAGCGCTCGAGAGCTTGATTTTATCTTTGCCGGTCTCGTAATCAGTGATGAGGTCATTGCTGCCGTCATAAAAGAAGAAGTCATTGCCCGCGCCGCCAGTCAAAGTATTTTTACCGGCGCCACCGTATAGAGTGTCGTCGCCGGCGTCGCCAGTAATCGAATCGTCGCCGGTGCCGCCTGAAACTACATCATTGCCGGCGCCGCCATAGAGCGTATCGTTACCGGAGCCGCTGAAAATCTCGTCGGCGCCTTTGCTGCCTTTTATCAAATTGGCAGAGGAGTTGCCTAAAATGCTAAGGGATTTGTTTAGCTTGCTTGCGTCAACTTTCGTTACGTTTGAATCGTACTCTGAAAGGTCTATCATGCTGTCAGTAAATACGGTTGATGCTGTAAGGAGATCGCCGTCCAAAGAAATACCATTGGGAATGTCTTTTTTACCCGTGTCAATAATTTCCAACGCGTCTGGGATAAAATTTGCAAGCCCCGACGATTTACCAGCGCCGCCATTAATGGACATCTCGCTGCCGCCAGCAATAATCGTATCGTTGTCTGCACCGCCGTCTATCGTATTGTACCAGTAACTAGTGAGGCTGATAACGTCCTTTCCAGCGCCGCCGATAAGACTTGAACGCCAATGGTTGCCAAAAATGGTGTCATTGCCATCGCCGCCATCAATCGTAGCGTAGTTATTGTTGCCATAAATGGAATCGTTTCCAGAGCCGCCTTCAATGTAAATATGTTCAGCGAAGCTGTCGTAAATCGTGTCGTGACCAGCGCCGCCAATTAATGTGATATTCTCACCGGTGCTGTTGGAAACATAATCGTCGCCTGCCCCCGCGTCCACTTTGACAATGGAGCCGCTGTTGCTGATTGTGTCATTGTAATCGGTGCCATTCACGACAGAATTTGCATTGGAGTTGCTGATATTTTTGCCGCCGTTGCCGATAACGGTAAGCGTGCCGCCGACAATGTTGATGGTTTTGGAGCTGGCGTTGGTGAGGGTCATGGAGCCGCCGCTAAGCAGGCTTACTACTACGTCGGTGCCGACGGTTTCGCGCGTGTAGTAGCCGCCGCTGATGGAAATTGTATCGTCAGCGTCGAAGCCGGTGATAACGTCGCTGTCTTCGTTGGAGTCGAAAAGAATGAGATTGTTGCGGCTGTTGTCCGCCAGCGCGATAGTGTCATTGCCAGCGCCGCCGCGAATGGTTACAGTGCCGCCGCCGGCAGGACGTCCGCCGCTGTAAATGTAGTCAGCGCCCTCGCCGCCGTCCATGTAAACGTTTTCGCCGCCGTAAAGCGTTTTGGAGCCAGAAAAACCAATGCGGTTGTTGCGCAGGCTGTCATTGCCAGCGCCGCCA
>CAJOGX010000032.1 GCA_905234175.1 uncultured Selenomonadaceae bacterium | reverse complement strand
CTGGGTATAAAATTCGTCCTTTTTGGCGCGGGCGGCGGCGTGCAGGTTGGAATTTTTGTTGCGAGCCATGATTCAGCCTCCGAGGTAAGCCTTGCGAATGTCTTCGCTGGCGGCTAATTTTTGGGCGTCGCCGGAAATTGTAATTCTGCCGGTCTCAAGGACGTAGGCGCGGTTGGCGATAGAAAGCGCCATGTTGGCGTTTTGTTCGACGAGCAGGACGGTGGTGCCGGCTTTGTGAATGTCAGCGATAATGGCAAAAATTTCGCGGATTAAAAGCGGGGCGAGACCCATGGAAGGTTCGTCGAGGAGCAAAAGTTTTGGGCGGCTCATAAGCGCGCGCCCCATTGCAAGCATTTGCTGTTCGCCGCCGGAGAGCGTACCGGCTAGCTGAGAAATTCTCTCTTCGAGGCGCGGGAAACGTCCGAAAACCATTTTCAAATCCTGCGCGACGCCGTCTTTATCGCTGCGGGTAAAGGCGCCGAGTTCGAGATTTTCAAGGACGGTCATTTCAGCGAAAATGCGGCGGCCTTCGGGCACCTGTGAAATACCTTCGCGAACGATTTGATGAGCGGGCATACCGGCGATGTCCTTGCCGAGGAAATTAATCGAGCCGGTTCTGGGCTTGAGCAGGCCGGAAATTGTGCGCAGCGTGGTAGATTTGCCCGCGCCGTTGGCGCCGATAAGCGTGACGATTTCGCCTTCGTTGACAGTCAGGCTGATACCTTTGATGGCGTGAATCGCGCCGTAGTAAACGTTGATGTCGTTAATTTCGAGCATTGGCATAGCGAAACTCCTCCGTTAGTTGACGGCTTCGGTGCCGAGGTAAGCGCGAATGACTTCGGGGTTATTCTGAATTTCGGCGGGCGTGCCCTCGGCGATAATTATTCCGTATTCGAGCACGTAAATTCTCTCGCAAATCCCCATAACGAGGCTCATGTCGTGTTCGATAAGCAAAATCGTCAGATCGAACTGCGAACGAATCCAGCGAATCATTTCCATAAGCTCGTGAGTTTCCTGCGGGTTCATACCGGCGGCGGGTTCGTCGAGCAGTAAAAGTTTCGGCTGGGCGGCAAGCGCGCGGGCAATTTCCAAACGTCTCTGCGCGCCGTACGGAAGATTTTTAGCGACTTCGTGCGCGTGTTCGTCGAGCTTGAAAATTTTCAGCAGCTTGAGACTTTGCTCGGTAATAGCATCTTCCTCGCCGAAATATCTGCCCATGCGGAAAACGGTTTCCAGCAGACCGTATTTAACGTGGCAGTGGTAAGCAATTTTCACGTTGTCGAGCACGCTGAGCTCGCTGAAGAGGCGGATATTCTGGAACGTGCGGGCAATTCCGCGCTGAGTAATTTCGTACGGCTTGAGCCCGACAATCGATTCGCCGTCAAGTAAAATTTCGCCGGTCGTCGGCACGTACACGCCGGTTATCAGATTGAAAATCGTCGTCTTACCGGCGCCGTTCGGTCCAATTAAGCCAATCAGCTCGCCGCGATTGATATAAAAATCAAAATCATCAACCGCCTTCAGCCCGCCGAAAACTTCCGAAACGTCCTCGGTCTTCAGCAGCGGTTTTGTATTTTCTGCCATAAGCTAAACTCCCCTGTCATTCCGCGCGACAAATTCTTCCACGCGGTTGAAATATTTGAACTCCTCGTAAATTTTGTCGATGTCCCAGTCCCACCATTTTATTCTGAGCAACGCCGCAATGATATCTTCGCTGAAACGGTACTTGATAAGCCGCGCAGGGTTGCCGCCGACAATCGCGTAGGGCGGGACGCTCTTCACTACTACGCTGTCCGAGGCGATAACCGCGCCGTCGCCGTCAATATAGCAACCCTCGATATAACTTTTCATTCCCAGCTGGAAGATTGAACCGTTGTTTTGAAATCTGATAAGTTTTTTATAAATCGCGTAGCTGTTTTCTCTGAAAGGATTCAGCGTCACGCCGTAAGCAACGCCCTCAGCCAGCAGACGCGGAAAATCCAGATTCTGAACCTGAAAAACTCTGCCGTCGATAATATTTCTGCGCGGAACTCCCTGCGCTTCCAGCCACTTCATTCGCAGATAAAAATTATTTTGCGACAAGACGATAGCGATTTGAAAATCTAAATTCGCCCCCCGTTGGTTGCAGGACTGGCGTAAAATTTCACGCTACCGTTGCTTTCTATATCCGCGTAGCCGACGATTTCAAGATTGCCGCGCTGAACTTCCAAATCGTAGAAAGGTTTCAGCTGCGGATACAAATCGTCGACGCCAAAAATCAAAGCTCTGACCGACACAGTCATTCTCCTTTCGTGCCGGAAAGTTTGTCCAGCAGTTTTTTAACTGGCGCGAAGTTGGTAATTTCCATGTAGCCGAAAAGTCCCTGCGGGCGGTAGAACATCAGCAGAATCAGCGCCAGCGCGTAGATTATCATGCGAAATTCTGGGAAGGACGCCAGCGCCGCCGATATGAACGTGACGACGAACGCGCCAGCGATTGAGCCGGTGATTGAGCCCATGCCGCCCAGCACGACCATGATAAGATAATTGAACGACGCCAGGAACGTAAAAGAGTTCGGGCTGATTAAATAAAACTGGTGCGCGAAAAGCCCGCCGGCAACTCCCGCGAACGCCGCGCCAATCGTGAACGCCATGACTTTATATTTTGTGGTATTGACGCCCATCGCCTCGGCAGCAATTTCGTTTTCGCGAATCGCAATGCAGGCGCGTCCGTGCGAGCTGTTCACGAAATTTTTAACGAAGAACAAAGTTACCAGCATGGCGAAATAAGCCCACGCAAAATTCGTCAGGTGCGCTATGCCCTTGAAGCCAGCCGCGCCGCCCACGTACTCAATATTCATGATAACAATGCGGATAATTTCTCCTAAGCCCAGCGTCGCAATCGCCAGATAGTCTCCGCGCAGTCTCAGCGTCGGCAGTCCAATCATAAATCCAAGGATACCGGCGCCAATCGCTCCCAGAATCAGCGCGGCTATCAGCGGCAGATGAAAATTCGTCGTCGCCACAACGCCCACGTACGCGCCGACCGCCATGAAGCCAGCGTGCCCAATCGAAAATTGTCCCGTGTACCCGTTGATTAAATTCAGACTCACCGCCATGATAACGTTTATACAAATCAAAATTATATTGAGCTGCCAGAACGAGCCAATCATTCCGCCGCTAATCATTCCCTGAATCGTGCCGAAGACCGCCAGCCCGAAGACCAGCATGACCAAATCCCTTTTCCTAACAGAGTTCATACACTCACACTTTCCAATAAAATTTTTTTGAATAGAACCTGCGAATATTTTTTTTAAGATAACCTGAGCATTTCTAAAAGCAAGCAATTAGAGGCGCCCCATGGATGGGGCGCTGGCCGCGTGTGGTGCATGGATGCACCTAGCGGCCGTTTTTCTTTTGTAACTTTTCTTTTGCGGCAAAAGAAAAGTTAGTCACACTCAGACTTTTTCGTTAGTATTTTTTCCGAAGAGCCCCGACGGCTTAACCAGCAAAACCAGAATCAGAATTGCGAACGCCGCCGCGTCACGGAAGGTTGACGAGAGAAACCCCGCGACGAGCGCTTCAATGACGCCGAGGATAATTCCGCCGACGACCGCGCCAGGCAAAATTCCAATACCGCCGAGAACCGCCGCCACGAACGCCTTGAGGCCAGGCATAATTCCCATGAGCGGATCAATCGTGTTGTAGTAGACGCCGACTAGAACGCCAGCCGCCGCCGCCAGACTTGAGCCAATGAAAAACGTCATGGAAATTACGCGGTCAGAGTCAATCCCCATGAGCTGCGCGGTTTCCGTATCGAAGCTCGCCGCGCGCATTGCCTTGCCGAGTTTCGTTTTCTGAACAATGTACGTAAGAATCGCCATGAGAATTATCGTTATCGCGAAAATCATCAGCTGCTGCCCGTTGATTATAAAGCCCGCCACGTCGAAGGCGAAGTTCAAACCCGTGTTCGGGAAAGTCCGCGGCGTCGCCGTTACGAAATACATTCCCGCGTACTCAAGGAAGAACGATACGCCAATCGCCGTGATTAACAGCGAAATTCTCGGCGCGTGCCTCAGCGGCTTGTACGCAAGTTTTTCGACGACCATTCCAAGACAGCCCGTCACTAACATTGAAATTAACAGCGACGGCAAAATTGGCAGGCCCGCCGCCGTCACGCCGAAAAATCCCAGATATGCGCCGACCATGTAAATATCGCCGTGCGCAAAGTTTATCAGCTTGATTATGCCGTAAATCATCGTGTAGCCCAGCGCGATTAAGGCGTAAATGCTGCCCAGGCTGACGCCGTTAATCAGCTGCTGGATAAATTGGTGTAAAAAATCCATAAAAAAACCTCCCGTGAATTTGTCAACGCAGATTTTAACTTTTTCCGCCGCTAATGTCCACGCCTTATTTTTTTTCTGCAGCAATCTGAAAAATACTTGAAATCGTTTTAAATCTGCGGTAAAATTCAATTGTAAAGGTTCTGCAGGAATAACGAATTTATCTGCCGAATATTAACCCGCTTAAATATTTCTTGCGAAAGGAAGTTTATAAATGAAAAAATTTTTCCTAACAGCACTGCTGACCGCCTCGATGCTCGTTACCGGCTGCGGTGGCGGCTCCGATACTCCGGCGGCGAACACTGACGGCAAAAAAATTGTCATTGGGCTCGACGACGAATATCCGCCGATGGGTTTCAAGGACGAGAATAACCAAATCGTCGGCTTTGACGTTGACCTCGCGAAGGAAACGACCAAGCGCATGAACCGCGAAGTTGAGTTCAAAGCTATCGACTGGAGCAGCAAGGAAGCCGAGCTTGCCTCCGGCAGAATCGACATTCTCTGGAACGGCCTCGATATCACGCCCGAACGTCAGGAAAATATGCTTTTCAGCAAGCCCTACATGGATAACCGCCAGATAATTTTCGTGCGCGCCGGCAACGACCAGGGCATTCGCACGGAAGCTGACCTCGCTGGCAAATCCGTCGGCACGCAGGCCGCCTCCACCGCCGAAGATTATATAATGAAAAACAACGAGCTTTTGAACTCCTTCAAGGAATTTAAAACTTACGGCGACTACACAAGCGCGTTCATGGATTTGGAAAACGGGCGCCTCGAAGCGGTTGTCTGCGACGAAATCGTCGGCCGCTACTACATGGCTAAGCACCCCGAACAGACAATGGCGCTGGAAGTCGTCGTTGGTCCTGTCAGCCAGTTCGGTATCGCCTTCGCTAAGGAAAATTCCACTCTGCGCGACGAAGTTCAGACGGCGTTTGACGAAGTTATTTCTGACGGCACGGCCAAGAGAATTTCCGAGCAGTGGTTCGGCGCTGACCTGATTAAGAAATAAATCAATGGAAAAACTCCTCAACATGACGCTCCTGATTTTGCAGGGCGCAGAAGTTACGCTGATGATTTTCGTGGTGACTTTGGCGCTGAGTTTGCCAATCGGGGCGCTGGCGGCGCTGGGGCGCATTTCAACTTTCGCGCCGCTGCGGTACCTCATGGAGTTCTACGTCTGGCTGATGCGCGGGACGCCGCTTATGCTGCAACTTTTGTTCGTGTATTTCGCCCTGCCAATGGTCGGAATAAGACTGCCGGACATTGCGGCGGCACTTTTGGCGTTCACGCTGAACTACGCGGCGTACTTCGCAGAAATTTTCCGCGCCGGAATACAGGCGATACCGCGCGGCCAGTACGAAGCCGCCAAAGCGCTGGGGCTCAAACATTGGCAGATGATGCGCCACGTCATTTTCCCGCAGGTTCTGCGCGTCGTGTTGCCGCCAATTTCCAACGAAACGATTAACTTAGTCAAAGACACGTCACTGATTTACATTTTAGCAATGAACGATTTACTCCGCGTGGCGCGCACGATTGTCCAGCGCGAATTTGACATGACGCCTTTCCTTATCGCCGCGATTTTCTATCTGGCTATGACGGCGGTTTTGACGTGGGCGTTTAAAAAACTCGAACAGCGTTACGGCTCGTACGAAACGTAGTTTATATCGCTGAAACTTTTTCAACTTAAAAAGAGGAGGCTTAGTGTGGTTAGGAAACTTTTAATGAGTCTCCTCATTTTTATTTTCATGACTTCGATTGGTGAGGCGGCAAATCTTTCAAACAAAACACAGCTGCAGGACGTTCGCTACAGCCTGGGCGCCGGTACCGTCAGAATCGTGCTGGATATGAAAAACCGCGTCGACTTCGTGGAGTCTTACGCGGAAAATCCCTCGCGGCTGGTTGTTTCGCTCAAAAATACGTGGATTGATGTGAAAAGCATGAAGCGCGATATTGAGCTGAACTCCACGGCGGCAAAGCGTATCAAAGTCGCGCAGTTCGACGACAGCACCGTGAGAGTCGTCATTGAAACCATGGCGAATGTAAAAATTTTCTGGCTCGGCGGCGGCCCCAGCGGTCAGCGTCTGGTTATTGACGTTGGCAACGCTGAATTTAAACCCGCGCCGCAGGATAATCCGCCGGCAATTTCTCCGCCAATAGAAATTCCGCCGCCGGAAGTCAGGCCGCCGGAAAATGACACGCCGAAAATTAATCCAATTAAAATCCCGCCGCCCGAAGAGAATCCGCCTTTCTATAACGGCGAGAGAATTTTGCCGCCCAGTAAGCTCGATACCAAAAAAGTTGACAAGAAGGGCGAAAAGCAATCCAGTAGGCAGGATAAGGACAAGGACGATAAAAAATCCGATAAGCGGGACAAGGATAAGGATGAGGACGACAAGAAATCCGATAAGCGCGACAAGGATAAAGATAAGGACGACAAGAAATCTGACAAGCGGGACAAGGATAAGGACAGGGACGACAAGAAATCTGATAAGCGCGACAAGGACGATAAAAAGAAGTCCCGTGACGGCGACGGCGAACCTGTCAGCGACATTGACAAGGATTTGAAGGCGCTAATGAAGCTCAATGGTAAAACTATCGTATTGGACGCAGGGCACGGCGGAGCTGATGCTGGCGCGATTGGTCCTACGGGCGTCACGGAAAAATCTGTCACGCTGCGCGTTGCTCTGGAACTGCGCGACCTTTTGGAAAACGAAGGCGCGAAAGTTATAATGACGCGTACGACTGACCGGCAGGTTTCGTTTAAGGGCGATAAGGCGTCGGCGATTGAGGAACTGCAGGCGCGCTGCGAAGTTGCCAACAAGTCAAAGGCGGACATTTTCATTTCGATTCACGCCGACAGCTTCACGAACCCCAACGCGCGCGGCACGACCGGCTATTACTTCACCGGTAGCGAGAAATCTAAAAAGCTGGCTGACTGCATTCGCAAGGCGCTCTGCGAACAGCTCCGCACGCCCAGCCGCGGTACGAAGTCCTGTAATTTTTACGTCGTCCGCCATACTTCCATGCCTGCCACGCTGATTGAGCTGGCGTTCATTTCCAACAGGGAAGAGGAAGAATTGCTGGATTCGGACGAAGGCGTTACGCGCGCGGCGCATGGAATTTTTGACGGTATTGAAGATTATTTTGGTTGAGGTGTTAATTGTGAAAATAATTTTGACCGGCGACAGACCGACCGGCAAACTTCATCTGGGGCACTACGTGGGTAGCCTTCGCGAAAGGGTTCGCCTGCAAAATTCCGGTGAGTACGATAAAATTTTCATCATGATAGCGGACGCGCAGGCGCTGACTGACCACGCCGGTACTCCCGCCGCCGTTCGCGAAAATATTTTTCAAGTCGCGCTGGATTATCTTTCCGTCGGGCTCGACCCAGCTAAGTCGACGATTTTCATTCAGTCGCAAATTCCCGCGCTGTTCGAGCTGACGGCGTACTACATGAATATCGTGACGGTTTCGCGGCTGGAGAGAAATCCTACCGTCAAGGCTGAAATCGCGCAGAAAAATTTTGAGACGAGCATACCCGCCGGCTTTCTGTGCTACCCCGTGAGTCAGGCGGCTGACATTACCGCGTTCGACGCGAATATAGTTCCCGTCGGCGAAGACCAGGCGCCGATGCTTGAGCAGACGCGCGAAATTGTCCGCAAGATGAACGAACTTTACGGCGAAGTTTTAGTTGAGCCGAGCATTTACCTTTCGAGCAACGAAACCTGCCGCCGCCTCCCTGGCATTGACGGCAAGGCGAAGATGAGCAAGACGCTGGGCAACTGCATTTACCTCAGCGACGACAAAGATACCGTTGCCGCGAAAGTTAAGGAAATGTACACCGATCCGCTGCACATAAAAGTTAGCGACCCTGGGCACGTGGAAGGCAACGTCGTTTTCACTTACCTTGACGCTTTCTGTGAAGATAAAAAAACTGTCGCCGAGCTCAAGGAACATTATCAGCGCGGCGGTCTGGGCGACGTTAAGGTTAAAAAGTTTTTGCTGGAAGTGCTGGAAGAAATTTTGGCGCCGATTCGTCAGCGGCGCGCTGAGTACGAAGCGAAGCCGGAGGAAGTCATGAAAATTCTGGAACGCGGTACGCAGGACGCCAATGCAAAGGCGTCGGAAGTTCTGCGCCGCGTCAAGCACGGTATGCACATTGATTATTTCGGCAGCCGCTGAAATATTTCCCTGCGAAAAATCTTCACAGCGCCTGCGCATCATTTCCTCGACAGCGAAAATCTGCCCGTCTAAGCTCCGGCAGCGAGGGGTTGTGATATCAGGAGGTGATGTAACTTAAATTCAACGAAAGGAGGTGAAATAGGCTATGGAAGGCAGCATAACGATTAACGGCAAATACAAATGCCCGAAGTGCGGCAAAGCTATTGAATTCACCGAAAGCGATATCGGCAAAAAGATAACTTGCGAAAACAGCAAATGCAAACACGTCATCGATTTTACCGACCGCCGTCTTAAGGATTCGTTCCAGACCCTCAACAAGACTGTGGGCGAAAAATTCAAAGCTTAACAAGATAGATTGTGTCACCTGTGCAAACGAGTTCTTTTTCCATTTTAATTTCTCCTTTCTAATAAAAAGTGCCGCCTGTTATGCTAGCCCAAGTTCGCGGTCTCTTTCTCTGTTCTTTAAAAATTCTTCCCAAGATTTTTTGACTTCCTCTGGCGCGTCGTCTCTAACGCCAATCAATTCGCCGGAATGAATGCTGCCGTCGTTACGAATAATCCCGTATTCATCGGCATATTTAATAAAAAGGTAACTATCACTCGTCAACACTTAGCTCAACTCCTCTAACAATAAATTCCAGATTTCTTTTGATAAACTTGCCGCATTTTCTTTGTTTCTAACGTAATCCGCAACAGCCCCTGTTAGCTTAGGTCTGGACTTGCGTGGCTCTGAACCAGGACTAGCCGTAACGCCTTTCTCGTTGACAATAATTTTACCACGTTCGCGCTGATTTTACCAGCCCCCGAGTGCCAGCGTCTTATCGATGTAAACACGCTTCCAGTCGGCGTAATTCATGTCCGCCGGTATGCGAATGTTCCTGCCTTCGCTGTCTCTGGCTACCCGCTTACTCCTGCCTAAACTCTCGCCCAAACTAGCCGCTATCGTCGACCGGCACCGCACATGCAAGCGACGACGAACGGGAGCGACAGCTAACGTCCAGGCGCCGCTGGAAATAAAAAAAGCGCCCTCCGCAGTTGGAAGGCGCAGGAAAAATCCTCAGCCGGAAATAGCGTTGACTTTGAGGGTGAGGCGGGATTTTTTGCGGGCGGCGGCGTTTTTATGAATGGTATTGTTCGCCGCAGCCTGGTCGATAGCTTTATGGGCGGCCGGCAGAAGTTTTTTAGCTTCAAAGGCGTCATTTTTCGCGACGGCGGCGAGCACGAGTTTCTGCGCTTTTTTCATGCGGACTTTCTCCGCGACGTTGCGTTCGTGGCGCTTTGCGTCGAGCTTCATGCTTTTCTTCGACGATTTAATATTGGGCAAATTGGAAAACTCCTTTCGCTGAAAAATTTTAACGGCTGAAAGTTTAGCACAGCCGCGCAAAAATTGCAAGCTAAATTTTGCTTAAGTTGAAAAATACAAAGTTCGATAAATAGGCGTAGGCAAAAGCGCTTACTGCAATCATAAAAATATTGAGGTCAGAAATTTGGACAGGATTCGCGCAGGACAAGGAGCGTCGTGGGGAGTCTGACCGAAAAGAAAGGTGATTTGTTATGATGCGTTCCCTGTTTGCCGGCGTTTCCGGTCTCAAATCTCACCAGACGCGCATGGACGTTATCGGCAATAATATTTCAAACATCAACACGACTGGTTTTAAGTCCAGCCGAGTAACTTTTTCAGATATGCTCTCGCAGACTACTTCCGGCGCGTCGGCACCCAGCTCAAGCACCGGCGGCGTCAACCCCAAGCAGATTGGTTTGGGCTCAGCGGTTGCCAGCGTTGACCTGGTTTTCACGGACGGCTCTGCGCAGGCTACCGGCAAAAATACAGACATTGCGCTTTCCGGCAACGGGCTTTTCGTCCTGACGAAGGGCACCGACACTTTCTATTCCCGCGACGGCGCGTTTGAATTTGACACGAACGGCAACTACGTCCTGCCAGGCAGCGGCTACTATGTGCAGGGCTGGAACGGAATAAACGGCACGATTAATACCGATGGCGCCACTGAAAATATCGTCGTTAAAACCGGCAAAACCATGGAAGGCACGGCGACTACCAACGTCGATTACAGCGGCAACCTGAACTCCGCCGCGCCGTCAATCACCGGCATTTCCTACACTTCCGGCGGCGGCTCAGCTGACCCCAGCGCGGTTACCACCTACAAAACCGTTGACAACATTACTGTTATCGGCGCTTACAACTATACCTATGACGACCGCGTTATGACTTCCGCGCAGATTACCGCCGAAATGACGACAACCGTTGAGAACGACGATGGCACTACTACGCAGCAAATTGTTTCGCAAACTTTCACTTCGGGCAACACTGAGGACGAAACTACCGCTGCGATTTTTGCTAACGGCGTCGTCCGCTCGAACAGCGGCACCCGCTCCAAAATGACGCTGGAAGGCGATAACGCCGGAGAGTGGACGATTAAAAATATTCGCTACCAGGTCAGCCGCACCGTTACCACGCGCGAAGACGATACAGCCGTTATGCTGACTCTTTCTAACGGCAGAACTATCCCCGTTGCTGAATTTGAAGCCGGCGCCAGCTACACGATTGGCGACACGCTTTCCACGCTCGACGGCATTTATGACGCCGAGACCATGAGCGGCTTTTCTACCGCGACCGTCACCAGAGTTACCGTAACCGACGCCAGCGGCAATAATACGACGTACCCCACGACGATTAGCACCAGCGCCGGTTCGACTGTCAAAGTTGGCTACACCGACGGTACGACTGAATCCATGTCTTCCGGCTCCTATTCCACCGGCCAGGATATTTTCAATTCCGTCAACGTCGACGGCACCAACGTTATCGCCGCTACACTGACGCTGAGCGACGGCACTACCCAGAAAGTTACCAGCGGCTATTACGAACGCAACCACAGCATTCCCATTTCGACGGTTATCACGGTTTACGATTCTATCGGCAATTCCCACGCCGTTTCCGTGCTTATCGACAAGGATAATTCCAGCACTGATATGAATATGACGGGCGACGCGCTGAACCTCGCGCGGATCGTGGACGAAGACGGAACTGTTATCAACTACACTTCCCTGACGCAGGATATAAACGCTGCCGGTCAGACGGTTTATAACTACGTGCGGCTCGACGGCGAATCCGGCACGGCTACCACCGACCAGGTTACCTGGGATAACCGCTGGCGGGCGTACGTGGCGCCTTCTGTCGGCGAATCCGGCGCGGCGACTTCCTTCACGCAGATTGAAGACGACAGCTCCATTACGAATATTTATCTGAACTCCGAACTTGACGCCAACGGCAATCCTATGGGCGGCGCAATTTCCTACCTGTACTTCAACGAGGACGGCTCCTACAATTCCGCCGCGAATAATAACACTTCGCTTTACGCCGTCTATTCCAACGGCAACGGCGCCACCCCCACTTCCGCTAACATCGGTTTCACTGACGCCACGCAGTATTCCGGCAGCACCACGATTTACGGCACAACCGACGGCAATGCGTATGGCGTCCTGCAGAGCATTCAAATCGATAACGCCGGCGTCATCACCGGCAGCTACACCAACGGCCTCATCCGTAACGAGGCTCAAATCGCTATCGCCCAGTTCGTCAACACTTCCGGCTTGAGCAAGGTCGGCACCAGCCTCTACAAGGAAACCAGCAACTCCGGCTCCGCCAATATCAAAACCGTTGAGGCGTTCGGGCTCGAAATTACCCCATCCGCCCTTGAAATGTCCAACGTTGAACTCGCCTCCGAGCTCGCTGATATGATTATCACTCAGCGCGGCTTCCAGTCTAATTCCAAGATTATGACCGTCGCCGACGAAATGCTCGAAACGATTATCAATATGAAACGGTAAACAATAATCCAATCCTGAAATAAAGTTTGATTTGTGCCTAACTTTCTTTCCAGAAAGAAAGTTACAAAGAAAGCTGCCCGCTTAGGTCGCTTCCGGCGACCACACGCGGGCGAGGCGGCCCATCCATGGGCCGCTTCTTTTTTTGCTTAGTTTGCAATGACGCCAGCTTTTTTCAGGTAAGTATAAATTCCGGCGGCTTCGTTCGTGTCCGTGACGGCACTGGCAATCGTTTTAATTTTCGGCGGCGCATTGCCCATGGCGACGCTCTGCGGCACGTACTCCAACATTTCAATATCGTTGTAGTTGTCGCCAAAAGCTATCGCCTCGTCAGCGGTAAAGCCGTAATGTTTAAGCAGAATTTCAATCCCGACAGCCTTGGAAACGCTCCTGTCCATGACTTCCAGCAAATGCGGCGCCGAGCGTACCACGTTCAGCCTGGGGAAAAGCGCGCCGAGTTCGCGTTCCATTTCCTCGCAGGTCGGCGGCTCGCACATTACCAGAATTTTGTTCGGCAACGTTCCCGCGCGAAGCAGCTCAGCGAAGTCGGCAATTTCCGCCGTTGCCTGCGTTATGTCCATTTCGCGCTGAACCCGCCAGTTAATTTCTCGGACGTACCATTTGCGCCCCGTGTAAAAATTTACAGCAATGTCCTGCCAGCGATTCATTTCCGCCAGAATTTTTTCGGTATCGTCGGCGAGCATTTTTTTATTGTGCAGAATTTCTTCGGTCTCGGTGAGAACCAGCGCGCCGCTGTAACTTATCACGGGGATTCGCGGCAGACCAATTCCGTCGGTTATCGGATAAATAGCTTCGGGCATACGCGCGGAAACCATAGCGAACTTCAAGCCCTGCGCGAGAATTTTTTTCGCTGCCTCAGCGTGAAGTACGGGGACGCTCTTGTCGTCTTTCAGGAAAGTGCCGTCAATGTCGGAAAGAATGATTCTGGTCGCCATGAAAATTCCTCCTTAGTGGTCGCTCTGCCAGACTTCGCCGGTCAAAATGTTCATGCAGGAAATTCTGCCGTCTGGCAAAAACGAGCCAGTATCAATCAGCGTGATTCGATTGGGAAGGCGGATTGGCGCATAAATGTCGCGCTTTTCGAGGCCGGTAATTCTGCCGAGGTACGGCGTGGGCGTGTGCCCGCAGATAACTTCCGCGTCGCCGTAGTAGTTATTGTAAAATTCCTCGCGTATCCACAGCAACGAATCCGGCGACTGATCTTCCAGCGGCACGCCAGGTTCCAGCCCCGCGTGCACGAAAATATATTCCTTGCCGTCGATAAACATCTGGTGATAGAGCGGGCGTTCCTCGATAAATCGCAGCGCCTTTTCCAGAAACGACGGATCACTTTTGCACCACGCCGCCATTTCGGAATCTGTGCGGTTGCCGCCGTTCGGGAGCCAGACCGTGGAATTGAAACTTCGCTCGCGGTAAAAAGCCAGCATCATCTGCTCATGGTTTCCGCGCAGCGCCACGACGTTTTTGAACTCGCTCATTTTCATCGCCCACTGCAGGCAGTGCAGATTTTCATTGCCGCGATCAGCAGTACCAGAAAATCCTGTTCGGGGTCGAATGCAATTTTATTAAAAACGGACGACAGCCGGTCGAAGCGCCCGTGAATGTCGCCCAGCGCGAAAATTCTCCTGTATTTCATAAAAAAATCACCTCAAGTTTTGCGATTGGTTGAGGCGATTATAACACATTTGCGCGGAAGTTTAAACTAAAAAATCGCCGCACTGCTGCGACGACTGAAAAAAATGCTCATTGAGGGACTCGAACCCCCGACCCCTTCCATGTGACGGAAATGCTCTACCAACTGGGCTAAATGAGCCAATAAAAAAATGGGGCTGACAGAACTCGAATCTGTGACCTCCTCGATGTCAACGAGGCACTCTAACCAACTGAGCTACAACCCCAGGTTCCCGTGTTCTCTCGAACAAT
>CAJOGX010000031.1:19677-34380 GCA_905234175.1 uncultured Selenomonadaceae bacterium | reverse complement strand
CGACGATTTGGAAAAAGCAGTGGACGACCTTCAAAACGCCATTTTCGTTCAGACTGCCGAGGAGTCGAAAAATATTTTCAAGACGCGGGAAGTCTACGACCTGATTCGCCGTCAGTTCTTCGCGCTGAGGAAAGAGCATGAGAAGGCGCTAGAAGCAAAGTTCGCACTTCAACGGCGGATTATTTCGCCGCAGCGCGCGCTAGCGATGGCGCAAAATATTTTCGTCGGCGGGGAGTTCAAGAAACTTCGTGCAGCTGTCAGGCAACTAAAAAAAGATGAGCAACGACTCGCCAAAAAATATCGCTGAGTATTCCCAGCGTGAAAAAATTTTCCATGAAGCCGAAGCGCAAGAAAAAATCGAGTCTTGAACTCGATAAACCAAGCACGCGCTACGAACTCGTCACTTCCGACAACTCTAACTCTGCCGCGTCGATAATCGCCGATGCGATTTTAAATGAATCGACTGCCGTACAGCTCGTCGCCCGTTCAACCGGCAATAATTTGGACACAGAAAAGATCTGGGAACTGATGAGCGAACTCGACAAAGATGAACTCCAACGTAATAAAATTGTTCACGAGCTATAAATTTTGATTATTTTACAGATGAAAGCCATTTTTAACAAGCCCTTCGGCAGCGCGTTGGAGGGTTTTTTGTCGAAAAAACGGCAGATATTCTCTGTCGTCTATAACCGCCGCCGCAATGAGCGGCATTTTTTATTTCTAAACCCAGTTACCTCCCAAGTCGTTCCGTCGTAAGTATAAGTTGCGCCGTTAGTTTTGCCGTTTTTGAATTTCGCCACGACGTTATCGCCGTCGAAGAACGAGTAGCCAGTCACAGCGAAATCAGCCAGCGTAATCACGTACAAATATTCGAGTCAGGCTACACGAGAATTTCCGCTGTGCTACCGTTGAGGTTGAGCGCTGTCGGAGTATAGTTCATAGTATATCCTAAAATTTCACTTCCGGTAATCACAACGCTGTTTTTATCACTGTCCAAAATAAATAGTACATTATTGACAGTTAAAGTGCGGTGAACTCAAGGTATCGTCACCGCCAAAGTTGAAGGAACCGTTAAGCTGTCGCCGCTCTCAAGCCCAGCCACTCCGATAATTTTTTCTCCGTCGCCGATAATCGAAATTTCGCTACTGGTAGAAATTTCCATGCTGGTCACAGTGCCGTTAAGCCCGCTAATTTACGCAATTTTGCTGTTCAAGTTGCTGTTCAAGTAAAAACCATCGTCAAGGGACGGATAACCGCCTTCCTGGGCTTTCTGCGCGAAATTAGAGCGTCTCTAGACAATGTTTGTGCAAAAAAATACGCTGGTGTTAAGTCAGCGCATGTACAGCTCTTTGAAACGCTCGACCGTCAACCCGAACATCTGAAGTATAATGCTAGTGGTTTCAACGAGCTCGCCGTTTGCAATCGCCCTCGCGGCTATATCAACGGTTGTTGAGTTTAACTGCTTTTCGCCTTCGCGGAACTCCTCTGGCGACGGTGCCCGAAGCTCAGGCTCCTTTCTCCTAAGCGTTTCTGGAAGGCTCTCCTGGTCTTCTTTAGTTGGCTCAGAAGGCTTCTTTGTTGTCGGGAACGTTCTTTGCAAGATGTCACCAATCGACTCCGGCTGTTGCCCAGTTCTGAGGGCTTGTTGCCGCGCGGTTTCTTCTTTCGCCTCTCTCGCTGCCTTTTTCTTTGCCACATCTTCCCTGAAAGGCGGCGGGTACTGGTCACTCCTTTTAGCGGCTCGCTTAGCTTTCGCCTTAGTCACTGTGCTCTGCCAATTCTCTTCGATGTACTTCCGAAGGTAGCCAAGCTCGTTCTCTACCACGCTGCGTTTTTTCTTCATAGTAAGTGACCGCGTTGCACGAGTGATTCTGTCGAGGCAGTCTTCATCACTACTGCACTTATCGCGAATTGCCTGCGCCGACTGCTCGTTGAAACCTAACGACTTCAGCTTCTCGATAGCCGAGCTGGATGATTCCGCTGTTCCTTCGCGCGGGAGCGCTGACGTGTCCATAAAAAATTTGAACGCATACACCCTGCCGCCAGTCCCGCCCTGCTTTAAGACTTCGTAGCGCATTTTGTACTCAGTCTTCTCGTTGATTTCGCGAATAGGTACATCAATGACAACGCGCCGGAAATTACTCATTGTTACATAAGCATTGTCGTCAACGTCTAGTGCAAATCTGAGCTCATCAATCGGTATGGTACGTTCAATCATCTGCCGTTTTTTCATTTCGGGCATATTCTGATATTGGAGCATTAATTCTACCAGTCGGATAGCATACGGCGACGTGAGCTGGAAAATTTGTTCGACATCAATCTGAGTGAATCCACGAGATTTAAACAAGTCTAACAAGTATGGGCGCATTAACTCGTCGAAGCGAATGTACAATCCTTCACGGTGGACATACTCCAGCTTTTGAAAGACGTGCATTAACACAAACCCGCCGTCTTCATACCTCAGGAAAATTTTAGCGTCGAAGAGCTTCTTGCAGACACTATCTAAATTGTGCAGATACCACGTATTGCCGCTAAAAATCTTTGTGAGTTTCGCTGTCGGAATAAATACTTCCTTGAACTCCGAATCGAAAATCGTATCTTCAGTTGACAAGTGCGGATTTATACCCCTCAGTCCCAAAAAGAATATGCGTAGCTCAATCGTGCTCATGCCTTTTCTCGCCTGAAGAAGCGGGTTACTCTGATAGATTTTCTGCCGCAATGTAGACACTTTTTTCTTTTTTTCTGTTTTACCCATAACTCTTTTTCACATCCCGCTTGAAATTATATATACGAAAATATTTTTTGTCAAACACAATATTCGCCAGGATAGAATCCGTATCTTCCAGACCCCCGAAAAAAGATAGAATTCGTATTCGCCAGGATAGGATTCGTATCTTCCTAGTTCCACGAGCCCAATAGTGGTGCGGGTTTGCGGCACCGGAAAACAATATTAAAACACTATGTATATATAAAACAGCGAGTAACCAATTAAACTTCACGCCATAGCGCCATTTTCTACGCCTCGCTGCTGCAGAAGTTGCTACTGCAACTAAAGCCCAAAACGCAACCAATACGTAAGCTCAACGACCAAGAGATTTGAAAGTGACAAACGCCGTCGGCTGATTCTGCGCCCAAAGTCTGGCGACAAACGAGCTGGCGAAGGGCGACGAGGAGTGACGAAATTCCGTTTGCTCACTCTCCACCCCCAACGAAATTAACGGAAACCCCGAACTCTAAATACAGCGGGCGGCGCGGCGGCTGGGACGCGCGGCGGCTGGGGCGCGCGGCGGCTGGGGCGCGCGGCGGCTGGGACGCGCGGCGGCTGGGGCGCGGCGGCAATAAAAAAAGCCCCCCAGAAGGGAAGGCTTCTCCGTTGTTGTGCCCGCTAAAAGCAGCAGTAAAAAGCCGCCGGTAAGCGCCATGAACGTCAGCGCTTTAACTGTCGAGCAAATCATTATGGGCGGGTCACTGATTAGCGTTGCCGTGCCGCCGATATTCGACGCCATTATTTGCATCAGCAGGAACGGCCGCGGGTTAAGTTCCAGCTGTTTGGTTATGCTGAACGTAACCGGTACCATGAGCAAAACCGTCGTCACGTTGTCCAAGAATGCGGAAAATACTGCCGTGATTATTCCTAAATAAGTCAAGATTTTTTTCGGCTCTGCCTTTGCCAGTTTCGCCGCCTTTATCGCTACGAAGTTGAAAGCACGGTAATTTATTTCCACCGCCCTTTTTTCAAATCAGCCAAACTTTAAGCCAAACTTTAAAATATCCTGCCAGACGTCCGACAAGGACAACCATTTTCGTTTGTTGGTCGAAACCGCATGCCAAATCACAAAAAAAATCAGTCCGCGTTTATCATACACGCTTGCCCTATTAATACTATACAAAGTTGCCTTTGAAATTGCCATAACCAACAACGCTACTGCGCCGTCAATCTATACCGCCAGATTGTCCATATTCCGCTTCCAGCCGCTGTATCAACTGCGTGGCATTTCAGCAATCATTAAATCCTCTGAATGTTAAACACCTCGCCGAACTTAACTATGACCTGTTCAATCGCGTTATGGTCGACGACTTTGCCGCTTGTCATGTTGAAAATTCCTAGCTTGTGCCACAAATCGTGGGCACGTGGTCGCGCAAGTTTATTGTTTCCTCTGGCAACTAAAAATACGGCAACACGTAATACTTGTCGTCATCAGCGGTCGGCGGAAAAACCAGAACGAAGTCGGTAAGGTCTGACGTTGACGACAAATCCAGTCCGCCAAAACAAACTCGCCTTTCCAGAAACCTTTCGCGAAGTCCAATCCTAGTTGGCGCCTTTCACCGTCTGGAGTACCTCGAACTCCGGCGCCGTCACTTCCCCATCGAGTATTCTCTCTTCCAGCGCCAATCCACATTCCGTCACGCTAACCTTTCACCACCTTTTATAAATTAGCCCGCGCGAAGCAGGAACTTTTTCTGGCTGTATAGACGTATTAGCTCAAAGATTTGTGTTTTTGAGCGTGACGAGAGCGCCTCGCCGAGATGTTCAAACCGTTCCTTCTGGTAAATACTGTTCAGACGGCGACGTATTCGTGATGTGAAAAATTGCGTTACGTGTTATAATTGCTGAAAAAATTCCAGGAGTTTCAGTATGCAGATATTTTTTCTGGCGTCTTTAATGGTAGCGATTCACGTTTCAGATTCTTACCTGCGCTATCTTTCCTTCCGCGACGGCATGACGGACGCGGAGCGGGAAACTTTGCGCAGGAAATTTTTAATTTGCGGGCTTTTAACTGGGATAATTTACGGCGCGGCGTTTGCCAGATTCGGGATAAGCGCGCCGCTGTACAAAATGTTTTTGATGGTGGGCTGGATACCGTGGCTGGCGATTTTCATGCTGACGGTGCCGCGCAAACTTTTGCATCACGTATTCATTTTCGGAATGTCGACGGTTTGGAGCGTAATTCAGCACAACTGGTCAGCGATTGCCGTTGTACTTTTTTTCAGCGGCAGAGACCACGAATTTATTTTGGCGCACGCCGCCGGTTACCTGATTCTATTCCTGCTGATGTTGCCGGTCGAGCGCAGATTTTTTTTGAAACTTTTGCCACAGGAAAACTTTTTCGAGTCGTACGGGAAATTTATCGCGCTGTTCCCGCTGATAATAATTTCGGGCAGCCTGATTTTGTGGGTACAGGAGCCGATGGTTCATTCGTGGGCGGAAAGATTTTCGCGGCTGTATATCCCGTTCGTATTCCTTTTCTTTTACCGGCACGTCGTCGAGTCGACAAAACAGTTATACGAGCAGCGGCAGACGAATCAGAATTTGCGGCGCATGGAGGAGCAGGTGACGGCGCTCAGCGAATACAACCGGATGGTTAAGGAAAGCCACGAGAAAATTGCGGTTATGCGGCACGATTTGCGGCACAGTTACCGGCTGATTTACATGATGATTAGCGAGGGCAAAATTGACGGGGCGTGCCGGTACATTGAGCGGCAGGAAAAATTGCTGGGCGAAACGTCGGTAAAAACTTTTTGCTCTCAGCCGCTGATAAATGTCGCGCTACTGGTTTACGTACGTCGCGCGGAAAATTTTGGAATAAAAGTTCGGCACAGGATAAATCTTCCGGAAAAACTCAGCATCGACGAGAGCGATTTGGCGTTGTTGATTTCAAATCTGCTGGAAAATGCGATAATCGCCAGCCTCCGCCAGCCTAAAAACCGCCGCGAAATTTCTATCAACGTTCAGAACGTCGACGAACAATTTGTGCTGGAAATTTCCAATCTGTTCGACGGCACGGTTAAATTCGACGAAAAAAATATGCCGCGCACTTCGCGTGAAGGTCACGGCCTCGGTATGGTCTCTGTCAAAAATTTCGCCGACAGGTACGGCGCTTACACGGATTTTTCTTATGAAGGCGGCGTCTTCAAAGTCATGTTGTACTGGACGAATCAGACGCGATAAGGTAATTCATGTACCTGAGCTTGGCGGCTCTGCTCTTGCGCTGGCTGATTGGAACTTTCGTGCCGTCAGTCAAAACGAAATCTTCCTCGCCCATGAATTTTATGAAGTCCATGTTGACGAGGACGCGGTGATAGCATTCGACGAAACGCGCGTCATCCTCAAGCGCCGCCAGAATTTCTTCGTAGGTGTTGGTAGGGAAAATTTCGACGTTGGGCAGGTGCAGGCAGAGCCGGTGATTTTCGTAGATGTCGACGTAGCGGATACTTTTGCACAGAACTGCAGTATCGGCGCCGTTGACGCGGACGAAAATTTTTTTCTGACTCTCCATGAGCTTCGGGAAAATGTACTCGCAAGTTTTGTCGAACTGCTCAGCGTTCTCGGCGAGCGGCTTGATAAAGTAGCCGACGGCGAAAACTTTGTAGCCTTCCAGAATATAATCTTCGCTGCTTGTCAGGAAAATTATTGCGGCGTTGCGGTCTTTGCTGCGGACAATCTGCGCGATTTGGATACCGTTGAGCGGCTTCATAAAAATATCAAAAATCAGCAGGTCATACTTTTTCACCTTGAACGACTTCAGAAAATCTTCGACGCTTGAAAACGAATCAATCTGAACGGCGTTAAAGATTTCGGGGAATTTCTGCGCGAGATATTTTTTGAGAAAAGTCCTGGCGGAATTTAGATCTTCCTGCTGGTCGTCGACGAGTGCAATTTTCATTTTCAAAACTCCTTCATTTTCGACTATTAAAGCACGAATCGCGCTGAAAGGTAAGCCCCCGCCAAAAAGTGCAGCGATTTTCCAAAAAGTGATTAACATTTTTCCTCAGCGCTGTTGTATAATAAAAAAAAAATTTCGAGGCTGAAAAATGAAAACGCAGCACTGGCAGATTTTGAAGAACGGCAAGCGCAGAGATTTCGCAGTTATAACCGCTATCACGATAATTTTCCTGTTCGTCGTGGCAATGAACGTCCGACTGATTTTCCAAATGACCTCGAATCAGACCGAGGAAATTGGACAGATTCAGCTTGAAGTGATACGCAGCGACTTTCAAGGGACGCTCTACCAGGCGGAAGCGGCGACGATGCGCGTGGCGACGGAAGCGGAACAAATGCTGAAAGCTCAGGCGCCGCGCGAGGAAATTGCGAACTTTTTCTATAAGCGCAAAGCTGAGCAGAAAAATTTGACCAACGGCGTCTGTTTCAACACCTACATCGCCGGCAAGGATTTCACAATCATTCCGGATTTCGATATGCCGCCCGATTACCACGCGCCCGAAAGAATCTGGTACAAAGGCGCGCTCGAAAAGTCCGGCGAGATTTACATAACCGAGCCCTACGTCGACGCAATGACCGGCGAAATGTGCTACACGATTTCCAAAATGCTCTCCGACGGCGAAACCGTTGTCGCGCAGGATTTCACTTTCGCCGAAGTCCACCAGTTCATTCGCAAAATGAGCACCACCAGCGACCGCAAGGCGCTAATCGTCACGAAAAGCGGCATGATTATCGGCTACACCGATATGAGTTTCGTCGGCAGGAAAATTTCCGAGAAGCTCAAGGAGTACGAAAATATTTTGAGCCGCGTCGTGCAGTCCGATTCCGGCAAAAGTTTCGTCGCGCAGATTGGCGGCGCGGAACACACGGTTTTCAGCAGCGTAACGCCCAACGGCTGGTATATTATTTTCAGCGTCAACAATCAGGCGTTTTACCGCGACAGCTACACGCAGATTTTTTTCACGGCGGCGATAAGTCTGATAATGCTGCTGACGATAATTTTCCTGTACCTCAACGCAATGCGAAGCGGACTGCTCGCCGAAAATGCGTTACGCGTCAAGGAAGAATTTCTGTCGCGGCTTTCAAGAGACCTGCGCGATCCTCTGCACGATATTTTGAGCATCTCGAATAAAGGCGTTCTGCACATGGACGAAAATCCCGCCGAATGCGCCGCCCAGGTTCGTGAGTCCGCGCTCAAACTTTCGGACATGCTCGACAATCTTTTTTCGTTCTCGACGATAATTTCAAGCGACCGGCTCAAACTTGCCAAAGAAAAAAATTTCCACGACGAGGAACTTTCAAAAATCAGCCGTTACGCAAGGCGCTGGATTGTGGCGCTCATAATTCTGGCAATGCTCGTGGCGTTCGGGATTTGCCTGAACACGACAATCAGCTGGGGCGATACGAAAATGCACCGCGAAGTTGATACCTACGAACACCAACTTTCCAGCTGGATTGACGACCAGCGCGGCACGCTGATTATGTTCGTAAATCTTTTGAGCGAGCACCCAGAACTTATGGACGATTACCCCGCCGCCGTCAAATTTCTCGACGACCTCGCGCGGCACTACCCAGAAATTTCCGTCTGCTACTTCGCAAATCCCTACCGCGAACATTCGCTGATAATGAACAACGGCTGGCAGTCGCCCGACCCGAACTGGCACGTTGAGGAGCGCCCCTGGTACCTCGACGCCGAAAAATCTCCCGACGGCTTCAGCATTTCCGCGCCCTACTACGACGCCCAAACCGGAATTTACTGCGTCACGATGTCCAAGATGATTTTCGGCACGCGCGGCGAGTTCGTAGGCATTTTCGGTATAGATTTCTACCTCGACAAGCTCACGAAAGTTTTGGGCGAAAGTTACACGGCGGACAGCTACGCTTTTCTGGTAGACAGCAACGGCATGATTATCAATCACCCGAACGCCGCCTATCAGCAGACCGCCGACGCAATGACTGGCATTTCCGCGACCGAATACGCGGCGGCTTACGGCAGCGCGAAGATTAGCACGCTCAAGGATTACACGGGCAATTTCGTCGCCTGCCTCGCTAAGAAAAATAAGGCGTCGAACTTCACGATTATCGTCGCCAACAACTGGTGGAACATTTACGGCAACGTTATCGGGCTCGGCGTGCTTTTTATCGCCTTGCTCGGAATTTGCGTCGCGATCGTCAACGCGCTGATTAACCGGCAAATGAGCTGGCAGGCTTCAGTTAATCGCCAGCTCAAAGATGCTTCGACGACGGCGCTGGCGGCAAGTCAGGCTAAATCTCAGTTCCTCGCGCAGATGTCTCACGAAATTCGCACGCCTATCAACGCCGTTCTCGGTATGAACGAAATGATTCTGCGCGAAAGCAATTCGGACGAAGTGCAGGAATACGCAACGAATATTCAGAGCGCCGGCAAAACTCTCCTCACGCTGATAAATTCTATCCTCGACTTCAGCAAAATCGAAGACGGCAAAATGGAAATTGTGCCCGTCCGCTACGAAACGGCGGCGCTGATTGACGACCTTGTCAACATGATTTCCGATAAGGCGCAGAAAAAAGGTCTGAACTTCAAGACCGAAATTGATTCCAGCCTTCCGCAAAGTTTGTACGGCGACGACGTGAGGCTCCGGCAGATTATCACGAACATTTTGACCAACGCCGTCAAGTACACGCACACTGGTTCCGTCACGCTGAAAATTTCCGGCAGCGAAGTCGACGAGGATACTTTCGCGCTCGAAGTTAAAGTTTCAGACACCGGCATTGGCATTCGCGCGGAGGATATGGACAAGCTGTTCCAGTCTTTCCAGCGGCTCGACGAGGAACGCAACCGCAATATCGAAGGCACGGGCTTGGGAATTGTGATTGTGCAAAAACTTTTGACGATGATGAACAGCCAGCTTGAAGTTTCCAGCGTCTATGGGCAGGGCTCAACTTTTTCATTCCGGCTGACTCAAAAAATTATCGATAAGCACCCGATTGGCGAGTACGCTGCCGGTCACAGGCACTTTGATAAATCTGCGCAGAAAAAATATTTGCTGGCGGCTGACGCAAAAATTCTGGCGGTCGACGATAACGATATGAATTTGAAAGTTATCAGCGGCCTGCTCAAGCGCAACAAAATCGTGCCGGATTTGGCGGACAGCGGGCAGCAGTGTCTTGAACTCGCGCGGAAAAATTTCTACCACATAATTTTCCTCGATAACATGATGCCGGTCATGACTGGCGTCGAAACTTTGAAAGTCATGCAGCGCGAAAAAATTCTGAGCGACAAAACTTCCGTTGTCATGCTGACGGCGAGCGCGATTGCCGGAATGAGGGAAAAATATCTGCACGAAGGTTTCAACGACTACCTTTCAAAGCCGATAGACGTTGGCGAGCTGGAAGAAATTTTGGAAAAGCACCTGCCGCCGGAAATTATCTCGTTCGAGGTCGAAAGGCAGCGGAAAAAAGTTCCAGCGCCGCCGCCGGTTGCAGAGCCAGCCGCTGACGCAAATACTTTCTCGGAAAACGAGCGCGCCGCTTTCAACGCCGCCTGCCCAGATATTAATCTCGATACCGGCTTGAAATATTTCATGAATGACAGGGGCTTCTACGTCGAAATTTTGAAGGACTTCGCCAATGGCGAGCGCGCGAAGAAAATTCAGGCGGCGTTCGATTCTGGAGACTGGAAAAATTACAGGATAGTTGTGCACGCGCTGAAGTCAACTTCGCTTTCAATCGGCGCGGAAAAACTCAGCGCGCAGGCGAAGGAACTTGAACTGGCGGCTGAGGATGGCGATACCGAAAAAATTCGCGCAGGGCACGGGAATTTGATAGCGGCTTACGAAAAAGTTTGCGGGCAGATAGCGAGTTGGCTGGAAGGAGCTGGGGGAATTGGATGAGGCGAATTTTTCCTTGAACGAGCGGTGCATAAAAAAAATCGCGCCGCAATTCGCGCTGGTTATGTCGGTTTTGACGATGGCGGAATTTTTCATGCTGGCGGAGGTCAGCGATTTAATCAACGCGGCGGCGGCACACCCTTCGATGGCGGAGGCTATAAGAGACGTTTTTCAGGTTTACGCGCTGGGCGAGCTGATAATTTTCGTTTCACTGGCACTGGTAATTGGATATTTATTTTTCACGCGGGCGCGGGCGGAAGAAAATCTGCGCGAGGCAATGAAAAAGCTGGAGGCGGGCAGCGGAAAAAATTTCGTGGAGCGCGAAGCAAAGCCGCCGTTTTTGCTGACGGTTCCGCCGGAGAATTTTGAGCCGTCATTCGTGGCGCCGGACGCGGAAATTTTAGTCGTGGACGACGACGCAACGAGCCTGCTCATAATTCAAAGAATGCTGGCGGCGACGCAGATAAAAATTGACACGGCGCCGGACGGATTGGCTTGCCTGGAAAAACTTACGCGGAAACACTACGATTTGATTTTCTTAGACCAGCTCATGCCGACGCTCGACGGAGTGCAGACGCTGGAACTGGCGCGGTCGCTCGAAGAAAATTTGAGCGAGGGCGTGCCGGTCGTTGCGCTGACGGCTGTCTCTGGGATACAGGAAATGCTAATCGCGCGGGGCTTCACGGACTATATGAGCAAGCCGGTAGACCCATTGCTTATGGAAAAAATTCTGCTGACGTACCTGCCGCTGAAAAAAGTTCGACTGTTCAAGGAGGCTGTGTCATGAGGAAGAAAAAAATTCTGGTTATCGACGACGACAGTATGAATCTTCAAATTGCGAAGATGGTTTTGACTAAAAAACTGCCGTGCGAAGTTTTCTGCGTAGACAGCGGCGCCGACGGGCTTGAGTTCCTGCGACGCGAACACGTGGATTTGGTGCTGCTGGATATTTTGATGCCGGAACTCGACGGGATTGAGACGCTGGCGGAAATTCGCGCAGATTCGCGGATAAAAGATGTGCCGGTGATAATGCTTTCGGCGACTGGCAAGACGGATAAAATTCAGCGCGTCAGTGAACTCGGAGTGCGGGACTACATCAAGAAACCGTTCCTGCCGGAAGATTTAGTCACGCGGGTTCAGAAAAAGCTCGACAAAATTCACAGCGAAGAAATTTTACTACTCGGCGAGGACGAAGCGGAATTGCTGGAAACGCAGTCGCTCATTGAAGAAAATTTCCCGCACGAAGTGATAACTGCAACTTCACCGGCGGCGGCTGAGGAAATTCTGCGCGAACGCGACATCAAACTGGTACTCGCCAGCGCTGAAATGAAATTTATCACCGGCTTTGAAATTCTGGCGCTGCTGGCGGCTGAGGAAAAATTTGGCGCAATTCCCTTCGCGCTGACTTCCGATAAAAAACTTCTGGAACTCATTGCTAAAATAAAACCAGCGCCGGTCGAAGAAACTCCGCCGCTGCCGCTCGCTACGCACCACGAGAAAAAGAAAATCGCCAACGTCGTCACCAGCGCGATTGGCTACGAACTCGACGTGCGAATTTAAACAGCTCCCCCCTCCTCATATAAATTTACTTCTCTTTACAGATTAAAATCGCCGACGATTTTGCTGGCGGTTTTTTTCGTTCTCAAGCCCAAAGTGATTGATAAAAGTATTTTTGCGTGTATAATTTCGATGAAGAAAGGGAGTGGTTTTATGCCCGCTAAAATTTCCGGTGCCGAATACCACGTGAATTTTCAGTACGATAACGAAGCGGCAGTTTGGATTGCGACCAGCGACGATTTAACCGGCCTTGTGCTCGAAGACGAATCGCCGGAAGCTCTGATGAAACGCGTTGCCGCCGCCGCTCCCGAACTTATCGAACTCAATCATTTGCCGAAGTGCAAGGCTATTAGCTTTTAAATTATCGCTTTTGAAAAATTTCTCGGTTTAAAGCCTCGGCTCAAAGTCAGGGCAAATTTTTTTGCTCAAGCCCAAAAAGTGCAGCGATTTTCCAAAAAGTGATTAATCCAAACGCATTTTTTTGGTGTACAATTTTCCTCGGACAAATTACGGGTACTTATGCCAAAATTTTTGCCGACTGCCAGTCAGTCAGCGGACAGGAGGAAATTCTCATGGAACTTACAGCAAAATTCAAGGGCGGCTTCTACGGAAACACCACCGCCGCTGACAGCTACCGCTTCGACCTGCAGAGATTTGACAGCGCGTTCAGAGGCGGCGACGGCTCGCAGGATAATCCCTACCAAATTTCAAGCGTCGCAGACATGAAACAGCTCTCAAGCGACGTGAACGGCGGCAACCACTACGAAGGCAAATTCTTCAAGCTCACGGCGGACATCGACTTCAGCGGCGTCACGGACTGGACGCCAATCGGTACCGCCGACAACAGGTTCCGTGGCACATTCGACGGCACCAAATCCGACGGCGGCACTTACAAAATCAGCAACCTCACTCTCGAAACGAGCGCCCAAAAAGTCGGACTTTTCGGCTACGCGGAAGGCGCCACGATAAAAAATCTCACGCTCGAAAATTTTTCCGTTACAAATCAGCTGGAAAACTATTTTGCCACAACCGGCGCGCTGACCGCCACAGCGAATAATGCTACCATTGAAAACGTAACTGTAATCGGCGCCACTGTTACTGCGTCGTATGGTTATGTCGGCGGACTCGTCGGAGACACTGAAAGTGGCTCACAAATAAAGGGCTGCTACGTCCAGGCTCAAGTCAGCGGCGGTAATAAACGCGGCGCGGTCGTCGGCGATAACTACGGCTCCAACACTTTTGAAAATAACTACTACGCCTCCAACGCCGACGCTCAAGGCGCGGGAAATAATATCAACGCCAGCAAACTTGTCATAATCGGCAAAACCGCTGACTTCACCGGCGTGGGAATTTCCGGCAATTACTTCACGGCTGGCGACTATCTCTACGCTAAGCCAGGCGATGAGCTCACTTTCATCGTTGGCGCTGGCTATATCATTGAGGGCGCCGCTGCTGTTGAAAATGACGCCACCAAGTTCACGCTGACCGTTGAGGAAAATTCCAGCCTCACGCTCTGGCAGACTGAAACGCTCGGCGGCTACACTTTCGCTAAAAAGGACGACGCTTACTATATCCTCAGCGCGGACGATTTCGCTAGCCTCAACAGCTACATTAGCGCCGGTAACAACTGCGCCGGTAAAACTTTCAAGCTCGGCGCAAATATTTCCCTCGACGATTGGACGCCCGTCAACTTTGCGGGAACTCTCAACGGCAACGGCTACGCTGTCAAAGCCAACGTCGAACAACTTTTCACCGACGGAACTTACACGCTGAAAAATATCGCGCTGGTAAATTCAGACGGTGGAACCTTCTACAACGAAACCGGCGCCACAACTCAGCTCTACAAAGTCGCGCTGCCCGCTGGCGTTACCGTTGCCGCTGAAAATATTTTCGTCCTCGGCAATGATTGCTATGCCGCCGCTGGCACCACGCTCACGCTTACCATCACCGAATCTTCCAAGGCAGGCTACGACAGCGTTGACATCCTCAATGCTACAGCGAACGCGGACGGAACTTACAGCTACACCGTCGATACCACGAACGCTAACCCGCTGACTGTCGAAGGCTATCGTAACATCGGCAACTACCGCTTCACGCTCGACACGGACGGTGCATGCCTCATTCGCAACGTGCAGGAACTCCAAAATTTCGCCGCCGCTGTCAACTCCGGCAATACTTGCAAAGGCATAGCCTTCAAGCTCGCCAACGACATCGACCTCGGCAAAGTTGCCGCCGGTCAATCCAACTTCACGGCTATCAATAATTTCAAAGGCACGTTCGACGGCGCGGGCTACACTATCAACAACCTCACGATTTATAAGCCGGACGAAGATAATCAGGGCTTGTTCGGTTTCGTCGACGCTGATGTAGGTGAATGCGGCGGTATCAAAAATCTCCGGCTCACGAATGTCAGCGTTACCGGCAAAAACAACGTCGGCGGCGCTATCGGTCACCTTAAGGACAATGTTTATACCGACGCCAAATTTGAAAATATTTACGTGCAGGGCGATGTTACCGGCGCGGAAAATGTCGGCGGCGTTATCGGCGAAATGAATC
>CAJOGX010000031.1:18309-19628 GCA_905234175.1 uncultured Selenomonadaceae bacterium | reverse complement strand
CTACATTCATTGCGGTAACGGTATTGGTATGCGCTATATGGGCTGGCTCGGAAAATGCGTGAATGACGGCGAAGTTTCCGGCGGCGGCGTTATCTACGGCGCGGCTGACGGGCGAAGTACCAATGGATATGGTATGACAACCCAAATCAGCTACATGTACTACATTACCAATCCTTCCAGCGCAACTGTGCAAGACGCCGCGCAACTCTACATAATCACGCCACCCGAAGGTTTCAAGCTCACAGAACTTAGCGACGGCAAAATTTCTGTCGCGGGCGAAAAATTTTTTGAAAGCGGCACTGTTTCTTTCAAGCTTGAGCCGGTCGACTCTGCCAGCACGAAAGCTGTTGCCTCTGTCACCGTCGGCGACCAAACTTACACGGCGCTGGCGGACGGCAAATTCTCCGTCAGAATTTCCGGCAGTGTTGATATTAAAATCGCCGAAACTTACTACCAGCTGAATGAAACCAACAACAGCCTCACCAACACGGACGCCAGTACGAAAATCCTCGGCAGTGCGGCTAACGATAACATTACCAACACTGCGGATAATGTCACGATGAGCGGCGGCGCAGGCAACGACACTTTCAGCAACACCGGCAAAAACGTTGTCTTTGAATATCGCGCGGGCGACGGCAACGACGTTATCACCGGCTTCAACGAAACTTCCACGCTGAAACTTCTCGACGAGAGCGGCGCCGTTGCAAAGTACACCAAAGCAACCAGCGGCAGCGATATTATTTTGACGGTCGGCACCGGCACGGTTACGCTCAAAGACGCCGCCAGCCTTAGCGCGCTCAATATCGACGGCGTGGACATTAACGGCTTAACCACCGGCACGCTCGGCAGCTATGAATTTCTCAAGGACGGCGATACCTGGATCATTGCTACCTGCGCTGATTTGGAAAATTTCGCGGTTTACGTCAACGCTGGCAACAAATGCAAAGGTATGACGTTCCGGCTTCTTGGCAATATTGAAATGCCGGTCGTTGCGGAAGGCGAAAGCAACCATACTGCTATCAATAATTTCAGTGGCACGTTCGACGGCGCGGGCTACACTATCGACAACCTTACGATTTACAAGCCGAACGAAGATAATCAGGGCTTGTTTGGTTTCGTCGACGCTGATGTAGGTGAATGCGGCGGTATCAAAAATCTCCGCCTCACGAATGTCAGCGTTACCGGCAAGAAAAATGTTGGCGGCGCTATCGGTCACCTTGAGGACAATGTTTATACCGACGCCAAATTTGAAAATATTTACGTGCAGGGCGATGTTACCGGCGCGGAAAATGTCGGCGGCGTTATCGGCGAAATGAATC
>CAJOGX010000031.1:8178-18271 GCA_905234175.1 uncultured Selenomonadaceae bacterium | reverse complement strand
CTACATTCATTGCGGTAACGGTATTGGTATGCGCTATATGGGCTGGCTCGGAAAATGCGTGAATGACGGCGAAGTTTCCGGCGGCGGCGTTATCTACGGTGCGGCTGACGGGCGAAGTACCAATGGATATGGTATGACAACCCAAATCAGCGGCAATTACTACATTACCAATCCCAGCAACGTCGATAGCAACGGCGCAGTTCAAACTGTCACGCTCACCGTTCCCGACGGCTTGACGCTTGTCAGCGGCGGCGTGCAGATTCTCGACACGATTTACACGGCGAAGGGCGCAACCGTTACGCTGGAGCTTGACGAAAGTTTCACGGCGAAAAATATTCTGTTCGTTGGAGTTAAAGGCGCGACGCCCAAAGACGGCGGCTATTCCTACAAAATGCCCGAAACCGGCGACGCCACAATTACCGAAAACGATTACATGTACTTCCTGCGCGACGAAACCGATGGCGCCTGGCTCATAAGTTCCGCGCGAGATTTGGAAAGTCTGGCGGCTTACGTCAACGGCGGGCACGACTGCGACGGAATGACGTTCAGGCTCGCTAACAATATCAACCTCGGCACCGTTGCGAACTTCACGCCGATTGGCACCTACGCCGGTCGCTTCAAGGGAACTTTCGACGGCAACAGCAAAACCATTTCCAATCTGACAATCGACACCAGCGGAGACTACGCCGGACTTTTCGGCTACGCGGAAGGCGCCACGATAAAAGATCTCACGCTGACGAATGCGAACGTTCAGAGTCGCGGGCAATACGCTGGCGCACTCGCTGGCTGGCTCGAAGGCGGCGAAATTGCAGACTGCAACGTAGTTTCTACAGTCAACAGCGCGACGAATACCGGCGGCGGGCTCGCTGGCGCGGTCAATAACGGCGCTGTCAAAAACTGCGTCATAATTTCCAGCGTCACAGGCGGCGCGGGCTCGGTTTTCCTCAGCAACGCAGCTTCAACCGGCAGCGTCCTTATCAGCAACGCTTCTGACAATGACAGCTACGAAAGATATTACGCGTTCAACATTCCTACCGGCATCACGGCTGAGTTTGCGGAAGGTACGCCCGACAATTCTACTTACACCGCATTCGACGGCAAAACTTATTATCGCGCAGGCACGCCAATGGAGTTTACCCTGAGCGAATCTTACACCGACCCGCGCTTTTTCGTGATTACCGGCTTGAAGGACGCTTACGGCTACGAAGTCGGCGACAGATACGTCTACAAAGATTTCACGGTACCGGCGGAGAACGGCTACACAATCGAGCCGGTTGGTCTTGAAAAAATCGCCAGCCTGTCTTTCGACTACGAGAACGAAGAATATCTGATAAACAGCCTCGAAGATTTCAAAGCGTTCGTTGAATTTGCTGAGACGCACGAAACAACTTTGCACGGCTTCCGCCTCACGACTGATTTGAATTTGTCCAGTCTTACAGATTTCACAGGAATTGGCGTGCCGGACGACGGCGAAGATTTAACGAACTTCAACGGCAGATTCGACGGCGGCGGGCACACGATAAGCGGGCTCACAATTTCCGGCGGCGGCGAAGATAAAGTTGGTCTGTTCAGAGAAATTGGCTACGCTGGTCTTGTTCAGAATTTGAACGTCACGGGCGCGAATGTCAGCGGCGGGAACAACGTCGGTATCATCGCCGGTAAGAGTTTCGGCAACGTTCGCAACTGCAGTGTCACCGGCACCGTCACCGGCTCCACGAAAGTTGGCGGCGTGGTCGGCGATAACGCGGGCGGCGTTTTAACTTCCAGCGTCGACGTTCAAATTACCGGCTCCGAATATGTCGGCGGGCTCGTCGGCTATAACACGTGGCACATTGAAAACAACAGCGTCAAGGTAAGCGGCACCACCAACGCGGTTGCTGGCTACAGCGGCAGCAGCTGGGCGAAGGTCGACGGAAATATTTTTGAGCTCGTGATTGAAAGCGACGCGCAGGATTGTATTGGCGAACGCAAAGGCGGCGAAGTCTACGGCAATTATTTTGTCACCACTGACAATACGCCAATGGAAATTCCCAGCGGAATGGAACGCGTCTACAAGCTGACACTTCCTGCCGGCGCTGAAATAATTTCCGGCGCGTACAAATTTGACGGCAGCTACTACGCTCCGGCGGGCGCAACCGTGACGATTAAACCGGCGGCGGGCGATTATCTTACCTACTCTCAAAACGTCGACGCCGAAACTTTTACCGACGACAGCGGCGCCACTCAGACAACCGGCGGCACAGAAAAAATTCTCGTTCCGAAAGACGCCAGCGGTAATTCTGCGTTCACGATGCCCGAAGGCGATACCTCGCTCGGCGCAGAAAATCATGCGGAAATTAGCGGGCTGAAGTACGTTATAAATGGCGGCGACGGCTACTACGAAATTGGCAGCTCGGCAGAGTTCAACGCGTTCTTAAGATACCTCAAAGCCAACAACACCGGCGCGGGCGAAACGTTCAAAATCACGGCGGCGGACATAACAGCCGACCCCTCAATCGGATGCGGGAATAAGTTTGAAGGGACTTTGGACGGCGGCGGTTATACGGTGGATTTCAGAGGGGCTATTCTCATAACCTGCTTAACCGGCACGATAAAAAATCTGAATCTGCTTAACGGCGGATTTGCAAATAAGAACAAAGGCACGATAACGAACAGCGCGGTAGTCGGCACGAGCGGCAACGATTCGATGGCTCGTCGTGGAGCGGCGTCAACGTTCAAATATGTTGCGGGCGAAGGGAACGATACAATCAGCGACTTCAACGCGGACTGCGTGCTGAAAGTTGTAAACGCTGACGGCTCTCTCGCGCAGTACAGCAAGACAATCAGCGGCGCGAACGTAGTTGTAACTGTCGGCGAAAATACCGTGACGCTCAAAGACGCCGCGAAGCTGGGCAAAGTGAATATCGAGGGCTATCCCACTATCAACGGGCTGACGCTGGAAAATGGCGTGTACCTTATCGGCAGCAACGCTGGAATGAACGCGCTCAGGGACTACGTAAACGGCGGCGGCAAAACGGCTGGGCTGACCTTCAGGGTAAATAAAGACTGTACGCTCGCAGGAGGCAGCATAGGTACGGCGGAAAATCCGTTCCAGGGCACGTTCGACGGCGGCGGGTACAATGTTCGCACACTTGGCAACAACGTTTTGTTTGGCAACGTGGAAGGCGCCACAATACAGAACCTGAGAAGGTCAAACTCCATTAACACAAATGTCAGCGGCACCTGCGGCGGGTTGGTGAACATAGTGCAGGGCAGCGCCGTTACTACCATTCAGAATGTCGAATTGTCCGGCGGCATTTATGGCAAAGGCTATGACACAAATGTTGGCGGCGTCGTCGGGCTCAACGCAGGCAATCTGGTTTTGACTAACGTTGTCGTCAGCGGAACAGTTTCCCACCGTGACGGCTTCGCGGGCGGTTTCGTTGCTGAATGCGCGGACGGCTCGACGCTGACGATAAACGATTCTATATTCAGGGGTAGCCACAGCGTAGATCCCAGTAAACATAATGCAAATAATGCGGGAGCGTTTTCTCCCATTGCGACGAAAGCGGAAGGCACCGAAGTGACTTTCGTGGACAACGGCGCGTATTATGTTGGCGTCGAGGCGAGTGACGCTAATGGCTATGTCGGCGTCGGCGGTACAGCGCTAGTGAAAATAAACTGCGCAGTAGCGGGCGCGACGGTCAATCTTAGCGGCGATAACGTTGTTGAGATTGGCGGCGAGTGGTATGCAAATGCGGGCGCCGAAGTTACAGCAACATTCACGGCGAACGATAGCGGATACACGGTCGGCGAAGTGAAATACGGAGGGACTATACTCACTGCGAACAACGGCAGTTACACCTTCATGGCGGCGGACGGCGCGGAATTTTCGCTGGTTGCCGGCAAGAATATCACAGGAAATTATACCGTCAAAGAAAATGGCGAAGTGCTGGTGCTGACCGGCGGCGCGCAGACGATTACCATTGCCAAAAACGTGCGCGAAGTCGCGATACTTGGTATGGGCGAGGGCGATACGCTGATTGCTCCTGAACTGGATATTTTTGCAAGTGCTAAAAATATTGACGGCGGCATTTCTATTCGTCCGATAACGATTTACGGCATTCAGCTCACCTCAACCAAATCCTCAAGGCAATGGATAGACGAAGGCAACGGCACTTACCGCTATCATCAAACCGGCGGGCTAAGCTGTTACACGGAGCACGGCAACTACATTTTTAACTACGCTGCGGAAAAAGATATTTTGAGAATCAGCGGCGTGAAGGACAGCAACGGGCTTAGCTTTACGAGCGACGACAAGGTAAAAGTTTCGGCGAATTGCTTAGCCGACAAAAATATCACGCTGACAAATCTGAGCGATATCAGCTACACTTTGGAAGTTGGCAACGGCGTGGCGTCAAGCGCGGGCGTCCCAACCAATCCCTACTGGCGGGACAACGGCGGCGGCTCCTATTCCTACGTTATCAGCGGGACGAAGCCCTACTACACGGGCAGCGGCACCACGCAGCTCACTTACCACGCTGGCACAGGTCCTGAGGCGATTAAAATTACCGGCGCGGCGGCTCAGCCGAATATTGAAGAAAAAGTCACGAATGGTATTACAATCCCCAGCGCAACGGATACTTTTGTAATCCCCAGCGCAAGATGGGGGTTCACGAAATACAACCATGAATCTGAAACAGTTATCGGCGGCGGCGGCGGCGGCAGTGGCGTCAGTGAAGAAGGCGGTGGCGGCGGTGGCGGCAGTGGCATCAGTGACAGCTACACAAGCATTGTAAAAACCACTGTAATATTAGAGATACCGGCGGAGGCGTTCGTGGAGGGCAGCACGGTTTCTCTGGCGTCTGCAGACTACATTGACACGATAGAAATTGCGTCGGGTTCCGGCGGCGCCTTCGTGGCTGGCGAAAATATTTCCGCGCCAATAAATAACAACTGCGCGACGGCTGTCACGGTAAAGAGCGGCAGCACTCTGAACAACTACAAAGACGGCGCGATTATAATTGCGGAAGCGGGTTCCTCCGTCAGGAACTATTCCAAAACCGGCGTGAAAATCAGCGGCGAAGGTGACATCTGGAATGACGGGCGGCAGGCTGAAATTACGCTTTCCAACGCGAAAAAATTTGTCAACGAGGGCGGCACCTTTGTAACGGTACACGGCAGCAGCGGCGACGATACGATTGAGAATTATTTTCGCTATGCTCCGGCGCCATTTTCGCCGTGGGACAGCTACGACGGGCGCAACGGGCAGCAGCCCAGCATTCTGGCGGGCGCGGGCAATGACTACATTTACAACTCCGGCAGCGGCGGCTACCTCTACGGCGAGGCTGGCAATGACACGATTGTAAACGATAATAACTGGGACTATGTGAAGTTCGCGTCCGAGATTCACGGCGGCGCGGGCGACGATTCTATCGTAAGCAGGGCTGACTATACGTTCATCGACGGCGGCGAAGACAACGATTATATCTACACTTCCGGCGCTTCTCCCACGATAAAGGGCGGCGCTGGGAATGACACGATTTTTATCAGCAAGTTGAACGCGGACAAGACTGTTACGCTGAGCGACTTCAGCCCAGGCGACGTTTTAGTTGTCGAGAATTTCTACAGCGAATACAGGAGCGCCGACTACACGGAATCCGGCGACTTTCAGGCTGCGACGCGGGACGGCAAAAAGCTGACGATAAAGGGCATTGGCAAAATCGGTACGACGAGCGGCGCGGGTTCCAATAGCTGGGCTGTTAATAACGGCGTGTTGTACTATGGGAACATAACGACTTCCTACACCGCCGACCAGGACGGCACCAATCTCAAAATTTCTTACACGTTCAACAGCAGTAACAGCATTTTGGAAATTACCGGCGCTACCGGCACTCCGCAAATAGAAAATAATTATCTGTTGAAGTTCAGACCGGAAAATTTCGTCGGCGACGCGGAAGTTACGAAAAACAGCGAGGGTTACCGCTACAAGTTCGAGAGCGGCGACTACGGCGGCAAGACCGTAAAGCTCGAATCCCCCAGGGCGATATTCTCCAGCGCGTCGAACATAAACTTTGACGTGAGCGACGGCCCCAGCTATGCGACGCGTGAAATTTATATCAGCGGCGGCGATAACGTAACTGTCTCGTCCATGAACGACGGCTTTATAAAAATCGCGCAGAACGTGAAGAAAATGACGCTGACCGTCACGGGAATGAACGAGGGCTGGAGCGACATTCGCTTTGAGGGCGGAATAAGCAGCTACACGCAGACGATGGACGGCGTTTTGGTAAACGGAAACATTCTTATCAAGGGGACGAATCTTCAGCAGAGCAAGGGCTGGCAGGTTGACGATAATCATTCCGCCACGCTGAACGCGGGAACTGCGAGCGGCTTAGTGATGATTTCCAAAAACGGCAACCACAACAGCAACGGCTACGACCGCTTGCGTTACGAGGCGGGCAGCGCCAGCAACGAAGCTAAGGCTGTTGTTCGCGGAATTGCTAAGACGCCGAAAGCTAAGGACAGCACGATAACGCTTGAGAATGAAAATTTTATCGACTCTGACACCGCCGTCACCGTAGCGAACGGCACTGCAACTTATTCTTACGCTGTAAAAGCGATACGCAAAGCAGTTGTGGCGGACGGCGCGGCGACGCTGGACGTGCAGGCTCCGTACGACACAATCACCGGCTCCAGCAAAGCTGATTCTATCAAAAACCAGTCGGCTGGCACACGCAACAGGATTTACGCGGGCGGCGGCGATGACGTGGTGGACAACTACGGCGCGAGCGTGACGGTCGACGCGGGCGAAGGCGCTGACACAATCACCAACTACGGTAAAAATTCTTCGCTCTCCGGCGGCGACGACGCTGATAAAATTTACAACTACGCCGCGAGTGTGACGATTGACGGCGGCAGTGGAAATGATACCGTTCAGAATTTTGCCGACAGCGTGACGATTGACGGCGGCGCTGGGACTGACAGCGTAACCAACACTGGCTCCAACGTTTTTATAAACGGCGGGAATGACGCGGATAAAATTTGGAACTACGACAACGAAAATGTGACGCTCGACGGCGGCGCGGGTAATGACGATATAATGAACTACAGCTCGAAAAATGTTTTGATTCGCGGCGGCAGCGGTTCCGACGAACTTTGGAATATGGGCGCAAACTCAACCATAATTGGCGGCGCGGGCAGTGACACGATAGACAACACCGGCAAAAACGTAGTGATTTCCGGCGGCAGCGAAGACGACAGCATTTTGAACTTCGCGCAGAACGTGACGATAAACGCGGGCGACGGCTGGGATACCGTCTGGAACTACGCCGAAAACGTCGTTATAAATCTCGACGCGGGGCGGAACACCGTCTACAGCGAATCGGATCACGTCACGATAAACTTCGGCGCCAGAACCGCAACAAACTTCGTCGAAGACGGTTACGCCTACGTTTACTACAGCAACCGCAACCAAGATGTCCTGCTCGTCGGCAGCAGTCAGGGCGAAACGCTCGGCAACCAGAACTTGCGCTCCACAGTCAAAGGCGGCGGCGGTAACGACGTAATTTGGAATAACAGCGTAGGAGACCGCGTGGCAGATTTTTCGGTTATCGACGGCGGCGCTGGCAACGATTCTCTCTGGAACAACGGCAACTACAACACTTTGCTTGGCGGCACCGGCAACGACACTATCACCAACA
The DNA here is from genome assembly GCA_905234175.1 of uncultured Selenomonadaceae bacterium. Taxonomy (GTDB): domain Bacteria; phylum Bacillota; class Negativicutes; order Selenomonadales; family Selenomonadaceae; genus Quinella. The sequence continues at coordinate 10,589 of CAJOGX010000031.1, read as the reverse complement.
AAAGCTTCAAGCGCACGACGATTGACGGCGGCAAAGGCAACGATATTATTTCCAGCCGCGGCGAATACAGCTCCATAAGCGGCGGCGCTGGCGACGACAGTATCCAGAACGACGGCGGCAAGTCAACGATTTTGGGCGGCGAGGGCGCTGACACGATTCTCAACAACGGCAACAATGTGCTGATTGACGGCGGCGCGGGCAATGATTTGATTCAGACTTACACGGGCGCCACGATTCGGACGGGCGACGGCGCTGATACGATTTCAGTTCGTGGCGGCAGCACTGAGCTTACCTTGACTGATTTCAGCGCGGGAGACGTGATTGTTGGCTTGACTGGCGCACTGGTTGACGATGGCGAAAATGCTGTTCGCGTCGGCAACGTGATTTTAAACGGCGTTCAGCAAGTCAGCGCTGGCGGGCGCTTCAACGATAAAAATCAGCTGTTCGCGGCGACTTTGGGCGGCGGCGTCTATCTTGACGGCGAAGTTATCCGTTACGCTGAAGTTTCCAACGAGAGCGAATTTATAGTTGACGAAACGACGCCGCTTCTGGAATTGTCCGGCACGCGGAATTTGGATGACGTGGCAGTTTCTAACGGCGAAGTTACGCTGACGGCGGAGAATTTTGTTGGAGACGTTGCCAGCATAAAAAGCAGTGCGGGCGATTATACCGTTGTGCTGAGCGGCGACCTCACGGGCAAAACTTTCGTGGCTGGCGGCGGCGGCAGGATTCGCATTGCCAGCAAAGACGTGCAGGTTTCGCTGAGCGGCGGCAACAACGTCCTCACCGTGAGCGAAGGCATTGGCACCGTTCACATTTCCGGCGCCGAGTCGACTGACAAAATTTATTTTAACGGCGGGCGCTGGGTTGAGAAAGACCTCACGAGCGGCGCAGTTTACGTGCAGACCTACGACAACAGAGTTACTCTGGACGGCTGGACTAAATTCTCAAGCCTCGGCAATTGGTTGCAGGAAGGCGATTCTGCGACGCTTTACACGAAAGCAACCATGGGCGGCGCAAAATGGCAAGGCTGGGACCTTGAAGGCTATCTGGTTTACGAGCCGAGCGTTTTCGACGAAGAAGGCAGAACCGGCATCGTGCTCGGCGGTATCAAAAACACCGACGATATGGACGTGGACGCTGCCGAACTTTTAGAGTATGGCTACGCTAATTTGCCGCTCCACCCCAAAAATTTCGGCGATAACGGCGTCAGCGTTTTGGGGTCGATTGCTGGCAAGACTGTGCAATATCATCTGACGGCGGGCGATTATTCCGGCAAAGTTTTCTACGGCAGCGACGGCGGCGACGTTGTTTACGTTGAGGACGGCGCGGAAAATATTATTGTGAACAGCGGCGGCGGCAACGATACTGTCGACAATTACGCCGACAACGCGCAAATTTTGCTGGGCGCGGGCAACGACACAATCTACAGCAACGGAGCCAACGCGAATATCAACGGCGGCGCTGGCAACGATTCTATTTTTTCTACCGGCGAGAACGCTTTCATTAACGGCGGCGCGGGCAACAATTTTATCGAAGTCCTTGGCGAAAATTCTCGCGTCTACGTTTCCGAAGGCAATAACACTATCAAAGTCAACACAGCCAGCGTTTCTCAAATCCACGTCAGCGGCTTCGGCGTCGGAGATGAAATTAATTTCGGCAGCGATTCCCTTACGAGCCTTGAGAGCAGCGGCGACAGTCTGATAGCTCACGTCGGCGACAAGCAAGTTACCATTGACGGCGTTTCGCAGATTTCCGAGGCGCAGGGCGCAGGCTGGACTATGGACGGAGCTAAAGCGAGCTACTGGCAGTACGTTCCTCAGAGCGGCGTTTACATTGAAGACGGCGTTATTCGTTACCGCGAAAAATTCGACGGCGCCGCCGCTATCGAACTCGACGGTGTTCAAAGTCTCAGCGGCGAACTCAACAGCCGCACCGTCACTCTTACCGCCAACAACTTCGCGCAGGACACCGTTACAATTCTCAGCAACGCGGGCGGCTACCATTTCGCGCTGGACAGCACCGCCAGCGGCAAGGCGCTCTACGGCACCGACAGCGACGATACGATTTCCAACGCGGCAGACAACGCGACGATTGACGGCGGCGACGGAGCGGACTACATTTCTAACGCGGCAACTAACGTCACGATTGAAGGCGGCGACGGAGCGGACTACATTTCCAACAAAGGCGAAAACGCCTGCATTACCGGCGGCGCGGGCGATGACACGATTGTCAATGGTTACTACGCAACCGGCGCGAACATTAACGGCGGCGCTGGCAATGACTTTGTTCAAGTCGAAGGCAACAGCGTCACGGTTGACGTTGCGGAAGGCAATGACACCATTCAAATCGCAAACGGTTACCGCGTCAGCGTTAAAGATTTCGGCGCGGGCGATGTCATTCAAATCAGC
>CAJOGX010000031.1:0-8117 GCA_905234175.1 uncultured Selenomonadaceae bacterium | reverse complement strand
GTTGACGGCGTGCAGGTTGCTCACGAAAGCAAATGGTACACCGAAGGCACGGGCGCCGCTTACAAAATCACGAAACAGACCGGCGTTAAAATCGACGGCGGGCATATTGTTTACGAGGAGAACAACGGCGGCGGCACTGTTACCGAAGTTTCGCTGAGCGGCGTCGCTGACACGGACGGACTGGAATTTTCCGGCAACACTTTGAAAATCAGCGCGACCAACGTTGCAACCGGCGGCATGGAAGTCAAGAGCAACGAAGCCGGTTACCGCTTTGAACTGGCGGAAGAAAATTTCTCTGGCAAGTCTTTCACCGGCAGCAGCGGCGACGACAGAATTTACGTTTACAGCGACAGCGTGAACGTCGACGGCGGCACGGGCGCTGACTTTATCGAAGTGCGCGGCGGCGAAAATGTTACCGTTGGCGGCGGCGCTGGCTCAGACACGATTAAAGTTTTCTGCAGCAAAGGTTACTCCTTCGACCTCAAAGACTTTGACGAAAGCGACACGCTCATTCTCTGCGACGACGAAGGCGACCCGCTGGTGGAAATTACCGCTGCGGAGACGGTTACCGGCGGCGTTCACGTCAAACTTAACGGTTATATGGACGTTACGATTAAAGGCGCGGCTCTCTCGACTGATGTCACGTGGGAAAAAATTTCCGAGGGCAAATACGGCTACAGGGCAGGACACTCCGCCGGTCTTTACAGCAACGACGGCGCCAGCGTTTTCAGGTACCGCACGAACAGCCTGCCGGAAACTGTCGGCCTCGAACTCAGCGGCTTAGCGAACACTGACGGGATTAAAGTTGACGCGAGTACCGTTACATTCAACGCGGCAACTTTCGGCGAAACCGGCGTGACTGTGGACAGCAACAGCGGCGGCTATCTTTTCCGCATTGACAGCGGCGATTACGACAAAAAGACTTTCACCGCCGACGGCGCCGATAACGTAATTACCAATTCCGGCTCCAATATCAGAATCAGCGGCGGCGCGGGCGCTAACAAAATCAATCTTTACGACGGCTCCAACGTATCAATCGACGCGGCGGCTGGCAGCGATACTATCGACGTCAATGCGGCGCGCGTCAACTCTTTCCGCGTGTATGATTTTGGCGCGGGTGACGTAATTCAAACCGGCAACGAAATTACTGCCGTGGAAGCGAACGAGTACGGCGATTTAGTTTTCACTCAAAATGGCGGCGGTTGCGTTACCGTCGAAGGTCTGCTGTACTCTGCCGAAGAAGACGAGTGGTCGTTTGACAGCGAAACTTCCACGACAAGCCTCGCGAATCATATTCTGGCGGGCGGCTATCTCAGCGACGGCAAAATTGTTTATCGCGCAGAAGAAACCAACGATTCTCAGCTTGAACTCAGCGGCGTAACCGGCACGCCCAAAATCGACGGCAAAGTTATCGAGCTTACTGCCGCCAATTTCCTCTACGATAAAGTTAGCCTCGTCAGCAACGCGGGCGGCTACACAATCCGGCTCACTGGCGATATGAGCGGCTTGACTTTCTACGGCAGCGACGGCGCGGACACTATCGACAATCAGGCGCAGGGCGTGGCTATCCTCGCGGGCGCCGGTAACGACACTGTAACCAACAACGGCAACGACGCTTCGATTGACGGCGGCGCGGGCGATGACTATATCGAGAACAACAGCGACGGCGTCACTATCAACACCGGCGAAGGCAACGATACGATAGACGCGAGGGAGAGCTTCATCGAGTTTGAGGTTGAGAACTTCACCGAGGGCGACGAAATCCACGTTGGCTACGATATATACAGCGCTGAAGTCATTAACAACAAGCTGAATCTGTTCAAGCGAACCAGCGCTAGAACGGCGCAGAGTTATACTGTAATTGAAGGCATAGACAGTCTGTCAAGCAGCGGCGCGGGCTGGAAGTACGACGCAACCGACACTGACAAAGCCACTTTCTACACCAACTGGACGCGCGAGGGCGCCTACGCTGAAGGCAACGCTATCAAGTACCGCGCCGAAAGTTTGGACGGCGCAACTGAGCTGGTACTCGACGGCGTTAAGGGCGAGCCTGTGGTTGACACAAACACCAAAACGGTTTACCTCAGCTCGGAAAACGCGGCGGCGGACGGCGTTACCGTACAAAGCAACGGCGGCTACGGCTTCAATCTGAGTAGTGGGGGCTCCTACTACGACGACAGCAAATTCACCGGCTCTGCGGGCAACGATTATATCTACAGCTACTTCAACGAAGGCACTACAATCGACGGCGGCGCGGGCGATGACACTATCCGCGTGGGTTATCCTGAACACCCTTGGTATTATAGACACCAATCTTCGCGGGGCTCTACTGACGACGTCAATATTAACACTGCCGAAGGCAACGACACCATTCAAATTATGAAGATGGGCTATCTCAGTGAACTTAGCATTGAAAACTTCGGCGCGGGCGACGTTATCCAGTCAGTGAACGACAACGGCGAAAAGATAAACATAACGAGCATTTGGCAGGACGGCGCATATTTGCGGTTCAGTGACTCCGACGGCAAAATTGGCGGAATTAAAAACCTGACACCGCACTATAAGACGCCTTCGTGGAGCGTAGAAAATAACGTGGCGAGCTACAGTTCTACCACGCAGGACGGCGCTTACCTCAACGAAGAAACCGGCGCTATCGAATACAAAGTCGGCGACGGCAAAACCACCACGCTTGTCGAGATTAACGGGCTGTCGAGCGCGCCGGAATTTATTGCGGAATTTATTGGCAACACGATTAGAATTTCGGAGGACAAATTTGCCGGCGATTCGGTTTCCGTTACGAGCAACGCGGGCGGCTACAGCTTCGCGCTTGAAGGCAACGGTACCGGCAAAACTTTCACGGGCTTGGACGGCGGCGAAGTTCGCGTGAGCGGCAGCGGCTACACGGTTGACGTTAGCGGCGGCAGCAACACGATTGGTATAGGTATAGGAATCTCGTTTACCGTGAACGGCATGGGCGCGGACGACGTGATTAGTAGTAGTTCATTCCTTCCGATAACAAGTCTCGCGCTGGAAAATGGCGCGCTGGTTGCTACATTCGCAGGGCTTGGGAATAAGACGACGATTAACGGTATCTCCAGCCTGTACACCGAGAGCGGCGGCGAATGGAATGACGACGGAGAATACGTTGTAACAGTCACGGACGGCGCGTACCTTGAAAACGGCGTCATAAAATATTACGGCGGCGCGCAGGAGTCGGGCGGCGAAGAAAGCGGCAGCGTTGCTGAAGATTTTGGCGGCAATGTTGCTGAGGACTTTAGCGGCGACGCGCCCACCGGCACGCAGGTTTCTAAAATCAAACTGCCTGGCATTACCGGCTCGCCAGCAATCGACGGCAACAGAATTACGCTGACGGCGAACAATTTCAAATCCGACAAAATCACGCTGAAAGGCAACGATGGCGGCTACACAATCGTTTTCAGCGGCAACCTCACCGGCAAAACTTTCAGCATAACCGACGGCATTGATGGCAACATTGAAATTGCGGAAAATTCCACGGGCTTGACGATAGAAAATCTCGGCGCTGGCAACGAACTCAATTTTGGCTTCACGCTGACTGAAGAAATAACCGGCAGCAATAATGAAACGCAATCGGTAAATATTTTGCCGAGCCTGACTGAGAGCGGCGGCAACGTTGCTTTGACTTACGGCAATTCCAGCGTTACGCTTAGCGGCAGGGAACTCTACGCTGAAGGCGATATGTGGAGCGGCGGCGCTTACGTCAACAAATCGGTTCCTGGCGTGTACCTCGACGGCATGACTGTCAAGTTCAACGGCTCCAGCGAAGTAAACAAAACTTACGTCGCGCTGGACGGTTTGACTGGTGAGCCCGAAATTGAAAATGGCGTCGTTATTCTGACGGCGGCGAATTTCTCCGGCGATGAAATCAGCGTGACCAGCAACGAGGCAGGCTACGCATTTGAACTGCGCGGCGACCTTACCGGCAAAACTTTCAAAGCTGGCGAAAATTCCGTCCGGCTGGCTGACAGCGAAGGCAATCTGGCGGAATACACCCGCGCGAACAATTCTTTGAGCGTCAACGGCGGCACGGTGCTCGTCAGCGAAAATACCGAAATTGCTGGCGTCGACGTGACGAACAGGCACACTTTCACAACCGACAACGACGGCGCTTATCTGATTCAGAACGCTGACGATTTGAAAAATCTGGCGGCTTTCGTGAACGGCGGCGAAACTTCCGGCAAGACGTTCAAAGTTACCGCGCCGATTGATATGGCTGGCGTTGACTACAGCGCGATTCAGAATTTCGCTGGGACGTTCGACGGCGGCGGCAAAGCTATCAGCAACCTCGGTGGCAATCTGTTCGCTTCGGTTGCGGCGGGCGGCACCGTTCAAAATGTTATCGTGCTGGGCGGCGGCATCGTCAGCTACGACGTTGACAACAAAGGCGAAATTATTCAGCCGTCTGGAAATTTCAGCGGCAACAATTTCTACGGCAGCGCGCAGGCGACGACCGGCAACGCGAAAATTTTTAAAGTCACCGTGCCCGCTGGCGTCAGCGTTGTTGAAACTCCCGTCGCTGAAAATTATTACACCGGCACGATTAACTTTAACGCGGGCGACGGCAGGAAAGTCCAGCCCGTTGAACTTACCGCCGACGTTGAAATTACCGCCGACGATATTTATCACAGCGTGGAAATTCCGGCGGGCTACACGATTATCGCGGACAGCTACGACGGATTCTATCGCGGCGCGGCAACTCTCACGCCGAAAGTTGGCTTTACCGGCGAGAATGTAACTTTCACGGCTGGCGAAACTTTCAGCGCTCCCACGGCGACTTTCGACACGGCTGGGCACTACATTTACGAGAGCGGAGACAGTTCCTACGCGCTGGCTGACGAAAATTCTGCCGCGTCCAACGATTTGATTCAGGTTTACAAAGTTGAAATTCCGGCGCACGTCACGGCGAGCGGCAAAACTTTCAGCGTCGACGGCAAAACTTACGCGGCGGCTGACGCAACGCTCACGCTCACGGTTGACGAAGGTTACATTGACGGCAGCGGCGAACTTCCCAGCGAGCTGACTGTTACCGAGGACACGACGGTTACCGCTACGATTTTGCGCGGCGGCTACGTCAACGATGTCCGCTGGACGCTGGCAGAGGGCACGCTCACTTTCAGCGGCGCCGGCGAAGTCACTGAATTTAATTTGAGCGAAACCGTCACGAAAATTTCCATTGGCGACAGCGTTACAGTCGCGCAGGGCGTGTTTGCTGGTCTTACAAATCTGGAGGCGGTTGACGTTTCAGATAAGATTTTCGTAAAGACGCTCCAAAGTCTGCCCGCCGATAAAAAATCTCTGCTTAGTCGAACCGGCGCTAACTACTCGATAACTTCTGGCGCGGACGGCAAAATTACGCTGGCGATTACCGGCGACACGACCGACGGAAAATATCCGTGGCTGGTTGGCGACCTCTACGACGCGGAAAATCTTTCGCTGACGATTAGCGAAGGCGTGAAGGAAATTGGCGCGGGCTCCTTCGTCAAGCTTGCCAACATGAAAACTGTCAGCCTGCCTTCGACGCTGGAAAAAATTGGCGCCAACGCCTTCGAGGGCGTCACCGACGTTGAATTTACTTTGACAACTGATAAGACGCCGGTTGTAGGCGGCGTAGTCAGCGGCAACCTTGCAACGATTTTGCCCGCATCCACCGAAGATTTGACGCTGAAATATATCGAGCCGGTTGCAACTTCCTACACTGGCGGCACGGCGGACGCTTTGCCGATTGATAGCGACATGAAGGAGCTGGCGGCGGGCACCTACGCAGTCAGCGGCACGGTTGAAATTTCTGAGCTTAAACTCAACGGCGAAGTTACGCTGATTCTCTCGGACGGCGCTAAGCTCACGACTGGCGATATTACCGGCGATACGCTCAACATTTATTCGCAGGGCGGCGAAAATCTCGGCGCGATCGAAGCCAGCACGATTAAGGTCAGCGCGTTCAATTTCTACGGCGGCAAAATTTCTGCCAAAACACTCGACGCAACCGCCGATTTCAGCTGGACGAGCACGAACGACGAAATTTCCGTTGGCTACTGCGAAACCGCTCCGACGCTCAGCAAAAAATTCCTCAGCGGCGGCGGCACGTACGTTCCCGCTTACGAAGTCACGCTGCCGGATTATATGACGGCAAACGGCTACGAAGGCAAAATTTTCCTCGTCAAAGCCGGCGATTCTGTCACGCTCATTCCAAATGGAAACGTCAAGGGAAATGTTACAGCTGGCAGCGAAAATCTTACGGCAACCGACGGCGCTTACACTTTCACGCCCAGCGGCGACGTTACAGTTACGGCGGAAATTCTCCCGAACATCGGCGGGCTCAGTTTCGCGGACGGCGCTTACCAGATTGTCACGGCTCAGGATTTGCAGACGCTGGCGAATTTCGTTAGCGAAGGGAACAGCTGTGACGGTTTGAAATTCGCGCTGGCGAACAACCTCGACGCGAACGGCTACGCTGTCGGCGCACTAACAGGTTTCGCGGGCACCTTCGACGGCGGCGGCAACATTCTCCTCAATCTCAGCGAAAATATTTTCAGCGGCGTTACGGGCACGATTCAAAGTCTGAACTACTACGGCGCAACTGAAATTTCCAACGCGACGCGGCTCTACAAACTCAGCGCGCCCAACAACTTCAATTTCAGCGGCGGCGGGCTCAAGATTTTCAACGGCGAACTTTACGGCAGCGGTGACATTCAGTTCCAGCTCACGGCGAAAGAACTTACCGGCGCGGCGTTCCAGCTCAACAGCGTAAAGCTCGGCGAGAGTGAACTCACGGAAAGCGGCGGCACTTACACGGTAAATCTCAGCGCAGACAGCGCACTCACGGCGGAAAGTTTCATACAGGTCAGCGGCAAATATTCCAACGAAATTCAAAATGTTTCCGTCAAGGGCACGGCGGGCGCCGACGAGATTTCCAACAGCGCGATTAATGTCACGGTGGACGCAGGCGCGGACGACGATAAGATCATCAACCGCGCGACCAACGTCACGATTATTTCCGGCGAAGGCGCTGACACGATTCAGGTTGACGTGGTGAACGTTGCGGAGTTCAAGCTTACAGATTTCGCGGCGGGCGACGAAATTCAGCTGATAAACGGCGGCGGCGAGACTGTTGCGGCGAGCGCTTTGAGTTTCGACGGCGCGGGCAACCTCATCGCTGAAACGGCGGATAAACACAGCGTGGCGATTAAGGGCGTTAGCAAAATTGCTGAGACGCTCAACGATTGGAGCTACGATTCGGCAACCAGTCTGACTAGCTACGTGCCTGCGACGGTTGCGGGCGTAAGCCTTGACGGCGGCAGGATTGTTTTCGTGGAGAACGCAACCAGCGACGCGCTTGTAACTTTCAGCGGCATTGCGGAAAATTCTGCGCCGGACGCCTTCGACGAAGAAAAAGTTATTTACCTGCGCAGCCTCGGCGGCGAAACTGTCACGGCGCTCAGCAACGCGGGCGGTTACAGCTTCGGCATTGGCGCGACCTCAGGAAAATTCGTCGGCACAGCAGATTCTGACACGATAATAATTTACAGCTCCGGCGTGACGATAGACGGCGGCGGCGGCGACGATACGATTAGCGTTGAGGCGGGCGTTACAAAGTTCACGGTTGAAAATTTCAGCGCGGGCGACGAGATTCAGATTGACGGCAAAACGATTACCACGCTTGAAACGATTGACGGCGGCATTAAAGCTGCGGATGGCGATTATGAAGTTTCTATCAGCGGCGTTGGCTTACCGGCGGAAGGCTACGTTTGGGAACTCGACAGCGGCACTGCAATTTTCGGCGAAGGCAATACGGCGGGCGCGACGCTTGACAGCGGTAATATTGTCATGGCGGCGGCGGACGTTACCGGCACTGCGCTTGTTGAACTGGGCGGCGTAAAATCTCTGAACGGAATTTCCGAAACGAAACTAACAAGTTCTTACGCTATTAATCTTGGCAGCGACGCCTTCAGCGAAGAGGGTATCAGCGTAAAGAGCGCGGCGACGTCCGAAGGAATTGAGAACTGGTATTTCTATGTCAACGGCGCGGGCAAATTCTACGGCAACACCAACTTTATCTATGTCACGAACTCCGACGCAAC
>CAJOGX010000030.1 GCA_905234175.1 uncultured Selenomonadaceae bacterium | reverse complement strand
GTACCGGCGGTATGACTACCAGCTTTTTCGCGGAGAAACTAAACGAGGCTGTGAAACTTTTGTCGCTGGACTACGAATTTGCCGCCGTGCCCTTCCACAGGCTGTACAGCGTCGGCTCAGATTACTCGGTAATTCTGCTGGCGCCGCAGATTGCCTACGAGTTCCAAAAAGTCAGCGATATTCTTCACGATAAACTTGTACTGAAAATCCCGCCGAAAGTTTTTGCGAGCTACGATACCGGTGAAATGATCAAGTTCATCAATGGCGAGCTGGAAAATTTCACCAAGACCGTCGAACAGCGCGCTATCGCAAAAGTTCGCGCGGGACTTGTTACGAGCGACGCCAAAATTCTGTCGATTGCCGTCATGCCGTTCGGGCGCTACACGCGGATTGCTTACAGGATTTACGAGAAGGGCGCGCCGATTTTCAACGAAACTGTTATCAAGGGCAAGCTGAGTATTGCCCGCGACCTGCAGGACATTCTCGACACAGTTTCGCACCGCTGCAAGAAATTCGACACCGTCGGGATTGCGATTAGCGGAATTGCCAGCGCCGGTCACCTGCAGTTCAACTTTTATGGCGACGTGGATTTGAACCTTCAGGAATTTCTGGAGGAAAAATATCACGTGCCGGTTGTCATAACCAACAACGTCAACGCGGCGGTTCTTGGCTACTACGCGCAGCAGGACAAGTACGAAAATATTATGTTTTTCTCGCGGCCCAGAAATTTTATGGCGAGCGGGATTGGTCTGGTTATCAACGGCAGAATGATTCCTGGCGCGCACAGTATCGCCGGCGAAGTCAAATTTCTGACGCGGGAATTTCTGACGGATGAGGACATGGAAATTTGGGAGAAATATAACGGCGTCGACTGGAGCAGAGTTCCCGAAATTGTTGCGCGGGAAATTCGCGCGGGAATTTCAATCGTCGACCCCGAACTGGTTTGCGTCCGCAGCGAAATGACGCCGTACCTCAGCCAAATCAAAGAGCGGCTGGAAGAATTTATCCCGAAAGAATATTTGCCGGAATTTGTCTACGTGCCGGACGTGCAAATGGCGGAGTACGTTTTGCTGGGGCAGATGATTTTGAGTTTGGAAGCGCTGGAAAAATCAGCTTAACCTGGCGGCCAGGTCATTTTTCTGCCGCCGATAAGGTGAACGTGCAGGTGATTGACGGTCTGCCCGCCCTCGTCGCCGGTGTTGACAACGAGCCGGAAGCCGTTTTTGTCTACGCCGGTTTTCTGCGCGATTTTCGGGACGACTTCGGTGAAAATGTGGGCGGCGAGATTTTTATCAGCGAGCTCGGTGATATTAGCGACGTGGATTTTTGGGACGATTAAAACGTGAACGGGCGCCTGCGGATTGGCGTCGTTGAAGGCGGCGACGGTTTCATCTTCGTAGATGAGCGTGCCGAGTTCGCCGCGCGCGATTTTGCAAAAAATGCAGTCCATGAAATTTTCCTCCTTTGTTGCGGAAATTTTAGCAGACGTCTGAAATTTTTTCAACACGGGAGGAATTTTTATGGCGCGGAAATACGAAGAGCTGGCGGCGGAAATTGTCAAAAACGTCGGCGGCGTAGAAAATATCGAAACGCTGGCGCAGTGCGTAACGCGGCTCAGGTTCACGCTTAAGGATGAAAAAATAGTAAACGTCGAGGCGCTGAAAAAGCTGGAAGGCGTGCTGATGCTAATTCAAAGCGGCGGGCAGTGCCAGATAGTCATAGGCGAAACGGTCGGCGAAGTCTACGTGGAAATTCAGCGGCAGTACGAAATAAAGCCGGAGGAAGAGGCAACGCAGGTCGTGCAGAAAAAAAAGCTGGACTCGTTCGTTGGCACGGTCTCAGGAATTTTCATGCCGGTTTTGGGCGTTTTAGCGGCGAGCGGAATGCTCAAGGGCGTGCTGTCGCTGCTGACGGCTTTCAAATTTTTGGACGCGGCGAGCGGAACTTATCAGCTTCTGAATGTGATAGCGGACGCGTTTTTCTACTACATGCCGATATTTTTGGGCTGCACGGCGGCGAAAAATTTCCGAATGTCGAACGAGTACACGACGATGGCGATTGGGGCGGCGCTGGTTTATCCCACGCTGGAGCAAATGCGCTCGGGCGAGGTGCTGTACGAACTTTTCAGCGATACGCTTTTCGCGTCGCCGGTGCACGTGGAATTTCTGGGCTTGCCGGTAATTCTGATGAACTACGCGTCGAGCATAATCCCGATAATTTTCGCGTCGTGGGTGGCGGCGAAGCTCGAAAAAGTTTTGCTGAGGTTCATACCGCCGATTTTCAAAAGTTTCGGCGTGACGTTTATCATGCTGCTGGTCATGATACCGCTGACGCTCTTAATCGTGGGGCCGGTATCGACGTGGCTGAGCCAGCTGGTAGGCGCGGCGTCGGAGAAAATTTTCAGCTACAGCCCGATGATAGCGGGATTTTTAATTGGCGGGTTCTGGCAGCTTTTAGTTATGTTCGGGCTGCACTGGGGGCTGGTGCCGGTAATGCTGAGCAATATCACGACGCTCGGCTATGACCCAGTGGTTGTGACGATGTTCGGGGCGTCGTTCGCGCAGATTGGCGCGGTGCTGGCGATTCTGATTCGCACGAAGGACAAAAAGCTGAGAGGAATTGCGCTGCCGGCGTTCGTTTCAGGGATTTTCGGGATAACGGAGCCGGCGATTTACGGCGTGACTTTGCCACGCGCGAGATTTTTTGCGGTTACGTGCATTGGCGGAGCGATTGGCGGCGCGCTGGTTGCATTTCTCGACGTGCGCGTTTATATTTTCGGCGGCATGGGAATTTTCGAGTACCCCGCGTTTATAAATCCTGCGACGAACGATGTCAGCGGAATGTACAACGGCATGATTGTTTCCGGAATTTCCTTCGTGCTGGGCTTTCTTATGAGCCTGCCGCTTTACCTTGACAAGAAGGCGGTTCCGAAAGATGTCAGCGAAAATATTTTGAGCCCGCTGGCTGGGAAAGTTGTCGCGCTGAAAGACGTGCCGGACGAAACTTTTTCCGAGGGCGTTGGCATAGCGATTGAGCCGGAGAGCGGTGAAGTTCTGTCGCCGGTCGACGCGGAAGTTGCTATGGTTTTTCCGACGAATCACGGTATCTGGCTGACGACGAAAAACGAAGTGGAAATTTTAATTCACATTGGTTTGGACACGGCGAAACTTGAAGGCGATGGCTTCAAAGCTTTGGTCGCGCAGGGCGATAAGGTTAAGAAAGGGCAGCGGCTGATTGAGTTTGATTTGGAGAAACTGAAAGCCGCCGGCTGTTCCACGCTGACGCCGGTGCTCGTTGCCAACTACAGCCTCTACGCAGACACCTACGCCACGGACAAAAAAGCTGTCAAGGCTGGCGATAAAATTATCACAGTGATTTTCTGAGCCGCGAAAATTTTACATGGGCGCCCTTGATATTTGTGTTTGACGCTGATATATTTCATGTAACAAAATCAAGGGGGGTTTTTATGGCTCGGAAATATGAGCAGCTGGCGGCGGACATTGTAAAGAACGTCGGCGGCAAAGAGAACGTCAATTCGCTGGCGCACTGCGTAACGCGGCTTCGTTTCAAGCTCAAGGACGAGGGCAAGGCTAATACGGACGTGCTGAAAGCGATGGACGGCGTTGTTACAGTCGTGCAGAGCGGCGGGCAGTATCAGGTTGTTATCGGGCAGATGGTCGGCGAGGTTTACGACGAAATCTTGCAGTACCAGGGAATCAAGGGCGCTGGCGGCGTTGACGCGGCGGAGGAAGACGACGCGCCGAAAAAGCCGCTGGATTTATTCGTTGACACGGTTTCAGGAATTTTCACGCCGGTTTTAGGTATTCTGGCGGCGAGCGGTATGCTCAAAGGTTTACTGGCGATTATATCAGCGTTCGAGATACTCGACACGAGCGGCGGCACTTATCAGATTCTGAACGTACTGGCAGACGCATTCTTCTACTTCCTGCCGATATTCCTTGGCTACACGGCTGGCAAAAAGTTCAAGATGGGCAATGAGTTCACGGCAATGGCGATAGGCGCGGCGCTGGTTTACCCGTCACTGGCGACTATGCGCGGCGGCGACGTGCTGTACACGATTTTGAGCGGCACGCTGTTTGAATCGGCGATACACGTGGAATTTCTCGGAATCCCCGTCATACTGATGAATTACGCGTCGAGCGTCATACCGGTCATTTTAGCCGTGTGGGTCGGCGCGAAAGTTGAAAGATTTTTCACCGGAATAATGCCTACGATGTTCAAAAGTTTCGGCGTGCCGTTCTTCACGCTGATAATCATGATACCGCTGACGCTTATGGTTGTCGGACCGGCGGCGACGTGGCTGGGTCAGGTCGTTGGCGCAGTTGCAATCGGTGCCGCTGAGCTCAGCCCGCCAATCGCAGGCGCGTTCGTAGGTGGTTTCTGGCAGGTCTTCGTTATGTTCGGACTGCACTGGGGTCTGGTGCCGGTCATGCTCAACAATATCACGACAATGGGCGGCGACCCCGTAGTTGTTGCGATGATGGGCACGACGTTCGCGCAGACGGGCGTTGTCGTTGGAATTTTCCTCCGCACGAAAGATTTGAAACTCAAGGGAATCGCGCTGCCGGCAATCATTTCGGGTATCTTCGGTGTAACTGAACCGGCGATTTACGGTGTCACGCTCCCGCGCAAAAAATATTTTATCCTGTCGTGTATAATTTCGGCAGTGGCTGGCGCGTTCATAGCGATAATGGGCGTCAAGTTCTACATTTTCGGCGGCATGGGCATTTTCGCGTACCCGTGCTTTATCGACCCAGCGACGAATGACGTTAGCGGCATGTATTACGCGATGATAATAACAGCGGCGTCCTTTGCTGCCGGACTTATAATCACGCTCATGCTTTACAAGGACGAGGCTGTAGCGGCACCAGCGACGGCGGCTCCTTCACCGGCTCCGGCACCTGCTGCAACTCCTGCGCCAGTTGAAGTTGAACTCAAAGGCGAAGAACTTGCAAGCCCGCTTACCGGCAACGTCGTCGCGCTGGCGAATGTTCCAGACCCTGTATTTTCTTCCGGCGTTATGGGCAAAGGCGCGGCGGTTGAGCCGACGATTGGCAAAGTTTTCGCACCGGCTGACGCTGAAGTTACCACGATGTTCCCGACCGGTCACGCTGTCGGTTTGAAGACGAACTGCGGCGCCGAAATTCTGATTCACGTTGGAATGGATACCGTGCAGATGAACGGCGACGGCTTCAAGACGCACGTGGCTCAGGGCGACCGCGTTAAGAAAGGTCAGCTGCTGATTGAGTTCGACATTGAAAAAATTAAAGCCGCCGGTTACCCCGTGATTACGCCCGTGCTCGTTACGAACTCGGACGCCTTCGCGAGCATTACGCCGACGGACGCCGCGACGATTAAGAACGGCGATAAAATTATTACGACTGCGCTGTAAAAATCTGCGCGAACTTTTTGGGCGGCGGGGAACTTCCTCGCCGTTATTCTTTTTGGAGGGATTGACATGAACGTTAAGAGTCTGAGCAAATTTCTTTCGCTGGTACTGCGCCACAGGCCGGAGACGATTGGCATAAAGCTGGACGCGAACGGCTGGGCTGACGTTGAAGAAATTCTGCGCGGTATGAAAATCGATATGGCGGCGCTGGAAAAAGTTGTCTCGGAAAACGACAAGCAGCGTTTCAGTTTCAACGCCGATAAAACTAAAATCCGCGCGAATCAGGGGCACTCGGTGAAAGTCGACGTGGAGCTGGCTGAAAAAGTTCCGCCGGAATTTCTCTACCACGGTACGATTGAGCGCAACGCCAGTTCAATCGCTGAACGCGGTCTGCTGAAAATGAACCGGCTTTACGTGCACTTGTCGGCTGACGTTGAAACCGCAAAAAAAGTAGCCGCCCGTCGAAGCGGTACGGCTGTCATTTATGAAATTCTCGCGCGGGAAATGCACGACGCCGGCTACAAATTTTACCAGTCAGAAAACGGCGTCTGGCTAACGGAGCACGTCCCGCCTACTTATTTTCGGCGATATACTTGCGCATAAATTTAATCGTGCTGTCCTTGATGACGTTATCCTTGCGCTCGTAGTTGATGATTCTGAAGAGGCGCTCGACGCGGTCGATGATACCGGCGTTGGCGGTCTTGAAAGTTTCGCCTTCAATCGTGAGTTCGACTTTGCCGCTGGAGAAAAGCAGGCTGCGCGACACGCCGAGGAGCTGTTTGCCCTGCATGTCGTTAATCGAGTAGCGAATATCCATTTCGCCGGCGGAAGTTTCCCACGTGAGCTGGCGGTTAATCGCCTGATAAATGAGAACGTCGATGTACTCGCGGATAATTTCGTGGGTGCGGGTATTCATAGTTCAACTCTCCTTTCAAATTTGCAAGGTCTCCAAATCGTCGGGCACGAAAATTTTGCCGCTGAAATATTTTTCGCCTTCCGCGCGATAAAGCCTTTTTCTGTCGGAAATATTTTTATCTTCGGTGTGGTAGAGCAGGAAATTTTTGACGCGGAGCCGCTCAGCCAGTTCGCAGGCGTCCTTAACCGTCGAGTGATTTTTGCCGTAGGGGTCGAAAATTTCAGCCTCGGAATAGAGACAGAAAGCCTCGTGCAGGAGCCATTCGCTGTCCTCGGCGTAAACTTTTTCGCTGTCGTTATAGGGTTCGTCGCCGCAGCAGGTTAGCTTTTTGCCGCCGCCAATATCCATGCAGAAGCCGAACTGTTTTGTTTTGGTCGAGCGAATGTCGAAGAAAGTCACGGGCTTGCCGATAACGGTTTGAGTTTCGCCGTCGCCAACTTTTACGAAGTGCAGGCGGTCGTTTATGAAGCGGGTTTCCTTCGGCTGAAGGAGTTTACCGGCAATGTCTTCGAGCAGGTCTAAAACTTCGGCATGCCCGTAGATTTTCGCCTCGCCGTCGTATTCACGCTGGTTCATGTACTGGCAAATCATGCGCACGAGCCACAAAATTCCTGTGAAGTGATCAACGTGCTTGTGCGTCAGAAAAATTTCGCGAATTTCCTTCCAGTCGAAGCCGCCGTGTTTGAGCTGGCGGAGAATTGCACTGCCGCCGCCGCCGTCCACTAAAAATTTTTTATCGCCGTCGCGCAGGACGAAGCAGGTATTGTAACATTACGTGACAAGCGCGTTGCCGGTGCCTAGCATTGTGAGTTTCACAGTCCGAACCTTTCAAAAATCATGTCGACGTTGCGCAGGAACCACTTATAATCAAAGCAGTTATCAATTTCCTCGGCGCTGAGATATTTGCGAATGTCGGCGTCGTTCTCAATGTTCGTGCGGAAATCTTCGCCGTCGAGCCAGCGTTTCATGGCGTTGCGCTGAACCCACTTGTAAGCGTCTTCGCGCAGGACGCCTTTAGAAACAATCGCCAGCATAATTCTTTGGCTGTAAATCAGTCCGCCGGTGCGGTTGAGGTTGTGGAGCATGGCGTTGGGGTAGACCAAAAGTTTGTCGATGATTTTGGTGATTTTTTTTGTGCAGTAGTCGACGTTGATAGTGGAGTCAGGGAGAATGACGCGTTCAACGGAGCTGTGGGAAATGTCGCGTTCGTGCCAGAGGGTGATGTCTTCCATAGCGGCGAGGGCGTTGGCGCGGACGAGGCGAGCCATACCGGCGACGCGTTCGCAGTTAATCGGGTTGCGCTTATGCGGCATGGCGGAGGAACCTTTCTGCCCTGGCTGGAAATATTCTTCAGCTTCGCGAATGTCGGTGCGCTGGAGGTTGCGAATTTCGGTAGCGATTTTCTCAAGCGTGCTGGCGACGATAGCGAGCGTGGTAACGTATTCGGCGTGGCGGTCGCGCTGGATAACTTGCGTGGCTAGCTTGACGGGTTCGAGCCCCAATTTTTTGCAGACGAGCTCTTCAATTTTGGGATTGATATTTGAATAAGTGCCGACGGCGCCGCTGAGTTTACCGACGCTGACGGTTTTTTTAGCGTGTTCGACGCGTTCAATGTCGCGTTCAATTTCCGCGCTCCACAGTGCCAGCTTGAGACCGAAAGTCATTGGCTCGGCGTGAATGCCGTGCGTTCTGCCAATGCAGGGCGTGTGCTTAAATTCCTTCGCGCGGCGGCGTAAAACTTCGTTGAACTTTTTCAAATCGTCAAGGATAATTTCGGCGGACTGTT
Source organism: uncultured Selenomonadaceae bacterium (assembly GCA_905234175.1). GTDB lineage: Bacteria > Bacillota > Negativicutes > Selenomonadales > Selenomonadaceae > Quinella. Next base: position 8,957 of record CAJOGX010000030.1, on the reverse strand, counting down.
TCATCATCAGACAAATCGCGGTATCTTTCACGTCGCTGGAAGTCAGTCCCTTGTGCACGTACTTGGAATCTTCGCCGACGTATTCAGCGACGTTCGTCAGAAAAGCGATAATGTCGTGGTCGGTGACGGCTTCAATTTCCTTAATGCGTTCGACGGTGAAATTTGCCTTTGCGCGGATATTTTTTGCGGCCTCAGCGGGAATTTCGCCGAGTTCAGCCATAGCGTCGCAGGCGGCGAGTTCCACGGCGAGAATCGTGCGCCATTCGTTTTCGAGCGACCAGATTTTTCCCATTTCCGGCAGGGTGTAACGTTCAATCATAAATTTTCTCCTTTCAGTCGGCGAGGTAGTAGTGCTGGGACAAATCTACCAGCTCATCGGAAACGAACGAGTGAAACGCGGCGAAGGACAGATTTTCTACGTAGGCGGAGAAAGTGTAGTTGCCGACAGCCCAGGCGGCGGCGTGGTTGTTTTCGTCGATTTTGGCGATGTAAACGGTGACGCCGCTTACGACGTTGGTGCGCCACTTGACGCCGTTGACGCCGCTAATGTCCCTGAGTTCCTCGCCGTCCGCGCGCCGGTAGGTTCTGACGTGGAGCGAAACGGTTGGTTCCCAGCGGCGGCCGTAGCGAATTTCAGCGAGCCGGTCGTTAATCGCCGAAATGGAGCTTATCGTGTAGCCGGATTTTTTAGGAACGTAAAGCGGCGTGAAGTTCAGCGCGCGGACAATTTCCTCGAAGCTGGCGTAGCTGGTGACGGGGCTGGGCAAATCAATGGCGGGCGTTTCAGTTTCCGTGACTGGCGTTTCGGTTTCGGTTTTAGTTGGCTCGACGGGCTCGGCGGCAGTGCGTGAGGGCGTCACGGGATTTTTAGAGAGCGGTGCCCTGCCGGAAATTTCGTCGCGGGCTTTCTGGCGTTCCTCGTCGATTTTCTTACGGGCGGCTTTGCGTTCGGCTTCAAGGCGTTTCTGTTCCTCGCGCAGTTCGCTTTCAGTTTTAGTTTTTTCTGGCGGCAGCGAAGGATTTGGATCGAAAATTTCAACGCGGTCGCTGGAATCCTGCTGTTCGGTGGAAATTTGCGCAAGTTCGTCGTCGAGGGGCGCGGCGTTTACCGCTGTGAAACTGTGAAGGAAAATCAGCGCGGACGCCATGGCAAATTTTTTGGTGTTCATGACTGCCCCCTAGGAATTACTGCGCCTGAATTTATCCATGAAGTCAGCGAGAACTTCGACGCCCTCAACCGGCATTGCGTTGTAAATCGAAGCGCGCATACCGCCAACTGAACGGTGCCCCTTGACGCCGCTGAGATTATTTTCGAGCGCCTCGGCGACAAATTTTTTCTCAAGTTCTTCGTTGGGAAGGCGGAAGGTGACGTTCATGAGAGAGCGGCTGTCCTTATCGGCGTGTCCGCGGTAGAAGCCGTCGGAGCTGTCAATCGCGCTGTAGAGAATTTCAGCCTTGCGGGAATTTCTGCGCGCCATTTCAGCGAGTCCGCCCTGACGTTTAATCCACGCGGCGACTTTGCCGACCATGTAAATGCTGAAGGCGGGCGGCGTGTTGTAGAGGGAATTTTTATTGTAGAAAGTATCGTAGCGGAGCATCGTGGGGAGAGTGTCCAGACTTTTCTCGATTAGTTTTTTCTGCGCGACGACGACGACAACGCCAGCGGGGCCGAGATTTTTCTGAACGCCGGCGTAAATCAGTGCGAACTTTTTAAAATCCCACGGGCGGCTGAGCATATCGGAAGACATGTCAGCGAAGAGCGGGACGCCGCCGGTTTCGGGAATGTAGTGGTATTCGGTGCCGAAAATCGTGTTGTTGTTGCAGATGTGGAAGTAGGCGGCGTTGGCGGGAATTTTGAGTTCGGACTGAGCGGGGACACGGCGAAAATTTTCAGCTTCGGTGGACGCGGCAAGTTGAGCGACGCCGAGATTGGCGGCTTCCCTGTAGGCGTTGCGGGCGAAAGTGCCGGTGACGGCGTAGCTGCCAGGATTTTCCTTCGTGGCGAAATTCATGGGTATCATGGCGAACTGGAGTGACGCGCCGCCCTGAATGAACAGAACTTCGTAGTCGTCACCGAGGTTCATGAGTTCGAGAATGTCAGCTTTGGTCTGGTTGTGAATTTTCTCGTAGGGTTTCGCGCGGTGGCTGATTTCGATTATTGACATGCCGGAATTATCAAAGTTGAGAAATTCGGCTTGAGCTTCCTGCAGAACTTCGAGCGGCAGGGTTGCCGGTCCTGGATTAAAATTGTAAACTCGCTTCAATTAAAAGCACCTCCGCAAATATTTTAAACGCAACGGGAAATTTTGGCAATAAAAAAAGAGACCCGCCGGAAATTTGAGCAGTCCCCTTAAAAGTTGCCGTGAAATTATCTTGCGCGCTTTTTAGGCGAAATGATTATGTAGCGGTAGGGGTCTTCGCCGGCGCTGTGAGTTTCGATTTTGTTGTTGTCCTGAAGGGCGGTATGAATCAGCCTGCGTTCGCCTCGGCTCATGGGTTCGAGTTTAATATCCTGACGGGTACGGACGGCGCGGTCGGCGGAGCTTTTAGCGAGCTTGAGGATAGCCTTGGCGCGGCGTTCGCGGTAATTTTCGGCGTCGAGGACGAAGTAGATTTTATCAGTGGTAGTCGCGCGGTTGGCGGCGAGGTTAGTCAGGTACTGAAGGGCGTCGAGGGTTTGCCCGTGCTTGCCGATAAGGACGCCGAGGCTTTTACCGACGAGGTCAAGGACGACTTCGGATTCGGTTTCTTTGGCGACTATTTCAACTTCGACATTCATAGCTGTGAAGACTCTGGCCAGAAAATTTCGCGCAGATTCGATGACGGCGGATCTGTTGAAGGCGGGTTCCGGCTCTGGTTCAGCGGGAATTTCGGGTTCAGGCTCCGGCTCAGGTTCAGCTGGTTCGACGAGGATTTCAGTTTCTACGGGGGCTTCAAAGGTAGCGGGCTCATGTACGACAGGTGCAGGAATTTCCTTGAGAGTGACTTGAACTTTGGCGGGTCTGGCGCCAAAACCTAGGAAACCTTTGGAGGGTTTTTCTAAAATTTTCACTTCGACATCTGCGGCGGTGGCGCTTAGGTCAGCGAGGGCTGCCGAGACTGCGTCCTCCACAGTTTTACCTGTTTTTTCAATCGTTGTTGCCATTTAGGCAGCCTCCTTGTTGGAATTTGAATTAGCGTCAATGTTGCGGTAAATCAAGAGTTGCTGAAGGATTTGGACTACGTTTTGGGTTACCCAGTAGAGCACGAGACCGGCGGGCAGGTTTAAGCTGATAAAGCCCATGAACAGCGGGAAGAAAATCATCATAATTTTGGTTTGCTGATTCATTTCGACGGTGGAAATTTTTTGCATGAGCAGGGTAGAGAGAGCGGCGAGGATTGGGAGAATGTAGAGCGGGTCGGTATCGGAGAGCGTGGGAATCCAGAGGAATGAGGGGTTGGCGCCGCCGTAGTCGAAGCTGAAGAAAGTGTAGTACATAGCCATGAGGATAGGCATTTGAATGAGCATTGGGAGGCAGCCAGCGAGGGGATTGACGCCGGCTTTCTGATAGAGGGCAACCATTTTCTGCTGAAGAGCCTGCGGGTCGTCCTTGTATTTTTCCTGGAGCTTTTTCATTTTAGGGGCGATTTCCTGCATAGCCTTCATGGACTGGATTTGCTTTTTGGTAAGGGGGTAGAGAATGATTTTGATAATGACGGTGAGGAGGATAATAGCGAGGCCGTAGCTGCCGATGCCGAAGTTGGCGAGCAGGTTGTAGAGAACGGCGAGGACGGTGGAAAACAGGCTGGTAATTGGGGAAAAGATACCGGAAAAGAGCGGTTCTTCCAATACATCACTTCCTTACGGGACGGGGTCAAAGCCGCCCTTGCAAAATGGGTTACAGCGCAGAATGCGTTTGACAGCGAGGATTGAGCCGCGCCGCCAGCCGTATTTTTGGAGAGCCTCGACGGCGTAGGCGGAGCAAGTGGGGGAGAAACGGCAGGTAGGGAGTTTTAGTGGTGAGAGCCAGATTTGGTAGAATCTGATGGCAGCGATAAGAAATTTAGTCATGCCAGATTTTAGCGCGCTTGCAGAGTTCTACGAGAGACTGAGCGGCGGTGTCGGTTTTAGCGTTGAGGAGTGGCTTACGTGCGACGAGGACGACAGCGCAGTCGGTGCTGATTTGGTGCTGGTTAAGGCGGAAAGCCTCGCGCAAGATACGTTTGAGGCGGTTGCGAACGACGGCGCCGCCCAGCCGCCTGCCCGCCGCGAAACCGACTTTGCCTTTAAGGTTCGGATTATTAGAAATGTGAAGGACAAGGTTCTGATTTGCTACGGAACGGCTTTTAGCGTAGATTTCCTGGAAGTCGCGCAGGATTCGATTTTTGTTAAGTTCAAACATTAGTTCTCCGCATAAGAAAAAAGGTCACCAAAGCTTAGATTAGTGACCTGAAGGTTTACGCTGTAAGCAGTTTTCTACCACGTTGGCGGCGTTTCTTGATAACAAGTCTACCGCCTTTGGTTTTCATACGCTCACGGAAGCCATGAGTTTTCTTCCTCCAGCGAGCGTTTGGTTGGAAAGTCCTTTTCAAAGCAACAATCACCTTTCACCCAATAAATTAAATTCATTGAAACACAACTTCGTTGAATTATAGACTAGAGTAGTTTGACTGTCAAGAAGTTTGTTCAGTAGATGAAAATGGGGTAGGAGAGGGGGTCTGGGGGAGGGGAAGGGGTATTGAAATTTAAATGAATATTTTAAGGGTTAGGTGTTGAGTTTATGCATTTTGGAAAAAATTTAGTTTAGTAGGTGATGTCGGCATACCAGCTCTCGTGTGATAAAATTTTTAGTTGGTTTGGGCAGGCAGGCAGGAGAAATTTGGCGTTCCGCCCCCCTGCTTGCTCTGAGCGATGATAGTGAAGTGACAGGTTCGGCTAAGCAGGACTTCTCACTCCAAGGCAGGAATTTCCATGAGCTTTGTCGAACTCCGTGAGCCGGAGGGGTTTACGGAGCCTCGATCCGAGCCCGAAAAAAATTGTAATCCACAATTTAAATTCAATTTGTTTTTTAAGGAAATTTTCAAGGAGATTTTTCATAAAGTTTTCAACAGATTTTTAAGAAATGCTTGTCATGACGCTGGATTGAGGTGATTGGTAAAAGTTTATCAAAGTTGGACTAATCTGACGAAATTATGAAAAATTTTTTCAGATAAAAGTCATAAGTACGTGAAAAACACCAAAATCTGGCCATTTTTCTTACTAAAGTTGAGTTTTTTGAGACCTCATGCACAGCCTGGAAATTGGCGATTTTCCATAAACTTTTCAAGAATAGCCAATAAATGGCGTTCTGGCGCGCTGCTCGTCGAAAACGGCGGGCATTTTTCCTTTTGAACTCAAACTCCATTGCAGGAAAAATCAGAGCACTAATAGAAAAAACAAGCCCTATAATATTCACGGATATTCACGGCATTTTGAACTAAGGAAGTGATTCTCATGATAACGCCGGAACTTTTGGCGAGAATTAACGAACTGGCGCGCAAGAAACGCACCGTCGGGCTCACGGAAGAGGAACTCGCTGAACAGAAACAGCTTTACGAAATTTACCTTTCGGCGATACGCGGGCAGGTAACCAACCTCCTCGACAGCATTGAAGTCGTAGACGCCCCGCCGCAGGATCCAGCGCCTAAAAAAAAATCTAAAAAGTTTCTCAAGCAGGCAATGATAAATTTGAAACAGGTGATTCATTGATGGACAGTCAAAATCTGCGAATTGGCTTTATTGGCGGCGGCGCGCTCGCTGAGGCCGTTGTCAGCGGCATTCGCGGGACTTTTATCGCGTCGAAGGATATTTACATTTCCGAGCCGCGCAAGGAACGCTGTGCCGAGCTTATCGACCGCTACCGCGTCAACGCCGACACTTCCCTCGACTCTTTCATAGGCAGCGTCAACCTTTTGTTTCTCGCAGTCAAGCCCAAGGACGCCGCCGCCGCGCTTACTGAAATCAAGCGCAAGCTCACGCTGAACACTACAATCATGTCGGTCGTTGCAGGGCTCAGAATTTCAGCTATCGAAAGTTTTCTCCCCAACAACCCGATTATCCGCGTCATGCCTAACGTTGCCGTTCGCGTCGGTGAAGTCATGGCCGCCTACGCTATGAACAGCCGCGTGCTCGAATCTGACCGTGAATTGGCGCAAAGTCTGTGGAGTTCCGTCGGTCGCGCTATCGAAGTCGACGAAAAATTAATGGACGCCGTGACTGGACTCAGCGGCTCCGGCCCCGCCTACGCTTTTCTCGCCATTGACGCGCTGGCTGACGGCGGTGTAGCTGTCGGTTTACCGCGCAACGTTGCTATCGAGCTCGCCGCTCAGACGCTCCTCGGCGCCGCTAAAATGGTTCTTGAAACCGGCGAGCACCCAGACGATCTGCGCGACAAAGTCACCAGCCCAGCCGGTACGACTATCGAAGGCGTCCGCGTACTCGAACGCAGCGGCTTCCGCAGTGCGCTCATTGAGGCCGTCGTTGCCGCTACTGAAAAATCTAAAAATCTTGGTTAGTTTTGGATATGTTACTTTCTTTGTGCCGCCAAAGAAAGTAACCAAAGAAAGCTCGTTCGCTGCGGTCGCATCCGGCGACCGACGCTCACAGGGCGCGCGTCCATGCGCGCCTCTCTAATTGTGGGCTTTTACTCAATGCTCGCGTTATAAAAATAAACGCATTTCTTGGAAAGGAAAATTTTATGTCTGCTAAAATTCTCTACGGTAAAGACTTCGCCGCCCAAATTAAGGAATCTGCCCGCACTGAAGTCGATAAGCTCAAAAATCAGTTCAACGTCACGCCTGGGCTCGCAGTTATCATCGTCGGTGAAAATCCCGCGTCGCAGGTCTACGTTCGCAACAAGCACAAAACCTGCGAGGAACTCGGTATCAAATCTGAAGTCGTCGCGCTGCCCGAAACTACCACGAAGGAAGAACTGCTGGCGAAAATCGACGCGCTCAACGCTGATAAAACTATTCACGGCATTCTCGTCCAGCTGCCGTTGCCCGAAGCTGTCAAAGCTCACTCCGACGAAATTTTGAACAGGATTGACCCGCTCAAGGACGTTGACGGCTTCCACCCCATGAACGTTGGCAAGCTCGTCACCGGCACGCCAGCGCTGGTTCCCTGCACGCCCGCCGGCTGCATTGAAATGCTCGACCTCGCCGGTATCGAAATTGACGGCAAACGCGCTGTTATTATCGGGCGCAGTAATATCGTCGGCAAGCCAATGCTTCATCTTTTAATGGCGCGCCACGCAACAGTTACCGTCTGTCATTCGCACACGAAAAATCTGCCGGAAATTACGCGCGAGGCTGAAATTCTCGTGGCGGCGATGGGTAAGCCGAAATTCGTCACGGCGGATATGATTAGACCTGGCGCGGTTGTCGTTGACGTGGGAATAAACCGAATCGCGCCGAAAAAGTTAGTTGGCGACGTGGATTTTGACGCGGCAGTTGAAGTTGCCAGCGCGATAACGCCGGTGCCTGGCGGGGTTGGACTGCTGACGGTCGCCATGCTCATGAAAAACGTCGTCACCGCCGCGAAGTTACAGCTTGGAGTTTGAAAAATGTTTCTAATGTATTTATCCGCAATTTTGGCGCTGGTGCTGGCGTTAGCGCTGGTCAGCGTCAATTTTTTATGCGCCGAGAAATACAAAGCGCGGCTCTGCAAATTTTTCATCGCGGCGGATTTGCTGGTTGTCGCAGGAATGTTCGCCACGTTCGCGCTGAGGAATTACATGTCGAACAACGTGACGGATTTGCTGGGAAGTTTCGTGACGGTTTTCATACTGTCGCAGCTGATTTGCGGCGCGCTGGTAGTTCTGGCGCTAATCGCCCGCGCGATTTACCGGCACTTCCACAAGCCAACGCCGTTCAGTCCCGCGCGAAGGAAAGCGCTCCGCTGGAGTTTGCTCTATCCGTTCATGGGCCTGGCGGTCTCGCTGTACGGCAACCGAATCGAGCGCATGGAAACTGTCGACAGATTTTTTGAGATACCAATAAAAAAACTGCCGCCGGAACTTGACGGCTTCAGAATCGCGCAAATTTCAGACGTGCATTTGGGCGCGTATTTTTCGCTGGAACGGCTGGAAAGTTTACTTCAGCGAATCGCCGACGCTAAGCCCGACCTGCTGGCGATAACCGGCGACATTTTCGACGATGTTTCCATGAACGATAAGGCTATCCGGCTCGTTGACAGCTTCACCGACAAGTTTAAGTACGGTATCTGGTACTGCCACGGCAACCACGAACATTTTCGCGGAATTGCGCGCATTGAACAGCGGCTCGCTCAGACGAAAATCCACGTGCTGATTAACGCTTCGGCACCGGTTACTTCAAATCTCTACGTGGCGGGCGTCGACTATCCTCCGGCGGCGCCTGTTATGAAGTCCGGCAGGCGCGGCGACGCTGACGAAAGATTTTTCGCGCAGATGAGAGAGTACACCGATAAGGCGCTGGAAACTGTTCCCTACGGCGCCAATGTAATTCTGCTCGCTCACCACCCAGAATTTTTCGACGTGGCTGTAAATAAAAAAATCCCGCTCACGCTGGCGGGGCACACGCATTCAGGCCAGGTATGGGGACTGCACTTACTCGGACTTTTTAAGTATACCTACGGAATGTTTCAGCGCGAAGATTCGTTTCTATATGTGCACGCCGGAAATTCGTCATGGTTCCCGTTCAGGCTGGGTCGTCCGCCGGAAATTGCGTACTTCACGCTCCGCGCCAGCTGACTGCTTGCCTGCATGAACTCAAAATGATAAAATTACCCGTAAGGTTAAAAGCCTTGCGGTTTTTTATTGGAAGGGAGTTTTTTCTATGGCAGCGACTACTTTGGATTTCGGCAGCGGTCTAGTTTACAACAATTCCAATACCTCTAAGGCTACGGCGGTAACCGTGACCGCAGACTACGAAAGCGCCACGCTCAGCGCCAGCGATTA
>CAJOGX010000029.1 GCA_905234175.1 uncultured Selenomonadaceae bacterium | reverse complement strand
GGAGCGTCATACCAACGCAAGTAGTTTCGACCAAAGCGGACGCGGTGAAGCAGGAATGGGACATAAAAGTTTCAACTTTTTATAAGTTCTCAGTAACGGAATGATAGTTGGAAGAGAAACTCAAGCTCTACGGTTTTAACAATTTGACGAAATCGCTGAGCTTTAATATTTATGACATTTGCTACGCGAAGAGCTGGCGCGAGCAGCAGGATTACGTTGACTATATCGACGAGCAGTACAATTCCGAGCGGCTGACGAACATTCTGACGACGGTCACGGAAATGATTGGCGCGCGGATTCTGCACATTTCAACGCAGGATTACGACCCTCAGGGCGCAAGCGTCACAATTTTAATAGCTGAGGAAGCCGCTATCGCCGCCGGTCAGAAACTTCCGCGTGGGCAGAACTCCGAAACGATTCTTGCGCATTTGGATAAAAGTCACGTCACGGTTCACACTTACCCAGAGTTTCACCCCGAAACCAGCATTGCGACTTTCCGCGTCGACATTGACGTTTCGACCTGCGGAGAAATTACGCCGCTGCAGACGCTGGATTTTCTGATTGGCGCCTTCGATTCCGACATTATCACGATGGACTACCGCGTCCGTGGCTTTACGCGCGACCTGTCCGGCAAAAAACTTTTCATGGACAGCGAGATGACTTCCATTCAGGAATTTATCAGCCACGAAATTCTCGCTGACTACGACGCGGTTGATATTAACATGTACCAGGCGAATCTTTTTCATACGCGTATGTTGATTAAGGAAATGGATTTGCAGAATTATCTTTTCAACACCGACAGCTACGAAATTCCGCCTAAGACGCGGCTCGAAATTTCCTCCAACCTCCGCCGCGAGATGATTGAAATTTTCAGCGGGAAAAATATTTATTGAGGAGGCGCGCCGTGGAAAGTTTGACTGGGTTGAATCAAAACCGCGCGCCGATTCTGGAAGCGCTGAAAAAAATGAAGGCGGCGCGGCTAGTACCGTTCGACGTACCTGGGCACAAGCGCGGACGCGGTAACCGTGAGCTCGCTGAATTTCTCGGACAGAACTGCCTTGACGTGGACGTTAATTCAATGAAAATGCTCGACAACCTCTGCCACCCGACCAGCGTCATTCGCGACGCCGAAAAACTTGCGGCGGAGGCTTTCGGCGCGGCGAACAGCTTTTTCATGGTCGGCGGCACAACTTCCAGCGTGCAGGCAATGATTCTTTCTACCGTCAAGCCTGGCGAAAAAATTATTCTGCCGCGCAACGTCCACCGCAGCGCGATTAACGCTCTGATTTTGTGTGGCGCCACGCCGGTTTACATTAATCCGCAGGTTGACGAACGTTTAGGAATTTCGCTCGGCATGAAAGTTTCTGACGTTATCGCCGCAATGGATAAAAATCCCGACGCGAAGGCCGTCCTCGTCAACAATCCGACTTACTACGGAATTTGCTCCGACATCGAAAATATCACGAAGGCGGCGCACGCTCGCGGCATGAAGGTTCTGGCGGACGAAGCGCACGGCACGCAGTTTTATTTCAGCGGCAAACTTCCCAAATCCGCAATGAGCGTCGGCGCGGACATGGCGGCGGTTTCCGTACACAAATCCGGCGGCTCCCTTACGCAAAGTTCCCTGCTCCTTACCGGCGAGAACGTCAACACCGGCTACGTCCACCAGATTATAAATCTCACGCAGTCGACAAGCGGTTCATATCTGCTCATGGCTAGCCTTGACATTTCGCGCAGGAATCTGGCGCTGCACGGCGAGGAAATTTTTGACGGCGTGATTGATTTGGTTGAATACGCGCGCGACGAAATTAATTCGCTCGGCGGCTACTACGCTTACAGCCGCGAAATGGTTGACGGCGACGCGGTTTTCGACTTCGATATAACTAAGCTGTCGATTTACACGCGCTCGATTGGGCTCGCCGGTATCGAAGTCTATGACATTCTGCGCGACGACTACGACATTCAGCTGGAGCTCGGCGACATTGCGAACGTTTTGGCGTACATTTCCATCGGCGACCGGCGCAAGGACATTGAACGGCTCGTTTCCGCGCTGGCTGACATCAAACGGAATTATCATAAAGACCCGTCCAAACTTCTGAAAATGGAATACATCGACCCGATTGTTGACGCCACGCCCAAGGAAGCTTTCTACGCCGCGAAAAAATCTCTGCCGATTGACGAGACCGTTGGCAGGACCGCCGCCGAATTTTTAATGTGCTACCCGCCTGGCATTCCTGTGCTGGCGCCTGGCGAAAGAGTTACGCGCGAAATTCTCGATTACATTCACTACGCAAAGCGCAAGGGCTGCCAGATTACCGGCCCCGAAGATATGACGATTAGCCGCCTGCAGGTTATGGAGGTTTGAAAATGGAGCTGTGGTTTTCTGAACAGCACACGCCGAACGTGAAGTTTTCCATAAAAGTTGACCGCCAGCTTTTCAGCGAAGTCAGCGAGTTCCAGCGCGTTGACATTTTTGATTCGGCGGAGTTCGGCAGGATTCTGGTGTTGGACGGGCGCGTAATGCTCACCGAGAAGGACGAGTTCGTTTATCACGAAATGATTACTCACGTGGCGATGTGCGTCAATCCCGCGATAAAAAAAATTCTGCTCGTGGGCGGCGGCGACGGCGGTACTGCCCGCGAACTTTTAAAATACGATACCGTTGAAAAAATTGACCTCGTGGAGATTGACGCGGTTGTCGTTGAGGCGTGTCGGAAATTCATTCCGCAAACCGCCGGCTGCCTTGACAATCCGCGCGTGAATATTTTTTTCGAGGACGGTTTGAAATTTATCCGCCGCGTCGAAAATGAATACGATTTGATTATCGTCGACTCAACCGACCCGTTCGGACCTGGCGAAGGACTTTTCACGAAGGAATTTTACGGCAACTGCTGCAACGCGCTCCACGCCGAAGGAATTATGGTCAACCAGCACGAAAACCCCTACTACGCCCGCGACGCCATTTCAATGCAGCGCGCCCACAAACGTATCGTCAGCTCGTTCCTGATAAGCCGCGTCTACCAGTGCCATATTCCGACGTACCCTTCCGGCCACTGGCTTTTCGGTTTCGCGTCCAAAAAGTTCCACCCAATTTCCGACGTGGACTTCCGCCGCTGGAAAAATTTAAACCTGCAGACGAAGTACTATAACACGAAACTCCATCGCGGCGCCTTCGCACTGCCAACGTACGTCGAAAAACTTCTGCGCGAAGTGGAGGAACCGTCATGAAAAAAAACGTCGAAACTTTTCTGGGCTGCGACGCCGGCTATGACGAGGCGCGGATTGTAATTTTCGGCGCGCCGTTCGACTCGACGACTTCCTATCGCCCTGGCGCGCGTTTCGCCAGCCGCACCATGCGCGCTGAATCTTACGGGCTCGAAACTTACAGCCCCTATCAGAATCTTGACGTGACGGATTTCAAAATTTTCGACGGCGGCGATTTGGAACTTTGTTTCGGCGACGCGAATCTCGCGCTGGCTGATATTGAAAACTTCGCGCGGGAAATTCTGGCGGACGGGAAAATTCCGCTGATGATTGGCGGCGAACATCTGGTAACGCTGGGAGCTTTTCGCGCGGCGGCTGAGAAATTTCCTGAGCTGGCGGTTATCCACTTCGACGCCCATACTGACCTTCGCGACGATTATCTTGGCGCAAAACTTTCGCACGCCACGGTTATCCGGCGCGTTCACGAAATTGCTGGCGACGGGAAAATTTTCCAGTTCGGGATTCGCAGCGGCGACCGGCCGGAATTTGAGTTCGCGGCGGCGCATACCCGCTTACAAAAATTTAACTTCGACGGACTTGAAAAAGTTCTCGCCGAAGTCAGAGGACTGCCGATATATTTTACGATTGATTTGGACGTTTTGGACGCGGCGGTTTTCCCAGGCACGGGGACGCCGGAAGCTGGCGGCGTGAGCTTTCTGGAACTTTTGAGCGCCGCGCTGAAAGTTATTCGCGGAGCAAACGTCGTCGCGCTGGACATGGTTGAACTTTCGCCGCCGTACGACCCCAGCGGAATTTCCACGGCGACCGCGCTGAAACTCCTGCGCGAAATTTTACTTGCGCTCAGCGTCAGCCGGTAACGTCTGATATTTGAGCTGCGTCATGAGCGTGAAGAAGTACGAAACCAGCGGCGGGTAAATTTCGCCGGTGAAAACTTTCCGAAAAACCCTGTCGATTTGGAAGGGCTTAAGATTGCTGACTTTGTAAAGGCCGTTGCAAATATTTCTCAGCCGGTTTTGCGCGTACCAGTCAAGGAAAACCCAGCGCGCCTGCGGATTTTTCGCGAAGTACTCTTCGGACAGCATACATTTATCCATGACCCTGAAAGTTTCGAGAAGGTTGCGCGTAATTTCAACGGCGTCGCGGCCTTTGTGCGAAAGCGAGCCCTGCCGGACGCGGTAGTTATAAAAAGCATTCGGCACGCGCACATAATTTTTCGCGCGCATGAAACTGCAGAAAAAGAACGCGAAATCCTCCCACGTCGTGGCGTTCGGGAAATCGATTTTGTTTTTCTCAATGAAGTCGCGGCGGAAAAATTTGCTGCACGCCCACCACAAAGTTTTGAAGTTGACCAGCCGGTTAATGCGTTCGCCCAAATCTTCCGGCTCAGGCTTCGGCGCGTCAACGGGAATTTCGTGCGGCCAGGAATAAATTTTGGAATCGTTTTCGCCGTCGTTGAAGCGGTAGTGGAAGCCGGAATGAACAACCTCGGCGCCCGTTTCCTCAGCGATTTTGTAAATTTCTTCGAGCGCGGTCGGCGTAAAAAAATCGTCGCTGTCAAGGAAAGTCAGATATTTTCCGCGCGCAAATTTCAAAGCGGTATTCCTCGGCGAGCCAGGGAAGCCGCTGTTTTTTTTCGACTTAAAAAGCTTGAGCCGCCCTTCAAATTTTGGCGCAAATTCCTCGACAATCGCAACGGAATTATCGGTGCTGCAATCGTCCACCACGATAACTTCAAAATCTTTGAACGTCTGCGCAAGAAGACTGTTCAGACTTTCGGCGACGTATTTTTCCGCGTTGTAGAGCGCCATGATAACCGAGACGCCGCAACTGTTGCCAACATTTTTTTTCGCCATAAAAATCCTCCGTCAATATTCTCGTTCCAAATTTTCGTCCCGCGCCGGCGCGTCGTAATAATATTCACCAGGCACCTCGTCATAATAGCCGTACTCGCCAGGCGAATCGTCATTCTGCGGCTCCGCATAATCGTCGGAATAATTTTCCTCGTAGCTCGGCTCGGAATAATTTTCCTCGTAGCTGGAAGTATCGTCATAGCTCGGCTCAGAATAATTTTCCTCGTAGCTGGAAGTATCGTCGTAGCTCGGCTCAGAATAATTTTCCTCGCGGCTGGGCGTATCGTCGTAGCTCGGCTCGGAATAATTTTCCTCGTAGCTGGGAGTATCGTCATAGCTCGGCTCGGAATAATTTTCCTCGTAGCTGGGAGTTTCGTCGTAAGAGGGGTGGTGCGCGTTTTCGTAAGTCAGACGTGGGTCGTAATCGTCGTCAAGCGGCTCGACGGTATCGGGAACTGCGCGGGCGCCGGCGGGGATTGAATCGTTGTACTCGCTGGCGAGATTTTCGGCGCGCCGTTTAATTTTTGAATCAACGGAAACGTCAAGCAGCCGCGCCATTGAATACTGAAGCTCGTCGACGTAGGGAATCCAGTAGCTGATATTGTCGATGTACAGCGGATAGCCAGGCACCATGTCCGTTTCCAGCCAGTTATCCTTCGCCGCCTTCAAGGCTCCGGCGAGTTCCATGAGCTGGCGGACGGTCATATCTGTATCGATAGCGTCAGCGACTTCGCGAATGACGGCGGGTATGCGCGGAATGAAACTCGGCGACATGACTTTATCCATGCACGCCTGAATAAATTTCTGCTGGCGTTCAATGCGCCCAATATCGCCTTCGGAATCGCGGTAGCGCACGTACGTCACCGCCTTCTTGCCGTCCATATGCTGCCTGCCAGGGAAAATATTTATGTACAGGCCGCCGTTATCGTCCCAGGGGTCTTCGTACTTCATGCGCTTTTCAACGTTAATGTCAATGCCGCCAATCGCGTCGATAATTTTGACGAAACTTTTCACGTCGACGATTATGTAATGGTCAATGTCAACGCCGAGGAAATTTTCGACGGTCTTTTCAGCAAGGGGCTCGCCGCCGTACGCAAACGCCGCGTTGATTTTGTCGAAGCCGTAGCCGTAAATCCTGACGCGGGTGTCGCGCGGAATGGACATGATAGACGCGCGGTCAAATTTCGGGTCAACCGTCGCAACCATCATCGTATCCGAGCGGCCGGTATCGCCTTTGCGTATGTCCACGCCCATTATCAGCACCGTCGATTTGTCGCGCCCTTTTATCAGCTCCGTGTCGAAATTCATGCGCTCGATTGGCTGAATCGGGTCTTTTTTCAAATCGAACAGGTTCGACGACGCCAGAATCGCGCCGGCTGCCGCTGAAATGAAAAAGCAAAACACCAGAAAAAGTATCAGCCAGATTTTCCAGCCGGACTTTTTGCGCGGCGGCTTATCAAAATTGTCCAAAGCATTCTCCCCTTGCGGCGGTTTTTTATTCTGCAAAAATTTCCTCGTCCAGCGCCGAAATTATTTTCACGCCCGTGCCGTACAGCCAGTCCAGACACTCCAGCGTTACCATTTCGCGCGTCGTTATGAAGTGCGTTGCGCTTTTTAAAATCTGCGGCGAAAATTTTTTCCTGCCGCGCGCCGGAACTTTTATCACGTGCGAATTTCCTTTGACTGCCTGCAAATCTTTTTCTCCGCCGTGAACTATCAGCAGTGAATTTTTAAAATCTGCGCGGCAAAATTCCGCAACGACCTCTTTCCAGAGCGGCCGCGCTGAACGAAAATCCGCCACCAGCTGATAAATTTTCCAGCCGCCCTGAAGTTTTGCCTGAAGTTCGGCGTATAAATTTTCGTCGGAAAAAAATTCGTCGGCGGGCGGAAAATGTTTCGCCAGAAATTTTTCAGTATCATAAATCAGCGGAAGATTTTTGTAAACCTTTTTAACGCTCCAGTTCCACCACTTTACCGCTAAAAATTTTTCAACGGTCTCGGCGTCGAAGCGGTACCTGACAACTCGCGCAGGGTTCCCGACGGCGACAGCGTACGGCGGCACGTCCTTCGTAACCATCGCATTCGTGCCGATAATCGCGCCGGAGCCAATCTTCACGCCGCCCATAATCGTCGCGCCCGCGCCAATCCAGACGTCATTGCCGACAATAATCTGGTGGTGGTTATCACTACGCCGCTCCTCAGGGAAATAAGTAATCTTCGTGATGTTCGCGCCCGCGCAGATTTTTTCCATGACAAAATCCACGTCGAACGGATAAGTTGTGACGACGTTTTTATAGTTGTGGTTGAGTCCCAGCAGAAACGAAACGTCGCGCGCAACCGAGCAGTACCGCCCAATCAAAACGTGAGCGTCATTTTCCGCCTCAACGCGGCTTGCCTCCACGACGTACGAGCAGGCGCCCAGCGTCATGTAGTGATAAGATTTTTTTCTGAAAACGTGCGTGAACTGGCGGTCGACCGGCGCGAAACTTTCATCGAAAAAAGGTATGCGCATAATTTTTCCTCGCAGTTATTTTTTCACGCAGGCTTCGAGCCGTTCAAGATTTTCGTTGATAACTTTGTTGGTCGTGTTGATTTTAGCGGCGGTGCGAATGTCTTTGAGCGCGTCTTCGTACTTTTTCTGGCGGAAATGCGCCACGGCAATTTCGTTCTGCGCGTCGGCGAATCTGCCTTCAATGTCCAGCGCGTAATGAAAATCTCTGATGGCGGCGTTGTACTTTTTCTGCGCGAGTTTCAGCCTGCCGCGATTGTAGTAGGCGTAATCGCTTTCGGGGCGGAGTTCCAGAAATTTGTCGTAGGTTTCTATAGCGGCGGTCGTCAGCTGAAGTTTTTCCTGCGTCAGCGCGAGATTGAAAAGCGCTTCGGGAAGTTCCGGCTCAAGTCTCAGCGCGTTTTTGAAATCCGACTGCGCGCCGTAATAATTTTCCTGCGCGAAATAAACAAGGCCGCGATAAACGTAAGCCGCCGCGTCAGGATTTTTCGCGAGCTGTTCATAAGCGTATTCCAAAGAGGCGTCGCTGGCGTCGGGGAGCTGCGCCTGCTGCCACAGATTCAAAATTTCGTGACCGTAGCGCTTGCCAGGCACCGCCCAGACGCCGTTCAAGCCCGTCCACGTTTTAATCTGTCCGAAAATCTGCGGGCGATGTTTCTGAATCAGTTCGTAGCGCGGGTCGACAATTTCAAGCTGCGGCGGTTCAGTCGACGTGTAAGCTAAAAGGTGCTGAATTTGCGCGCGAACTCCAAGCTGAGGCGTTTCAAAGTACGCGCCCTTGACGCCGCCGCCGGTCGTTCCAAGCCCGCAATAATTATTCTGCTCCGGCACAACGTCGCCGCCGTAATTCCACGTGCCGGTTTCCTTAATCGACTGGCAAATAGCAATATCGGGGCGAATGCCTTCGCGGCCGGCCTCCTCGTAGTAAAAGTCAACCAGCTCTTCGACGGTGCAGTTAATTTTCGGCGCGGGGTTGCGCTTTTTTATAAAGTTCACCATCTGTTCGCGGCTGGCGACGGGCTCACCGAAAATCGTCACGTCTTCGGGACTTCCGCGCAGAATCATCATAGGAACATCGCGCGCGCCAGACTCGATAAGCTCAGTTTGCCGGAGCATTTTTTTGTTGAACTTGATTTTTTCGGGTTCGGACTTTTCTTCGGCGTCGGCGTAGTTTACTGTCAGCAGAATTAAAATCACGGCGAGCGCCAGGCTAAAAAATTTTTTCATGGTTACCTCCAAACTTATTAACAGGAAAAATTTTTGCAGTATCGAATTTAAAACCAAAACTTTCTGGGAGGGAATTTTAATGAAGATTGCTATGGCGAACGACCACGCCGGCACGCGGCTCAAGAATGAAATTAAGGCGTACCTCGAAAGTCAGGGCTACGAAGTTCAGGATTTCGGAACTTACGACGAAGGCGCCTGCGATTTGTCTGACTTCGTTTATCCGGCGGCGCTGGCGGTTGCTAAAGGCGAATGCGACCGCGGGATTTTCGTCGACGGCGTCGGCTACGGCAGCGCGCTTATCGCCAACAAAATCTACGGGATTTACGCGGCGGTCTGTCAGGATCCTTTCTGCGCGCAGCTTTCACGTGAGCACACAGATTCCAACGTCCTCTGCATTGGCGGGAAAATTATCGGCAGCGCGATTGCCATGGAGATTGTCAAGGTCTGGCTGAAAACTGAGCCGCTGACTGCTGAAAAATATCGCCGCCGCGTTCAGAAAGTCGCCGACATCAACAACAAACACTGCGTGCCCGTCAAATAGTTTATCAGAAAAATTTCCCGTGTCAAATATAAAAACGCCGTCGAAAGAATCAGCGGCGCTTTTTTTTGTTGGCGGAAAAATTTTACTTGAGCGCGTTGACGGCGCCCGCGAACAGGTCGACGCCGGTTTTAACGTCGCGAATCACGAAGATAAAAGGTCGGTCTGCATGGAACTCGACGCGCGGTTTGGGACGCGGAATGGCGCTGGTTGTCCGCAGGGAAAATTCGGTGACGGCGGCGGCTTCGGTACCGCTCTCGTCGACTTTAACTTTCGCCTGATGAGTTGCGCTGTCGATTTTCAGCCGGACTTTCTCGACGATTTTAGAAAACTCGGCGGCGTTGCTGAAAGCCCGCGTAATTCCAATCGCCTGCAAATCTTCCACGAGATTATTTTTAATGTCAAGCTCGAACTTCGGGAGCCAGACGCTGACTTTGCCTTCAAAATACGGCGCGGCTTCAATCTGCGCGATAAAATTTTCGTCGAAGGTGTCAGCGATATTCAGCGCGGTTTCGTCCTTCGGGAGAATCACGTACATGACGGCGCTGGAATTTTTATACGGCAGCGCGATACCCTTGAAGTTTTCGTTCTCGGCGTAGGGAATTTCGTCTTCAAAAACCTGGCGCATCATCTTGACGCTGGTTGTTGAACCGTCTTTGCTGGTGAAAATTTTTTCAGTGGTTGCGTGAATTTCAAACGGCGAACTCCACTTGCCCTTGAAGTAAACGACGTTGAGCAGGTCGACAACGGTAGCGGAAGTCGCGCTGGACTGGTAATTCTGCAGAAAGTGGTTCGTAACTTTGTCAACCCACGCGGTAATTTTTTTCTTTTCGCCAGCGAGGTCGCCGCGAAAGTCTGCCGCGCGAATTTCGGAGCCGAAAACATTTTCAGCGGTATTTCTGAACGCGGGATTGATACCGCTGCCGAGGAAATTTTTGCTGACAAGAATCAGATTGGCGTCGCGCAGAATATTTTCGCCGGTGTAAACTTTTTCAGCGTCGGCGCGGAAATTTTGAAAGCCGTCGTTCAGATTTTCAAGGCAGTCGGCGTTTAGAGCGTCAAGAATTTCGCGCTGAGTTTCGCCGGTCGCGCCGTTAGCAACGAGGCTGAGCGCGGCGGCTATGCTGTAGGGCGAGTAGAAAATATTTTCGTCGCGGTTGAGCGTTTTGAAATATTTCCAGCTGAAACTGTTGACGGACTCGGAAAGCGCCGCCGCCTGCGCAAGGTTGCTCGCCAGAATAATCACCGCCAGAATCGCAAGTTTGAAAATTTTCGTCATAGCTGAAACCTCCCGTTCGATTAAAATTCACGCGGGCTTAGTGAAATTGAATCAAACTTTTCTGCGTGGCGGACGGTTTCTGTCGTCGCGGCTGCGGCTGTTACTGAAGGCGTTGCGGTCGTTTCTTGGCGCAGAATTTTTCGGCGGCGGATTATTTCTGGAAGGCGGCTTGCGGTCGGAATTACTCGGACGGCGCGGAGCGTTGCGGTTCAAATCTGACGGCGCGAGCGTGGCTTTGCGGCTGACGTTGACGCGCCCTTTCTCGTCGATTTCCGTAACCTTGACGGTTATCAAATCGCCAATCTTAACGGCGTCTTCAACTTTTTCGAGGCGGGTTGCGGCGAGCTGGGAAATATGGCACATACCTTCGCGGCCAGGCAGAAGTTCCACGAAGGCACCGAAACTTTCAATGCGCGTGACGGGAACATTTTCGTAGACCTCGCCAACTTCAAAATCGTGGATAATGTCCTCAATCATCTTAATCGCGCGCTTAATGCCGTCCACGTCAATCGCCGTGACGAAAATATTTCCGTCGTCCTTGATGTCAATCGTGACGCCGGTTTCCTCGATGATTTTGTTGACGACCTTGCCGCCGGTGCCGATAACTTCGCGGATTTTGTCGATGGGAATTTTAATAGTCATGACGCGCGGCGCGTACGGCGAAAGCTCCGGCGCGGGTTCGCTGATAACTTCGAGCATTTTTTCAAGAATGAAACTCCTGCCGCGTTTAGCCTGCGCCAGAGCGTCGGCAAGAATTTCGCGCGTAATGCCGGCGATTTTAATATCCATTTGAATTGCGGTGACGCCGTTGACGGTTCCGGCAACTTTGAAATCCATATCGCCGAGCGCGTCTTCCATGCCCTGAATGTCCGTCAGAATCGTGTGCTTATCGCCGTCTTTGACGAGCCCCATTGCGACGCCGCTGACCGGCCGCTTAATCGGAACGCCCGCCTGCATGAGGCTGAGCGTGGAGCCGCAGACGCTGCCCATTGAGCTGGAGCCGTTGGATTCGAGCACTTCCGAGACGAGGCGGATTGTGTAAGGAAATTCTTCAATCGACGGAATGACGGGTTCGAGCGCGCGTTCAGCCAGAGCTCCGTGACCAATTTCGCGTCTGCCAGGACTGCGCGAGGGACGAGCTTCGCCGACGGAGTAGCCAGGAAAGTTGTAGTGGTGCAGGTAGTGCTTCGTGTATTCGGGGTCAAGGCCGTCGATAATCTGTTCGTCGCCGATTGAACCGAGAGTCGTAATCGTCAGCACCTGAGTTTGACCGCGCGTGAAAAGTCCTGAGCCGTGCGTCCGCGCGAACAGTCCGACTTCGCAGGAAATGGGTCTGACTTCTTCGAGTTCGCGGCCGTCGGGACGAATTTTCTCGTGCGTAATCATGCGGCGAACGACATCTTTTTTGACTTTGTAAAAGACCTCGCCAATTTCCTTTTCGGCGTCGGGAAATTCTTCGGCGGGAAATTTTTCAAGGAGCTGCGCGGTAATTTCTTCCTGCACGGCGTCGACTGCGGCGTCACGGGCGAGCTTATCGGGGTTGCGGACGGCGGCGTCAATTTTTTCCGGCGCAATTTCGCGGACGGCGGCTTCAATTTCTTCGTTGGGGTGGAACAGCGGGTACTCAGCTTTCTCCTTGCCTACGGCGGCGACAATTTCATTCTGGAAGGCGACGAGCTTTTTAATTTCCTCGTGCCCGAACAAAATCGCGTCGAGTACAACTTCTTCGGAAACTTCCTTCGCGCCGGCTTCGACCATCATCACGGCGTCAGCGCTGCCGGCAACCATCAAATCCAGCTCGGAAACTTCCGCCTGTTCCTGCGTGGGATTGATAATGAAATTTCCTTCGACGCGCCCGACACGAACGCCAGCGATTGGCCCCGCGAAAGGAATATCAGAAATGCAAAGCGCGCAGGAGGCGCCGAGCATTGCGGGAATTTCCGGCGCGTTGTCGGCGTCGTAGCAGATAACCGTTGCGGTAACCTGCACGTCGTTGCGGAAACCTTCTGGGAAGAGCGGGCGAATCGGCCTGTCGATAAGGCGGCTGCGCAAAATGCCGCTGGTCTGAGGACGCCCTTCGCGCTTATGAAAACTGCCAGGAATTTTTCCGCTGGAATACATTTTTTCTTCGTAGTCAACCGTTAAAGGGAAAAAGTCAGCACCCTCGCGCGGCTTTGCGGAGGAAGTTACCGCTACCAGAACCGCCGTGTCGCCATAGCGCACAAGTACCGCGCCATTCGCCTGCTTAGCCATTTTTCCCTGCTCGACGATTAGTTTGCGCCCGCCGAGTTCTATCTCAAAACAATTCATTAAAACAAATTCCTCCTAAAATCTTAATCAGTTTAATTTTCGACGCAAAAATTTTTCTTCCTGTAAAAATCGCACTTGCAAATTTTTCGGCGCTGGTATAAACTTGAAAAAAAATTTGGAAGTGAAACGTTATGGGCAGAGTTGGATATTTTTCGCCGCGAAAGATAAGCGAGGCAGAAGCGGAAAAAATTGGCATGACGCTTAGCGCCCGCGAACTGGCAAGCAGGATTTACAACGCGCTGGATCCCGACGAACAGAGGGGATACATAAACGCGGCGAATAAACGCGGCGATGTTGTTCGGGATAGTAGCGGCGGCTATCGCGTCGGTACGGACTACAATTTAGATTGAGTTATAAATTTGTCGGCTCGGACGAAAGTTCGGGCTTTTTTAATTTGACAAGTTCGCGCGGCTCTGACATAATCGACGCGGGAAGTGATATTTTGACGCAGGAACAGATTATAAAATTTTGCCACGATAACACGATTTGCGATTTTCTGGGCGCAGAAATTATTCCGACTGAAGGCGGCGTGCGGCTTGAACTCGAAGTCGATACGCGCCACTCGAACTGCTACGACATTCTTCACGGCGGCGTTATGACGACGATGGCTGATACCGCGATGGGCGCCGCGTGTTTCGCCAGAAATAAAAAAGTCGTCACGGTTTCCATGACGCTTGAGTTTATGCACCCCGTTCTGCTCGGCACGAAAATTTTTACCGACGCCAAAATTCTCCACGACGGCAAGCAAATCATGGTTTGCGAATGCGGCCTGGTCGACGAGGACGGAACGCTCTACGCAAAGGCTCACGCAACTTTTTTCGTCATTGAGATTTTAAAATAGCGGAAATTTTTTCGGTAACGGCGGCGACGGAAATATTTTCGAGGCAGTCAAGATTTTTGCGGCAGGCGCGTTTCCAGCAGGCTTTGCATTCGCGGTCGACTTCCAGCGCATTTTGCGTCTGCCCGTAAGGTCCATTGCGATTCGCGTCAGTCGGCCCCATAATCATGACAGTTGGAACTTTCAAACCCGCCGCCAGATGAACGGGGCCGGTATCGCCGCCAACCGCCAGCCGCGCATTTTTTATCACGTAAGCCAGCTGCTGAAGATTTGTTTTATCGACGAGGCTGACCGGCGGAATTGAAGTCTGCGCAGAAATTTCAGCGGCGCGCTCCGAATCCAGGGCGCCGTTTCCAATCAGCACGGGAACAATTTTTCTATCGTAAAGCCAGTCGCTGAGCCGCGCGAAATTTTCAGTGTCCCAGCGCTTATTCGGCCAGTTCGCGCCAATCACGAACGCCGCGTAGGAATTTTCCGCGCGCAAGCCAGCCTGCTCCATGACGGCGGCGGCTTTTTTTATTTCCTCGGCAGGAATTTCCAGCGGAAAAACGACGCGCTCAACTTTACAGCCAATCGCCCGCGCCGTGTCCAAATATCTTTCGACGATATGCCCGCGCGAATTTTCTCCGACGACCGGCGTGGAAATTTTATCGCTCAGCTCGCGCATGTTGCAGATTCCCAGCTTGACATTCGATTTCGCGAAAAAAGCTATCGCCGCCGATTTGAAAAGTCCCTGCAGGTCTAAAACCGCGTCAAACTTTTCGCGCTGGAGTTCGCTCCTGAACGAGAAAAAGTTCCGTATGAAACCTTTCAGCGTTTTAAATTCCTTTTTGCGGAAAATAATTATTTCGTCGACGCACGGATTCATTTTCAGCAAATCGTAAGCCGGCGGCTCGACCACCCACGTCAGATGCGCGTCGGGGAACGTTTCCTTGACGGCGTAGCTGACCGGCAGCGCGTGAATCACGTCGCCTATCGCGCTCAACTTCACGACCAAAATATTTTTCAGCATTCGCGCTTTCCTTTACATTTCGATTTTGAACCGTTAAAATAATGCGGTTACATTTTATATTCGGGAGGAGATTTTTGTCAATGGTAATACTTGAAGGGTTAATCGTTGCAGGGCTGATATTCTGCGTGCTGATTTTTTTGTACCTGAAACAGCGCGGGCAGGAAAAAGTTGTGCCGAAACTTCAAAGCCGGACGCCGTTCAAGGTCGAGGCGCGCGACGAAAAATCCGTGACAATTTCCACGACGATAGAATTTTTCAACGCCGGCAAACAGTCCGCAATGATAGTCGACGCAATTTGCCACCCGCTGCTGCCGTTCGAGCAGTACGACGGAATAGCGGTGCGCGGCAGGGCGGAACGCGAAGGCAAGCCGCGCGAGGACGATTATTTTGAAGCGCTGGTTTTGGAACATCAGGAAAGCGTGAACTTAATCGCGAAGGTAACTTTGACGGCGCGCAAGGGCATGACGCTCGAAGAAGCGCTCAGCCGCATGGTAGATTTTCCCGTGGAATTTTTGTACCGCGAAGTCGGGCGCACGCCAATGCACTGGACGATTGCGCGCATAATTTTGACCGCCGAGGAATTAGCGAAACTGACCGGCGTGACTTTGGTAAAGGAGTAAAATTTATGGCTGTGGAGATTATTCCCGTCTCGACGCGCATTCTGACGCCGAAGGACGATATTGTTGACGTGATTGAAAAGTACACGCGCGACAGGATTACCAGCGACGACGTGATTACCGTTGCGGAAAGCGTCGTGGCGATTACGCAGGGAAATATTGTGCGGCCGGACGAAATGGAAATTACGCTGCTCGCAAGATTTTGCTGCAGGTTTATTCCGGACTACGGCTCACTGGCGACGCCGCACGGTATGCAGGCACTCATGCGCAAGGAAGGCGAATGGCGCGTAGCATTTTCGCTGTTCGCAGGATTTCTCGGCAAGCTCGTAGGAATGCGCGGCTTATTTTATAAACTGGGCGGGCGGCAGGCAGCGCTCATTGACGACGTGACGGGAACGATGCCGCCTTTCGATAAGTTCGTGGTTTACGGGCCGGAAAATCCTGACCAGGTTTGCAAGGCGATTAAAGAGCGGCTCGGCTGTTTCGGCGCGATGATTGCTGACGCGAATGACCTCAAGCGCTCGCGCGTCGTAGGCGCCACCGAAGGTATGAATGCGCAGATGGCGAACAATTTTATGCTGGATAATCCTTTCGGCAATGCCTCAGAGAAGCGCCCGATTTGCATTTTGAAAAATTTCCGGCAGTACCAGGAGAGCAAGTCATGAAATTTTTAGTTGCGCTGATTTTAATGCTGTTTTTAATTCCGGCGAAAAGTTTTGCGGCGCCAGTACCGTTGCGCGGCGTTATCGAAGGCTTTTACGGGACGCCGTGGACTTTTGAACACCGCGCGGATTTAATGAAGTTCTGCCGCGCGAACAATCTCAACGCCTACATTTACGCGCCGAAGGACGACCCTTACCACCGCGAAAAGTGGCGCGAACCTTATCCCGCTGATAAACTTTCCGCGCTCAAAAAGCTCGTCAACGCCGCCAATAAAAACGACGTCAGATTTATTTTCGCAGTCTCGCCTGGGCTGGATTTGAACTACGACGGGCAAAAGGGCGAGGAAGATTTTGCGCTCCTGCTGAAAAAGCTCGACGCGGTTTACGCTCTTGGCGTGCGGCACTTCGCCATTTTCTTCGACGATTTAAAAGACGCTGAAGGGCGCCACCACGAAGACGGTAAGCGGCAGGCGGAATTTCTCAACCGGCTGCAGGAAACTCTGCGCGAAAAACATTTTGACGTTGAGCCGCTGCTGACTGTGCCGACTGAATATTACCGCCTCGATATGGTTCAGGCTAACGGCTCCGCGAAAAATTACACCGCCGATTTCGCCGCCAACCTCGCTGAAAATATCGTCGTGCTCTACACCGGCGACGGCGTTGTCTGCGACGGAATTTCTGACGCCGACTTCGACGCCGCCTGCGAAATTTACCGCCGCGATTTGGGAATTTGGTGGAATTACCCCGTGAACGATTACACCATGACCGAGGACGGCAACCGCAACGCCAAGCTCGCTCTCGGCGCTATCGAAAATCTTCCAACGAAAAATGTGCAGGCGATTTTTTTCAACCCGATGGGACAGTACGAACTTTCCAAAATCGCGCTGGCGACCGGCGCCGCCTACGCCAATTCCCCAGAAACTTACGACGCAGATAAGGCCTGGGACGCCGCGCTGAAAAAACAGTTCGGCAAGCTCGCGCCCGCTATGAAAATTTTCGCGCTCCACTCCCGCCACATGGAAAACAGCTGGGCTAAATGCGGCCCCGCCGACGCGCCGGATTTCGCCGCCGCCGCTCAGGCTAATGACTTTGACGCGCTCACTGAAATGATTGACGATATGGAAAGCGCCGCTGATACCCTGCTGAAAAAACTCCCGCGCAAAATTTTAGCCGAGTGCAGACCGCAGATCGAACAGTTCAGGCGTATCGCGCAAGCAGACAGATTAGCCGTGAAGTCCCTGCAGACAAAATCGCTCGACCCGAAACTGGAACTTCTGCGCGAAGAAATTTCCAGGCACGAGCCCGACGCAATTCTCTCGGAAAAAGCCGCGCTCAAATTCATCGACGATACCATTAACCTTTTAACCCGCTGATTGGAGGAACCCACTATGAAAAAATTGCTGTCGGCCGCCGCGGCAGCTTTTTTTATTTCCACGTCGAATGCCTGCGCCGCGCCCATGACGCTCAACGTCCACGAAGCCGACCTGCGCTCCACGATTATCATGGTTGCCCGCGCCGCCGCCCTGAACGTCTCCGTTGACGATTCTGTTACCGGCACGATTTCCATGTCGATTAACGGCACCGAACCCGCTAAAATTCTTGAAATTATCGCCAAAACCAAAAATCTCAGCATGATTCGCGACGGCGAAATTTTTATCATGACTTCGCACGTCAATAACGGCGCTCTCATGAAGTCTTACGTTCTGCCCGTCCGCTACGGCGACCCCGAAAATCTACGCAAGGCCGTTGTCCTTTCGCTCGACCCCGACCTCGAAGTTATTCCCGACCACTTCACGCGCCTTCGCAACAACGACGGCTCCTACACCTACCGCTACAGTTTCCGCGATTCCGATTCCGACAGCGGCAGAAATACTACGCAGGAAAAAATTAAACGCGAGGATAGAGTTTTGGTCAGCCCAGATGTCAACGCGCTGGTTTTGTTCGGCACCGAGGCGGAATACGAACGCGCCAGAACTCTTTTAGCTGGTCTCGACGTTGAACTCAAGCAGGTTTCCGTTGAAGCGAAAATTCTCGCCATCGATAAGGCCGCCACCAAAAATCTCGGTATCGACTGGTTCTGGTCAACTTTGCCGCAGTACCCCGAACGCGAAATTGAAATTACAGAAACCAACTCAGGCAGAATTATCGAAACTGAAAAATACACGCGCAGTTTCAATGACAACACCGGCTACGGAATTATTCAGTTCGGACGCGGTCCCGAAGGCATTCCGTTCGAGTTTTACTACGGCGCCAGAATTAACGCGCTTGTCACTGACGGCAAGGCGAAAATTCTTTCCCGCCCGAATGTTACAACCGTTCAGGGGCGCGAGGCCGTGATAAACGTCGGCAGCTCAGTTCCCGTTCCAAAGCTCGAAACTACAAATTCCACAACGACGACTTCAATCGAG
>CAJOGX010000028.1 GCA_905234175.1 uncultured Selenomonadaceae bacterium | reverse complement strand
TTTATCAGTCCAATGGTTCCTGCCGCACTTTTAGGCGTCGGGCTCGCCGAAGTGGACATTCGAGAGCACATAAAATCTTCGTTCGGCTACACGTGGCTTTTGTCAATACTCTGCCTGTGTTTCGCCGTGCTGATAAATATCATCACGCTTTGACCATTGACAGGAAAATTTTTCTGTGTTATTCTTACACGGTTACCGCTCGAAAAAGGTTTCAAATCTGAATTTTTTTCAGTACCGAATCGGCGAGTTCATCCGTGGAGGTGTTTAAAATGTACGCAATTATTAAGACCGGCGGCAAGCAGTACAAAGTTTCCGAGGGCGACGAAATCATTATCGAAAAGCTCGAAGCTGAGGAAAATTCCGCCGTGACTTTTGAGGAAGTTCTGGCAATAATCGACGGCGACGACGCCAAAATCGGCACGCCCAACGTCAAAGGCGCGAAAGTTACCGCAACCGTCGTCAAAAACGGCAAAGGCCCCAAGCTCCGCATTTTCAAATACAGGCACAAGTCCAACTACCGCCGCCGTCAGGGGCACCGCCAGCCTTTCACCAAAGTCAGGATTGACAAAATCGAGGGCTGAGCCATGATCGTCGCGGAAATTTACACGCAGAACGACGGCAAAATCGCCGCCTTCGTAATGCGCGGGCACAGCAGTTTCGGCGGGCACGGCTACGACATTTACTGCGCTGAAGTTTCGGTGCTCTCCCAGTCCGCCTACTTCGCCATTCGCCAGTATCTCAACCGCGACGTTGCCGTAGAAAATTACGAACACGGCGGTCTCGGCGTTGAGCTGAAAGACGCGCCCGACGATTTGACCGAGGCTGTTTTTCAGACCATGCTTATCGGTCTGCGCCGCGTTGCTGAAATCGCTCCCGAAGTCGTCCGAATCGAAACGATTGAACTCGACGAGGCGGCGGAAAAAAATCTTCAGAGCAAAATCAACAGTATGACGCAATCGCGCGGCGGCGAACTTCCAAAACTCAGCGTCGAGGAAGTCAAAATTCTCGCGGAGATTTTCCAGACCGGCAATAAAGTTACCGGCTTTTCCGTCGAGGAACGCAGCGGCGAAATGGTCAGCGAACTCAAAATTTACTGCGCAGGCGTCTGGGCGCTCACTAAGGCGGCGGCCTCCTGCGTCAAAGATTTTCTGAAACGCGACGTGGAATTTTCTTCTGAAGCCGGTCGGCTCACTGTCATGCTCAAAAATCCGCCCGACGAAGTTACCGAAGCCGTCTTTCAGACAATGCTTATCGGTCTGCGCGAAATTGAAAAAATCGCTCCGCAAGCCGTGAAAATTATTTCCTGAGAGGTGAACCCAATGTTTAATTTTGATATTCAGCGCTTTGCTCATAAAAAGGGCGTCAGCTCCACCCGCAACGGCCGCGACAGCGAATCCAAGCGTCTCGGCGTCAAGGAACAGGCTGGCACTTTCGTTACCGCCGGCAGCATTCTCGTGCGCCAGCGCGGCACTCATTTCCACCCTGGCACTAACGTCGGGCGCGGCAATGACGATACCCTCTACGCCAAAATCGACGGCAAAGTTGCTTTCGAGCGCAAAGGCCGCTGGCACCGCAAGATTAGCGTTCACGCGGTCGAGGCGGCCGCTCCGGCTGAAGTTTCGCTCGCCAAATGATCCAGCCTTAAAGTTTTTTCAGTATAAATCTCCGTCCCCAGCGCCAACTTTTTGCTGGGGATTTTTTTTGCCCAAAATAAAATTCGCGCAGTTCCAAAACACTCGGAGCCACGCGAATTTTTTTACGGGGAAAAATTTTTATTTTACTTAACGTCGACAGTGTACCTGCCAGGCACGAGCGTCATTGGTTCGCCGTAGCTGACGGCTTGCCCGTTGCAAGTCACGCGTTTGCCGACAGCGTTCGGGAGAATCAGCGTCGCGGTAGTGTTCGCGGGCACGCTGAACTGATAACGCCAGCCGCTGCCCTGCCGGTTCCAGCCGTTTTCAATGCGCCCGTAACTCGAATCGTAATAGCCGCGCGCGAAAGTCATGCTGCCGGAAAAATCGGGCTGCGGTTTCAGATAAAAATGTTTCCAGCCAGGAGTTTCCTCGTCGGGCGAAATTCCGAGCGAATCGCTGTACAGCCACGCGCCGACCGCGCCGAAGGAATAATGGTTGAAAGAGTTCATGGAATTGTTTCCGCCGAAGCCGCCGTCAATCGTGTAGGAATTGAGCCGCTCCCAAATCGTCGTGGCGCCCTGGTCGACGGGGTACAGCCAGGAAGGATATTCGTGATTTTCCAGCATTTTGTAGGCAATGTCGGCGTGGCCGGTTTCGGAAAGCGCGCGGCTGATTTGCGCGGTGCCGATAAAGCCGGTCATGAGCGAATAAGCGGGGCGGGCAACTTTGTCGTCGTCAACGTTTTCGCGCAGGCAGGCCTCAGCGAGATATTCAGCGGCGGCGGCGCGGTTGGCGTTGTTGAGGACGTTCAAGCCCAGCGCGACGGCGTAGGAAGTCTGCGTATCCATTAAGCCGCCTTCGGAATTGAGACTGCGGCGCGTGGTTTTGTCGAAAAATTTATCGTTGAACCAGTTCATGCGCGCGCTGCGAACCTGCGCGTAGTAAGCGGCGTCGCGTTCGTTACCGAGAACTTTCGCGGCGTCAGCGAGAATTTCAAGGTCTTTAATTTCCTGCGCGGCGAGTAAAAATTTCACGTCATTCTTGCTGTTTTCGGGGCCGAGCCAGTCGCCAAGCTCCATGAAAGTTTTTTCACTGACAAAGCCGTTTTCGTCAACGCTGCGTTCAAGGTAATCGACGTAGCGTTTCATTGCGGGATAATGTTCCGCCAGCGTCTTAGCGTCGCCGTACTGCCGGTAAATTTCCCACGGCACAACCATACCGGCGCTGCCCCACAAAATTCCGCCGAAGCCGCCGCCGATTGGCGCAATGTCACCGAAACGCCCGCTGTCGTCCTGCAGGTCGCGCATTGCGTCAAGGTGCCGCGCTAAAAATCTGTCGGCGTCCCAGAGATAATTTGCGGTGCGCGAAAAAACTGAAAGGTCGCCAGACCAGCCCATACGCTCGTTGCGCTGCGGGCAGTCAGTAGGAATGGCGAGGAAATTCGCGCGCGTCGAACGCAAAATATTTTGGTAGAGCTTATTAACGTCGGCGTCGGAGCACTCAAAATTTCCCGTCCAGCTGTTGGCGGAACTGAGCACGGTAACTTCAACGTCTTCGAGCGGGAGCCTGTCGACACCGGTAATTTCAACGTAGCGATAGCCGTGATAAGTCGAACGCGGCGCAATGGTATTTGCACCGTTTTTGAGCGTGTAAACGTCGGTTGCGAGCGCCCCGCGAATATTTTCCAGCATCAGTTCGCCGCCGTGCTCCGCGTCATTTTCGGGGTAAATCATTTCGGCGAAGCGCAGAGTTACCACGTCGCCAGCCTTGCCGTTGCGGATTTTTATATTCGGCACGCCCGCGAGATTTGCACCCATGTCGTAGATAAAAACTTTGTCGGCGATTTTGCGCGCGCTGACAGCCTGCACAGTTTCAACCGCGCGAACGGGAATATCCTCCTGCGCGACGAAATCTATGTTCATATAATTAATTTCCTGCTCAACGCCGGTAGTTGGGTGCTTCCACGTGCCGAAAAACGCGGTGGAGGGATTCAGCGGAACAATTTTCGCCGGCTGCCAGGACTTTACATTATTTTCGCGGCGGGCGTCGTAAATTTCTCCCTGAAAGAAACTGCCTCTGATTAACGGGCTGGCGTCGGAAACCTGCCAGTTTCTGGGCTGCGTGGTAACGACCTGCTGCGTGCCGTCTTCGTAAGTCACGACGAGTTTCAAAAGCAGAGACTGCCGGTCGCCGAAATAATTCCAGTTGGCGCCCTGAAAAGTACCGGCGCCGCTCCACCAGCCTTCGGAAAGCTGCGCGAGGAGAGAGTTTTTGCCGGACTTGAGCGCGTCGGTCACGTCGTAAACCTGATAGTTCTGCGTTTTGTCGTACTGCGTGAACCCTGGGGCAAAGTAATCGTCGCTGACTTTGGCGCCGTTGAGGCTGAGCTCGTAAATTCCGCGCGCGGTTGCGTAAATTCTGGCGCGGGCGATTTTTTTATTTTGGAGGGAAAAATCAGTGCGAAGGAGCGGCATCGAGCCGTGCGAAGGATTTGCCGTCACAACAACGCCGTTCCTGCCGCCGTCAACGGTGCAGACCCCGGATTTTACCCTGACGCCCTTTTTGCCGGCGAAAATGCTTTTCGTAGCGCTGTCGGTGAAAACGGCGTTGGCGGGCGCGCGGAAATTCAGAATCTCAAAATTTTTGAACTGCGCCTGCTGCCCCGCGTCAACCGCAAAGCCAATATCCGCAACCATCGGGAAACTTATGTAGTCGCCGCCAGGCCCCGCAGGATTTACAACCCAGCCCCTCGACCAGAAATTGGCTTCGGGCATTTCGGGCGCCTCGTCGTCAACGCCGAAACGAATAATCCCGTGGTTGCTGTCCAGCCAGACTTTGTGGAAGTCGTGGGTGTTGCTGCGGTTAATCGTGGCGGCGGAAATTTCGCACTCGGCCAGCGGCTTATCTGAATCGTTCGCGCTGTAGCCGTGCCGGTAAACTTTGAGCTTCGCCGTGCCGGAATTTTTTTCCACGTCGCTTATGTCGAGCACAAGTTCAAGGCGGCTTTCGTCCTTAGCGGCGGCGAGCCCCCACAGATTTTTTTCCGCGTGCATAAGCCGTGGGTCGTTGGCGCCGAAAACTATTCCCGCGCGATTGGAGCCCTGTGAAATTTTTACGTCGGCGGCGATTTTGTAAACGGCGAGGCTCTGCGAATAAAGCGGAAGTTCACCGCTGCCAATCCACTGAGCGCCCTGCCAGTTGCCGGTGCCGCGCCGCGCAGGATTCAAACCGGTCTCAAAAGTTGCGCTTGCCTCACGAACGTCGCCGTCGCTGTCCCAAACTTTTACCGTCCAGGTGTAGGGCGTCTCCGGCGAAGGCGCCTTGCCCGCGTAAGAAATATTCTGCGAGCGCCCGTCCGCAACTACGCCGCTGTCCCAGACAATATTTCCGTCGGCGTCCCGAACAATTATTTCGTAGAACGACTGCTGCAAATTCTGCGGCGTCGATAAATCCGCCTTCATCTGCCAGCCGAAAATCGGCGAAACGTCGTCCAGACCCAGCGGGTTTGTCATGCGGTTGACTGTCAGATTTTCCACGGTGAAATCCGCCGCGAATACCGAGCCGCTCAACCCGCCCAGCGCCAGCAAACTTAGAAGCGCCGCCCTTTTCATGATTTTCCTGCGAAACTTCATAACCTCAGCTCCTTTCAATCTTGCTGTAAGAAATTCGACGCAAAATTTTTTATCCCCCGCGCGGGCTTAAAATTTTTTCTGGCGCGTTGTAAAATTTTCAGCGGAAATAAATTCGCGGGAGTTTTTTATGCGCAGGTACATTTTCAGCCGACTCGTTCAACTCGTGCCGATTTTGCTGGGAATAACTTTCCTGACGTTCGGAATGATGCAGTTCGCGGCGGACGACGCCGTTGACAAAATCTACGAACAGGCGGGCACTGTCAGCGAAGAAGTCAAAGCCGCTAAGCGCGCGGAACTCGGACTAGACCAGCCGTTTATGATTCAGTACGCGAACTGGCTCGGCGGCGTCGTGACCGGCGACATGGGAAAAAGTTTTATCAGCGGGAAGCCGGTCTTTGAAACGTTCGCGGAAAAGTTACCGGCGACGATTGAATTAATGCTGGCGGCGATTCTGCTGACGGTCTTCGTAGCGACGCCGCTGGGAATTTTGGCGGCGGTGAACCAGAATAAGCCGCTGGATTTTTTCATACGCGCGCTGAGTTTCGTCGGGAACTCGATGCCGAATTTTTTCGTAGCGCTGCTGCTGATATATTTTCTCGCGCTGCAACTGAACCTGCTGCCAATAATCGGGCAAAACGTGATAATGCCGGCGCTGACGCTGGCGATTTCGATGGGCGCGAAGTACACGCGGCAGATTCGCGCGGTGGTGCTCGAAGAGTTGTCGCAGCCGTACGTAACGGGCGCGCGGGCGCTGGGCTTTTCGGAGTTCGCAATTTTGACGCGGCGCGTGCTGTACTCGGCGCTGGTCGTGATAGTCACGCTGCTGGCGCTGTCGATTGGCTCGCTGCTGGGCGGCACGGCGATTGTCGAAACGATTTTCATGTGGGACGGCGTAGGGAAAATGGCGGTTGACGCAATTTTAATGCGCGACTACCCGCTGATTCAGGCGTACGTGGTCTGGATGGCGGCGATTTACGTGCTGATAAATCTGGCGGCGGATTTGCTGTACCGCTGGCTTGACCCGAGGATTGGCGATGAATAAAATTTTGGCGCCGTATTTTTTAGCGGCTGGCGCGCTGATTTTCGTGGCGGTGTTCGCGGAATTTTTGACGCCGTTCGACCCGTACGCGCAGGATTTGGAAGGCGCGCTGGCTCCGCCGAACTCGACGAACCTGCTGGGAACTGACAGGTACGGACGGGACATTTTGTCGCGGGTTATCATGGGCTCGCAGGCAACTTTATGCGCGGCGCTGATTTTGCTGGCGGTAATTGCAGGCGTAGGGAGTTTAATAGGAGCGGCGTGCGGATTTTTCGGCGGGCGGCTCGACACGATTTTAATGCGGCTGTCGGACATTTTCTTAGCGTTCCCGCAAATGGTTTTCGCAATAGCAATGGCTGGCGCGCTGGGCGGCGGACTTTTAAACGCGGTGGCGGCGCTGGCAGTTATCGGCTGGACGAAATACGCAAGAGTCGCGCGGAGTTTGACGCTGACGATAAAAAATCTGCCGTACTTCGACGCGGCGCGAATTTCCGGCGGCAAACCGCTGACGATACTCCGGCGGCACGTCTTACCGAACATCGCCGGAACAATTTTCGTCACGGCGGCGCTCGACCTTGGCACGATAATCATGGAGCTGGCGGGCTTGTCGTTTTTAGGGCTGGGCGCGCAGCCGCCAACGCCGGAATGGGGCTCGATGATGAGCAACGGGCGTTCGATGTTGCAAACTGCGCCTTGGGTGATTTTAGCGCCAGGCTTCGCAATTTTTTTAACGGTGGCGGTTTTCAATTTGCTCGGCGACAAACTGCGCGACGTACTTGACACGAGGGGGAATTTATCTTGAAAAATTTTATTGTGGCGGCGCTGTGCTGCGTCATGGCGGCGGCTGAGGTCGACTACGGCGCGTCGGAAATTTATTCTCGCGCGGAAATGGATTCGGCGATTCGGCTTGTGCAGGAAATGTTCAGCAACTGGCGCGGCTGCGAAATGAAAAATATCCGCTACGGCGGCGACGAGGCGAACAATGCTGAAAATCTCCGCTGGATGAACAATTTGGCGCCCGCTCACGGCTACGCGCCGGAATTTACTCAGTGCATAGAACTTCTCACGGACTTTTACGTTTCGCCCGAAGCTGAAAAGTACACCACGTTCAACCCCGACAGCGTTTACAAAGATTTTCAGTGGTGGCTCGCCCGCACGAAGGACGGCGATTGGGTTTTACTGACCTTTGGCTATTAAACTGGAGGTGATAACCTTGAAGAAAAAACTGCTGGCGGCGATTTTAACCGCCGGACTTTTAACCGTCGGCTGCGGCGGAACTCAGACTGCAAGCGACGATAAGACAACTTTCACCTACGGCACCGTTGCTTACGGCGTGGCTATGGAGAACGCTGGCACCAATCCGCACGAAAGTTACAGCGGCTGGTCGACTCTGCGCTACGGTATCGGCGAGACGCTTTTCAAATTCAACGAGCAAATGCAGCTTGAGCCGTGGCTTGCTGAAAGTTTCACGCAGGTTGACGACTACACGATTAAAATTCAGCTGAAAGACGGCGTGACTTTTTCCAACGGCAAGGCTGTCGACGGCGAGGCTGTTAAAAAATGTCTCGAACATCTTATTGCGAACCACGACAGGGCGCCGCGCGATTTGAAAATTTCCAGCATAACCGCCAACGGCCTGAGCGTCACGATAACTTCCGCCGAAAAAGTTCCCGCGCTGCTGAATTACTTGTCCGACCCCTACGGTTGCATTATCGACGTGGACGCCGGCTTTGAAAATAAAATCGTCGTCGGCACCGGCCCCTACGCCGCCGAAAAAGTCACCGACACGCAAATTGATTTGGTGCGCAACGAAAATTACTGGGGCGCCGTCAAACCCAAGCTCGAAAAAATTATCGTCAAGAGCATAACCGACGGCGACACGCTCACGATGGCTATGCAGAACGGCGAACTCGACGCCGCTCAGGGTTTGCCCTACGCCAGTCTGAAACTTTTCCACGGCGACAAATTCAAACTCAGCCAGGTTGAAACTTCGCGCGTCTACCAGTTCGCTTTCAACTTCAACACGCCAGCGCTTCAGGATTTGAACGTCCGCCGCGCGATTTCCATGGCGATTGACAAGAAAGGTTTCACCGACGTTTTACTTAACGGCAACGGCACGCCAGCGGTTGGTCCCTTCCCAGCGAATCTTCCCTTTGGCGACAAAATGGTTGAGGCGCTGCCCTACGATTTGGAAGGCGCGAAAAGTTTGCTGGCTGAATCCGGCTGGGCTGACTCCGACGGTGACGGCTACGTTGACAAGGACGGCAAAAATCTTGAGCTGAACTATCTGACTTACACTTCTCGGCAGGAACTTCCCTTGCTGGCTGAGGCGGCGCAGGCGAATTTGAAACTTATCGGCGTCAAACTCAACGTCAACGCCACCGACAACTACAAGAATTTCCTGCGCGACGGCAACTACGACATTTTCAGCAAGGCGATTGTAACGGCGCCCACCGGCGACCCCGAATATTATTTCACCAGCCACATTATCCCTGGCGCGGTTGACAACGCTGGCAACTACGACAGCGCCGAGATTGACCGGCTCGAAAACGAATTGCACAACACTTTCGGAGCGGAAAATCGCTCAGCCCTTGCCGTGCAGATGAGCCAGCAGATTCTTGACGATTGCGCGCTGTTCTACGCCTCCCATTTGAAAATGTCCTTCGTCATGAAACCGAACGTCGAGGGCTTCACTGCTCACCCGTCCGACTACTACGAAATTCGGCCGGAGCTTGAAAAAAAGTGACACAGTATTTTTGGCTGAGAGCTTGCGATTAGCGTTAGAAAATTATAAAGGAGAATCAGCTTGAAAAATATCAGCCAAAGAATTGAAAATTACTGGGACGCGCGCAGCACGGATTTCAGCCGCGTCCGCCGCATTGAACTCGCCAGCGCAGATTTTGCCGCGTGGAATGAAGTTATCGCCGCGCGACTGCCAGCCGGTCAGCTGAAAATTTTGGACGTTGGAACCGGCGCGGGCTTTTTCGCAGTCCTGCTCGCTAAGCTCGGGCACGCCGTCACGGGGATTGACATGTCAGCCAAGATGATTGACGAGGCGCAGAAAAATGTTGCGGCGTTTGACTGTCGCGCAGATTTTTTCAAAATGAATGCGCAGGAGTTGGACTTCGCTGACGAAACTTTCGACGCGGTTATTACGCGGAATCTGACGTGGACGCTGCCGGACGTTGTGCAGGCTTACAGGGAGTGGCGGCGCGTGCTCAAAACCGGCGGCGTGCTGCTGAACTTCGACTCGAACTACGGCGACAAAAATTTTACCAACGAGGAAACCTGCGCGAAGGGCGAAGTTGAAACTGAAATGCTCGTCGAGTGCCAGGAAATTAAGGATAGCCTGCGAATCAGCACGCACACTCGCCCGCGCTGGGACGTTGAGCGGCTGGAAATGCTCGGCTTTGACGTGAGCTTCGACGAAGATATTGCGCCGTGCGTTCACGTTGACGGGATTCCCTACGATTCGATTCCGCTTTTTGGAATTTACGCCACGAAAATTTGACAAGTATGGTAAAATAAAATTGTTATCGTCGTCGCCTTAATTCACCGCGATCTAATCGGTCGCCTGGATTGAAATAAATAAATAAATAAATAAATAAATGCGCCACGAAAAAAATTTGATATAATGTCGCTAAAAAAAATGGCGGAGGATTGAAATTGCAGTTTATTGATAAGAGTAAAATTTCCGTGAAGGCGGGCGACGGCGGTAACGGAAAATCTTCGTTCCGGCGCGAAAAGTTTGTGCCTAAGGGCGGCCCCGACGGCGGCGACGGCGGTAAGGGCGGCGACGTGATTTTGGAGGCCAGCGCGAACGTCAACACGCTTTTGAATTTCAGATACAGCCGGAAGTTCGCGGCGGAAAACGGCGTGGCTGGCGATGTCAAGCGGCAGTTCGGGCGCGGCGGTGCTGACTGCGTGATTAAAGTTCCGGTTGGCACCGTTGCGAAGGATGCGGCTACCGGCGAAATTCTGGCGGATTTAATTGAAAACGGGCAGCGCGCGGTTATCGCTAAGGGCGGGCGCGGCGGCAGGGGCAATGCCAAGTTTAAAAGTGCGTCGCGCAGAGCTCCAACTTTCGCTGAGTTCGGCGAGCCAGGCGAGGCGCGTGACATTTTGCTGGAACTGAAACTGCTGGCGGACGTGGGACTTGTCGGCTATCCGAGCGTTGGAAAGTCGAGCCTGATAGCCAGCGTGAGCGAGGCGCGGCCGGAAATTGCGGAATATCACTTCACAACGCTGGTGCCGGTGCTGGGCGTGGTGCGGCTGGACTACGAAAAAAATTTCGTGATGGCGGACATACCTGGGCTGATAGAAGGCGCGGCGGACGGCGCAGGGCTGGGGCACGACTTTTTGCGGCACGTTGAGCGGACGAAATTAATTTTGCACATCGTGGACGCAGCGGCGGTCGAGGGGCGCAACCCCGTGGAAGATTTTCACAGGATAAACGCGGAATTGCGGCGTTACAGCGAGAAAATAGCGGCGCGCACGCAGATTCTGGTTGCGAACAAGACAGACCTGCCACAGGCGCAGGAAAATTTACCGGCGCTGGAAAAACTCGCGCAGGAGTCTGGGATAAAATTTTTCGCGATATCGGCGGTGACGCACGAGGGAGTTGACGCGCTGATAAAATATGTCGGCGGCTGGCTGGACGAACACGGTAAGGAGTTAGAGCCGGTTGCTGAGGCGGACGGCGTGAAAATTTTCGACGTGGAGAAGGCGGACGACGAAGTTACCATTGAGCGCAACGACGCCGCTGAATTTATCGTGCGGAATAAAAATCTGGAAAAGATTGTCGCCATGACGAACTTCGACAACGCGGAAGGCTTGCGGCGTTTCCAGTTTATCTGGCGCATGAAAAATCTCGACGCTCAGCTGAAGGCGCGCGGGATTAAGGAAGGCGATACCGTTCACATTGGCGCCATGGAATTTGAGTGGCACGAATAAAAAAAGACCCCCTGCTAAAACGGCGGGGGGTTTTGATATTTCTGGGAGCGGGAATTTATTTTTCGGCGAAGGAAATTTCTGGCGCGAAAATTTCTGGCTCAACCGCCGTCCGAAGATTCGTTTCTATTAACAGATCGCCGGTGCCCAGCAATTCATCTAGCGCGCCGCCGGTAAAGCTGGTATCGTCCTCAACGAACCACGGAGCAGCCGCGTTGCCGTTGGAGGCGTATTCGCCGAGGATATTCACAGCGCTGAGCGAACTTGCGCCGACAAGAATAACCACGCCGCCGCCGACGCTCACGAATAAATCTTCGCCGACCTCAAGGCTGCTGTAGGTGCCGCCGGAAATTTCAACCGTGTCATTCGCGCTGAAGTTGTACAAAACGTCGTTGCCGTCTCCGCTTTCGTACTTGAAAACGCTGCCGCTGTCGCTGTTCAGGAAAATTTTATCGCTGCCCCTGTCGGAGTCAATCGTCACGCCGTCGCCGTAGTTCCAAATGTAATCGTCTTCCGCGCCGGTATCAATCGTCGTGCCGGAGCCGTAGTTTGAAACGTAATCGACGCCAGCGCCGCCGTTGAGCTGCACGCCGGAGCCGTAGTTGTTAATCAGGTTGTAATTTGCGCTGCCGGAAATCGTCGCGCGGCTGTTGGTATTGACAATCTCGGTGCTGAGGGTATCGCCGCTGACTACGCGCGAGCCGCCGCTGTTGAAAATCTGAACGCCGCCGGTCGAATCTTTTACCGTGACGGGGAAGTTAGCGGCGTGGCGCAGGAAAATTGAATCGGCGCCGGACTTGACGACAAAATTTTCGCCGCTGAGGAGCGTGGTGTAACTTTCGGCGGAGACGTAAACGGTATCGCCTTCGTTGCAGCCGAGGACGGTGGTGGCGCCGTCGCCCGTGCTCAGCCGGTAAACGGTTCCGCCGTCGCTGTAACTGCGAATCGTGTCTCTGCCGGTGCCGCCGTCGAGCGTGACGCCGCTTGTGCCGGTCTCGTTAAAAATTTCGTCGTTGCCAGCCAGCGCGCAGATTATCACATTGCTCGCGGCGTTGCTGTAAGTGTCGTCGCCGTCGGTCAGCTCAATTCTTTTGCCGAGGAAATTTCCGTTGAGATATTCCAGCTCGTCGTCTTCGGTGAGGAAAGTCACGGTTTTATCTTTCGCGCCAATGACTTTCAGAACGCCGCCGCCAATTTCAAAGAGCACGTCGCTGCCAGCGAGTATGCCGCCGCCGACTGAGGAAGTGCCGATTGAAATTTTATCGTCGCCGTCGCCGTAGTCAGTGATAACGTCCAGATCGCCGCCGCCCGCGTAAACAAAAACGTCATCGCCCGCGCCGCCGGTTAAGGTGTCGTTGCTGTCCCTGCCGGTCAAAGTGTCGTCGCCGTCGGTGCCGAAAATTTCTTTGCCGCTGGAAACCGCCGCGTCGGTCGACCAGGTTTCAGTTGAAATTTCCTCGCCGCTGTAAACGCTGGCAATTCCGTCCGCGCCGACAACCGTAACCGCCAGCTCCGCCGCGTCCGTGAGCGTGATACTCCCGCTTTCAAGTTTCAAAACTGCGTCGCCGTCCGCCGTGCCGTAGCTCGCCGCGCCGTCCACGCTGAGAATGTCGCCCTCCGAATAATCCGTAACGGTATCGCTGCCGTCGCCGCTGGCAAAATAAAAAACGTCAGCGCCCTTTCCGCCGGTGAGCAAATCGTTTCCCCTGCCGCCGGAAATTGTGTCCGCGCCCTTGCCGCCGCTGACTGTATCCCTGCCCTTTCCGCCGAGAATAAAATTATCCGCCGCGCTGCCGGTAATTTCTATCGCCGCAGTTCGCGCGCTGGCGTCAATCGTTTCAACGCTGGCGCCGTAGGAATCGAGTTCGCCTTCAAAATCCGCCGTTATCGTCACAGCGTCCGCGCGAGAAATTTTTGCGCCGTTATAAATCAGCCCGCCTTTGTAAACCGAGAACACGTCGTCCGCGTCGAGGATTGAAACTGCGCTGGCCGCCGCGCCTTTCAGCGTGACTGAGCCGGTGCCGATTTTAAAAATTGCGTCGCCGTTTTTGACGCCGTAGCTTTTAACTTCGCCGCTTTCCAGTTTGATAACGTCTTCGCCGCTTTCGTAGTCAGTGATAACGTCCGAGCCGTCGCCTTCCGCGTAAATGAAAACGTCTGCGCCAGCACCGCCGGTGAGAGTGTCGCCGCCCTTGCCGCCGCTGAGCGTATCGCTGCCCTTACCGCCGTCGATAAAATCTTTACCGCTGCCGCCGGTCAGGAAATTATCTTTCGCGTTGCCGGAAATTTTAATTGCTGAAGTGCGGGGCGAGGCGTCGACGGAGATAAGCGCGGAGCCGGCGGTGAGGGAGCCTGCGTAGTCAGAAGTCAGCGTGGCGGCGGTGGCTTTGCTGGGCTTGGCGTTATTGTAAATCGCGCCGCTTTGGTAGACGGCGAGATTTTTATTTTCGTCAACGACGACAATCGCGCTGGATTTTCCGCCCTTGACTTTGAGCGAGCCTTTGCCGATTTTAAAAGTTGCGTCGGAGCCTGAAATTTCGTAGCTGGAAATTTCGCCGCTGGCAATTTGAATCGTGTCCTGACCGGCAACGTAGTCGGTGATAACGTCGCTGCCGCTTTCGTAAATGAAAATGTCTTTGCCCCTGCCGCCGGTTAAAGTGTCGTTGCCACTGCCGCCGTTGAGTGTGTCGTTGCCGGAAGTGCCGGTGATTTTGTTCGCCTTAGAATTTCCCGTGATGTTCAAAGCTTTGGTTCGCGCGGAAGAATCAATCGTGACGACGCTGGCGCCGCAGCTGTCCGCGCTGAGGATATTCCCGTAAGCGGCGGTGACGGTCATTGCCGTTGCCTTAGCGGGCGTGCCGTTGTAAATCAGACCGCTGGCGTAAGTTGCGGTTTTGTTTTTAGAGTCGACGACGGTAATCGCGCCGGTTTCGCCCATGACTTTGACGGAGCCGGAACCGACTTTGAACGTGGCGTTGGTGCCGCTGAAGTTGTAGCTGGAAATGGAGCCGCTGGAAATTTTCAGTGTGTCCTCGCCGGCGGTGTAGTCCGCGATAACGTCTGTGCCACTGCCGTCGTAAATGAAAATATCTTTGCCGCCGTTGCCGGTGAGAGTATCGTTGCCCTTGCCGCCGCTTAGCGTGTCATTCGCCGCCGTGCCGAAAATTTTGTTCGCCCTGGCGTTGCCTTCAAGGTTAATTGCTTTTTCGCGGGCGGCAGTTAGAGTTACGACGCTGGCGCCGTAGCCGGAAGATTTGAGCGCGGTGCCGGTGTAGTCTGCTGTGACTGTAACGGCGGTGGCTTTGCTGATGGCAGTGTTGTTGTAGACCAGCCCGCCGACTTCTAAAGTGCTTTCCATGGTTATTCCCTCCAATAAAAAAAACCGCAAGGCGTCCTTACCTTGCGATAATTTTAGCAGTTTGCACTTGCGCGCGCAAATTATTTTTCGCTGTAAAAAACGAGCGGCGGCGAATCGTCCTGCGCGAAAGTATTTTCATCAGTGGCGGCGCTGAGGCTGAGCAGAGATTTGCCGGAATCAATCAGCGGGTCGAGTTCAGCGCCGGTGAAAACAGTGTCGTCGCCGGTAAACCACAGCGCGTTGGAATTTCTGTCGGTGCGGGTGACGTTGACGGAGCCGGTGTAATCTTTCAGAGTAATTGCGCCGTTGTTGACGTTTACTAAAACGTCGGAGCCGGAGCGCTGCGTTGCGAAACCGCTGCCGGTAATTCTAATCTGGTTGGTGCTGG
Organism: uncultured Selenomonadaceae bacterium; assembly: GCA_905234175.1. Taxonomy (GTDB): domain Bacteria; phylum Bacillota; class Negativicutes; order Selenomonadales; family Selenomonadaceae; genus Quinella. Next base: position 3,653 of record CAJOGX010000028.1, on the reverse strand, counting down.
AGTAGCCGTAGATAGTATCGTTGCCGTCGCCGCTGGAATACTGAATGACGTTGCTGGTATCCGCTGCGAGGCTGATAACGTCGTTGCCGGCGCCAGGGTCAATCGTGACGCCGCTGGTGTAGTTGAAGATAGAATCAGCGCCGGTGCCCGCGCTTATCGTGGAGTTGGCGCCGTAGTTTGAAACGTAGTCGTTGCCGGTGGAACAGTCAATCGTCGCGCTGAAGCCGTTGTTGTAAATTCTGTCGGCGCCGGTGCCCGCGCTAATCGTGACGTTGGCGCCGTCGTTGTTAATGGTGTCGTTGCCGATGCCGCCGGAGAGAGTTGCGCCTGCGCCGTAGTTCATGATTCTGTCTGCGCCGGAGCCGCCCTGCGCGAAAACGGTTGCGGCGCTGTTGTTAATCGTGTCGTTGCCGGAGCCGCCGTCGAGCGTCACGCCGCTGTTGGTGTTGGGGTTGAAAATATAATTCGCGCGGGAGTTGCCGTTGACGTTGACGCCGCTGGTTGCAACGTTGATTGAAGTCAGGCTGGAATAGCTGGCGGCGTTGAAAATGTTGCCGGTGTAGCCGCTGGTAATCGTGACGGCGGTTTTGAGGTTGTTGAACTCAAGGGCGGACTCGTCGCCAGGGACGGTAGGCGAAACTGTATCTGGCGGCGTGGTATCTGAGCCGGAGCGAATGCCGTTGGTATAGACGGTTTGAGTGTCGCCGCTGACGATTGTAACGGCTTTGTCCTTCGCGCCGGAGAGTTTGAGAATGCCGGAGCCGACAGCCAGAATCACGTCGGAGCCGATAAGCATACCGCCGTGGACAGCGCTGGAGCCGACAGAAATTTTATCGCGGTTGGCGGTGTAGTCGGTGATAATGTCGAAGTCGCCGTCCGAGCCGGTGAAAACGAAGGTGTCGTTGCCGCCGCCGCCAATAAGAGTATCATTGCCCTTGCCGCCGATAAACACATTGGCGTTGGTGTTGCCGGAAATGTTCAGGTTGGCGGTGCGGGGGCTGGCGTCGACAGTCACGAGGCTGGAATAGCTGGCGGCGTTGAGGGTGGCGCTGGCGTAGGTTGAATCAACGGTGACGGCGGTATTTGCACTGTCGAAGGTGAGACCGGCGATAACGGTTGAATCTGAATCTTCGGGAGTGTATTCGGAATTGGAAAGGTTGATGATGATATTTGGAGCACCGGACGCGCCGAGCACGCGGATATTTTTATCAGCGCCGTCTTTCACGGTAAGAGTGCCGCTGCCGATTTTCAGCGCAACATTGTCGCCGTCGAGGTAGTAGCTGGAAACGGAGGCGCTGGCGAGGCTGATAACGTCTTCGCCGGCGGTGTAGTCTATGATTAAATCGTTGCCTTCGCCGTTGGCGTAAACGAAAACGTCGCGCCCGCTGCCGCCAATAAGAGTATCGTTGCCCTTACCGCCAGCGAGTGTATCGTTACCGTCAGCGCCCTGCAGAGTATCGTTGCCGGTTGTGCCGACGATAGAGTTAGCGTTATCGTTGCCGAAAATATTCATGGCGACTGAGCGCCCCCTGGCGTCGATAGTAACAACGGTGTCAACGTAGTCAGCGGCCTGTAGCGTGTTGATATAGGCGGCGGTGACAGTCATGGCGTTGGTGTCGGTGAGAATGCCGTTGTAAATCAAGCCCTCGTCGAAGACTTTGGTTTTGTTGGTTGCGTTGATGATGGTAATCGCGCTGGACTTGCCGCCGACGACTTTCAAACTGCCGGAGCCGATTTTCATAACGATATCCTGTCCGCTGGCGGTGACGCTGGTGATGGTGCCGCTGGTGACTTTGAGGGTGTCGACGCCCTCGGCGTAGTCGGTGATAACGTCGTTGCCCGCGCTGTAAACGAAGATGTCAGCGCCGTCGCCGCCGGTGAGCGTATCGTTGCCGGTCATGCCGCTGAGTGTATCGTTGCCGCTGGTGCCGAGGATAGAATTATTTTTGGCGTTGCCGTAGAGTTCCATTGCGTCGGCGTGGCTGGCGGCGTTGATAGTCATGACGGCGTTACCGTAGGCGGTGGAACTGAGCGTATTGGCATAGGCGGAAGTTATGGTCATAGCGTTCGCCTTGGAAACGAGGTTGTTGTAAATCAGATTGTTCTGGTAGGAGAGAGTTTTATTTTTGGCGTCGACGACGGTGATAGCGAAATTTCTGCCGCCGATAATGGAAATGGTGCCGCCGGAGCCGGACTGGAATGACAGATTTTTCCCGTCGATTTCGTAACCGGCGATAGTGTCATCTGAGAGGCGGATAGTATCCTGGTCGGCGGTGTAGTCGGTTATCACGTCGTTGCCGCTGGTGTAGAGGAAAACGTCCTTGCCGTCGCCGCCGGTTAAGGTGTCGTTGCCTGCGCCGCCGGAGAGTGTATCGTTGCCCGCGTCGCCGCTTAGCACGTCATTACCGCTGGCGCCGAGGATTGTATCGTTGCCGTTGCCGCCGTAGATAGTATCGCTGGCGCTGGTGCCGAGGATAGAATTATTCTTGGCGTTGCCGGTGAGGTTAATCGCGCGGGAGCGGCTGGAAGAATCGATAGTGACAACGGCGTTGCCGTAGCCGTCAGCGGTGAGCGTGCCGTTATAGGCGGCGGTTATGGTCATGGCGTTGGCTTTATTCAGCAGGTTGTTCAAAATCAGTCCGTCGTAGTAGGTAGCGATTTTGTTCTGGGAATCGATAACGGTGACGGGCGTGACTTTGCCGCCTTTGACTTTGACGGTGCCGGTGCCTGCCTGAAAAATTAAATCGTCGTCGCTGGTTGAGTAGCTGTTCAGCGTGGCGTCGGCGAAACGGATAGTGTCCTGGTCAGCAACGTAGTCAGTGATAACGTCAGCGCCGGTGGTGTAAATGAAAAGGTCCTTGCCTTCGCCGCCAGCCAGGGTGTCATTGCCAGCGCCGCCGTTGATTGTGTCGTTGGCGGAAGTGCCGGAGATAGAATTATTTTTATCGTTGCCGGTGACGTTGAGGGCTTTGGTGCGAGCGGAGGCGTCGATAGTGGCGACGGCTTCACCGTAAGAATCGGCGGCGAGGGTGTTGCCGTAGGCGGCGGTGACTGTGACGACAGTGGATCTGGAAATGTTGGTGCCGTTGTAGAGGAGGCCGCCCTGATAAGTGCCGACGGTGCCGTTGGAGTCGATGAAGGTTATCGCGTTAGTTTTGCCGCCGGAAATTTTTATAGTGCCGGTGCCAACTTTGAAAATGGCGTCGTTGCCGGAGGCGGAGTAGCTGGAAACGGAATCGCCGCTAATGCGGAGCGTGTCGTTACCGGCGGTGTAGTCGGCAAGCACGTCGTTACCGCCACCGCTTTCGTAGATGTAAACATTTTTGCCGTCGTTGCCGTAGATTGTATCGTTGCCAGACGCGCCGTTGATTGTGTCGTTGCCGGAGCCGCCGAGAATGACGTTGTTTTTATCGTTGCCGACGATGTTTATGACCTGGGCGCGGGCGCTTGCGTCGATTGTAACAACGGTATCGGGGTAGTCCGAGGCGCGAAGTGCGACGCCGTAGCTTGAGGAAATTGTTACCGAGGTTATTTTTGTAGTATCGTAAATCAGGCCGGAGCCAGTGGTATCTTGTGCCATAGAAAATTAACTCCCTTCGCAGGAACGGTTATATTAGATTTATCGATACTTGGCGGCAAAATCGTAAAAAAAA
>CAJOGX010000027.1 GCA_905234175.1 uncultured Selenomonadaceae bacterium | reverse complement strand
AAGGAAAGCGGGTTGTTGTCGCCGAGGATAGCGGCTCCGAAAATGTCTTCTTCTTCGGCGAACATCTGGATATCGAAAGTTTTGTTGTTGTCGGTGTTAACGTTTTCGGTGTTGTCGGTGTTGTTGACGTTGGTAATTGCAAAGTTTTCCATGAAACAAAATCTCCTCTCTGGACTGAGCGTCGTCCGGACGCATCCTTAGTCGCCACCTCGACGCGCAATGCGTCGTTGGACGACCCTCAAAAAGACAGATACCGGTTGGTTACCGGTCGGCGAGCGCGGCTGCGAAGTGAGCCGCCGAGGGAACGTGGGTTTGTATTGGAGGGCTGCCTCCAAAAGATAAAACTAGGGCGAGGATCCACCTGCCTCTGCCCAGTTTGGCGAAATTCTGAACATCTCTGAAGCACCCTCCTGTAAGCGAAAAATTTGGGAAAACCGGTGAGTAAGTGGGGCGGGCTAAAAAAGCACGCAAAAACCCCAAAAACTCCTTAAAACAATCCGCCTGTTATTCTACCAGATATTTTTAATTTTGCAAGCCCCCCCTGGAAGAAAAAACTTCGCGAAAAAAGCATAAGTTCTATGAATGTATCGAAGCGGCAGAGGAAAAAGTTTGCTGGCAGGAAAATTAAAATTAGATTAGAAACTAAAAAAGCCCCGAGTTGCAATCGGGACTTGCGCGTTTTGAAGGTTAACGCTAACCTATCTGGAGCCACGGTTAGCGGCGGCGACGCTTCAGCCATTGAATCACGAAGTAGCTGACGACGTTTGCAGCCAGTGTAGCCCAAAAAGTATCCAACATAAGCCTTCCACCCCCTCTCGCTGACGATTGGGAGCTTGTGACTCCGGCTGGATTATGCAAAAAATGTTTTTGCGAATCAAGGGTTGCAATTTTTGAAAGAGTATGCTAAACTTTTTGCGCTAGTAAAGAAACTGGTAGAGTATCCAACATAGTCATTCCAGCGAGGCCTCGGGTTGCAGACGTGGCTTTTCGCACGTTTAGGGGAAAAGAAAAAGCCCCGCGCGAAGCAGGGCGGTGCGTTTTATAGAGTAACGCTAACTACTGTGCTGTTGTTGTCCTAGCGGCACCTGTCCAGCCACTTGCAGATATAGTGACTAAGTATACCCGCGATGACAGAGCCTACGAAACCTATAAGTGACATTTGGTAACCAAAACGAAGGAGCCCGTCTGACTAACGGGTTTTTTTACGTTCATGGCAAATAAAAAAAGGCTCCGATTCCTGTCGAAGCCCCTGGCGCGTTTTAGAGGTTAACGCTAACTATGGCGTGCCGTCCTAAAAGCGGCGGTGGTTTTTGAGCCACTTGATAATGAAGTAACTCGCAACGTTTGCTGCGACAGCTATAACAAAAGCCGTGAGCATCTTACCAACCCCCTTTCGACGAAGCTGGAGGTCGGACGACTCCGCAAGCAAATTATACAGAAAGATTTTCCCTGAATCAAGGCTTGCAATTTTTGGAAGGATATGCTAAACTTTCAATGCTAGTAAGAAATCAAGCTAGTGAAGTTGTGAGCATTTTACCAGCGGAGCCCCGGTTCCTGACGGGGCTTTTCGCACGTTTAGGAGCAAAATAAAAAAAGCCGCGACCCTTGAGCCACGGCTTATAAAGTGTCCTGCGCGACAGTCGCGCGGGGCATTTTTTTACAGTTTGAACTTGTTAATAGCTTCCTGCATTTCTACGGCGAGCTGAGCGAGAGCCTGGGACGCGGCGGCGATTTCCTCGTTGGAGGCAGACTGGGTTTCAGTGGAATTGGAAATGGAGCTGGTGTGTTCGGAAGTCTGCTGGCTGACTTCGTTGATAGACTCGACGGCCTCGACGATTCTGCTGGCGCCGTTGGAAACGGTCTTCATGGAGGAGCCGATACCTTCCATCTGCTGCTGAATACCGTCGACCTGTTTCATAATGCGCTGGAACTGTTCGCCGACTTCGCGGATAGCGTCGGTGCCTTCCTGAACGTCGCGGGTACCTGCCTGCATGGCTTCGACGGCGGAGGCGGTATCGTTTTGAATAGCGGTGATTCTTTCACGAATCTGGTCGGCGGAAGTTTGCGATTCAGTGGCGAGCTTGCGGACTTCCTCAGAAACGACGGCAAAGCCCCTGCCGTGTTCACCTGCGCGAGCGGCTTCGATAGCGGCGTTGAGCGCCAGTAAGTTCGTCTGCTCAGCGATAGCGGAAATGGCCTCGACGATCTGCCCGATTTGCTGTGAACTTTCGCCGAGCTTCTTAACAACGTCAGCGGAACTCATAACGCTCTGTTCAATGTTGGACATCTTGTTGACGGCGACGCCCATGAGTTCGGAGCCGCGCTGAGCCGCTTCAGCGGTGTCGTTGGTGGACTTGGTAACGAGGCGGGTCTTCTCGGACATCTTTTCAATATCGCCGAAAACCACGTCAACATTTTCCTTGGCGGCGTTAATATCTTCGAGCTGGCTGGCGACGTTGGCGCTGACTTCGTTGACGCGTTCAGCAATGTGTACGGAAGTGTCAGCGGACTGCTGAGCGCTGGCGGTGAGCTGTTCGGAGGCGGCGGCAACCTGGTGGGAAGTGTTGGACATTTTGCCGATAAGGTTGCGCAGACCCTGAGCCATTTCGTTGAAGGCGGCAGCGAGCGAGCCAATTTCGTCCTGCGTCTCAACTTGAATATCGTCAATGCCGAGGTTGCCCTTCGCAAGTTCGGCGGCGCTTTTATGAAGTTTGACGATAGGTTCAGTGATAGAGTTGGACATTTTCATACAGATAACGAACATGAGGATAAACGCAAAGATAGCGATAATCATGTAGGTAAAGCGGAGGCTGTTGATAGCGGCGAAAACGAAATCGGAGTCGACGGCGATACCGAGAATCCAGCCGGTAGTTTCGAGCGTGGTGTAAACGAAAAGGCGTTCCTTGCCGTTGGAGCCCTTGGCAATACTGAAGTAGCCGGTTTTGTTGTTGAGCATCTGGTCGAAGTGCGGCGCAAGGCTGGGAAGATCCTGAACAGTTTTGACGCCGAGGCCGGAATAAGCGGCGCTGGCAGCGAGAACGTTGCCGTTGGGTTCGATTATGAGTCCGTCGCCGTTGTCGCGGTATTTCATTTGTTCAACATGCTTATCGAGAACGTCAAGAGCCACGTCAACGCAGGTTACGCCCATGAGCTGTCCGTTAGTTTTAATTGGGGCGACTGCGGAAACAATCATCTTGTTGGTAAAGCTGTCGAGGTATGCGTCGGTGAAAGTCACGCTGTTCCTGTTGGCGGCCTGCTGATACCACGGGCGCTGGGTCGGGTCAATCTTGCCGGTGAAATCGCCGGCGTTGTAGCCGTAGAAATATTTGTCCTGCAGGCCAATGGTGGCTTCCAGAATTTCCTTATCGGAAGTAGCGAGGCTGAGGAGGTTGCGGTTTTTCATCTGGTTCAAATCGCCAATGTTGCCGAGGAGGTTAGCGAGGTACTGAGAGGAAACGCCCTTTTCCTTTAGCCAGCCTTCAAGCTCCTTGCCCTGCGTGTCGATAACCGTATTCATTTCGCCTTCAATCGTCGCAGAGAGATTCTGATAGGAAACGTAGTAGCCGACGCCGGCAATAATCAGCGCGACCAGACCGGACAAAATCGCAAGAAAAGTAAACTTCTGCTTCAAACCTAAACTCATTCAAAACGCCTTCTTTCTTTATGAATTGTAATTAACAGCTGGGTCAGGAATACCGTTAGCCGCGAACGCTTTGGCTCTGTCGAGGCAGGTTGCGCACTTGCCGCAGGGTCTGTCGCCGCGCTCGTAACAGCTCCAGGTAATTTCGTAGGGAACTTTCAGCGCCACGCCGATTTTAACCACGTCCGCCTTAGTTTTACCGACGAACGGCGCCACGAGTTTGATTTTCCCGTAAGTGCCAATGTTCACCGCCGCGCCAATCGCCTGAATGAAATCTGCGCGACAGTCTGGGTAGGCGTTAGCGGCAACGTCGTCCTGGTGAATGCCAATGTAAAGCTCAACAGTTTCGTCGTCGTAGAGGCTGTCAGCGAAACTTGCGGCGGTGGAAATCATCAGACCGTTGCGGAAGGGCACGTAAGTTTCAATGCGCCCGCCGTCGACAACCTGCTCGCCGTAAGTGCTGTGTTCGAGCTCCGCCGTGGAAGTGTTGAGCAGAGCGGAACTGGAATTGCTGAAAATCGCCGCAACGTCAAATTCGTAGTGGGCAACGCCGTAATGCTCAGCGACGAGTTTCGCGCTGGAAAGTTCGCGGGCGTTGCGCTGACCGTAGAAAACAGAGAGCGCCGAAACATTTTCCCTGCCGAGTTTATCAACGGCGATACCAAGGCACGTGGTGGAGTCGAGCCCGCCGCTGGAAAGTACAACTGCTTTCAAATTAATCACCGTCCAATCTGCGAAAAAGTAAACAACGCAATTCCCAGCGCCAGCAGTACGAACAGAATCGGCAGCGCAACGAAGAACATCAGCGCCGACAGTGCCAGTACGATTAACGCGGCGGCGGCTCTTGCGATAAGACTCCCGCCAAGAATCCCGTGAATAAATTTGCTCAGCAGCCGCGAAAAAATTCCGGTGTCGCTGGAAGTGTAAATCGTCCTGCGCGAATAGCCAGCGTAACGTCTGCCGCCCTGACGCGCGCCGGAACTGCCGGAATTTTCCTCGCCAGCGTCTATCGTGACGCCGTTGTAAAAATTTTTTTCGATACTGCTCATTTCGTGAACGGCGCCCTCGGCGTTGTCGTAGCCGCAGAAATTACATCGCGTATCGCCACCAAGCTCCTTGCCACATCGTCGACATTGCATAAAACTCACCCCTCAAAAAAATCTGTGGCAATTCTATCACCTGCGCGGCAATTTGGCAAAAAAAAATTGGCAGAAAATTCATCTGCCGCAGAAATTTTTTACTGAGCAAGCAAAAGTTTTTCGCCAATGCTGCCAATGCGAATTTCGCCGACGCTGAAGGACGTGCCGCCAATAAAGTTGCGCAGGCTGGCGACGTAGCTTTTGAAATCCTCGGCAACTTCGCCCTGCGAAAAGTAAAAGCGCATATCGAGCTGGGTTTTCTCGTAGACGCGGAAAATTAATTCGGCGGCGCCAATGTTGTCGGTGAGCACGCAGATTCTGAGCCAGGTTTCTTTCTTTTCAGCGCCGGTCTCCTTATCGCGGGCAGTCTCGTCGTAGACGCTTAGGTAGGTCGGGTAGCTGGAAAAATTTCCGCCGAGGTAGAGCGGCAGCATCATCTGAAAGGAGCGCTGATTCTGGACGGTGGTGTTATCGGCGCCCATGGACTGGCGGATAGCGTTGGAGAAGTCGGAAACTTCGCGGGCGGCGCGTTTAAGGGCGCGGGCTGGCATATGCGCTGGGAGCGACGCCATATCGCACAGCTGCATAAACGCCCAAAGGCGCGGCAGGTCTGGAAGTTTGTGCTGAGCGGCGGCCTGCTGTACGACGGCGGGAACGTTTTGCTGGCAAAGGCGCAGGAGATTTTGCAGGTGACGGGCTTCATCGCGCGGGAGTACCGTCTGCTGGCTGTTCACGAAATTTTGGAGCAGAGTTGTTTCGCGCTGGGACATCGTTTCTGCGCTGGCTGGGTTCCGTATTAAAAACTGCGCGAGATTTTTCAGCGCGTCGGTAGTCTGCGGCGTGTTCTGCAAAGGCTGCTGAAGGAGCTGCGTTTTTGCGAACTGCATTTGCGCCATGAGTTCCCGCTGCCGCGCTATGAAATCTTCGTCGACCGGCGATGCCTGCGGTTTCTTCGGAACGTTCACGGTAAAATCGTCGCGCGGAGTTTCCGCTCGCTGTTGCGGCTGCGCTGGCTGATTCGCTGTCGCGGTTTGTGCTGGCGCAGGCTGAGTCGGCTGATTTGCTGTCGGCTGCGGCTGTGAAGGTTGCGCTGTTTGCTGTACCGATTGAGCTGGAAAATCTCTCGCGGGAATATTCGCCGTCGGTTGTGACGCTGAGAAATTCTGCGCGATTGGTTGTTGATTCGTCGCCGCCGTTTGTACAGGCGCAGACGGAGACGTTTGATTCGCTGTTGGCTGTGGCGCTGGCTGATTTGGTATTGGCGTTTGATTCGTCGTAGAAAGATTCGCGGGTTGTGCTGGCGCTGGCGAATTTTGAGCTACGTTATTTTCTATTGACATTTGCTGAGGCGGTTGATTCGCCGTCGGTGCGGGCTGAGACGCTGGCACTTGCTGATTTGCTGTAGAAATATTTGTCGATTGTCCAGACGGTTGCTGAACTTGCTGCGCTGGTAAATCGCTGGCGAGAATCTTCGCCGTCTGTTGATTTGCTGGAGAAACATTCGCCGACGGTTGCGGAACCTGTTGCGCAGGAAAATCTCGCGCGGGAATATTTGCCGTCTGTGCTGGCGCTGAGAAATTCTGCGCGATTGGTGCAGGCTGAGCCGTTTGATTCGCTGCAGGGACATTCGCCGTTTGTCCAAGCGGTTGCTGAGTTTGTTGCGCTGGTAAATCGCTGGCGGGAATATTCGCGGCTTGTTGCGGCTGAGCGTAGGGCGCGTCGAACTGCCGGTACACTGAATTTATCATCTGCTGCGCCGCAGTTGGTCTTGCCTGCTGCTGAACCTGCGCCGCCTGCTGCTGAACCTGCGCTGAATTTCCAGCGTCGCGCGGTTTTGGCATGAGCAAATCTACCAGCTGCCTCAAAAGTTGCGCGGGCTCCGATGACTGCCGTGGCTGCGTGAGCATTTCCAAAAGTGCTGGCGGTAACTGCTCCGGCGTCTTTGAATCTACCAGCTCGAACGCCGCCTTTGAAAGCAACACCGGCTCGAACGCCCTGCCGCCCGCTGACGCCACCACTGAATTTTTGAACTGCGTCAACAGCGCCTTCGTCTCGTCGCTCAGCTCCATGGAAAATCCCTTTTCCGCCAGCGCGCCAATCTGCGCCAGCATTCGCGCGAATATCGACAGCTGCTCCGTTGAAAACCGCTGGCTCTCTATCGTGCTGCCAATTCCCTGCGCGAGCGTTTCTTCCATTGACAGCGACTGCTGCAAAATGTTCCGCACAACCTGCCCAATGTTCGCCGGCAACCGCTCCACGCCAAACTTTTCCTGAGACGCAATTCGTCCCAGTGTCGCCGCCAAATCTTCTATCGCCGTCTTCAGCGAAACTTCTGTCTGCGGTCGAAATCCCGCTGAAGTTCCGTCGTCCCGCCGCTGTATTCCGTCAACGCCGCCCGCCGATCGCTGCGGCCCTATCGGCTGTATCCCTACCGCCCCTGCGTTTATAGGCAATTCAATCACTCCCTGCAACCATACTTTTTACCGGCTCGAAACTGCGCCTGTGCAAATCCGTGAACCCGAAACTTTTTATCGCCGCCATATGAGCGCGCGTACCATAGCCCTTATTCTTCTCCAGCCCGTACGCCGGAAATTTCTCCGCGAATTTTTCCATCAGCCGGTCACGCGTCACCTTCGCAACTATCGACGCCGCCGCTATCTCCGCCGACAGCGTATCCCCGCGAACTATCGAACGCGTCAGAATTTTTTCCAGCTTTAACGGCATCGCGTCAACCATCACCAGCTCCGGCGTCACGCTCAAACTTTCCACCGCCCGCCGCATTCCAAGAAGCGTCGCCTGATAAATATTCACCGCGTCAATTTCCTCCACGCTGACTTCCACCGCCGAAAACGCCACCGCCTGCGCGACAATTTCTTCGTACAGCGCCGCGCGAACCTTCGGCGAAAGTTTTTTGGAATCGTTCAGCCTCGGCAGGTACAACCCCACCGGCAGTATCGCCGCGCCAACTACCATAGGTCCGAAGAGCGAGCCCCGCCCCGCTTCGTCTACGCCAGCGATTAACTTTGCGCCCGCCTCATTTTCAAAGCGGTACAAATTCTGCACGCGCAGTCTGTCCGCCGTTTCGTCTAACTTTTTTATCGTCAGTCACCCCCGCGCGATTAATTTCTTAAATTATATCACAGCCGGAGTTTTTTTGACATTCCACCGCCGCTATTGTATAATTGCCGCGAAATTTTTAGAATACTCGCTGGTTGAGTTTGCGCTGTCAATTTTCGGCGGCGCCTTTAAAATTATTCAAGGGAAGGGATTCATATTGAATGTAAAAATCCAAATTGCTGACGCCGTCGCCGGTGCCGTCCAAAGCGCCGTTGCCGACGGTGTTTTCAAAGCCGCTGACAACCTGCCGGAAATCACGCTGGAAGTTCCGCCAAAAAAAGAGTTCGGCGACTTCGCCTGCAACTTCGCCATGCAAGCCGCTAAAATCTTCCGCGCCAACCCCCGCAAAATCGCTGAGGAAATTCGCTCACGAATCAGCGCGCCCTGGCTCGACAAAATCGAAATCGCTGGCGCCGGCTTCATGAACTTCTACCTCAAACCCAGCGTCATCTACGACGAACTCCGCGCGGTTTACGACAACCTTGACAACTTCGGTCAGCTGCCCGCGAAAAATAATCAGCCGATTCAAATCGAATACGTCAGCGCCAACCCCACCGGTCTTTTGCACGTCGGCCACGGCAGAGGCGCCGCCGCCGGTTCCGCTATCGTCAACATTCTGCGCGCCGCCGGTTTCAGCGTCGTCAGCGAATACTACATCAACGACGCCGGTAACCAGATGGAAAATCTCGCCAAATCCGTCAACGCCCGCTACCTTGAACTTCTGGGGCAGAGCGTTGAATTTCCAGAGGACGGATACCACGGCGCCGACATAATCGATACCGCTAAAAAAATCCTCGCGCAGGACGGCGATAAATATCTTTCCCTCCCCGAAGCTGAACGCCTCAAAATTCTCGAAGACCTCGCCTACGCCGACAAGCTCGCTGAACTCAAAAAAGATCTGGCGGAGTTCCAGGTCAACTTCGACGTGTGGTACAGCGAAAGAACTTTGCACCCAGATAAAATCAACGCCGCCATTAAAGCCCTGCGCGACCGTGGCGAAATCTACGAAAAGGACGGCGCGCTCTGGCTGGCGTCTACCAGATACGGCGACGACAAAGACCGCGTTGTCATTCGCGAAAACGGCGTGCCCACTTACCTCGCCGCCGACATCGCCTACCACAAAGACAAATTCGAGCGCGGCTTTTCCACGCTGATAAATATTTGGGGCGCCGACCACCACGGATACATCGCCCGCGTCAAAGCGGCTATGACTGCGCTCGGTTTCAACGCCGACAATCTGAAAATTCTCCTCCTGCAAATGGTTTCGCTCTATCGCGGCGCTGAACTCGTCAGAATGTCCAAGCGCACCGGCGAAAGTATCACCCTGCGCGAACTCATGGAGGAAGTCGGCGTCGACGCGGCAAGATATTTCTTTTTAATGCGCTCAATCGACAGCCAGCTCGACTTCGATTTGGAACTGGCGAAGAAAAAATCCAGCGAAAATCCCGTCTACTACATTCAGTACGCCCACGCCAGAATCTGCAGCATTTTCCGGCAGGCTGAGGAAGTCGGCTTGAAACTTCCCGCCGCGCCTGAGTTCAGTCTCATGACGACGCCGGCGGAAATCGATTTGGTCAACAAAATTTTCGAGTACCCCGACGAAGTTGAAAAAGCCGCCGCCGAGTTCGCTCCCCAGCGCATTGCCCGCTACGCCTACGATTTGGCGGCGCAGTTCCACAGTTTCTACCGCGACTGCAGAATTTTGGGCGTCGAAGAAAATCTGGCGGCCGCTCGGCTCGCGCTCGTTAAGGTCACTGCACATACGATTAAACACGCGCTCGGACTGCTCGGCGTTTCCGCTCCAGCTTCCATGTGAAAGGACGGTACCAATGCTGAAAAAATTTTTCGCGCTGATTTTAGTGGTGAGTTTCATGCTGACAAGTTTAGTTTCCGCCGCGCCAACTCCGCAGTGGATTAAAAATCTCCCCGCCGCCCGTTACGCCAGCCAGCTGGTTATAGTTGCGGCAACCGGCGGAACTACCGCGTGGATTTCCATGCACGAAAAAGTTGACGGCGACTGGCAACAAATTTTGACGACGCCAGGTTTCATCGGAAAGAACGGGCTCGGTAAAACCCGCGAAGGCGATTCCAAAACGCCCGTCGGAGCCTTCCGCTTCAACGCCGCCTTCGGTATCGCCGCCGACCCTGGCTGCCGCATTCCCTACACGCAGGTTGACGAAAATCTTTACTGGAGCGGCGACGCGAACTACCACTACAACGAAATGGTTGACATTCGCAACTTCCCGCGCCTCAACACTGCCGACAGCGAACACATTATCGACTACAATCCGCACTACACCTACGCGCTCAACATCAGCTACAACGAAGCTGGCGTTGCCGGAAAGGGCTCCGCAATTTTCATGCACTGCTTTGGTCCCGCTAAGCCGTGGACTGGCGGCTGTGTCGCGCTGCCCACTGACAAAATGCTTTTCGTCATGCACAACGTCAGACCTGAATGCGTCGTCATTATCGACAGCCTTGAAAATCTCGGCGGTGAAATTTAATTTTCTGGAGGAAAAATTATGAGCGAAATTAATTACGACAATATCACCGAAGTTGACCTTGCCTACCAGATTCTCAACGACGCCGGTAAGGACAACCCGATTCACTACAGAGACCTGATTCTGGAAATTCTGCACAAGAAAAATAAATCCACGCAGAACGAGGCCGCCGCAATTTCCGAAGTCTACACGATGATTAATATGGACAGCCGCTTTCAGCACGTCGCGGAGGGCAAGTGGGGTCTGACGGAATGGAACCCGCCCGAAATTAAACGCGGCCGCGCCCGCACAGTTAAACCTTCCGAAGCAGATAAACCGGCGGAGGAAATGCAGGAGTAGTTTATGGCAAAATATATTTTCGTGACCGGCGGCGTAGTCTCGTCGCTCGGCAAAGGTATTACCGCCGCCGCCCTCGGCAGACTTTTAAAATCTCGCGGCCTCAAAGTCACCATTCAAAAATTCGACCCCTACATTAACATCGACCCTGGCACCATGAGCCCCTACCAGCACGGCGAAGTTTTCGTAACGGAAGACGGCGCCGAGACCGATTTGGATTTGGGGCACTACGAACGCTTTATCGACATCAACCTCACCAAAAATTCCAACACGACCACCGGCAAAGTTTACTGGAACGTTTTGAACAAGGAGCGCCACGGCGATTACCTTGGCTCGACAGTTCAAGTCATTCCGCACATCACCAACGAAATTAAAGAGCGCGTTTACGCCGTCGCCGAAGAGGACAGCGCGGACGTCGTTATCACCGAAGTCGGCGGCACCGTCGGCGATATTGAAAGCCTGCCCTTCCTCGAAGCGATTCGCCAGGTTAAAAAGGAAGTCGGCAAAAATGACGCGCTCTATATTCACGTGACGCTCGTGCCGTACATTGGCGCCGCCGGTGAACTCAAAACCAAACCAACTCAGCACAGCGTCAAGGAACTCCGCGCGATTGGCATTCAGCCGGATATTCTCGTTTGCCGCACCGAACAGCCAATTTCCCGCGACATGAAAAGGAAAATCGCGCTGTTCTGCGACGTGGACGAAGACGCCGTTATTGAAAACCGCACCGCCTCAACTATTTACGAAGTCCCGCTCATTATGCAGGCGGAAGGTCTTGACAAAATCGTGCTGGATAAACTCAACCTGCCGCAGTCTCCCGCAAAAATGGAAACGTGGGAGCGCATGGTTTACAAAATTAAAAATCCCGCCGGTAAAGTCAGAATCGCGCTGGTCGGCAAGTACGTCGAACTCCCCGACGCTTACATTTCCGTCGTCGAGGCGCTCCACCACGCCGGTATCGATAATTCCGTCGCCGTCCGCGTCAAGTACGTCAACGCCGAAACTATCGAAGACCCCAGTGTTGATTTGGAAGAAATTTTCAGCGGCTGCAGGGGAATTTTAGTGCCTGGCGGCTTCGGCGACCGTGGCATTGAAGGAAAAATCCGCGCGATTAATTTCGCCCGCGTCAACAAAATTCCGTTCTTCGGTCTTTGCCTCGGTATGCAGTGCGCCGCTATCGAGTTCGCCCGCAACGTCTGCAGCTTCGCCGACGCCAATTCCACCGAGTTCAATCCCGAAACTGAACACCCCGTCATTGCGCTCATGGACAGCCAGCTCAACGTTATCAACAAGGGCGGCACGATGCGGCTGGGCGCGTACCCCTGCAAAGTCACGCCGGACACTTTTACCGCCGCCGCTTACTTCGGTGACGCTGAAGTTTCCGAAATTCGCGAGCGCCACCGCCACCGCTTCGAGTTCAACAACAGCTACCGCGAAATTTTTAAGGAAAACGGTATGGTTATCGCCGGCGTCCTGCCCGACGATTCGCTCGTTGAAATTATCGAGCTACGCAAAGATTTACACCCGTGGTTCGTCGGCTGCCAGTTCCACCCTGAACTTAAGTCACGCCCCAATCACCCGCACCCACTGTTCAGCGCCTTCATTCACGCCGCTCTGGAGCTTAACTGATGTCCGACTTCCTAAAAAATTTCTGGCAGGATAACCTTACCGAAATCCGCGAAAATAAAATCCGCTTCGGCGCAATTCTAATCCTGCTAGTCGCCGTCACCATTTTCTCACTGGCAGATTCTACCGCCGCCGATACCGAAATTCCAATCGAAACTCCCGCCGCCGCCGTTGAAGATACAGAAATTCAGCCGGTACCGCCCGCCGCCGTTCCAGCCGCCAGCGAAAATCTTAAAGTCGTCCTCGGCGCAAATTCCAGCGCGCTCTACGTCAGCGATCCTTTCACCGCGCCAATTCCTGAGCCAGCGCCAGCCGTCGAAATTCCCGCTGAACTGCCTGAAATTCCCGTCGCGCAGATTGAACCCGAACCGGCTGAAAAATTCGCGCTGAGCGGCACCGCTGTTTCCGGCGACTCCAAAACTGCTATTATCCATAAAATTTCTGACGATAAGGACAGGGCGGAAAACTTTATCGTCAGCGTCGGCGATACCCTCGGCACGCGGCGCGTCGTTGACATCACGCCAGATTTCGTAGCGCTCGACGACGGCTCTAAAATTTTCTTCACGCCTTAACGGAAGGGTGAATCCAATGGGGCAGTTTCTATCGAACCCCGTTTTCAACTACGTGTCCGCCAACGTTTTCTGTATGGCGGCAATCGCTATCCTGCTCTTCAAACAGCTCACCGCCTTCAACGAGACCCCTGTTCAAAAAAAATTCACCGAAATTCTCATAATCCAGCTGATTTACTTTTTTACCTGCGACCTTCGCGCGCTGATCATGGCAGGGATTTTACCCGCCAACGAAATTATAATTCATCTAATCAGCGCGTTCAACTTTGCACTTTTCGCGTACCTCAGCTACCGCGTCTTCCTCTACCTCGAACTCTACCAGGGAATTGGCGAAGACGACGTTTCTCCGCTGCGAAAAAACCTCGGCAGGCTCCCTTTCCTGATAAATCTGCTGTTGATTTGTTCTTCGCCGTGGACGGGAATTTATTTTTCCGTCACCGCAAACCTGACCGCAGTGCAGGGCCCCGCGTGGACGCTCATGCTGATTATAAACAGCGCCTATCCAACAATCGCGCTGCTCCTGTACCTCTACCGCAACACCGGCAAGCCCGCTGAAGAAAAATTCGGCGACCTCCGCGTTACCGTTGCCTTCCCGCTCTTTTTTATAATCTGCGGTCCCTTCCAGTCTTTCACCCTGCCAATCCGCCTGCTCTGCTACGGTCTCACGCTCGCCGACCTCTTCGTTTACGTCCACTACACCGATATTCTTATGCGCGAAAAAAATATGGCGCTCGAAAAGGAACGTATCGCCGCCGACGACAAGTCCCGCGCGAAAACCGCCTTCCTCTCCAGCATGAGCCACGATATCCGCACGCCCATGAACGCTATCATCGGCTTCACAAACCTCGCGCTGAAAGATACCGCCGACGCCGACAAAGTTTACGACTACCTCAGCAAAATCAAGGCGTCCAGCGCCCACCTGCTCAACCTTATCAATGACGTTCTCGAAATGAGCCGGATTGAAAGCGGCAAAATCGAACTCGACGAATCGCCCTGCAGCCTCCCCAGCATTTTGCACGACCTCAACACGATTATTATCGGGCAGGCGGAGGCTAAGCAGCAGGAACTTTTCATGGACGCCGTCGGTGTTTCAAACGAAAATATTATCTGCGACAAACTCCGGCTCAATCAAATCCTGCTGAATCTTTTGAGCAACGCTATCAAGTACACGCAGGCCGGCGGGAAAATCTACGTTAAAATTTCTCAGCACGACGGCGCGCCCGACGGCTACGGCGCCTACGAAATTCGCGTCAAGGATAACGGCATGGGCATGAGCCGCGAATTTGCCACCACGATTTTTGAAGCCTTCACCCGCGAAAAAACTTCCACCATTTCCGGCATTCAGGGCACGGGTTTAGGAATGGCGATTACAAAAAGAATCGTCGACCTTATGCACGGCACGATTGAAGTTATCACCGCGCCAGGCGAAGGCTCAGAATTTATCGTCCGCGCCAACTTCAAAATCGCGCAGGACGAGGACAAAGATTTCAGCATTGGCGAACTGCAGGGAATTAATGCGCTGGTTGTCGATGACGACTTCGACGCCTGCGACGGCGTTGCCAAAATGCTCACGTCTTTCGGTATGCACTCCAGCTGGACAATGTCCGGCAAGGAAGCTGTGCTCCGCGCGAGGCATTCCGGCGAAATGGGCGAAGAATTTGGGCTCTACGTTATCGACTGGAAACTCCCTGACCTCGGAGGAATTGAAGTCGTGCGCCAGATTCGCAAAATCGTCGGCGATAAGCCCACCGTGATTCTCATGACAGCTTACGACTGGATTTCCGTCAAGGACGAGGCGCTCGAAGCCGGCGTTAACGCTTTCTGCAACAAACCCGTTTTCCGCTCTGAACTTTATCAGACGCTGATTAATTCCGTCGGCCGCCACATTCAGACCGAAAAGCAGCAGGAAGAAATTCCCGACTTCACCGGCAGAAAAATTCTCCTCGTCGACGATATTGACGTGAACCGCGAAATTGGCACAGCGATTCTTGAAATGAGCGGCTTTGAAGTTGAAACTGCCGTCAACGGCGCGGACGCTGTCGATACGCTCATTGCTAAGGGCGCCGGCTACTACGACGTTGTTTTGATGGACGTGCAGATGCCAGTTATGGGCGGCTACGAAGCTACGCAGAAAATCCGCGCGCTCGAAGATAAAAAGCTCGCCACAATTCCAATCCTCGCCATGACCGCCAACGCCTTCGACGAAGACCGCAAAAACGCCTTCGACGCCGGTATGAACGGCCATATCGCCAAGCCTATCGACGTTGAAAAATTAATCAGCGAACTGAAAAAAGTCCTGCGCGACTGAATTTTTAGGAGGTAACATTTTGGAACAGGAAAAAATCTTAGCGGGATTAAATCCGCCGCAAGTTGAAGCTGTAAACTATCTCGAAGGGCCACTGCTGGTACTGGCAGGCGCCGGCTCTGGCAAAACCAAAGTCCTGACCTGCCGCATTGCAAATCTGCTGGCGCACGGCGTCAAGCCCTGGAACATTCTGGCGATAACCTTCACCAACAAGGCCGCCAACGAAATGAAATCCCGCGCGGAAAAAATGATTGGCGCGCCCGCCCGCAGCGTCTGGCTCAGCACTTTCCATTCTCTCTGCGCAAGGCTCCTCCGCCGCGAAATCGAAATCACCAACGTTTTCAAGCGCAGTTTCACTATCTACGACTCCTCCGACAGCCAGACGATTCTCAACGAGTGCATAAAAAAACTCGGGCTCGACCGCGACCGTTTTTCAGGCGCTTCCGCCAGAATTTCCAAGGCAAAAAATAACCTGCAGAACGCCGCCCAGTTCCGCGAACACATTCTCAAAAAAGACGCCACCAACGACTACGAAATCGCTGTCGCCAACATTTACGAAGTCTACGAGAAAAAACTCATCGAAAACAACGCGCTCGACTTCGACGATCTGATTTTCGTCATGGTAAAAATTTTCCGCGAACATCCGGAAATTCTCGACAAGTATCAGGAACAGTTCCGCTACATTTTAATCGACGAATACCAGGACACCAACGCCGCGCAGTACGCTCTTACCAAACTCCTCGCCGCCAAGTACCAGAATATCTGCGTCGTAGGTGACGCCGACCAGTCCATTTACGGCTTTCGCGGCGCCAATATGCAAAACATTCTCGACTTCGAGCAGGATTATCCCGAAGCCAAAACTATCAAGCTCGAACAGAATTACCGCTCCACCAAAATGATTCTCAACGCCGCCAACGCCGTCATTGAACACAACCGCAACCGCAAGGAAAAAATTCTCTGGACGGAAAACGAAACCGGCAACAAAATTAATTTTATCCACTGCCTCAGCGACCGCGCCGAAGCCGCCTTTATCGCCCGCGAAATCCGCCGCCTTATCACTTACGAAAACGTCCGCTACAACGATATCGCTATCCTCTACCGCACCAACGCCCAATCCCGCGCCTTCGAGGAAAAATTCATGGCAACTGACATTCCCTACGTCATCGTCGGCGGCACCAAATTCTACGAGCGCAAGGAAATCAAGGACATCGTTGCCTACCTGCGCCTTATCGTCAACCCGCGCGACGACATAAGTTTCCTGCGCGTTGTCAATATCCCGCGCCGTGGTATCGGTCCAATAAACCTCGAACGCCTTACCGACTTCGCCGCCCAGCGCGACGTTGCAATTTTCGACGTGGTTGTCGCCGGTAACATGCTCGACCAGGTTCCTCAGCTTTCACCAAAGTGCAGGCAGAAACTTCGCGAATTTGCCATGATGATTATGTACTTTTCGCAGTCGCATACCGGCACGCCCGTCCCCGCCGTCGTTGAAGCCGTGCTCAAGGAGTCCGGCTACCTCGCCGCCCTCACCGAAGGCGAAGAATCTGACAAGCCCGAAAATATTTCCCGCACGGAAAATCTCAGCTCCTTCGTAAACGGCGCCAGAGAATTTGCCGACGCCAACCCCGAAGCCACGCTCGAAGATTTCCTCAGCCATATCGCGCTGGTTGCTGACATCGATTCGCTCGACGAAACCAAATCTCAGGTCTCGCTCATGACTATCCATTCCGCCAAAGGGCTCGAATTTCCAATCGTGTTCCTCGCCGGCGTCGAAGAAGGGCTCCTGCCGCATTCAATTTCCACCACGACTTATTCCGAACTCGAAGAGGAACGCCGCGCCTGCTACGTAGCTATGACCCGCGCGCAGAAAAGTTTATACCTTACCGCCGCCGGTGAACGCAAGGCCTTCGGGCGCGCCTACGAATCTCAGATTTCCCGCTTTATCGCCGAAATTCCGTCAAGCTGCATGGCAAGTTTCAGCGAACGCAACCCCAGCTCAACCAACTTCCGCCAGAGCATGGACGCTAACCGTGCCGCCGCTCAGGCTCAAACTTCCTCCGCGCCCTCCGACTTCAAAGCGCCGCCCGCTCCCCCTAAACGCGAACCCAAAATTCCGCTCCCTTCTTCCAGACCTGCAAAAAATTACGTCGACTGGACTGCCGGCGATAAGCTCAGCCACAGGAAATTCGGCGTCGGCACCGTCATGGAAGTCAGCGGCGACAATCTCACCGTCAGCTTCGCCAACCCCGAACACGGCACCAAAACTATCAAGGCGTCCATTGCGCCCGTCGAAAAGGTTTAAGCCATGGACATCGCCGAAATTAAAGCGGAACTTCAGCGGCTGCGCAGGGAAATTCGCTACCACAACAAAAAATATTACAACGACGACGCCCCCGAAATTTCCGACTACGAATACGATAAGCTGATGAGACGCCTGCGCGAAATTGAAACCGCCTACCCCGAATTTATCACGCCCGCTTCCCCCACGCAGACCGTTGGCGGCACCGCGCGACGCACCGCCGGTAAGCTCGTTCGCCACGATGTTCCAATGTTATCTTTGCAGGACGTTTTCAGCCGCGAAGAAGTTGCGGACTTTGTAAGCGACGTTACCGCCAGGCTCGGCGAGGTTGAATTTGTCGTGGAAGAAAAAATCGACGGCCTTTCGCTGGCTCTGCGCTACACCGACGGAACTTTGACGCAGGCGATAACGCGCGGCGACGGAATTATTCAGGGCGAGGACGTTACCGAAAATGCCCGCGTCATTGACGACGTTGTTCAGAAACTTATCGACGCGCTGCCTTACGTGGAAATTCGCGGCGAAGTCTACATGACGAAAAAAACTTTCGACGCCGTTAATCAGCGGCAGGAAAAACTCGGGCTGAAAACTTTCGCCAACCCCAGAAACTGCGCCGCCGGTACTCTCCGCCAGCTCGACAGCCGCGTTGTCGCTGAACGTCATCTGTCAATGTTCACCTTCAACCTGCAGAAAATCTCCGGCGCCGAAATTCCCAGCCACACCGCCGCCTATGACTTCATGGCGCGCAACGGTATCAAAATCATTCACAACTACCGCGTCTGCAAAACTTTCGACGAAGTTTGGGCGGCGATTGAAAATATCGGCGGCTATCGCGCGGATTTGGATTACGACATTGACGGCGCGGTTGTCAAGGTCAACGACTTTGCACAGCGCGAAATTCTCGGCGCAACTTCCAAATTCCCGCGCTGGGCTGTTGCTTACAAATATCCGCCCGACGAAAAGGAAACCGTTTTGCGCAGGATTGAGCTGAGCGTTGGGCGCACCGGCAGAATTACTCCGACGGCAGTTTTCGACCCGATTTTACTGAACGGCACCCGCGTCGAGCGCGCAACTTTGCACAACCAGGATTTTATCGACGCCATGGACATTCGCGTTGGCGACACGATTCGCGTTTACAAATCCGGCGAGATTATTCCGCGCGTCAGCGGCGTCAACTTCGACAGGCGTCCGACTGAGGCTGTCCCGTTCAAAATCCCCGCTGACTTTATCGCCGAGGAAAACGCTATCGCCAAGCGAAACATTTTGAACTTCGTCGGTCGCGCGGCGATGGACATCAAAGGCTTAGGTGAAAACGCCGTCGCTGATTTGATTCGCGCGGGCTTTATCGCCGGTATCGCCGACATTTACAGGTTGCGTGAGCGTCGCGCGGAACTCATCAGCAAAAAAATTCTGGGGCTCGATAAAAACACCGACAAGATTTTGGCGGCGATTGAGGACAGCAAAAAAAATCCGCCAGCGAAACTTCTGACGGGCTTAGGAATTTTGGGCGTTGGCAGCGCGGCGGCGAGGGATTTGATTCAGCATTTCGGAAGCATTGAAAAAATCGCCAGCGCGACCGCTGAGGAACTGCAGACCGTTCCCGACATCGGCGACGTCACGGCGAAAAATATTGTTGACTTTTTCAGCGAGGAGGCTAACCGCGCCATGATTGACGAACTCAAAAATTCCGGTCTGACTATGGAAGAGACCGTCGCGCAGGACACCGGCGGCAGTGACGAAATTCGCGGGAAAATTTTCGTGCTCACCGGCAAGCTCGAACGCTACACCCGCGCCGAGGCTGAAGAAATTATCCAGTCGCGCGGCGGTATCGCGAAAAGCAGCGTCACCAAGGCGACCAGCTACGTTATCGCCGGCGAAAAGGCTGGCTCAAAGCTCACGAAGGCGCAGGAACTCGGCGTCAAAATTCTCAGCGAGGCTGACTTTGAAGAAATGTTCGGCGTGTAAATTTTCGCCAGGCTCGACTTAGGTCGGGCTTTTTTTAGTTGACAAATCCCAGAAGGGGGGGGGTATAATAAGTGACATAATATAATTTTACGGAGGTTGAAATGAAACTTTCGAGGTACAATTTTCTGAAGGAGTTCGACGGCGTGACGGTCTTTTTCAACGCGGGAACCTGCGCGCTGGCGGTTGTCGACGAAAATTTTCTGCGCGTGGTTGACGACGTTAAGAAAAACTGCTACGACGAAACGAAGTACGACGCTCAGCTAATCGCCGACATGAAAGCTTCGGGCTGCCTCGTTGCTGACGACGTGGACGAACTGGCGCGGCTGGAATTTTTCCGCAACCTCGCCAAGTACGACATGACGAATTTCGGCTTGACGATTGCGCCGACGCTGGATTGTAACTTCCGATGCAAGTACTGCTTCGAGACGCACCCGAAAGGTTTCATGAGCGCTGAAACGCAGGCGGCGCTGGTTAAGTTCGTCGAACAGCGGCTTGAAACTGCGAAAAGTTTTTCCGTGACGTGGTACGGCGGCGAACCGCTCCTCGCTAAGGAAATTATCTACAGCCTCTCCGAAAAGTTTCTGGAACTCTGCGCGGCGAAAAATGTTGACTACGACGCGTTCATTATCAGCAACGCCAGCCTGATGGACGACGCCGATATTGAAAAGTTCAAGCGCTACAAAATCCACGGCGCGCAAATCACCATTGACGGCCCGCGCGAAGTCCATGACGCCCGCCGCAAAAATGTCACCGGCGAAAGCACTTTCGATAAGCTTATCGACCGCGTCAACGCCCTGCTCAACAACGAACTCAACGCGATTGTCAGAATCAATATCGACAGGGACAATATCAGCCGCGTTGACGAACTGCTGGCGACTCTGCGTGAAAAAATTGA
>CAJOGX010000026.1 GCA_905234175.1 uncultured Selenomonadaceae bacterium | reverse complement strand
AAAATAGCGCTAATATTGGTTGCAGGCAATGTATAAATCATTCAAAGGAGACGAAATGTATGGGCAATGAAGCTAACAAATCTGCAGAATTGGATTTGCAGGCGATAATTAAAAAAGCCGAGTCGCAAACCAATTTCCCCGACGTACCGCTGGACGAATTTCCAATTCCGACCTACGAAGAGTGGAAGCAGGCGTGTATTGAACTTTTGAAAGGCGCGCCCTTCGAGAAAAAGATGTTTACAAAAACCTACGAAGGGATCACATTTGAGCCGATGTACTTCCACGACGCGACGGAACCGATTCAGCCGAAGCAGTCTTACCCTGGCGCCGGCGATTTCCTTCGCGGGGCGACGGCTAACGGCTACGTCAACGCGCCCTGGGGTATCGCGCAGGCCTGCGACGAAACTTTCCCCGACGAGAACAACGAACTGCTCAAGCACGAAATTGAAAAGGGCTCGACGATTTACAACGTCAAACTTGACTGCGCGACGAAGAAGGCTAAGGACGCTCGCGACTGCAAAAAGCCTGGCTGCGGCGGCGTCAGCCTCACGACTCTCGGCGACGTTGAAACTCTGCTCAGCGGGCTCAAGCTCGACGAATATCCGCTGTACGTTTACGCTGGCGAAAGTTCCGCGCCGATTCTCGCACTGATTATAGCGGCGGCGCAGAAAAATGGCTACGACGTTTCCAAACTGCGCGGCTTCGTCGGCGCCAACCCAATCGCTGAGCTGGCGGCGAACGGCAAACTCAATCAGCCGCTCGAAAAACTCTATGACGAAATGGCAGCGGCGGCTAAGTGGGCTGTGAAAAACGCACCCGAACTCAAAACCGTTTTCGTCAACAGCGACGTTTTCAGCAACGGCGGCGCCAACGACGTGCAGGAGCTCGCTTACAGCCTTTCAGCGGCGGTTACCTACCTTCGCGCGATGCTCGAACGCGGTCTGACGATTGACGAGGCGGCGGAACAGATTCAGTTCGGCGTTTCGGTCGGCGCTAACTTTTTCATGCAGATTGCGAAACTCCGCGCGATTCGTCCGATTTGGGCGGAAGTTGTCAAGGCCTTCGGCGGTAGCGAAAAAGTTCAGCACATTCACCTGACCGCGCGTCCGGCGTCCTTCTTCAAGACCGTCTACGATCCCTACGTAAATCTTCTGCGCGGCACCACGCAGCTTTTCAGCGCAGTTGTCGGCGGGCTCGAATCCTACGAAAACGCTCCCTTCGATGAACCCATTCGCAAGGGCGACGAGTTCAGCCGCCGCATTGCGCGCAACATGCAGATTATTTTGCAGGAAGAATTTGGGCTCATGCAGCCGATTGACCCCGCCGGTGGCAGCTGGGCTGTCGAAACTCTCACCAAACAGATTAAGGAAAAAATCTGGGCGGAGTTCCAGCTCGTTGAAGGCAAGGGCGGTATCGTCGCCGCGCTCAGGGAAGGCTATCCGCAGGACGAAATTGCTAAAATCCTCGACGCCCGCTTTAAGGCTATCGCCTCCCGCCGCGACAGAATCGTCGGCAACAACATGTATCCCAACATGCTCGAAGAACGCCTTGACCCGCGCCCCGAAGATTTCGCTGAAAATAAAAAGGCGCGCACTGCCGCTATCGAAGAATTTTTGAAGGGCGTCAACGCCAAAGACGCGCTGGCGAAAGTCGACGCGAAAAATTTTGCAACGGTTATCGACGCGGCGGCGGCTGGCGCTACTGTCGCTGAAATTCGCGCGGCACTCGGCACCGGCGAAAGCGAAACTGTCAAGACTATCGAAGCGCACCGCTGGAGCGAGAAATTTGAAGCCCTGCGCGAAACTACCGAAAAGTTCAAGGCTGACAGGGGCGACAACGTTAAAATTTTCCTGGCTAATATGGGTCCGATCCCCCAGCATAAAGCTCGCGCAGATTTTACAACGGGCTTCCTGCAGGTTGGCGCGTTTGAAGTCCTCGGCAACAACGGCTTTAAATCCGTCGACGACGCCGCTGCCGCCGCGAAAGAATCTGGCGCGGACGCGGTTGTTATCTGCTCAACCGACGACACCTACCCCGAAATTGTTCCGGCGCTGGCTCCAAAACTTCACGAAGTCCTTCCCAACGCCACGGTTTACCTCGCTGGCACGGCGCCCGCTGAGCTCGTCGAAACCTATAAAAACGCCGGCATTGACGATTACATTAACATTCGCTCGAACTGCTACCAGACGCTGACGGCGATGCAGAAAAAGAAAGGAATGATTGCGTAATGGCTGAATATAAAAATCCCGATTTCACGCAGATAAACCTCAGCGACGCGCCGCCGACTGACGAAGCCGCGTGGAAGGCTGAATTTGAAAAAGCTGCCGCCGCCAACTACGACAGCCTCATTGAACGCACGATGGAGCACGTCCCCGTTAAGCCGCTTTACAGCCACGACGAATACGCTCACATGAACCACCTCGATTTCGTCAGCGGCATTCCGCCCTTCCTGCGCGGCCCCTATTCCACGATGTACGTTTTCCGCCCGTGGACTGTCCGCCAGTACGCTGGCTTTTCCACCGCCGAAGAGTCCAACGCCTTCTACCGCCGCAACCTCGCCGCTGGCCAGAAAGGTTTGTCCATTGCCTTCGACCTGCCCACGCACCGCGGCTACGACGCTGACAATCCGCGCGTTTTCGGCGACGTTGGCAAGGCCGGCGTTTCCGTCTGCTCCATGCTCGATATGAACATTTTGTTCAGCGGCATTCCGCTCGACCAGATGTCCGTTTCCATGACCATGAACGGCGCGGTTCTTCCTATACTCGCTTTTTATATCCAGAGCGGCATTGAACAGGGCGTTGACAAGGCAATTCTCACCGGAACTATCCAAAATGACATACTTAAGGAGTTTATGGTACGCAATACTTATATTTATCCGCCGAGTATGTCGATGCGCATCGTCGGCGATATATTTGAGTATACCACAAAGTACATGCCTAAGTTCAACTCGATTTCGATAAGCGGCTACCATATGCAGGAGGCTGGCGCACCGGCTGACATTGAGCTGGGCTACACGCTGGCGGACGGTCTTGAGTACATTCGCACGGGTATCAACGCCGGTCTGAAGGTTGACGCGTTCGCGAAGCGCCTTAGTTTCTTCTGGGCGATTGGCAAAAATTATTTCATGGAAGTTGCGAAAATGCGCGCGGCTCGTGTACTCTGGGCGAAAATCGTCAAGCAAATGGGCGGCACGCAGGCTAAATCCATGGCTCTTCGCACGCACTGTCAGACTTCCGGCTGGTCGCTTACCGCTCAAGACCCCTTCAACAACGTCGCCCGCACCGCTATGGAAGCAATGGGCGCCGCGCTCGGGCACACGCAGTCCCTGCACACAAACGCCCTCGACGAAGCTATTGCCCTGCCGACAGACTTCAGCGCCCGCATTGCACGCAACACGCAACTTTATATTCAGGACGAAACCGCTGTTTGCAAAATTATAGATCCCTGGGGCGGGAGCTACTACCTTGAGGCGCTCACGAACGAAATTATTCGCCGCGCGTGGGCTCACATTCAGGAAATTGAATCCATGGGCGGCATGTCCAAGGCGATTCCGACGGGCTTGCCGAAAATGCGTATTGAGGAAGCCGCTGCCCGCCGTCAGGCGCGTATCGACTCCAACAACGAAACGATTGTCGGCTTGAACAAATTCCGGCTCGACCACGAAGACCCGCTGGAAATTCTCGCCGTCGATAACACCGCCGTCAGAAATGCGCAGGTTGAACGCCTTAACAAGCTCCGCGCCGAACGCAACGAAGACGACGTACGCGCCGCCCTCGAAGCTATCACGAAAGCCGCTGAGTCCCGCGACAACGGCAACCTGCTCGAATGCGCCGTCGAAGCCGCAAGAGTCCGCGCGTCCCTCGGCGAAATTTCCGACGCCGTTGAAAAAGTTTCCGGCAGATACCAGGCGACGATTCACACGATTTCCGGCGTCTACTCCAGCGAATTTGGCGACCAGACCGAACTCGATAAGGCGCGCAAGCTCGCTGACGAATTTGAAAAACTTACCGGCCGCCGTCCTAGAATTTTCGTCGCTAAGATTGGGCAGGACGGGCACGACCGCGGTCAAAAAGTTATCGCGTCCAGTTTCGCTGACATGGGCTGGGACGTTGACGTTGGCCCGCTCTTCCAGACGCCCGCCGAAACTGCGCAGGACGCCGTTGACAACGATGTTCATATGATTGGTTTCAGCTCGCTTGCCGCCGGTCATAACACCCTGTTGCCGGAACTCGTTGACGAACTCAAAAAGCTCGGACGCGAAGATATTATGGTTGCGATTGGCGGTGTCATTCCCGTGCAGGATTACGACCACCTTTACAAGAGCGGCGCCGTGGCGATTTTCGCGCCTGGCACCAACATTCCCGAAGCTGGCGTTAAACTTTTGAATTTGCTGCTAGAACGCGCGAAGGAAGAAGAAGTCGGCTGAGCTATTTTCATAATTGCGGTTGCCGCGTTTGAATTTTTTCGTTATAATGTAGCGAGATTTTTCAGGCGCGGTATTTTTTTTTGAGGAGGTTGGAAATTTGGCGAATTACACGACGACAACGCCGGAATGGGCAGTCTCGAATCAGTCGGCGGTCATGAGCGGTATCGAGGGGATTAAGGACACGACCGTTGGAAATCTCAATCCGAATTACCAGTTCAAGCGGCGAATGACTTTAACGGAAGATGAGCTGGTTGACGGCGTGACTCGCGGCGACCGAATGATTTTGTCCCGCGCGATAACGCTGATTGAAAGCAACAGCCCAAAACATTTTGCTAAGGCGCAGCGCGTTTTGCAGCGGTTACTTCCGCGCACCGGTAAAGCTCTGCGAATTGGAATTACGGGCGTGCCTGGCGCGGGCAAGTCAACCATGATTGAATCGTTTGGCAACATGCTCTGCGACCTTGGGCACAAAGTTGCCGTGCTGACGATTGACCCGACGAGTTCCGTGACGAAAGGCTCAATCCTCGGCGATAAGACGCGAATGGGCACGCTCAGCCGTCGCGCGGAAGCTTTTATTCGTCCCAGTCCCGCTGGCGGAACTTTGGGTGGCGTCGCAAGAAAAAGCCGTGAAACTATGCTAATGTGCGAGGCGGCGGGCTACGACGTGATTATTATCGAGACCGTTGGCGTCGGGCAGTCCGAAACGACCGTTCGCTCAATGGTTGATTTTTTCATGCTGGTTGTGCTGACGGGCGCCGGTGACGATTTGCAGGGAATTAAAAAAGGAATTATGGAGCTGGCGGACGCGATTGTCATTAACAAGGCGGACGGCGACAATCTTGTTCGTGCTAAGGTTGCACGCGGCGAATACGAACGCATGATTGAATTTATCCGCCCCGCGACTGAAGGCTGGCCGACTCACGCTTACCTTGCCAGCGCCGTTGAAAAAACTGGTCTGCCGGAACTTTGGGAAGTCATTCAGATTTTCAAAAAGATGACGACTGCCAGCGGCGTTTTCCAGAAGCGGCGTGACAGTCAGCTCCTTGACTGGATGCACGCGATGATTGATGAGCACCTTCACAATTTATTTTTTGAAGACGCCGTGATAACTGGGCGAATGCCGGAAATTCGGGAAGCGGTGCTTAGCGGAGTAATTTCGCCGACGCAGGCAGTCGCCGAGCTGATAAAAATGTTTGACGTGAAGCGCGCCGCCGAACGTCAGGTTGACCTGTTCACCGAGCATTGAGGTGAGATTTTGTACACGAAAAAAATTTATTTCAGCGGCGGCGATTTCCGCGAGCTGCAGGAACTTTTCAGCGATATTCCTGGCGTCGTCGAAGTCACTGCCGGAACTTTCAGCGCGCGCAACGTCCGCAGTTACGTCAACCCTGAGCCGCGCGAACTCGAAAATATTTCCGGCGTCGAAGTTACGTTCAATCCCAAGAAAATCGATTTGTCGACGCTCATGGACGTGCTTTTCAGCGTGCTCAATCCCTACAGCGAAAATAATCTGGGCGTCTACTACGCAACCGGCGAGGACGAGCCCCAGGTTGAACTGCACATGAATTTTATCGCCAACCGCGGGAAGCAGCCGCTGGCAACGACCGCCTGCATTACCGTCAACGACACCACGCTGAATCAGAAATTCGCGCGCAAATGCTACGCCGCCGCTGGCAGGCTGAAAAATTTCACCGCCGCGCCAGAAACTGACCAGCACTTCCTCAGAAAAAATCCCGACGCCAAAACCGACATCGATTTCAAAAAGTTAAGGGCAACTCTGCGCTTTTAGTGCCTGCCCAATGCAAAGCCCGCCGTCGTTTGCGGGAATAAGCTTGTGGCGCAAAACGTTCAAGCCGCGCCGGTTGAGTTTGTCGAGAGTCAGCGCAGTCAGCAGGGAATTTTGGAAGACGCCGCCGCTCAGTGCCACGGTTTTAATTTTCGTACGCGCGCTGAGAATTTCGCAGGCCTGCGCGACCATTTCAGCTAAACTTTCGTGGAAAAATCTGGCAAGCGTTCCGGCGTCGAAACCGTTCAGCCTGCGCGATACAATTTCAGCGAAAAGTTTATCCGTCGGGAGAATAATTTCCGCGCCAATTTCAAACTGCCAGCGAATTTCCGACGCGGAATTTTCCGCCACCGCCTGAAGTTTCATCGCCGCCTCGCCTTCGTAGCTGGAACTTTTACAAATCCCCAGCGCAGCGCTAACGGCGTCGAAGAGCCGCCCGCAGCTGGTTGAAACGGCGCAGTTCAGATTATTTTTGAGCAGAAAATTTTGCGCGTCGAGATTTTTTTCGCTGGCAAGGTTCAGAGCTTTCGCGCTGGAAATGTCAGTCATCGCCAGAGTAATTCGCCAGCCGTCCTTAGCCGAAGCGTCGCCGCCAGCCTGCACGAACTTCGCAATGTGCCCAGCGCGCTGGTAATTTTCAGTGTCGCAGATAAAAAATTCGCCGCCCCAAATCGTGCCGTCGTCGCCGTAGCCGGTGCCGTCGAACGCCACGCCAATAACTTCGCCGTGAAAATTATTTTCCGCCACGCAGCTCAGAATATGCGCGTAGTGGTGCTGAACTTTTACGACCGGCAAGCCAAATTCCTCAGCGACGGCGGAAGTGTGATAGCGCGGGTGCAAATCGCAGGCGATAATTTCAGGCTGAATTTCAAGCAAATCGCTCATGCGGCGGATAGAATTTTTGAGCACTTCGACCGTACGCAAATCGCTCACGTCGCCAATGTACGGGGAGGCGTAGAGCAGATTATTTTTCGCCAGGCAGAAAGTATTTTTGAGCTCGCCGCCAATCGCAAGCGCGGGCTTATTTTTTTTGCCGTCGTAGAAAACCGGCAGCGGCGCATAACCACGGCTCCTGCGAATCATCGACGGCGCGCCGTTTACGAAATCCATAACCGAATCGTCGGCGCGCAGCAGAATTTCCCTGTTGTTAGAGAGAATTTCGTCGCAGGGCAAATTTTTCGCGTCGGCGTCGGTGACAGCGATAGGGACACCGCTGGGGTTGCCGCTCGTCATTACAAGCGCGTCGGGAAAATTTTCCAGCGCGTCGGGGTAACCGAAAAGCAGCAGGTGAACCGGCGTATAGGGGAGCAGCACGCCGAGGCGGTTAATCGCAGGCGCAACGTTTCCAGCAATCGTACCGGCGGGATTTTTTTCAAGCAGGACAATCGGTTTCTGCGGGCTGTCGAGGAAATTTTTCTGCGCGTCGGAAATAAAACATTCGCGCTGGACGGCTGAAATATTTTTGAACATGACGGCGAAAGGTTTGCTCGGACGAATTTTACTTTCGCGGAGGCGCTGAACGGCGTCGAAGTTTCTGGCGTCGCAGGCGAGGTGGAAGCCGCCAATTCCCTTGACCGCCACGATACCGCCCGCCGCTAAAATTTTTCTGGCTTCGATAATCGCCGAGCCGCCGCGCAAATTTTTTCCGACGAGATAAATTTCGGGGCCGCAGTCGTTGCAGCAAATCGGCTGGGCGTCGAACCTGCGCGAAGTCGGGCTGAAATACTCCGCCGCGCAACTTTCGCACATCAGGAAATCGCTCATGGAAGTGCGTTCGCGGTCGTAGGGCATGTTCTTCAAAATGGTTAAGCGCGGACCGCAGGCGGTGCAGTTTATGAACGGGTGAAGGTAGCGGCGGTTGCTGGCGTCGAAAAGTTCCGCCGAGCAGTTTTCGCAAATCGCAATGTCCGGCGAAACGAAAATGTCACCGCGCTCGTGCACGCTGTCGATAATTTCAAAGCCGGTAAAAATTTCAGCGCTGGGAATTTCGGTAACGTCGACTTTCAAAACTGCTGAGCGCGCCGGAGCCTGCGTCTGAATCGCCTCGACAAATTCAGCGAGCCTTTCACCCTGCGCGAAAATTTCAACGTACGAGCCGCGATTGGCTACGCTGCCGCAAATTGAAAAAGCGCTGGCGAGCCGACTGATAAACGGCCGAAAGCCAACGCCCTGCACGACGCCGAAAACTTTGACGTTCCAAATCATTTACTTTTCCTCGGCAGCCTTGAGCTTATCGCGCGTCCTGATTAGCTCCTTGATAAGGCGAATGTTGTTTGAAATCAGAAAGCAAATCAGCGCGTCGTGGCCGCCCAGTTCGCCTTTGAAGGCCTCGCGCAGATTTTCATAGATAACGTGCGGCTCGGTATTCCCGCTGGCGACGCGTATCCAGTTCAGATTTTGCGTCACGAACTGGCTGAGCGAGCGATAGCGCACGGCGGGATTTTCGCGGAAGTATTCCAGCCTGCCCATGAACTCATCAACGTCATTCAGCCCGCGAATAATCCTTTCAAACTTGCGGCGGACGCTGTCAACGTTAATTTCGCGCCTGAGCGAAAGGTCAGCCAGAGAATTTTCCCGCCGGCGGCGAATGTAGCAGACGTTTGGAATCATCACGAACTTTTTAGCGGTGCAAATCAGCTCGAACGTCCAAACGCTGTCCTCCTGCACGATTGGCAGAAATTTTATATCGTTTTCAATCAGAAAATCGCGGCGACAGAATTTCATCCACGGCGTAATCTCGAACGCATTTTTCATCCACGCGCGGAGCCTTTTATAAATATCGTCGGTCAGAAAAGCCTCGGCGTTGTCATTCGCGTCGCCGTCGAGCTTCATATTTTTCGCTAAATCCTCGCCGAAACCGTGAGTGTCGTAGTAGCGCTTGCAGTGGAGAACGTCGGCGCCGTGTTTTTCAGCGATTCTGTAAAAATTTTCCAGCGCGTTGGAAATCAGCATATCGTCCGAGTCGGCGAAAAAAATATATTTGCCGCGCGAAAGTTCCAATCCCCTGTTGCGCTTGACGCCAGGCCCCTCATTCCGGAAAGTTTTAACCAGCCGGAGCCGCCCGCCGCTTTTCGGAATGTAACTTTCCACGACCGCGCAGCTGTTATCTGTGGAGCAGTCGTCGACTATTATCAGCTCGAAATTTTCCAGCGTCTGCGCCAGTACGCTTTCTATCAGCTCGTCGACATAGAGTTCGGTGTTGAACATCGGCACGATAACCGAAACCAGCGGCATTTCCATGACAATCCCTCCCAATTTATTCCGGCAGCGCGTCGAACTTTTTCACGCTGGTGCCGTCGCTGAAAGTAATTTCGGTAACGTCAAGGTGCAAATCTTTTTTCCTGAGGCCGTGGCGCATAACATTGGCGTCCGCGCGAACGAACGGGTTCAAAACTTTGTCGACAATAAAAGTCTGCACGCCGTCTTCATTCGGCGCGTCGGAAAGGTAAATCGCAAAAGGCTCGGTGCTCTCCTTACCGTCGTCGCCGTCAATCGTAATCGTGCCGCCAATTTTTTCAACCGGCTTATCGGCGAAAACTTCAGCCTTCACGGTCATTCTCAGCGTCCGAGAAAAGCCGTATTCGTCGCCCTCGATAACCGCCGCGTCGAAGCCCTTCACGTCAAAAAATTCGTCAATCTCCGCCTGAATCGGCGCGTTCAAATCTCTCAGCCGCTCCTTAAGCGCACGGTTAACGCCGCTGTAATATTTGTCGAAGCCGGTTGCCGAAACTACGCGCCAGGAATTTTCGCCAGCCTTTTCCAGCGCAACTTCCAGCTCGAAACTGAACCTCAGCGCGGCGTTGTAAAACTCAACCTTCGTGTGAGCCCTGCCGTCGTCGCGCGTCACGATTTTGGAAAAGCTGGTAATCGCGCAGGTTTCCGCGCGCGAATCTTTGAGCCACGTCTGAATTTCAGTCAGCTCAGCGGGAAAATTCACGTCGCCGGTCTTGACGTAAGCGCTGGCGGCGGGCTTAGCCACGGCGAGAAATTCCGGCTTGAGCGCGTTGTAAAGATTTTGCATTTCCTGCGTCGAATAGGTCATGGAAGTCGCGTTGTCGTTTATGTAAGCCGTGACAATTTCGGCGGCGGCGGTTTCCAGCACGGCGTCCACGTCAACCAGCTGGCTGAACGTTGCGGCGTCGCCCTCAGCTACGGCGTCGCGAATCGTCTTTATCGAGCTGGACGGCATTGCCTGCACCTTCAACATCGCGCGGTAACTCCCTACGCCAACTGCTATCGCCAGAATCAGCAGCACCGGCACGGCTATCATTAAAATTTTTCGCATTTAAAATTCCTCGCTTAGCAAATCTGGTCTGAATTTTCGCGTGAGTTCGAGCGCCTGCGCCTGCCGCCACTTTTTTATTTCGGCGTGATTGCCCGACAGCAAAACTTCCGGCACGGCTTTCCCTTCAAATTCGCGCGGCCGCGTGTACTGCGGGAAGCTCAAAATTCCGTCGAAGAACGAATCAGTTTCCGCCGAGTCCGACGCGCCCAAAACGTCCGGCAGCATTCTCGCAACGGCGTCAACGATAACCATTGCTGGCAGTTCGCCGCCCGTCAGCACGTAGTCGCCAATCGAAATTCTTTCGTCCGCCAAATCGTAAATCCGCGCGTCGAAGCCTTCGTAGTGCCCGCAGATAAAAATCAGCCAGTCGATTTGCGCCAGCTCCTTCGCCTTCGCCTGCGTGAAAGTTTCGCCGCTGGGGTCGGTTATGATAATCCTGCGCGAAGTTGCTGAAGAATTTTCCAGCACGGCTCTAACCGCGCGGTACATCGGCTCCGGCTTGAGAACCATACCGCTGCCGCCGCCGAAAGGCGAATCGTCAACCTGCCTGTGCTTATCGTAGGCGAAGTCCCGAAGCTGCGTCAGGCGAATTTTCAAAATCTGGTTGTCGACGGCGCGCTTGATAATGCTGTTTTCCAGCGGCGTGAACATTTCGGGAAAAAGCGTGATGATGTCAATTTCACCGGTCATTGGAGGCCACGCGCCTTGTCTAAAATTTGTTCCTCGAAATGATTTTCGCGCTGTAAATCCGTCGCCGTAACCTTCAGACGCTGGTCTTCGGTGTACTCAAATTTCACGTTGACATAAGTTTCACCGCGCGGCGCGGCTGGCAGATTTTTCAGGCTGAGCGTGCCACGGTAGCGGTGAAATTTCAGCTCCAGCGCGCCTTCAACGCCGGCTTCGTAAACGTTCACGTCAATGCGCGTCTGGTTGTCGAAGGCGGTTTCGTATTCGCGGGTGGCGGCGCAGGGGTAGGGCGTATCCTTCGCCAAAATCCTGTCGAAAATCAGCCTGCCGTCCGCCGTCATAATTTCCACGCCGAGCGAATGAGCCAGCACGCTCTTGAGTTCGATACCGCCGCCGGCAATGCCGGAATTTTTCGCCTCAGCAACGCGCGCCGCCCCTATAACAACGAGCCGCGACATATCCAAATCGCTGTCGGGTCGAATGCCAACGTCGCTGTAAATCCTTTCGCGCAGGTAGGGAATGTAGCAGCTGCCGCCCGCCATGATGACGTGTCCAATTTCGTCGAGCCAGAAGTTATTGTTCTCCTTCACGAAATGGTTGAGCTTAGTGAAAATTTTTTCGTAGAGTGGCTTGCAAATTTCGTCGAACTCGGCGCGCGTCATTGTGAAATCCAGCGAGTAATCCCGCCCGTCGAACCGCGCGAAATTCGGCAGATTAATTTCGTACTGCTGCGTTTCGCTCAGGCCTTCCTTAATCTTGCGCGCCTCCGTCAAAAGCCGGTGCTTAAGCGTGTTGAACTCGGTTTCGTCGAGCATTGCGGATTCGGCGGAGTCGAGATTAATTTTCACGTCGGCTTCGATTTTGTCAATGAGTTTGCGCTGAATGATTTTATCGAAGTCGTTGCCGCCGAGCTGGTCGTCGCCGTCAATCGCAATCGCGCGGTACGTGTGATTTTCGTGGTCTGCCTCCAGAACGCTAAGGTCGAAGGTGCCGCCGCCAATGTCTACCACGAAAACTTTTTTATCGAGCTGCTTTTCGTGCACGGCTTCAATCGCCGCCGCCGTCGGTTCCTCCAGAATCCACATGACGTGAAAGCCCGCCGCCTCGCCAGCCTTACGCGTTTCGTCGCGCTGGTTGTCGTTGAAGTACGCCGGAACGGTGATAACCGCGCCAATTTCAGCGGTTTCGTCGAGCTTGACGCGCTTTATAAACTGCCTGCGGACTTCGCGCAGAATTTCCGTCGCAACGTCGGTGGGCGTGTAAACTTTTCCGCCGCGCGTCCAGGTTTTGTTGAGTTCAAGGTTGCCGATAAAAGTTTTCGAGGAGTCAATCATATTTTCCGGCCGGACAACGCCCTGATTCTGCGCCATCTGCCCTACGGTAACGGCGCCGTCGTCGTCAACGAAAATCACGCTGGGCAGCATGGTTTCGCCAGGCGGAAATTTCAGCAGACGCTTCTTGCCGCCCGCGAAGTAACACGCCAGCGTATTGGTCGTGCCGAGGTCAATTCCCAAAACATAATCGTAGCTCATAGTTCAAATTCCTCCACCAGCGCAATTTCCGCCGCGCCGTCAGTCACTCGCCGTTCAAAAATTCTCAGCCGGATTTTCCCGTCGCGCAGGATTTTCAGTTTCAGCAGCGGCGGTTCCGCTTTTGAGTACAGCGCCGGATTTAATTTCACTTCGCCGAGGTACGCCGCGTCGCTCAAATTTGCGAAGGCCTGATACAGCTCAATCTTCCATCCGAAATTTTCCAGCTCAGCCAGATTCAGCTTAAGGTAGAGAGTTTCAAAGCCGCTGGCGGAATTTTTAGCGATACCGAGCTTGAGCGCGCCGCCGAGGCTGTAGCAGACGCGGTAAGGAATGACGTTGACGGTACGAATTTTTTCGCGCTTGCGCAGGAAGTTAGCGGCACCGCCAGCCACGACCAGATATTTATCTTCGAGCCCAGCCGCCAAGCCTTCGTCGTCGTCGAACTCATAGGCGTCCGCGTCGAAAGTTTCAGCGCCGAAATAATTTTCCAGCAGGCGGCGGAAGTAGGGAATGTGCATGGAGCCGCCGAAAGCCCAAATCGCCGTGACATCTTCCGCGTCGAAGCAGTCGGCGCCCTGTTCGAGTTCGTCGAAAATTTCATCGAGCAGCGCGGTAATTTTTTCGCCGTAGCCTTCGCGTTCCAGAAGTTCCTCAACTTCCGCGCGAGTCAGCCTGATTTTGTCGAAGCCTGGGCGGAACTCAACCAGTTCGGCGTCAACGCTTTCTTCAAAATCGCTGTAGAGAGTTTCCTTGAGCCGCCGCGTAAAGTTCAGCTGAAGGTCGAGCGAATTTTCAACGTCCCACGCCGCGTCGAGCACGTCAGCAAATTTCGGGCGCAGAATTTTTTCCAAAATGTCGCGGTTAATATCGAGCCCGCCGAGATTCAGCCCGCTGGCAACGAGTTCGGTAACTTCAGCGCCGGCGAATTTTATAACGCTGACATCGAGCGTGGAGCCGCCGAAATCGAAAATGACGTTGAGCGAATTTTCCTCAGCCTGCACGCCGAAAATCGCGGCGAAGGCCTCGTTAACAATGGCGTCGACGGTAAAACCTGCGCGAGCGGCGGCGTTGCTGAGAATTTTGCGCTGGCGTTCTGTGAAAATCGCGGGCACGGTTATGGCGGCGCGGGCGGTATCGTCTGGCTGAAAGTTGCGCGCGGCGAAAGCGTAAATCTTTTTGAAAATGTCCTCGGCGGCTTCGGGAGCGGCTACGTCACGTCCGAGCGCGGGAATATTTTTGCGCCAGTCCTTAATTTCGAGTTTGCGTTTGAGGTCGACGATTAAATTTTCTGGTTCGAGAGCGCCCTGGTTGAGCGCGGTCTGCCCGATAATTTTATCAACTTCGCCGCGTTGAGTTTTGTTGTAGAAAATCGCGCTGGGCGTGTGGAAGGAGCCGTCGTCGCTGGTGTTGAGCTTAATCGCGCGGAGCTTGAACTCGTCGGCGCGGACGCATTTCAAATTGCACGCGCCAAAATCTATGCCGAAAAAATATTCCATGCTACACCGCCTTATAAACCGTCATCGCGCCGTTGTACTGCAGAAATTTCAGCTCTCCGAACTCGTTGACGTAATTGATTCGGTAGGGCAGGCGCTCAATTTCAGCGATAGTTCCGGCAAGTTTTTTATCGCCGGTCTTGCGAATTTGCGGCGTCATGTTCTGATAATCTTCGTCGGAAACCTGCACACCGGATTTCGCGTTGACGGTGTAAATCCCGCAGCGGTTGAGATATTCGTTGACGCGGCGGAGAAATTCAAAGTAGAACACGGGATTTTCGTCGAGCCCGCGATTAATCGCCACAATCACGTTATCGAAAATAATTTGCTGGAAAACCCTGAAGTAGCGCGCGGTGACGGCTTCGCTTATTTCCTCGTCAGAAAAATCGTCGAAGTTCGTCCGCACGTTGAAACTGTTCATCAACTCTTCGTGCGACTCAATCAGCCGTTGAAATTTACTGCCGGTGTCGCCGCCGTTCGCGCCGAGGAAAGTTTTAATTTCGCTGACGTTCGCCGCCAGATTCAGCCTGTTCGGAATTGCAAAGCGGTCGTTGGGCAAAAATATTTCCGGCGGCTCGTCGAGGTAGAAAATCGATTCCGGCGAACTTTGCGCTGACTCCACGCCGCTTTCCGCGCGAAACTTCAAATCTTCAAGCTCGCGCATAACTTCAAGGTTGGTCTTTTTCAAATCGGAAATTTCCTGCCGCAGCTCCAGAATTTGCGCGTTGAATTTTTCCTCCGCCACGGAAAACGCCGCCTGTATCCATTCCCGAATTTCCTGCTTTTCGCGTTCACGATAAAACATGCGCTATCCCCTCAAAATAAATCTGACGCCCTGCGAACTTCGACGGCGCCGCCGCCAATATCCACGCCCTTCGCCGTAACCGCCGCCGAAATTTCCACGCTCGAATCGCTGTGCACGCTGAAGTTGATTTTAACCACGGTGTCATTTTTTTTCAGACCGGCGGGCAAATCAATCTGCAAAACGTCGACGAGATTCACGCCGTCATCGTCAATGCGGCGCGCGCTGGGAAAATTTTTGGCGTCGCGTTCGTAGTAGGCGATTTCCAAGTGGCGCTGGCCGTCCTCAAGGAGTTTGAACTCGCAGGAATTTTCGCAGGGAAGTTTCGTGTCGGCGTCGATAACCGGCTGGAAAATATTATACATAAGCCCTTCGGTGGACGCAACGCCAATTTGCGCGGTGGTTTTCTGCGAAGTGAGATTTTCAACCGACTCGATGTCCTGCGCGAGAATCGCGGCGCCTCGACTAATCAGCGTCGAAACGTCTTCGGAGTAACTCACGTCGAAATTTCCGAGCGTGTCACGCAAAATTTCACGGACGAGCGGAATTTGACTGCTGCCACCGGCGAGGATAATTTTTTCGACGCCGCCGATATTTTCAGCCGCCTCGCTTTTAATCACGCGCTGAGTGATTTCCGCCGTGTGCGCGATAATTTCCCGAATGAGCGTTTCAAAATCCGCGCGGGCAATTTCGGTGACGAACTCGCGGCTGGTATTTTGGCTGACGTAGAAAGGAAACGTGGCTGTGAAATTTTTTTCGTCGCTGAGATTATTTTTGACGCGGGCGGCCTCGCTGAGGATGGCGGCGCGGTTTCTAGCGTACTCCAACTCAGCCAGCCCGTGAAAATTTTCGTCGAAGTCGTCGGCGTCCCAAGGGAAATTTGTGCCGAAAGTTTCATTCGCCAGATTCAAAAGGTGCTGCGCGAGAATGTCAGTGAGCAGGTCGCCGCCGCAATTTGGGTCGCCGTCGGTGAGAATCTGGTTGAAGACGCCGCGCAATTTCTGAATCAGCGAAACGTCGAAGGTGCCGCCGCCGAAGTCGTAGATTAAAAAGTTGGAGGCGCCGGAAATATTTTCGCGCTGAGCCGCAACAGCCGCCGCCGTTGGTTCGTAGACAAGCTTTATCTGGTTGGCGTTCAGGTTCATCGCGGAGGCGGCCGCCAGTTTAATCGCGCGGTTGGCGGCGTCGTTGAATTTGGCGGGGACGGTGATAACTGCGCGGTCGATTGTGCCTTCAGCGGCGCCGAATTTTTTTATAAGATATTCCTGGACGTTAGTCATGAGCCGGTTAAGAAAAAGTTTAACGGCAACTTTGGGCTTGAGCCTGCCGCCCTCGTAAACAATCTGGTCGTGGCGGTCGCTGAGCCGCGTTTTGAAGCCGGAAATTTTCCTGTCGGGATTTTTTTCGCCGAGAGAAAGCGCCGCCTGCCCGATAACGTAATCGTCCGCCGCCTTGAAATAAATCACGCTGGGGATAAGCGGAGAGCCGTTCTGTTTGAAAGTTCGCAGCCTGCCCGCGCCGTCCGCGTAACTCACCACGGAATTTGTCGTGCCGAAATCCAGGCCAATCGCCATTGCCATAAAAAAATTCCCCCTTCGCGCAGATATTCTACACCAAAACTTTCATTAAAACCAGATTAAATTTTTCGCGGCTCCTTGAAGGCGGGCGGCTTTGCTGATAAAATTACCGGCGTTAGGATTGGAGGTAATTACATTGAAAAAATTTTTGTTAGTAGCAGGATTTACACTTTCGCTTAGCGCAACGGCATTCGCGTCGGAACCAGTCGCGCAGGAAAATTTTGAAGAGGCCGAAACAATGGTCAACGGTATCGTCCGCGACGTGGCGCAGAAAATTTTGCCGATCTCAGTCGAGGCGAGGTACTTCGCGCCGCACCTTGATGTTAATGTGAAGTCCGACAAAATCTATTATAACGGCGGCAAGGTCGGCCTTAAGGACACGCTGGATATTGGCAACAGCGGCGCGCCCGAACTTCTGTTCCGCTACAAGCGCTTCAACCTTGACTACATTCACGTTCACGGCAGCGGCGACAGGAATTTCGGCTACAACCCGCTGACTTTCGACGGCAGACAATTTTACGGCGACGTTCACACGAAAAGCAACTTCGATTACCTCAAGCTGTACATGAATAATCCAATCGTCAGCGTGCTGGGCCAGGGCGTTGACTGGAGCTACGGCTTAACCGGCGTGCAGTGGAAGGGCACCGTTTCAAATTTTTCCGGCAGCGCAAGTAAACGTTACGGCGCGGTAATTCCTGTGCTGGGGCTCGGCGCGCACCTTTCGCCTACGCCTTCGCTCAGAATTTACGCTAATGTTTCCGGCTTACCGCTTGGCGGCTACGGGCACCTCGTCGACTTTGAAGCCGGCGTCCGCTACAGCCCGCTCGAAATTGTCGGTATCGACCTCGGCTACAGAAAAATTCACGCTAAGCTTAAGCACCACGACGATGACGGCACGTTCGATTTGGACGGCCCATTCGCCGGTATTCGCGTAGATTTCTGAGGCGCGAAAAGTTATGAAAAAGTTTTTAGCGGCGGCGCTGGGAATTTTTTTAGCGGGGAGTTCAGTTTCAGCGGAACAGCCCAGGGCGCAGGAGTATCGCGAAATTTTATCTTCCGGCAGTTTTTACGTGGAGTACGACGACAAAAACGTCAAACGGATTATCGCTGAGGAAAACGGGCGGCGCATGGAGCGCACGGATTTGAGCGGAAGTTATCAGACGCTGGTTTCCGTGCTGAATCCTTTCGGCTCGATTTTCGGCGGCGGGCTGAAATATCCCAACGTGATTTACGACGGCGGCAGGTACTTCAAATTTCTTGAGGAAGACCACGTGATAATGGCGGAGGAATCGCAGCTGAGCGACGTGAATTTGAACCCGACCGAAGGCTGGAGCACGATTGACCGTCAACTTTCCCTGCCCGACGAGCTGGCGGTTTTCAACTGGCACGACAGGTACCACAAAGTTTCGCCCGCCGTCGCTGAGCCGGTTTTCGCCGAAAGTTTCACGAAAAATATCGACGGCAAAAGCTACGACTGCGACCGCTACAAATCCGCCGTCACCAACGCCAGCGGCAGCACCGAGGCGACGATTGTTTTCGATTTGTGCTACGAAAAAGGCGCGCTCGCTGTCATTCAGTCCGCGATTCTCGCCAACGGCAGGGAGTACGGCGTCAACAAGCTCGTTATCAAAAAAATTCAGCGCGAAATTCCCAAAGGCGCTATCAAGCTCAATAAGAATGCAAAAATTTACGCCGCCGGTGTCGGGGATATGAACGACCTGCTCGAAACTCCCGTGCTTATCGGCAAGCTGAAGGAGGTGCTGGGCTCATGAAAAAATTTTTCCTGCTGATAATCGCGCTGTTTGCGTTGAGTTCCAGCGCCGACGCCGCGAAAGTTGACGCTTATCGTGCGCTGCTTGAAAGCCGGAGCTACACCATTCGCTATGACAACCTGACGCCGGCGCCACGCGTTACCAACCGCGATTCCGTTGAACTTT
This sequence comes from uncultured Selenomonadaceae bacterium, assembly GCA_905234175.1. GTDB lineage: Bacteria > Bacillota > Negativicutes > Selenomonadales > Selenomonadaceae > Quinella. Next base: position 3,510 of record CAJOGX010000026.1, on the reverse strand, counting down.
ACGGCAAGAGCGGGCTGGCGCTTGAGCAAAACGATTTTTTTCTGAACCGTCCGCTGAGCGGCGTCATAACCAGCAGCGGCGACGACCGCTACGAGGAAGTTGGCTACGCTGATTTTTTTCAGTGCAGGCTGACGCGCGGCGGCGAGAATTTTATTTTCACACGCTACAAAAATAAAAAGGGCGACGTTGAATATTTCGGTAGCAAGAAAGGCAGAGTCACCGCCAATTCCCGCAACTACCTGACTGAACTTCTGGCGGGCGAAAGTTTTGGCGACGCGAATTTCTCCGAGATGATGAACGCGATTATCGCCGACAGCCGCAAGAGCGCCGGTGCCGAAAAATATTCGCTGATTAATTCCGGCACGCTTGACGACGGCTTGGACTTTGAAGATTTCCTCGCGCGGGACGAAAATAAAATCAGCGCAATTCGTTTTTATTTTGACGGCGAAAGTCTCGTGAAAATCGCCTGCGCCTCCTACGGCAGGGACGCCCAGGGCAACGCCAGCGGTTCCAAATGTATCGTCAAAATCCGCGAGTTCAGCGCGACGCCCGACGATAAACTTTTGAAACTTCCCGCCGGTCTCAAAGATGAAACTAAGCGTTAAGGGGGCGGCGATATGAAAAAATTTTTCGCGCTGGTGACAGTTTTAGCGGCGGTTCTCAGCGGAACTGCGAGCGCGGCGGAAAATCCTGGCTGCGTGCTCATGAAGTTCACCGACGATACGCGCTTCGACCTGGTTGAGTCCGCAGATTCGCTGTCGGATTTGGTTATGGAAAAACTAATAGCCAGCAAAAAGTTCAAGCTCATGGAAGCCCGCCCGCTCGATGAAAATATTGAAATTCAGCTGTACGATGAAAAAATGCGCGACCTGAAATATCTCGAAGAGGCCGTGCAAAATTCGGAGGGCGCGGTAAATCTGTCACTGCTTTTTGAAGGCACGGGCTTCGACGAAAACAAGGCGCAGAGCATTGCCAGCGCGCAGCTCGGACAGATTGTCGACCCAGAAATTACTTCGGCGATTGGCGCGGCGCACAGGGCTGATTATCTCATTCAGGGCACGATTATCAATCTCGGCACCGGCAGCTGGTGGAGCGAAGAATTTGAAAAACTTTCCGGCGCGCTGAATCTGGCGTCCGCGTTCATGAACAGCGCAATTCCGCTCGGCGCGCTAGGTGACGTTGTCGGTGGCGTTGACGTTGGCAAAATCGGTATCGGCGTCCAGTGCGATTTGCGCATTATCAAGGCGGCGACCGGCGAAGTCGTCTGGCAGAAACGCGTTGTCGGAATCCACAGCCAAACCAACGTGAGCCTTGGACCCGTCAGCGTCGGCAGCCGCAAGCTCAACAACAATTTCTACGCAAAGGCGCTGGACAAGGCGGCGCAGAAAATTGTTGACGCGCTGGTTGAGGACGTGGCGGCGAATAAACTTTTCCTGAAATAATTCGGTGCCAATCAACACTTCAGAATTATTCAAGGGATTTTTAAAATGTTGCGCGAGTAAGTCAATTCGCGCAGGAGGAGTGATTGCCGTTATGAGTTAAGTTGTAAATTCAAAAATCCAATGCGCGTAGAGGATGAGAGAACTTCTGTTAGGTAAATATTTCGGAGGGATTTGAATTGAAATCGGTTAAGTACAAGAAACTGAAAAAGATTTTGCTGGCGACGCTGGCGACCACGACGATTTTTCATGGGACAGTTTACGCGGCGCAGAGCGTTCAGCCCAGCGCGACTTCAGATAACAGCGTTGAGGTGAGCGAGGGAAATTATTCCGTCAACGGTACGCCGACTGCCGTCAGCGAAGACTATGACATAGTTTTTGGCGGAGGAAGTGAGCAAAATTCTGCGAACTCGACGGGCAACCGCGTGACGATTAACGGCGGGCGAATCAACGGCGTCTTCGGCGGCATGTCGAATTTCGGCAGCGTCAGCGGGAATTTCATCACGATTAACGGCGGGAATATTTCCGGCGGCGTCGCTGGAGGCGTGGCGTATTTCCCGTACGACAGCACCTCAGGCGCGGGCAACGTTTTCGGCAACCGCGTCGTAGTCAACGGAGGCACGGTGAATTTCGTTTCGGGCGGCGAAGTTGCGTACGCCTATCCCAGCGACGGCAGCGAGCCGGATTTTACGCAGGCGATTTTCCAGAGCGGAGGTAATGTTTCGGGCAACACGGCGCAGGTCATTGGCGGCACCGTTACCAACGGCGTTGCTGGCGGCGTGGCACTGACCGGTAGCGCGACGGACAACACCGTTAATATCAACGGCGGCACAATTTCCGGCAACGTCATCGGCAGTGAAGTCCGCGAGCCCACGGCAAATTCCGTCGTCACCGGCAACACGATTAACATAACCGGCACGCCTGACCTCAGCGGCGCGAATCTAATCGGCGGCCTGCTGGGCAGTTCCTACAGCCCCGACGGCAACACGCTAAATATCAACACCTCCGGCGTTACCGCGAAAAACATTTACGGTTTCGGCGGCGTCAACTTTTACGTGCCAGATTCCTCGTTAAACAGTGCAACGCCAATGCTCACCCTTACCGACGGTCAAACTTCCCTCGGTCTGGACAGCGTTGGCGTTTATTTTAACGGCAACTCCGACTTCAAGACCGGCGACACGGTCAACCTGCTTTACAACGCGAACGGGCTGGATACCGGCGGCACCACTTCGCAGGATTTAACTGTTCAAAAGGGCTCGACGAGTATTTACGGGCTGAATCTTTCCAACAGCGGCACGGGGCTCAGCGCGACGGTCGGCAACCGGCTCGGCGATACCGAAAACGTTTCCAGCATTGCCTATCCTGCGCTTGCCGCCATTGAAATTGTGCCATTCGTTCCCGACGTTAAAGTTCCGCTCGGCTTCGACTACGACGTTGACGATGACGGGCATTTCCTCACGCCGGAAGATGCTAAGGCGCAGGCGGTAGAATACGTCCGCGAACAGCGCGGCTTTGAACTTTTCCTGAACACCGGATACGGTCACATGAAAACTAAAACAGGCGACGGCACCTACGTCAAGAGCGACAGCACGACTATTGATTTGGGCTTGGGGCGCACGCTCTTCAACGACAACAGCCGGACGTACATTGCGCCGGTTATCGAATACAATCGCGGCGATTACGACAGCCACTTAAAGAACGGCATTACCGGCAGCGGCAAGACGAAATATCTCGCCGGCGGCGTCATTGCCCGCAACCTGCTCGATAACGGCTTTTACTACGAAGGAAGTTTTCGCGGCGGGCGTTCCGAAAACGATTTCACAGCGGATAACTTTATCGTCAGCAATGCTCCGCAGCGCGTCAGCTACGACATGGATTCGCCGCTTTATACTGGGCACCTGCGCCTCGGTAAGTTCAACCGCCTCAACGCCAACAACGTGCTTGAGGTTTACGGCATTTACGCTTATACGCAACAAAACGGCATGAACTCGGATTTGTCTACCGGCGAACACGTTCGTTTCGGTTCAGCCCACAGCAACCGCGTGAGAATCGGCTACCGCATGACGACGCG
>CAJOGX010000025.1 GCA_905234175.1 uncultured Selenomonadaceae bacterium | reverse complement strand
CGAAAAAACTGAATAGTAATTTCGCTTGAGGGTTTGTGTACTTTTAAATCTTTTTTGGTCGAAAGTATTGTACCATATCCCGCGCGAATCGTCAATACATAAAGCGGTTGAGAGATTGCTTTTTGTAAAAAAATTTGCCCTCCGCAGTTAAGCAGGGGGCATTTTTAGTTTGCTGAAAAAGTTTCTGGCGGCTGGCTGTAAAAGCGGTAGTGCCAGCGCAGCGCCTGAACGATACGCCTTGCGGCTTTGCCGTCGCCGTAGGGATTGACAGCGTTTGCCATTTTCTGGTACTCGCCAGCGTCGTTGAGCAGAAGTTTAGCGGCGCCGTAGATTTTATCCGTGTCAGTGCCGACGAGCTTGACGGTGCCAGCGCTGACGGCTTCGGGGCGCTCAGTAGTTTCGCGCAGGACTAAAACGGGCTTGCCGAGCGCCGGAGCTTCTTCCTGCACGCCGCCGGAATCAGTCAGAATCAGCGTGGCGCGGCTCATAAGATTTGCAAAGGGTTCGTAGTCGAGCGGCTCAATCAAATGCACCTGCGCGACGTTCCCAAGCTCAGCGCTGACAATTTCGCGCACCTTTGGATTTTTGTGGACGGGGAAAATAATTTCAGCGTCAGGGAAATCAGCCAGAATTTTTTTCAGCGCGCGATAGACGTTGCGCATCGGCTCACCAAGATTTTCGCGGCGGTGCGTCGTAACCAGAATCACGCGGCTACGCAGTTCGTTCAAAAAATTATCTGCGAAAGTAAAATCCGCGCGAACGGTTTGCTGGAGCGCGTCGATAACCGTATTGCCCGTGACGAAGATTTTTTCAGCGCTGACGCCTTCACGGAGCAGGTTTTCCCGCGCAGTTTCCGTCGGCGCAAAATTTAAATCAGCAAGGGCGCTTGTGAGCTTACGGTTAATTTCTTCGGGAAACGGAGAAAATTTATTTCCCGTACGCAAGCCCGCTTCGACGTGCCCGACGGCGATTTGGTGATAGAAAGCCGCCAGCGCGCCCGTGAAAGTCGTCGTTGTGTCGCCGTGCACCAAAACTATGTCCGGCTTAACTTCAGACAAAATTTCGTTCAGTCCCAACAGCGCGCGGCTCGTTATGTCGAAAAGCGTCTGCCCCGCCAGCATTATGTTCAGGTCGAAGTCCGGCTGAATTTTGAACAGCGCCAAGACCTGGTCGAGCATTTCGCGATGCTGCGCCGTCACTGCAACCGTCGTTTCAAACTCGGCGGGGAATTTCCGCAGTTCCAAAATCACTGGCGCCATTTTTATTGCTTCCGGCCGCGTCCCGAAGACCGCCATGACTTTTATTTTTTTCACGGCGAATCACCTGTTCGACAGCCGGAGCACGCCAATTTTTTTCGCGCCGTAGAAAATCGACACGATAACCATCGACAAAATCAGAACCGCTATCTGGCTGCTGACTTCCGTCAATGCAATCGCGCTCAGGCCGAGCACCGCGCTTATCACGTACATCAGGAAAACCGCCTGCCGTTGCGTGAAGCCGAGCTGTAAAAGCCGGTGGTGCAAATGTCCCTTGTCCGGCTTGAAAATCGGCTGGCCGCCTCTGTACCGGCGAACTATCGCGAAAGTCGTGTCGCAAATCGGTATTCCCAGCGCGAGGATTGGAACTATCAGCGCAATCGTCGCCGCGCTCTTTACCGCGCCCACAACCGAAATGCCCGCCAGCATGAATCCTAAAAATAAACTGCCGCAATCTCCCATAAAAATTCGCGCGGGGTTCGAGTTGTAAAACAGAAAGCCCGCCGCCGCGCCAGCTATCGCCGCAGTCAGCACCGCCACCAAAATGAAATTGTGCTCCAGCGCGACCAGCAAAATCGTTACCGCCGCAATTCCGCAAATCCCAGCCGCCAGGCCGTCCAGGCCGTCGATTAAGTTCACCGTGTTCGTCAGTCCAACCAGCCAGAAAATCGTCGCCGGTATCGCGAACCACTCAAGGTAAAAATATTCGCCGAACGGATTTGTTACCACGTCTATTCGCACGTCGAAGCCGAAAACTAAGACCGCCGCCGCAAAAATTTGCCCCAGCAGTTTAACTTTCGCCGGAAGATTTTTGTAATCGTCTACAATTCCGACTAAAAATATTATGCTGCCAGAAACGATTAGCCCGATGACCTGCCGCAGGACTTCGCCTTCGGGTCTCGTCAGCGCCAGCAAAACTAAAATCGAAACCATGACCGCCGCGTAAATCCCGACGCCTCCGATTCGTGGAATTGGTTTTGTATGAACTTTTCGAGCGTCAGGCTTATCGACCGCGCCCGTTTTTTTCGCTAAGAAAATTACCGTCGGCGTCAGAATCAGCGCGACTCCGAGCGCTACGGCGAACGCTATGGCACATTCTCGCATGCCCCTCAGCAACTTCCTTTCTAATTAAAATCTAAATTTCGCCCAATTTTACAACAGCGGCGAAAACTCGTCAATCAGCGCAAAAAAAATTCTTGCCAATCGCGCCGCCGCAAGTTAAAATTACACTAGAAAAATTTCTGGGAGTGATAATTTTGCTGACAGACGTGGAAATCGCGCAGCAGGCGAAAATTCAAAATATCACGGCGGTCGCTGAAAAGCTCGGGCTGGGCGCTGACGATTTGGAACTGTACGGAAAGTTCAAGGCGAAAATCGCAGGGGAAGTTTGGGCGCGCGTCAAAAATAATCCTGACGGCAAACTGGTTTTAGTTACAGCTCTGACTCCGACAAGCGCGGGCGAAGGAAAAACGACTTCGTCAATCGGGCTGGCGGACGCGTTCAGTCGCCTCGGTAAAAAAGTTTGCGTTGCCCTGCGCGAACCCAGTCTCGGTCCGTGCTTCGGGATAAAGGGCGGCGCGGCTGGCGGCGGCTACGCTCAAGTTGTGCCAATGGAGGACATTAATTTACACTTCACCGGCGACTTCCACGCTATAACTACCGCGCATAACCTGCTGGCGGCGGTTCTGGATAATCACATTCACCACGGCAACGAACTCAGAATTGACGTGCGGCGCGTCGTCTGGAAAAGAGTTCTGGACTTGAACGACCGCGCGCTCAGAAATGTTATCGTCGGGCTCGGCGGCAAAACCAACGGCGTCCCGCGCGAATCCGGCTTCGATATTACCGTTGCCTCGGAAATTATGGCTATCCTCTGTCTGGCGAATGACTTTGCAGATTTGAAGGAGCGCCTCGGAAAAATTATCGTCGCGTACAACTTCGACGGCGCGCCGGTTACCGCCGCTGACTTGAACGTTACCGGCTCGCTGGCGTTGCTTTTGAAAGACGCTATCAAACCCAATCTCGTACAGACGCTTGAGGGCACGCCTTCACTTATACACGGCGGACCTTTTGCGAATATCGCCCACGGCTGCAACTCCGTCACCGCCACGAAATACGCGCTCAAGCTCGCCGACGTGGTTGTTACTGAAGCGGGTTTCGGTGCTGACCTCGGCGCGGAAAAATTTTTGGACATCAAGTGCAGAATGAGCGGGCTCAGACCATGCGCCGTAGTTATAGTCGCCACGATTCGCGCGCTGAAAATGCACGGCGGCGTTGCTAAAAATAATCTCGCTGAACCGAATCTCGACGCGCTCAAAGCTGGGCTGGCGAATCTCGAAAAGCATATTGAAAACGTTAAAAACTTTGGGCTGCCGCCGGTCGTTGCGCTCAACGCCTTCCCGACGGACACCGACGAGGAAACTGCCGCCGTTGCTGAACTCTGCGCGAACATGAGCGTTCGTTTTGCGCGCTCCAACGTTTTCGCGGAAGGCGGCGCTGGCGGTATCGAACTTGCGCAGGCCGTTGAATCTGCTTTCAGCGACGCCACGAATTTCCAGTTCACCTACGCCGACGATTTGAGCATTGCTGAAAAAATTTCCGCTGTCGCCACGAAAATTTACGGCGCGGACGGCGTGAGCTACACCACCGCCGCTAAAAAACAAATCGCTGAACTCGAACAGCTCGGCTTCGGAAATCTGCCCGTCTGTATCGCTAAGACGCAGTATTCTTTGAGCGACGACGCGACGAAAATTGGGCGCCCGAAAAATTTCACCGTGACCGTTCGCGAAGTCAAAGTTTCCGCCGGCGCCGGTTTCATAGTCGTGCTACTCGGCAGCATTATGACGATGCCTGGACTTCCCAAACGCCCCGCCGCTGAGAAAATCGACATTACCAGCGACGGAATTATCAGCGGGCTCTTCTGAATGAAAAAAAAGCCACCTTTTTCGGGCGGCTCAAACAGGAAGTTCAGCGCTTTGCAGGTCATCACGAAGAGAGACATTTGCGGTACGGTATTCGCGGCGTAACCCAGCGATGTGGGGATTGTGCCATCTTAAAGCTACGCCGCAACCACGAACTTCCAACAACGTTAAGTATAATTCTACCCCCCCCCCCTTGTCAAGTGCTAATTGATTGTGTCGTTATAGTTAAGGAGGAATTTAATGGCGGTTATCGTAAAGGAATACAGCGCGGAAAATGCTGGCGCGGCGATTGAAATCTGGAACGAAGTTGTTCGCGCGGGCGACGCTTTCCCGCAGGAAGAGGAGCTGACTGAAACGACTGGCGACGAATTTTTCAAAGCGCAGTCGTTCACCGGTCTGGCCGTCGACGAAAATTCCGGCGAAGTTCTGGCGCTTTACATTTTGCATGCCAATAACGTAGGCCGCTGCGGGCACATAAGCAACGCCAGCTACGCCGTGAGGAAAAATCTGCGCGGGCGGCACCTCGGCGAGCTGATTGTCAAGCACTGCATTGCTAAGGCGCGGGAACTGGGCTTCAGAATTTTGCAGTTCAACGCGGTAGTTGCCCGCAACGTCCACGCGCGGAATTTGTACAGGCGGCTTGGTTTTATTGAGCTGGGAACGATTCCTGGCGGCTTCAGAATGCCGGACGGGAATTTTGTTGATATAGTTCCCCAATACATTTCACTTTAGGCTGGAGGTTTTGCACATGAAAAAAATTTCGGTACTTGTGGCGGTATTTCTGGCGCTGATGGCGTCGACGGTCTTTGCGGCGTCGTCAGTGGAAAGGCAGCGGGCGGAAATTGACAGACTGCACGACAAAACTTTGGAGCGGCTCTACGAAAAATATCCCGCCGCCGAAAGAGTTCTGCAGGAAAGTTACGCCTACGCGACGCTGAGCAATTCGGGCGTGAAGATTTTGCTTTTCGGCAGCGCGCACGGACGCGGCGAGGCGATTAACAACGAGACCGGCGAAAAAATTTATCTGCGCATGGGGGAAATTTCTGCGGGACTCGGAATTGGCGCGACGGAATACGATTTGGTTTTCATTATCGCTGACAAAGAGGCGTGGGATTCTTTTATCATCGGGAAGACGAGATTCGGCGCGTCGGCTGAGGCTGCGGCAAGCGACGGCAGTGTTGGCGGAGTAGTCGAAGGCGCTGAGTACGTTGCCAAAGGCGTCTGGGTTTACCAGATGACTACGAAGGGGCTTTCGCTTGAGGCGACGCTCAACGGTATAAAAATTTACGCTGACAAAAAGCTCAACGAGTAGAGCTGACTGAGGAGGATTTTTATGAAAAAGTTTTCGGCTGGATTAGTTCTGGCGGCGCTCCTGTGCCTTTTGACGGCAACGGCGTCGGCAAGGACCGTGGCGGAGGAACAGGCGCGAATTGAGGAAGTTCACGAACAGGCAATGGATTTGTTCGCGAGAATGCGTCCGCACCTTATCCGTCGCGCAGAAAATTCCTACGGCTACGCGACGCTGAGCTGTTCGCGTGTACTTTTATACGAACGCGGGCGCGGCGTGGCTGTCAACAACGAAACCGGCGAGAAAGTTTATCTGAAAATGCGCGGCGTTGATTTGCTGGGGCTCGGAATCGGCTTTTTCGCCACGGAATACGATATCATGTTGTTCTTCAAAGACGAGGCGGCGTGGGACAGATTCATGACCGGCAAGACGAAGGTGAAAACCAGTGCGGTGGCGGTTGCGCGTTTAAGCGATGAAAGCGGCGTTGGCGCAGGGTTCGGCCTGACGGCGCGCGACGTTGAAGCAGTTGCTCTGTTTAAAAAAGGTCTCGAAGTCGGCGTTGACCTTGCCGCTATGAAAATTTTCGCGCCCAAAAAATTGAACGGCGGTTACTAATAAACCGCAAAAAAAGAAGCGGCCCATGGACGGGCCGCGGGCCGCACAGGTCACGTGATGTGACCTCTCGGCCCTGTCTTTCTTTGCCAGCGTTTCTTTCTGCGCCAGAAAGAAATGCTGATTTTTATTTGCAGCTTAGATTTTGAACCTGCCAATAATATCCTGCATAGCCTGCGCCATTTCGGCGAGGGAGCGGCTGGCGTCAGCAATTTCGTGCATGGTAGCGGACTGCTGTTCGCCGGAGGCGGAGACTGTTTCAGATTCCCTTGCGACTTCGCGGCTCTTGGTATTGATATTTTCGACAGACTTTGTTATAACGTCAGTGCTGTTGGAAAGTTCGGTGACGATTTTTTCCATGCGCTCGGAACTTCTGGAAACTTCGGTAATTCTGTGGCTGATGTCTGCAAAAGTTTTGCCCGCGTCGTCGACGGCTTCGGCGCCGGTCTTGACGTTGGTAACGCCTTCCTGCATAGCCTGCACAGCGTCCTGAGATTTTTCCTGAATCGAACCAATGAGCGTAGAAATTTCTTTAGCGGAGCTTTGCGACTGCTCAGCGAGTTTGCGGACTTCGTCAGCGACGACGGCGAAACCTTTGCCGTGCTCACCGGCGCGCGCGGCTTCAATGGCGGCGTTGAGCGCGAGCAGATTCGTCTGGTCAGCGATAGCAACGATAGCGTCAACGATCTTGCCAATTTTTTCGGACTCTTCGCCGAGCTGCGCGATAACGTCTGCCGAGGCGCTGACGGAACTTTCAATGCGTTCCATCTGCGAAATTGCGTTTTTGACTGCTTTGTTACCGTTATCAGCGGCGGTGTTTGTCTGCTCAATTTCTTTCGACGAGGCGCGCAACGTGTCGTTGAAAGTATTCATGTGGTTTTTGAGTTCTTCCGCCTTAGCCGTAGCGTTTTCGACTTCGGCAAACTGTTCGGTGCAGGCGCCGGCGACGGTCACGATTGATTCAGCGACCTGGTTAATTGCCGTGGTAGACTGGTCAGCGCTGGCAGTCAGCTGCTGCGACGCGGCGGCAACCTGCTCGGCGGAAGTTATAATTCTGCTGATCATTTCGCTGACGTTGCTGCGGAGCTGCATAACCGCGCGAGACATGACGCCCAATTCGTCGGAACGGTCGGTGTCAATATGCTCGTTGTCTTTCTTTCGGAAATCGCCCGTGCCCAGAACTTCCAGAACAGAAGTCAGGTTGCGAATCGGCGCGATTAAACGATTTGAAAAACCAATGGCGGCGAAAACCATGAGCGCAATGAGAATCACGCTGGCGAATGTCATTTTGATAACGACGCTCTTGAGATTTTCGTCATTGCGGGCTTTCATGACGGCAACGCGCGAATCAATGTAGTCAATCCAGACGCCGGTGCCGACAACCCAGCGGTAGGGCGCGAATGCCACGGTATAATTTCTCTTCGGCAGAGGCTCAGTCTGCCCAGGTTTCGCGAACATCAAATCAGTAAAGCCGCCGCCGGACTGCTGGCCGGTCTGAATCATTTCGCGGATAAACTGTTTGCCGGTCGGGTCTGTCGCGTCGATTCGGGATTTGCCTTCGGTTTCGGCGCGCCCAAGCAAAACGACGTTAATTCCTTCGTAAGTGTCAATCCAAAAATATCCCGCGTCGCCGTCGTAGCGCAAATCGCGGACGATATTCGCCGCCTCGGTTTTTGCCTGCTCCTCGGTGAGCTGCCCAGCCTGCTGACGCTTGTAAATCGAGTCGATTGCGCTTACTGCAACCTGTGTCTGCTCTTTTAGTTTCTGCTCCACGTCCGTAACCAGCGTCTCCCGAAATTCCGCCAGCTCGATTTCGCTTTCGGCGACCATGTTCATCGTGAAGACCGTTCCAATTACGAACAGCGTGAATAGCGACGCGCCAATTATCATTATCATGAACTGCGTCTTCATCGAAGACCTTGCCTTGTCCATAAAAATTCCTCCCAAGTATACAATTTTCCTTGAAAATTCGCGTTGACGGAGGAAATTTCCTGCAGAAAAATTAATTCAGCTGGTGTAAAAATTTTTTATACTGCGAAGTTCAGCGGCGAGATTTTTTTCAAGCGCGGCTTCCAGTTCCTTTAGCGTCACGGCGTCGAAAAGATAGCTGACGTGCGGCACCAGCCTGACTTTATATTCGCCGGTGAAATTTTCCGTGTAGACGTTGTAAAAAATCGTGAAGTCGCTGGCGCTGGCGAAGTCGCTGTAGTTTATCAGAATGTAGGAGCCGTTGGTCGTCTTAGCGGGATGGTCCGGCGCGATGAAAAGTTCAAAGCCTTCGAGATTTTTCGGCAGAGTCCTGGCGTATTCCCAGCCGCCGAAATTTTTTTCAGCCAGCAGCGAATCGGTAACCGGCGCCGTCAGACTTTCAATAGCGCTGTCGAGTTTCGCGCTGAGAATTTCGGTGAACCGCCTGAAGTCGCCGGTAAAAAATTCCGTGAGGCAAAATTCCGCCAGCCCAATCGCCACGCGAACTTTGTATTCGGCGGTTTCCTCGTGGAAGTACGCGGTAAGGCTGCGGTGGTCTTTCTCGTAGCTGAAATAGTTGAACCTGTCGAGCTCGTCGGCGAAAATTTTCTTCAGCGCGAAGCCGCGAATGTTATTGGGCAGGCCGGTGAAAAATTCAGCGCTGGCGGCCTCCTCAGCGATACGGGTTTTGGTTTCGGGTTTCATAAAATCATTCCTTGCAAAAATTTTCCCGCTAAGTATAGCACAAAAAAAATCTGCGCGACGCGTGCCACGCAGACGAAAATTTTCAGCGATTTATTTTACAACCTTAACCATTTCGCCGGTTCTTGAGTCGAGGAAATATTCTTCGCCGTCCCTGAAAAATTTGCCGGTTCTGGCGTCGACGGTGTATTCCAGACCGCCGAAAACGACTGTAGCTTTTTCAATATCGGCGGAGCGTTCGCGCTTTTCAACGTCGAAAATTTTGCCGTCGGAAATTTCAAAGCTCACGTCGCCGGAGCTGACTGAATGCCCGCTCGGTGAATAAAACGCGATAAGGTGCCAGTATCTGTCAAAATCTTCGAGTGAATCGTTATCGGCGAGCGGCGTTTCGCTTATGACGGGATTTTCGTTGAGCGTGAAACTTTCGCCGAGCGTAACCCTGAGCGCTCCAGCAAATTCGTCAGCGGAAATTTGTGCGAGCGTGGCTTCAGGAATTTCGTGGTTTTCGCCAACGACAAGTGCCATGAAAATTGGCGCAACAGTATCGCCCTGCTTCAGCGTGGAAAATTCGCGGCTCGTCCTGCCGACGCCTCTCGTTTTGCTGGGGCGCGCGCCGATAATCTGGTAGCGTTCCTCGGCGGGGTAGTAGGCGACTCTCAAAAGGCTGGGCGTACCGTTCAGCACTACGGGAATGCCGTAAATCATATAGTTCACGTTGCCGGTCGAATCCCTGCGCGTTTCCAGAATCGTCGTGTAGACGAAGTGCCCGTTCAGGCTGAGCCAGGTCGGTTTCAACTTATCCGTGAGCCGGTACCTTTCGCCGACGAGTTCCGTGCGAACATTCGCGTTCATTCCAAGCAGCACGACGCCTTCGCCGGTCATGCCGAAAGCCGCGTTCCCTTCGGCGGTAATTCCCTTGCCGGTTATGCTATGAATGCTGGAAATTTTTTTCATCTGTTCCTTCGTGAGCTCGGCGGAAATTTCGTAAGTGTCGTCGTCGTTTTCAGTGACGGTAATTTCCAGCCCGTACAGGTCGGACAGATTGAAAAGTTCGTTCCAGTTTTGCGCGGAAGTGTTTTTGCCGGAACGCGTCGCGCGGGAATTTTCAGCCGCATTTTTCTGCTGCGCCGCCATTCCAATCAGGTTACCGTAAAGGTCTTTCGTGTAGCTGAAAATTATATTTTGCGAGGCGTAAAGTTTAAATTCGTCTTCGCTCCTGCTGAGCGGGTAATGCGTCGAAATCCCGCCGCTAAGGTCACGGTTCGCGCCGCAGACGTTGTAGACAACCGCAGAATCAATCGCGCGGATTAAATCGTCAGCGCTGCCGCTCAAACTTTTCCGCGTCGAAGAATCAACGTCGTAAGGGAAAGTGGTTTTGGATTTCGCGGCGAAGTCCTTCAGGTCGAGCATGAGCCCAGGATAAAAAGTGCCGTCGTCGTAGTAGCCCTCGGCGTAGTGAACTGCGTCGCGGGCGGCGGCGTCCAGCGCGGTGTAAATGTACGGGTCTTTGCTGGCAGCCTTAAAATAATTTTTGTTGAAGGAGTCGCAGGCACTGCGAACGGGCAGCCACTTTTCGGGCGAAAGGTCGACGACGGAAAAAGTTGCCTCGACCGCCTGCGGATCTCCCTGCGCAACAAGATAATCGTAGGAACTCTGGCAGATAATCGCGCCAAGATTTTTCCCGCTAATCGAAGGATTTGCCGAAAGCGCCTTAATCCAGTCGCTGTAGTACCAGCCGCAATTCGCCTCGTTCTCCTCCGAAGCAACCATGTACCGCGCGAAGCCGTAAAGATTATTTGCGTTCTCGTAAGTCGCGCGGGTACAGGCGTCGAAGCCGATAATTTCAAACGGCGGATTTTTCGGCGAAGCTTTGTAAACTTTTCCGAAAGCGGCGCTAAGGTCGTTCAGATCCAGAAACGATTCGTTGAAATCCGGCGGCTGACTTTTATCGTGGCGGTATCTTTCGTCGTAGCAGACGCCAACCAGCCCGCCGTGGTTCCAGAAAATAAACATGCGGCGCGTCGGCTGAAAATCTTTCTCGACGGCCTCTTTGCCGTAGCGCAGAAAATCTTCCAACGTTCCGGCGTCGCCCATGTCAGAATCTTTAAAGGCGCCCTGATAATGAAAGCCCTCGCTGTCGTAAATGTAGCGCTCAATCGTCGTGCCGGAAAATTCTTCAACGCGCCAATCCTTACAGCCGCCGGTCTGAATCAGAATTTTTACGTTCGGCGAAATTCTGGCGTCGTAGTTTATGTTATTCGGCAGGTTGAGCTTGTCAAAGGGATTGTCCTCGCCGAAAAAAGTAAATTTCATGTTCGTCATTTCCTGCAGGTCTTCCGTAGCCGCAGGAAGAGCGTCGGGCTTGCCGCCGGTATTTTCAAGATTGGAGCCGCAGATATACCAGTAAATCAGCCACCTGTCCGCAGATTTCTCCGCCGCCTGCGCGAAGTTTTTTACGCCGAGAATCAGCGCGAAAATTAGTAGCAGAGCTGAAATTTTTTTCAAGTTCGCCGCCCCCTTCTTAAAGTTCACCGGCGAGAATCTGCACGCCTTCGGGTCTGGTCGAAGAGCGGCTGCCAACTGAGCGGTAACCGCGAACGTTGTTGTTGCGCAGGAAATCCGAAAGCTGGCTGTTCGCACGGCTGGCAATTCCGTTTTTAGGAACAACGCGGTAAAGTTTAATCATGACCTGCCCGTTAGCGTAAGCTTTTTCAGAAAAGCCGGTGACGCCCTTGTAGTCAATCGCGCGGACGAGGCTGACGTTGTAAACCGGCAGATTAACGCTCGGCTGCGCGTAGCCGGTGTGGCAGGCGTTCATAAACACGTAATTAAAATTTCCGGCGTTGC
This sequence comes from uncultured Selenomonadaceae bacterium, assembly GCA_905234175.1. Taxonomy (GTDB): domain Bacteria; phylum Bacillota; class Negativicutes; order Selenomonadales; family Selenomonadaceae; genus Quinella. Next base: position 13,307 of record CAJOGX010000025.1, on the reverse strand, counting down.
GCATTTTTCCCTGCCGCGTCCAGTAGGCAAGCGATTCGGAAACCGCGCTGGCGTAATCGTGGCGGAACTGGCCGTGCATCAAAATTCCAAAGCCGTTGTTGTCGTTGAAACCGTGGCACAGTACGACGATGCAACGGTTACTTCCGGCGGCGAAATAGTAAATGTTGTGCTCGAAGTCGCCCTTCTGGTCAATGCAATGCACAAGCGGCGTCGCAGGAAATTCGTAGTCGCAAATCCAGTCGTAATCCCTGTAGTAATCTTCCGCCGCAAAAGCCGTCGCCGCGAAAATCAGAGCCGACAGGAACGCCGCTAAGAAAATTTTCCTCCGCATTTTTAAGACCTCCCTCGCAAAGTATAAAATTTTGGCGATTATACCCCCGCCCGTTGCCCTGTCAACGCATAGCGCGCGGCTTAATCAAATTCTAATCTTCCAATAAAAAAAATCCCGTGGTATAATTCAGCCACAGAATTTCAAGGAGGTATTCAAATGAAAAAGGCAGCGATATTTTTAGCGGACGGCTTCGAGGAAGGCGAGGCGCTGTTCACGCTCGACATAATCCGGCGCGGCGGTATCGAAATTGATTCAGTTTCAATCGGCGGCGAATTTGTTACCAGCAGCCGGAAAATTACCGTCAAAGCCGACAAAGTTTTGGGCGACGCTGATTTGGCGGAATACGACATGATTATTTTACCTGGCGGGCAGCCTGGCGCGACGAACCTTTCCAGAGACGAACGCGTTTTGAAAATCGTCCGCAGTTTTATCGCCGACAAAAACAAATTCGTAGCCGCAATCTGCGCCGCGCCAATGGTTTTGAAAGCCGCCGGAGTCAGCGCTGGCAGGACGCTCACTTCCTACCCTGGCGCGAACTTCACCGAAATGTTCAGCGACGCCAACTACGTCGAAAATCAACTCGTCGTGCAGGACGGAAATCTGATAACCAGCCGCGCCGCCGCTACCTGCCTTCTCTTCGCCTACAAAATTATCGACGTGCTCGGCGGCAATTCTGAGCCCGTCAAAAAATCCATGCTCTATGACAAACTCGTCAGCGAATAATTTTCAGCCAGCCGCAACTTCAATCGGAGCTGCGGTTTTTTTTACGGCAAATCTTCCTCAGTTTCGTAAATACTGACGAAAATATCCATGGACGCATCTTTCAGCACGTGGCGGCTGCTAGCTGAGGGCGCACACAGCGCGAAACTTTTTCCCTCCGCCGAGGCTTTTTTCGCCAGCCGCAAAATAACTCTCAAGCCCGCACTCGAAAGATATTCCAGCGCTGAAAGTTCCACTGCGAATTTTTCTGCGCCGCCCAAAAATTTTTCGCTTTCCTCCCGCGCCTCGTCCATCGTCAGCCTGTCCAGCTGCCCCGAAATCCTCAAAATCGTCCAGCCGTTTTTTTCCCGCGTCGCATACTGAATCCACTCTGACATTTTTTACGCTCCCTTCGCCGTCAGCCGCAAAGCCAGAACCGTTATATCGTCTGACTGTTCGGCGTTCCCTACGTGCTCGGCTACGTCCGCGCGAATTGCCGCCAGCAACTCCCCGACCGACGCCGTGTAGTCGAATCCGTTCATAAATTTCAGCAGCCGCTCCGAGGTGTATTCCTCGTGCTCCTCGTTCATCGCCTCGTTTACGCCGTCTGAATACGCAAAAATCAAATCGCCGCGCTCAAGCTTAATTTCCTGCTGTTTGAAAGGCACGTCTTCCATTCCCGCGACCACGAAATTTTTCTTCACGTTTAAAAACTCGCAGCGATTTTCCGCGTGGTGATAGACAACCGGCGGATTGTGCCCGCCGTTTACGAAAACAAATCTGCCCGTGGAAATTTCCAGCACGCCAAAGAAAATCGTGACGAACATCATTTCATCGTTGCCCTGACAAAGCTGATTGTTCGTCCGACTCATAACTTCCGCGTAGTTGTCGGGGTCCGTAGAGAACGTCGCAAAATTTTTCAGCACGGTTTTAGAAATAACCATGAACAGCGACGCCGGTATTCCCTTGCCGGAAACGTCCGCCACGGTAATAGCCAGATGGTTGTCGTCAAGGAGGTAGAAATCGTAAAAATCGCCGCCGACTTCCCTGGCGGGGTAAGTTGCCGCGTCCAGTTCAAAGCGGCCTCTGGAAACTTCCTCTGGAAATTTTTTCGGCAGCATTCCCGCCTGAATGCCCGTCGCAACGTTGAGCTCGGTGGAAATGCGCTCCTTTTCAGCGGTGACAGCGGCGAGACTCGTCATCTGCCTTTTAAGTTCGTCAGTCATTGCGTTGAAACAGCTCGCCAGGTGCTCAATTTCGTCGCCGGTCTTTATGTTCAGCTTCTGGTCTAAATCGCCCTGCGAAATATTTTTCACGCCGCTGATTAGCTCGGTTATTGGCTTTGAAAATTTCTGCGACATCACTAAGCTGAGCGTGAGCATGAATAAAAACAGCACCGCCAGAATCGGGTAGGCGTTTTTCTGCAGCTGGTCAAGGAACGGGTTCAGCCTGCTGGCAAATTCCCGAAGCTGATTTGCCAGAACCTGCCGCATACTTACGAAAGGCTGGTTGACTTCCTCCGCCGCAATCAGCGTGCCGAAACTCCAGCCCAGCGTCGTGATTGGCGCGAACGCCAGATAATATTCCTCGCCGTCAAGCATTACCGGCATGACACCGTTTTCGCCAGCCGTCATTTTCTTAGCGGCCTCGGCGATTGTCTTTTCAGCTGATTCGCGCAGGTCTTTAAGCTCGACGCTCGCCGAAAGTTCGCCTTCCACCTTCGACGAAAACAAAACTTTGCCGCTGCTGTCCAGCGCGAAATTGAAATTCGTACTGCCAAGCGCCGCCCCTTCCATAAAATCGCGGAAAGAATCCATACTGATGCCATAACCGACGACGCCGGCAAAACCATTTTCGTCGTAGTACGGCGCCGCGCCGTCTATCGCAATGAAGCCCTGCATGTCAATATAAAAATCCGTGAAAACAAACTTGCCCGCCTCTTTAACGTGCCTGTACCACGGACGCTCGCGCGGGTCATACGTCTCCATAAATTCTTCTGTGAAAAGCACGTGCTGTTCGTCGCCGGCATAAGTGTCGACGCAAATCAGATAGCCATTTTTGGAGCCGACGTAAAACGACGCCGTTGAGCCTTTGCTGAGATTCGCCGTCGACAGCAACTCTTCCGCAATGTTCGACGCCAGCCGAGATTCCGCTTCAACTTCCGGCGTCAGCGTGATTTTCCGATTGTAAAAAACGTACGCCGTGTTCACGGGAATATTTTCCTCAAAGCGGGCGTTCGGCAGTTCGCGCGGCAGATATTTTTCCCTGTGCGTCAGAATATCCGTCATTTTCCACGCCAGCCGCTCCACGTCCGCACGGTAATACTGCATCGCCAAATCTATCGTGTACGCCCTGAGCCGCGCCGTGTTTAAAAGCCGCTTTTCCGATTCTTCCTTCGCTATCAGTTCCAGATTTCCCACGGCGAAATTTCTTACGTCTACCTGCCAGTTGTCCAAAATCATGTGCAGCGCAGACATTCCTAAAATTGAAAGCAGCAGGAGCGCCAGCGCCGTCAGGGTAACCGACACCGTCGCCATGCTAACGACGCGTTGTCTTATGTTCAGCTTCAAATTTCACGCCCCCCGCACCGTTAATGTCAACATTGTTATATCGTCGGACTGGTCTGCCCTGCCCGCGTGAGCGCGAACCTCCGCCAGCATTTTTTCAACAATTTCTTTCGGCGTAGCATCCAGCGGCTGTTTGTTCAGCGCCGCCTGCAGTGCCTCTTCCCCGAAAAGTTCCCGCGCCTCGTTCATTGCCTCCGTCACGCCGTCGGTGTATATGAAAATCGTGTCGCCCGCCTCCAGCGTAATGCTCATCTGCGTGAAACTCAAACCTTCCAGCACGCCAATCATAGGATTTTTCTTCTCCGAACGCAGGTACTCGAACTGTCCAGTTTTCCTGTGGCGAACAAGCGGAGGATTGTGCCCCGCGTTCACGTAGGTAAATTTGCCCGTGGAAATTTCCAGTACGCCAAAAAATACCGTCACGAACATATTTTCATTGTTGCTCTGGCAAAGCTGGTCATTCGTGCAGGCAAGCACGCTCGAAACGTCGTCTGAGCCGTCCGCCAGATTCGCGAAATTTTTCAGCAGCGTTTTTGAAATCACCATGAACAGCGCCGCCGGTACTCCCTTATCCGACACGTCCGCCACCGTTACCACGAAGTAATTTTCGTCGACAAAATAAAAATCGTAGAAATCGCCGCCGACTTCCTTGGCAGGATTCATCATCGCGAAAATGTCGAACTCCGTGCGTTCAGGGAAGGGCGGGAAAACATTCGGCAGCATATCGCGCTGAATATTTTTGGCAACGTTCAACTCCGTCGCAGTGCGTTCGCGCTCGGCCGTCACCTCCGCAAGATTTTTCATCTGCGTTTTCAGCTCGTCGGTCATGTCGTTGAAACTGTCCGCCAGCAGCTCAATTTCGTCGCCGGTCTTAATGTCTAACTTTTTGTCAAGGTTACCGCTGGCAATTTCGCGCACGCCGTCCGCCAGCTCCATAATCGGCTGAGAAAATTGCCTGGCAACTTTGTTTGCACCGCGCGCCAGCAGCCACAAAAGCAGTACAAAAACTACCGCCGAGCCCAGCGTGAATGCGAAAATTTTCATCGTCAGCGACAACTCAGATTTTTTTATCTGCGCGTCGCCGCGTTCCCGTGCCTGCATTGCTGGCAGTGCCGCTACTTCCTCAGAAATCAGCGTACCGAAACTCCAGCTCACCGCCGGAATTGGCGTGAACGCCAGATAATATTTTTTACTGCCAAAAGTCAGTTCGATAAAATCTTCCTCGCCCGCAGTCATGCGCTTAGCCGCCGACGCAAGTGCCGGCTCGTCCCGATTTTCCCTCAAGTCAATATCAATATCGCTCGCGCTCAAAATTCCTTCCTTTTGCGTCGAAGATAAAATTTCCCCGCCCGAACCGATAATAAAACTAATCTCGTTCTCGCTGGCGGCGTTTTCCGCAACGATTCTGTGAATGTTGTCCAGATTCACGTCCAGCCCCACGACGCCCGCTATTTCGCCGTTCGCATAGTAGTAAGGCATCGCGCAGGAAAAACACGGCGTATTTATCGTTGAGCGGTAAACGTCCGTGAAGACCGGCTCGGAATTTTCCCTGCCGAGCGTGTACCAGAGGCGTCCGCGCGAATCGTAACTGTGCCGCTGCGACGCCTGACAAAGCCGCGCCAAATCCCCTTCGTGCACCGGCTTTTCAAGGCGTACCGTGTACCCGCTTTCCGAGCCGATAAAAATCGCAGGATAATCGCTGTACTCTTCCATTAGAAAAACCAAATCGTCGGCAATGTTCGACGCAATTTCAATTTCATGTTCCAAAGCCGCGTCCACGCCGCGCGCCTCAAGTTCCGGCGCAAAATGCACGTACGGCGTCCCCGCAAGAAAATCTTCGTACAAAGCGTTTGGAAGTTTTTTCGGCAAATGCAACTGCGGCTCCCGCAAAATTTCCGTCATCATGAATGACAGGTGTTCTACGTCCTGCTGTATCGAATACGCTTCGTAATTTATCAAATCCGCCCGCAGTGCCGCCGCCTCGATTAGCCGCTTTTCCTCTTCTTCCCGCGTAAAATATTCTGCCTGCGCCGTCAGACTGTTGCCGAGCGCCTTCCCCCACAAGTTCATCGCTTCCCAGAGATTCAGCACAGCGAACAGCGCCAGTATTCCGAACAGCAAAAATCCCAGCACGTTCCCAGAAAGCGCCAGCAACTGCATTTTGCGCCGGATATCTAACTTCCTCATCGACGCCGCTCCCTCCATTTTAAGTTTTCTATATTTTTTCGACGCACGAAAATTTTTCCCTGTTACATTGGCGGCATTCTGCGCATACCACCGCCGCCCCGATTAGCCGAAGTTTTCTGAGCCGACGCCTGATAAGTAACAGAAACGTCGTCGCCAACATTCAGTGCGCCGCTGGAAACTTCAACAAATTCCTCGCCGTAAAGTCCAACGGTGATATAAATATTTTCCGCAGACTGCCTGCCCTGCGCGTCGGTTGTCACGCGTTCAACGTAAGAGCCCTGCGCGTCGGTTTTGACTGCCTCAATCGGAACGCAAAGAGAATCTTCCGCGCGACCAACGGTAATGTCAAGGCGCGCAGTCATTGCGGGGAGCAGAAGATTTTTCGGGTCGGGCGCGTTGAAGGTGACGTAATAATAAATGACTGAGTTTGAAGAACTGGAACTGCTGCCGCTTGAGTTCGTGGAGTCCCAGGAATTGGCGGTGTCGGTCTGCGAAATTGTGTGGACGGTTGCGGAAAAATTTTCGTCGGGATAAGCGTCAACGGTAAAGGTCGCGCGGGCGCCAACTTTGACGCTGCCAATGTCGGTTTCGTCAACTTTCGCCTTGACGAGCTTTTCGCTCAGGTCAGCAATGCGCATGATAACCGTCGGGTTGCTGTTGCCCTGCACTGCCATTGAGCCAGCTGTCAGCGGTTCGCCAACAACAATCCCATCCATGGGCGCGGTGATAACCGTTTCGTTCACGTCGGATTCGGCGAGCTCAACTTCAGATTTCGCGCGGTCGTAATTGTACTGCGCGTCTTCAAGGTCCGCCAGCGATTTGGCGCCAATTTCGTAGAGCCGCTTAGTTCGCGCGAGTTTCTGTGAAGTATTTGTCAGCGCAAAGTTCGCCTGCCTGAGTTTCGCCTCGTAGTCTTTGCCGTCAAGAATTGCGACGACCTGTCCAGCGGTGACGTGCTGATTTTCCTCGACGAGAATTTCCTTGATACGCGCGGTGATTTTGCTGGAGACTTCAACGCTTTCGCGCGGCTGAATCGTGCCGGTTGCGCTGACGGTCTTTGATAAATTCATACGCACAACTTTCGCGGTTTCGTAGGTCTGCGCATTTTCCGCCTCGATTTGCTGAGAGTAAAAGTAGTAAGCGACGGCGGCAGAAATTACCAGCAGCGCCGCAAGTAAAATTTTCCATTTCAAAAAAATCACCGCCTTAGTTTAGCGCGGAAAGCGTGTTTCCGACCGCGTGAGCCAAATCGAATCTGTAGCGCGCCACGTCGTAGGTTGCGCTGACGTGATTTTTGCGCGCGGTTGTCAGCGAAACTTCAGCGTCCAGCACGTCGAGCAAAATTCCTTCACCGGCGCGGTAACGTTCAGTTGCGATGAATCTTTCCTCCTCGGCGAGAGCAACGGCGCGCTGAGTCGTGCGCAGTCTCATCACGGCGATTTTCAGATTTTTGTACGCGGTGATAACGCTTTCGCGGGCGCTGTTCATATCGTTTTGAAAATCCAGCCGCGTCTGTTCGAGCTGAATTTCCGCCTGCTGAATCTGGGCGCGGGTAATGCCGCCGTCGAAAATGTTCCAGCTGGCACTGACGCCGCCGGAAATGTCTGGTGAGAAATGCCAGCTTGAAGACTGCCCGCTGAGCCCCGTGCCAACTTCGGCGGAAATAGTCGGGCGTTTAGCGGCGCGCGCAATTTCAATATCAAGTTCGCCCTGGTCAATTTCCAGAGCGTCGGCGCGCAAATCGTAGCGGTTTTCGTCCGCCAGCGCGAGGTAACTTTCAATTTCGCCGAGTTCCAGCGCCGTGGAAACGTTCTCAACCGTAAGGCCGGAAATTCCGTCAATCGACATGAGCGTTGCGAGATTCGTCAGGCTGACTTCGTAGGCGGCGTGCGATTTGGCGGTTGTCTGCTGAGCGTTGCTGGTCTCAACCTGGGCGCGAAGTAAATCTATTCGCGCGGTTGCTCCGGCGTCGTAGAGCGCGGCGATATTTCTTTCGTGCTCCGCCAGATTTTCTTCCGTCTGCAAATCCACCTGCGTCGTCGCGTAATTTTCCAGCGCGTTCAGGTAAGCCGTCGCCACTTTGTAAACTAAATCGTCCTGCGCCTGCAGAAAGTTCAGCTTCGCCACGTCAATTCCCAGCTCAGCGGATTTGATTTGCGATTCGAGTTTGTTGCCGGAATAAAGCGGCAGGGAACCGCGTAAGCGCGCGGACGCACTTTCGGAAGTGTCGCTGCCTTCGGACTTGGAGGCGTTGGCGCTACCGCTTGCCGTGACGCTCAGACCCTTGTTAGCCCGCGCGACTTTCAAAGATTGTTCCGCCAGCTCGATTGAGCGTTCAGTGCGTTGCAGGCTGGGATTATTTTCCAGCGCAATGCGCGCCGCCTCCCGCAATGGTATCGCCTGCGCCGTCGTCGGCAGTGCCAGAATTAAAATCGCCGCTAAAAATTTTTTCATAGCCGTCCCCCGTAAGATTCGCGTTCCAGTTCAGCTAAAAAATTTTCCATGGTCGCGCGGTACTCGCCTTCAAGTTCGCCGCCGGTCTCGTGCTTATAAAAGTCCGCAAAATATTCCAGCGTGGAAACGTCAGCGCCGCGCCGGTTTTTGCTGGCGGGAGTTTCCTCCGCGCGCTCAAGGTTGACGAAACTAAGGCTGAGAATGTTCGGGAAGGCGCCGTTGCGGAGCTTGTCCATTGCGTAGAGCGCGTAATTTTTATCCGTCAGATTGGCGTGAATGTAGTCGGTTGTGTATTCGGCGCCGCGCAGATTCGCCAGAGTGTCTTCAACAACTCGAACGTCACGGCGCGGCTTCAAGTCAATGTGCTCAAACGAAACTTCGCCGACGCCGGAAATTTCCACGAGGGTTGCGCCCTTAGCCTGCGTGCTTTCGTCGAAGGAATATTTTAAAAGCGAGCCGCTGTAGCGAACGACCCAGCCGGTTTTCTTCATGGTCTGCGGCTTGTGAAGGTGACCGAGCGCGGTGTAGTTGAACGCGGAAAAAATCTGCGCGTCGACGCTGCCAATGCCGCCAACGAGTTTGTGTTCGGATTCGGAAGTCACGCCGCCGGTAACGAAAAGATGAGCGACCGCCACGCTGCGTTTACCGGCGGGAATTTTTTTGCGCGCCTCGTCTACGTAGAATTTGTTGGCGTCGTTGAAGTCCTGCGCGAAAATATTTTTAACGTCAGCGGGCACGAAAAACGGTATCAGCGTAAAATAAACTTCACCAAATTCATCGCTCAAAACGACTGGCGCGGGATTGGCGCTGGGCTTCGTCGTGAGGAAAAAATTTTCCCGCTCGAAAAGTCTGCTGCCGAAATTCATACGCGCCGCGCCGTCGTGGTTGCCGCTAATGCACAGCACCGAAATTTTTCTGCTGATAATTTTATAAACAGTTTCGTCGAAAAGCACCACGGCGTCAACGGGCGGAATGCTGCGGTCGTACACGTCGCCGGCGATAATCACGGCGTCGGGCTTCGTATCGTCTATGAGTTTCAAAAGTTCGTCCAAAATGTAAATCTGGTCGTCAAGCAGCGGCTGGCTTTTCAAAGTTTTGCCGAGGTGCCAATCCGCCGTGTGAATTATTCTCATGGAAATTCCCTCCTGCGCAATTTTAACACGCCGCCGGAAAATTAACAACGCGTTCGACTTTTGAAAAATCCTGTGATATACTTTGCCGGAAAAAATTTTATAGCCGGAGGTTTTTATGAGAGAGCTGCTTGAAATTTTGGAGAAGAACGCGCGAATCCCCGTGCCGGAGCTCGCGGCGATACTTCAGAAATCCGAATACGAAATCGAAAAAGATATTGAACGCCTTGAGCGCGAAAAAATAATTCTGTCGTACAACACGCTGGTCGACTGGGAAAAATTCGGCGACGATACCGTTACCGCCGTCATCGAAATAAATCTGACGCCCCAGCGCGAAGTTGGTTTCGACGCAATCGCTGAGCGAATTTACCGCTTCGACGAAGTTCGTACGGTTTACCTTATGAGCGGGAATTTCGACCTGCTGGTTATCATTGAAGGCAAATCGCTCAAGGACGTTGCGAATTTCGTAGCGACGCGCCTTTCGACGATTGACGGCGTAACGCAGACGCGCAGTCATTTTATGCTGAAGGCGTACAAGAAAGACGGCGTGATTGTCGACGACGAGGAACAGGACAGAAGGCTGGTGGTTTCGCCGTGAACTGGAGCGACAGGCTTTCAAATTCCGTGCAGTCAATCGCGCCGAGCGGCATCAGAAAATTTTTTGACATCGCCGCCAAAATGCAGGACGTAATTTCGCTGGGCGTTGGCGAGCCGGATTTTGTGACGCCGTGGACGATTCGCGAGAGCTGCGTTTACGGTCTTGAGCGCGGCTACACCAGCTACACCGCCAATCGCGGTATGCCCGAACTTCGCGCGGAAATTGCGAACCACTTCAAGAAACGCTACAACCTCAGCTACGACAGCGACAGGGAAATTTTGGTGACTGTCGGCGTCAGCGAGGCGATGGATTTGGCGATTCGCGCGGTTGTAAATCCTGGCGACGAAGTTTTAATTCCTGAGCCGTGCTACGTTTCCTACCAGGCGTGCACAATTTTAGCGGGCGGCGTGCCAGTTTCCGTTCCGGCAAAAATCGAAAACGAGTTCAGAATTACGCCGGAGGAACTTGAGCCGTTCGTCACGCCGAAGACGAAAGTTTTGCTGATTGGCTACCCGAACAACCCGACCGGCGCGATTATGGAGCGGGAAGATTTGCTGAAGCTGGCGGACTTCGCTGAGCGCCACGATTTGATTGTTATCAGCGACGAAATTTACGGCGACCTGACTTATAACGGCGTCCACGAATGTTTCGCCGCGCTGCCGAAAATGCGCGAACGCACGATTCTTTTGAACGGTTTCAGCAAAGCCTACGCAATGACCGGCTGGCGGATTGGCTACGCGCTGAGCAACGCGGATTTCATTGGCGCAATGACGAAGATTCACCAGTATACGATGCTCTGTGCGCCGATAACTGCGCAGGTTGCCGCGATTGAAGCGCTGCGCCGTGGCGAAAAGTACATGAAGAAAATGGTTGCCGAATACGACCGCCGCCGCAAATTAATCTACGACGGTTTCAAAAATCTCGGCATGGAAAGTTTCGAGCCGCGTGGCGCGTTTTACATTTTCCCGAATATCACGTCAACCGGCCTGACTTCAGAAACTTTCGCTGAAAAACTTATCAACGCGGAGCACGTCGCGCTTGTTCCTGGCACGGCTTTCGGCAAATCCGGCGCGGGGCACGTCCGCTGCTCCTACGCTACCAGCATTGAAAAAATTTCCGAGGCGCTCAATCGAATTGAACATTTTCTGAATCGAGGGAAAAGTCATGTTTAAATCACTCAACAAAAAAATCGCCGCCGGTTTAACCGCAACGGCGCTGGGATTTTCTCTGACAACTTTTTCGCCGCCGGTTGTCGAAGCGGCGGTTGACTGGGGCGGAGCCGTCGGAGCTATTATTGGCGGCGTCGCCAGCTACAGTCAAATCAATCAGCAGATTAAAACTTTCAACGAAACCGAAGAGGGACGCACTGCGCTTTTGGGACAGTTTCAGGAAAAATACGGCGTCAACGAAGACCCAGTGCTGAACGCGCGCCTCGATAAAATCATGGCGAATCTTACTGAAGCCGTCGCGAAGGTTGACCCGTCGATTAACGACAAGCCCTACAAATATTTCGTCTCGGCGGACAAAAGTTTGAACGCCGCCTGCAGTCTCGGCCACGTCATGATGGTTAACACCGGCGCCTTCGACTACCTTGCAACTGATGACGAAATTGCGGCGATTGTCGGGCACGAAATGGGGCACGGTCAGAAAGATCACGTTGCTAAGGGAAATAAAAAGCGCATAAATAAATTGGTAGTTGCACAGCTTGGCGCGTCGGCAGCCGGCGGCAGCTCGCTCGCTAATGTCGTTGCCGGCGTTCTTGTTACAAATTCCGTGGCGCACGGCGACCGCAAACAGGAAACCGAGGCGGACAATCTTTCATGGGAATACATGCTCAACACAAACTACAATATTGGCGCCTGCGCTGCCGTCATGCAAAGGCTCGCGGAACTCTACGGCGAAAAATCCAATTCCAGTTTCCTTAACCCTTCCGACCACCCCGATACCGGCAAGCGCCGCGATAATTACGCTAAAAAACTTTACGAATACAGCGGCAAGCACGCCAGCGCTGAGGACGGCACGGTTACGATCAACGGCAAAACTTTCATGACTGTCGCCGCCGCCAATAACATGTCCTCGCCGGAGCGCGCTTACTTCGTGCTGGGAAATCTCGCGCGGGCTTACCACGACGGCGAAAATAAATACGACGTTACTGTTTACGACGGTACAGTTTACCTCGGCGGTCAAACGATTGTTACGCCAGCCGCCGGTGACGAAGACGCCTATACGCTGGCTGAGCGCTTGAGTGAAATTAAGTAAAGGAGAATTTTTATGCGGAAAAAATTTTTGGCGAAATCGCTGGCTGTATTTTTAGGCGTCGGAATTTTTACCGCGACCGTACCGAATTTTTACGAAGTGGGTGAGACTATGACGCTGCCTTATGAAGAGCCGGTTTACGATTTGAATTTCAGCGCGGCGATTGGCACCGAAAAAACTTTGATGCTCGAAGGGCGCGCCGTTAAGTTCGTCGCCTACGAAAATATCGTCTACGTCAAAAATCCCGTCAGCGTCGAATCGCAGTGCCTTAGCATTTACATTCCGGCGGAATATTTCAGCGGCGGCACGATTAACGGCTACACCGCCCGCACCGCGCCGATTTTCATGCCCAACGGCGTCGGCGGCTACATGCCTGGCGAAATTCAGGCGCCCGCTGAGAAAGACCGCTATACCGGCAAAGCCAACGCCTCACTCGTAGCTTTGAGCCGTGGTCTGGTCGTTGTCAGTCCGGCAATTCGCGGCAGGACAACGGTTACCGACGGCGTTTACGTTGGCAAGGCGCCCGCGCTGATTGTCGACTACAAAGCCGCCGTTCGATACCTTCGCCACAACCGCGCAAAACTTCCCGCCGGCGATACCGAAAAAATTATTTCCAACGGCACTTCGGCTGGCGGAGCTTTGAGCGCGGCGCTGGGAACTATGGGCAACGCCTACGAATTTGAACCGTACCTGCAGGAAATTGGAGCGGCGGACGAGCGCGACGATATTTTTGCCTCCAGCGACTACTGCCCGATTACCAACCTCGAAAACGCTGACGCCGCCTACGAATGGATTTTCTTCGGCGAAAATAAATATTATCCGGCGATGTGGCAGCTCCAGGATTTGAAGGCGCGCGGCAGGCTCAAAAATACCGACATCGAAATTGGCGACACCTTCGACGCCAGCAACGCAAATAATCCCGTCGAAGTCAAACAGGCTGTCGAAATGACCCGCGACGAGATTAAAATTTCTAAAAAACTGCGCGACGCTTTTCCGGCGTACGTCAACAGCCTCAAACTGCGCGACGAGTACGGCAAACTCCTCACGCTCGACAAAAACGGCAACGGCACTTTCAAAAGTTACAT
>CAJOGX010000024.1 GCA_905234175.1 uncultured Selenomonadaceae bacterium | reverse complement strand
GTTCAGACTGTGCAGGCGTTTCAGCGGAGCCGCCGCCGCAGCCCGTCAGTAATATCGCCGCCAATGAAATCAGCAGCACGAAAAATTTTTTCAATAGAATCACCTCAATTAGTTTATATAACATTCTTGTAGGTTTCGCCATTGATTATGCTTAATATTGCGGGTTGCGATACGCCGAATCGTCTTGCTAGAGGACGTGCTCCAAATTCTTTATCGCCTTTGACGTAAACATTGCGAATGAATCTGACGTTTTCTATTGTAAGTTTAGATTTATGGTGCTGTTCGCCATATTTTTGTAGGCCGCATTCATAAGCATGGGTTATATTTTCACTGCTAGTTACCCATTCTAAATTATTGACGCGATTATTTTGCTTATTGCCGTCGATATGATTGACCTGCGGTTTGTTATCGGGATTCGGAATAAACAAAATCGCGACGAGTCTGTGAACAAGATAGCGTTTATGGACGCCATTGCTTTTAAGATTAATGTACAAATATCCGTTTCTACTCACTGAGGGCTTAAGAATCTTAACGTTGCCACGTTTGAAGCTTTTCGTGCGCCCGTAATTCGACTCCTGATAATCGCCATTGAAACCTGCAATGTCCCGCCAAATCTCGTTAGTTAAGTCCTGCTTAGCAAATGCCGCATCGTCAAGTTTTTTTAAGTCTTTTTCAAAATCTTTGACAGTTTTCAATTCCTCCGGCGTTGTCATTTGAGTTTTCAATTCCGCAATGAGTTCAGCTACTTTTCGACGGTCATTCATAGATAATCGCCTCCAACGTGAATTTGACATAACACGCCGGATTTGATACAATGCTTAAAGGCTTACAAACCGGCTGTGTTAGCTTTTTGAGTTTACGCTAATAATCTAGCACAGTTCGGCAAGTAAGTCAAATTTTTTTGCGATTATCAATGAGTCTTTTAAATTGAAATCCTCCTCAGTACGTCGATGCCCGCGCGAATTTTAAAATCCATGCGCCGTCGATTTTTTCTACGTCGAAATCCAGCTGGAGCCGCCACATACTTTTTCCGCCGCCGAAAACTGCCGCCTCTACGCGCGACTGTCCGATTAACTTTCCTGCGCGAACGTCCACGAAAATTTTTTCCGTGCGCTCAGAAAAATAATTCAAGACGCCGTCCCGTACGCTCTGCAGGTATTCCGCCTTCGGCTGGCGCCGCCCCGTCATGTGCACTAAAACGAAATCCGCCGCGTGAATTTTTTCCAGCGTCGGAATGTCCTTCGCAATCAGCGCGCCCCACATTTTCAAATACAGTTTTTTCAGTTCGAGTTCGTCGCCCATATCAGTCGACCGTCACCAAATCATATTGCCGACTGCCCATGCCGAGTTCCTGCATAGCGCTGAGCTGGCGAAGTCCCTTCCGCGATTCAATTCTTTCGCGCAGATCTTTGCTGTCGGGCGCCGCGTAAACCAAATCAATGCAAGCCTGGTCAACCGCCAGAATGTCCGTCGAGGCGCAAATTCCAATATCAGCCATCGTCGGCTCGGCGGCGGAAGTGCCCGCGCAATCGCAGTCCACGCTCATTCGCCGCATGACGTTGATAAAAACAATTTTCCTGCCGAAGTGGTCGCAAATCGCCTTGCCGCTGTCCGCCATGAGCTCCATGAAAAGTTCGCCCAGAACCCACTTGCCGTAATCGCGGACGCCGTGAACCTGCAGCTTGCCTTCCTTGCCGGAGGCGCAGCCAATCGCAATATTTTTGAGACTGCCGCCGAAACCGCCCATCGCGTGCCCTTTGAAGTGCGTCAGAACAACCAGCGAATCGTAATTCGCCAAATGTGCGCCCATTGCAACTTTTTTCAGGTGGAAGCCGCCGTTCACGGGGAAATCCACGTCGCCCTCCGCGTCGATAATGTCCACGGGGCAAAAAGTCCAGCCGTTCGTCTGCAGAGTCTGCCGGTGCCTGTCGGTCGTGGAGCGCGCGCCGCCGTACGCAACGTTCGCCTCGATAATCGTGGAGTTCGGAATTTGCGCCTGGAATTTCTGAACCATATCGCGCGGGAGAATGTTCGAACCGTGCGGTTCGCCGGTGTGCAGTTTTATTGCAACCCTGCCGCTGATTTCGCCGCTGATTTTCTGGTACAGCTGAATCAAATGCGCGGCGTCAATATTTTTCGTGAAGTAAACCTTTGCCTTCGCGCCCGCCGCCGAAACTTTTCCGCTATCCATTATAATCCCGCCTCCCAGATTGTAAAGGGCAGCGCCCGCCGCCGCCACGCCAGCCATTTTCACGAAGTCACGCCTTGAAATATCAGCCATTGCCTTTCCTCCAAAAATTTTTAATTATATTATAGGAAATCCGGCGCGGCGAATCAATTCAAAAATTTTTATAACGCTATAAACTTTGCGCAAAAAAAGCCACCGCGCGAAACGGTGACTTCAAAAATTTGCTGTGTAAAAATTTATTTAGCCGGAGCCGGAGCCGCAGGTTTAGCGGGCGCTGCTGCCTTAGCCTTAGCGGCGGCGGTTTTCTGCCCGAAAACTTTGAGCGCGGCGCGGACGATTTCGCGAACGGCGTAGTAGTTAATCGTGTTTGAAGAGAGCGTGCCGACGAAATTCGCGGGCGACCACAGCTGGAAACACAATTTGTTATTCCAGGCGAAGGCGAATTTGGCAACCGGCTTGAGCTCGTCGAAATAAAAAGCGCGCGGCAACATGATTTCCGATTTCTTTTCCTGCGCCTCAGCGGCGGCGGCTTCTTCAGCAGCGGCAATTCCTTCGGTCGCGAGAGTTTCCGGCGTAACAATTTCCGGCGCGGGCGGAACGACAATTTCCGGCGCGGGCGGAACGACAATTTCCGGCGCGGGAGCTTCTTCGGCGCCCTGAGCTTCGGGCTTCGGGCGCTTGCCGACGAGGAAGTAATAGTTGTCGCAGAAAAGAATTATGTTAGCGTTGATAATTTCAAGTTCGCGGCGCAGTTCGGCATAGTCGACGTGTGCAAAATTTTTCACGGTAGAATAATTCGGGCGTTTCTGACCGTCACTCTTTTTGATGTTGACGACGGCGATTGAGCGAATCAAATCGTGGCTAATCGGGAGGAGTTCCTTTTTGACGTAGGTCACGGGCGCGGCGGCGAAGGCGTCATTCACGGCCTTCGTCCAAACTGCGAGCTTGAACATGAATTTCGAGAAAGAGCCCTTTTCGTTCCACTCGGCGGCAACGTCGTGGCCGTTGGGATATTTTGCAATGTCGGAGTAGCCGCTGGCCTCGTGCAGGACGAAACAAATTCTGACCTTTTGCTTTTTCCAGTTGTCGAAGTTGACGATACCGTCGCGGACGAATTTGCCATAGGGCGCCTCGTGGTCCATGAAGTACGGCGCTTCCTGCGAAAGATTTTCCTCGTGCTTTTTCGCCCATTCGTCGAAAAGTTTTTCCAATGCGGGCGGTTGATGACCCATAGTAATCACTCCTTTAATTTCAGCGTGCTAATTTTCACACAAACAGCGCGTTACGTCAAGCGAAAATTATTCCGCGAGCAATTCGTAGAGCGCGTCAATTTCCGCCAGTTTTGCCTCGTGCGCCGCCGCCAGCTCAGCCAGTCGCGCGGGTTCCGACGCTGAATTTATTTCGCGCTCCAGCATTTTCAGTTCCATTTCCGCCATTTTGATTTGAGCTTCGAGTTTTTCAAGCTGCTGTTCGGTTTTTTCCGGCGGCCTGGAAACTTTCGGCGCTGGCTTTGACTTTGCTGGCGGCTTTGAAACTTTTTCAGATTTTGCCCGAACTGGCGCGGGACGGTCTTCAAATTCGATGACGCGGCTGGTTACGGCGTCAAGTAAATATCTGTCGTGCGTGACGATTAAAAGCGTGCCGTCGAAACTCCTCAGCGCAGATTCAATCGCTTCGCGCGCGGGCAAATCCAGATGATTCGTCGGCTCGTCGAGAATCAGAAAATTAGCGCCGGTAAGAATAAGTTTAGCGAGGGCGACGCGCGTTTTTTCTCCCCCAGACATATCGGCGATTGGTTTTTCTACGACCTGCGCGAACAAGTCAAGCCTTGCGAGTTCGGAACGCGCCTGCTCAATGTTCAGACCGAAATTGTTGATGAGTTCCTCGATGGCGGTAGAATTTTCGCTGAGTTCCTCGTGTCCCTGCGAAAGGTAGCCGACCTTGACGCGGTTGCCGATTTTGACGCTGCCGGAATCTGCGCGCAAATCGCCGACGATAATTTTGAGCAGGGTGGATTTGCCGATACCGTTGCGGCCGATTAAGCCGACCTTTTCGCCCTTGCGAATTTCGGCGCTGAAATTTTTGATAATGCCCTTGAAATTGATTTTGTCGAGAATGAGCACGCGGTTAGCGGATTCGCTGGCGTCGCTCAGGCGGAGTTTAACGGTTTCTTCGGACGGCGGCTTTTCAAGGCGTTCCATTTTGTCAAGCTTAATCTGGCGGCTGCGGGCGCGCTTAGCAGTAGAGGCGCGGACTTTGTTGCGGCGCACGAAATCTTCCAGCCTGGCAATTTCCTCCTGCTGCTTTTCGTAGGCTTTGAGTTCAAATTCGCGGCGCTCGCGTTTGAGCTGAACAAATTTTTCGTAGTTCGCGCTGTAGACAGTCGCGCGGCAGTTTTCCATATCTATAATTTTGTCGACGCAGTTTTGAAGGAAATGGCGGTCGTGCGTGACGGCGATGACAGTGTAGCGGTAATTCTTCAGAAAATCTTCCAGAAAATCTATGGCGTAAATGTCGAGGTGGTTGGTGGGCTCGTCGAGGATTAAAACGCGCGGCTCGTCGAGTAAAGATTTTGCCAGCGCGATTTTAGCAGTTTCGCCGCCGCTGAACTCGTTGGGATTTTTCGCAAGCTCCGGCTCCGTAAAACCTAAGCCAAACAGAATTTTCCGCGCTTGAAATTCCTCAACGTCAGCGCTGAGCATTTCCGCCAGCAGCGTAGGTTTTTCAAACTGCGGGATTTGTTCCGCGTAACCTATGTCCTCTTTGCGAAGGCCGTTGATAGTTCCGCCTTCAAATTCCTCTGCGCCGAGCATGACGCGAATCAGCGTGGACTTACCGGCGCCGTTCCTGCCGACGATACCGACCTTTTCGCCGTCCGCGATTTTGAAACTCACGTCAGAAAAAATCAGCCGCTCGCCGTAAAATTTCGTTACTTTATCAAGTTGAATCATGGCTCAGTGCAAATAGTTCAGATAAACGACCAGCGCGACAATCCCTGGAATGCCGAAGACGCCGACAATCAGGCAGTGGATAAACGTGACCTTTATCGTGAAAATCCCAATGAAATTGAAAATGTACAGCATAATCGCACCGACGATACTGTTTTTCAGCAGCCAAATCGGCAACGAGATGAGTTTCACCAGCGCGAAAACTATTACGACGCCGACGATTGGACCGATAAAAACTTCAAGCATTTTAATAGCGACTCCTTTCAGGCAGGCTAAATTCCTGCGCCGCTCATTATAGCACATTTTCTTGACGGCGGAAAATTTTTCCGCTAGACTTGCCTCGGAGGCGATAAGAATGACTGAAAACATAAGTATAGCGATAGACAGCGACGACCTGAAGGAGTTCACGGAAACAACGGGAATGAGCCTGGGCGAGTGCATCAAGATTTTGATTAACAGCGTCAAATACGGCGGGAAACTGGAACTGGATCCATTCTGGAGCGACGAAAACCTCAAACATCTGCAAGAATCAATTAACGAAGTTGAAGAAGGTAAGGTTGTCAGCTTTACGGCGGAAGAATGGGAGAAATTCGTTAATGGACAAGAAGTTCACTGAAAAAGCCTTTGCGGACTACATGTACTGGCAGACGCAGGACAAAAAGACGCTGAATCGGATAAACAATCTGCTGAAAGACATCGACAGGAACGGCTACAAGTGCACAGGCAAGCCGGAACCGTTAAAAGGTGAACTATCGGGCTGGTGGAGCGCTAGAATCGACGAAAAAAACGGCTGATATTCAAAAATTACGGCGACAAATAACAAAAGCCCTTCGGCGGTCGCGTCGGGGGGGTTTTCGTTTGACTGCGGAAAATTTTTTTGCTAAACTTCTTAATAAATTTGCAGCTTCTGCGTATAAGGTATAGAAAGCAATTTGGAGGTTGATAAAAATGGCGGAAGACAAAATTTTGAAGGACGAAATTCTGAAGGACGAGGAACTCGACAACGTTGCGGGAGGCAACAGGATCGAAACGTTCGTAGACGGCGACCAACTCTACAAGCGCGGACTTTTGAGCGCAGATGACGCACTCAGCGCGGCTCATGTGCGCAACATGCTCCACAAAATGGGCTACGTCGGCTATGAGGACAGAGGCGGTCTGGTTAACGCCAACATTTACACCGACAAAACCGGCAAACTCATTACCCGCGACGAATTTTGGAAGAACTTCGACGCTGAAAACGGCACTAAGATTATCCGCTAAGGCACGGCCTTAAACGAAAGAGGATTGAGCTCAATGGCAGAGGAAAAGAAAATCGTGGACGAAATGCTCCCCGATGAGCAACTCGACAGCGTGGCTGGCGGCGATGAACTTGTACTTGACGGCGTAGATGGCAGCTTTTATGCTCGTTCTAACAGCGGCGACGTTGAGAAAGACCAGGCAGTAAAGATTGAGAATCAAAATCGGCTACTTATTATTTTTTGATAAACGCGAAAAAAAGCTAAAAAAAAGCCCTTCGGCGATTGTCGGAGGGTTTTTCAGTTTGACGGCGGAAATTTTTTTTGCTAAACTTCTTAATAAATTTGCAGCTTCTGCGTATAAGGTATAGAAAGCAATTTGGAGGTTGATAAATATGGCAAATCGCGAAGAAAACATTAAAAAAATCAATGATGAACTCGAACTTATGAGCGATGAGGAACTCGACCAGGTCGCAGGCGGCTCGTGGAAATCAACAGCCGGAGACACCCGCTTCCTGAACGATTTGGCGGGACTGTGCGATCGTTTCGGCGCAACTGCAGGATTTTTCAAGTACGGTACAGTTGCAGATGAAGCCTGTAAAGGTTGGAGTAAAGTCGGAATCCAGGTCAGCCCGGTCTGGTTCGGTGAAAACCAATACTACCTTAAAGGTAAATCAATTACTCGCGAGCAAGCAATGGAATACGCCATCAAAAAGTTCGGCAAAACGTGGAAAGATATGCCCGAAGGGAAAGGTTACTGATAATCCGTTTCGACGAAAAAAACGCGGCGTCACGATCGCAACTCGAATCAAAAAAAGCCCTTCGGCGCACTGTCGGATGGTTTTTCATTGACGGCGAAAAATTTTTTTGCTAAACTTGTAACGAAAACTGATTTTGAACGTATAAGCGACAGAAAGAAAAAACAGAGCCGCAAAGGACAAGCTGAATCGACAGCAACGTAAAAATTTAAAAGGAGACTGATAACAATGGCAAATCGCGAAGATAACATCAAAAAAATCAATGACGAACTCGAAGCAATGAGCGATGAGGAACTCGAACAGGTCGCCGGCGGCACGTACAAAGAAACAGCCGGAGACACCCGCTTCCTGAACGATTTGGCGGGACTGTGCGATCGTTTCGGCGCAACAAAAGCATTTTTTTATAACATTACAGTTTCAGATGAAGCCGCTAAAGGTTGGAGTAAAGTCGGAATCACTGTCCACACGGGCTTTTCAGATAGCAACTTATACTACCTTAATGGTGAAAAAATTAGTCGCCGGCAAGCATTTGACTACGCCCTCAAAAAGTTCGGCAGAAATTTGCAAGATCTGCCCGAAGGGAAAGGCGGTTATGCCTTATAATCCGTTTCGACGGAAAAAACGCGGCGTCACGGTCGCAAATCAGCAAAAAAAGCCCTTCGGCGGCGCGTCGGAGGGTTTTTCAGTTTGACGGCGGAAATTTTTTTTGCTAGACTACTTAATAAATTTGGAACCCCTGCGTATAAGGTGCAGAAAACAAAATTAGCCTAAAAAATGGCAACAAGAGAGGAAAACATCAAGAAAATCAACGACGAACTCGAAAAACTCGACGATGAGCAGCTCGAAAAGGTCGTCGGCAGCTTTTATGCTCGTTCTAACAGCGGCGACGTTGAGAAAGACCCGGCAGTAAAGATTGAGAATCAAAATCGGCTACTTATTTTTTTATAAACGCGAAAAAAAGCTAAAAAAAAGCCCTTCGGCGATTGTCGGAGGGTTTTTTCGTTGACAGCGGAAATTTTTTTTGCTAGACTACTTAATAAATTTGGAACCCCTGCGTATAAGGTGCAGAAAACAAAATTAACCTAAAGGAGAAAATGGCAACAAGAGAGGAAAACATCAAGAAAATCAACGACGAACTCGAAAAACTCGACGATGAGCAGCTCGAAAAGGTCGTCGGCAGCTTTTATGCTCATTCTAACAGCGGCGACGTTGAGAAAGACCCGGCAGTAAAGATTGAGAATCAAAATCGGGTGATTATTTTTGCATAAACGCGAAAAAAAGCTAAAAAAAAGCCCTTCGGCGATTGTCGGAGGGTTTTTTCAGTTGCAAATTTTTATTCAAACTGGCACGCGGTTTTCGATAGCTCTGGCAATAGTCACGCTGTCAGTACCGGCAAAGTCCGCGCCGACCGCCATGCCCTGCGCGAGCTTTGTAACTTTCACGTCGAAGGGCTTGAGCATTTTGGCGATAAACTGCGCGGTAATATTCCCTTCGATTGTCGGCTCGAACGCCACGATAACTTCAGCGACGCCGCTTTTCTGAACGCGCTCCAAAAGCTCGTTAAAGCGCAAATCTTCCTGCGCAGTTCCCGCCATAGGCGAAATCAGCCCGCCGGTAACGTGGTATCTGCCTTTGTAAAAATCCGCGTGCTCAATCGCGTCCAAATCCTTGGCGTCCTTGACTACGCAGATAGTTTTATCGTCGCGGCTGGGAGATTCGCAAATTTCGCAGACCTCGCGCCCGCTGTCAATCGTCGTGAAACAAATCGCGCAGGTATGCGTTTCAGTTTTAATGTTGCGAATGGCCTCCGCCAGCGCCGCCACGTCCTCCGCGCTCATGTCCACGATGTGATACGCCAGCCGCGCCGCCGTTTTCGCCCCGACGCCTGGCAGTTTCGTCAGCGACTCTATCAATGTCATCAATGCTTTTGAACTCATTTCCTCCACCAATTCACGGCCTGCAATTTCCGCAAGGTCTGAAACCCTGACGAATAGCCTCTTCACGACTTTCGAGCGGCACCTGATTTTCCGGATTCATTTGATTCACGGATTTACATTCGTGATAATGAAAAGTATGTCTGTAGCGATTCCCAATGTACGGCGTATCGTAAAGCGCGGGCACCGCCATAACCGTCGCCGTTGCCGCCGTTAAAGCCAGCACCGTCAAAACTACAGCGAAAATTTTTTTCAAAGTCAGCGCCCCATTTCCCACGTCTCCGCCAGAATTTCAATCAGATAGCCGTCGGGGTCTTTTATCCAGTAAATCCCGTGCTCCGTGTACTTTTCAAAGACGCAGCCCATTGCCTTATGTTTCTCGAACGACGCCTTAAAGTTGTCCGTTGCGAACGCCAGATGAAAATCGCTGTCGCCAATTTCGTAAGGCTCCTTGCGCTTTTTTACCCACTGCAGCTCCAAAACGTGCTCGCTCCGATAAACGTCGCCAAGGTAAACGAAAACGAAACTCGGCGTCTCCAGCCGCGTAATTTCAACCAGTCCGATAACTTCTTCGTAAAATTTTACACTGCGCTCCAGATTTGAAACGTGAAGATTCGTGTGGTCGAACTTATAAAACATTCCTAATCGCCTCAACTGTACTGGCAAAGCTGTCAAGATTTTCTACGTTTAAGCTTTGAATTTTTTTATCGATACGGCGGTTGAAACCGCAAAGCGTTTTGCCAGGTCCGCACTCGACGAAAGTTTCTGCGCCGAAATTTTTCATGGCGTTCACGCAGTCAATCCAGCGGACGGGATTATCAGCCTGCGCGACGAGATTTTTTTTAATTTCAGCGGCGGAAGTTTCGAGCGTACCGTTGAAGTTCGCAGCGACGGGAAATGCGGCGTCGTGAATTTCAGTTTTGTCGAGCTCAGCGGAAAGTTTTTCGGCGGCGGGCTTCATAAGCGTGCTGTGGAAAGGCGCGCTGACCGGCAGCACGACAGCTTTTTTCGCGCCGACAGCCTTAGATTTTTCAACCGCCGCGTCAACGCCCTTAACAGTGCCGGCGATAACCGTCTGACCTGGGCAGTTGAAATTGACAGCCTGCACCGCGCCGACCTTTGACGCCTCCGCGCAAATTTCCACTATAGTTTTATCGTCCAGACCGAGAATCGCCGCCATGGAGCCTTCGCCGACGGGAACCGCCTCCTGCATGAACTGCCCGCGCTTGTGCACCAGAATCACGGCGTCACGGAATTTCAGCGCGCCCGCCGCTACCAGCGCAGAATATTCGCCGAGACTGTGCCCGCCCGCAACTTCCGGCGCAATCCCTTCCGCCTTGAGCAGTTCCGCCGCAATCACGCTGACAATCAGAATCGCCGGCTGCGTGTTCGCCGTCAACTTCAAATCGTCCTCCGAGCCCTCGAAACACATTTTGCTGATTGAATAGCCCAGCGCCTCGTCCGCTTCGTCAAAAAAATTTTTAGCGGCGGCGCGGTTGTCGTAAAAATCTTTGCCCATGCCGACGGACTGCGCGCCCTGCCCTGGAAAAATAAATGCCAGCCTGCCCATGAAATCCCTCCGTCTCAAAAATATTTGCCCGTTGCGAAAATTTCAAGCTCAAAGATAATTGCTCTGAAGTTCGGCAACCGCCGCAGGAAGTCCGTTTACAATGTCATCGATAATCTGTTTGACCGGCTTAATATCGTCGAGCATTCCCGAAATCTGCCCAATCATGACGGAACCATTTTCCACGTCGCCTTTGTGCGTAGCCAGATGCAATTTGCCTTCGCCGAATTTTTCCAGCTCTTCAGCGGGCGTGCCGTTCGCTTCCATTTCCAGAAACTGCCGCGTCAACTTGTTGGCAATAACGCGTGCTGGATGCCCGAGCGTCCTGCCGGTAACGACCGTAGAGCGATCCTTCGCCTTCAAAACAATTTCCTTGTAATTCGGGTGCGCAATGCATTCCTCGCTGAGAACAAAACGCGTGCCCATCTGAATCGCGTGCGCGCCGAGCGCAAAAGCCGCCGCCATACCACGACTGTCACCAAAACCGCCCGCCGCTATAACCGGCACGTCTACCGCGTCGACTACCTGAGGAATCAGCGGCATCGTGGAAATTTCGCCAATGTGCCCGCCAGATTCGCAGCCCTCCGCAATAACCGCGTCCGCGCCGGATTTTACCAGACGCTTTGCCAGCGCCACGCTCGCCACGACCGGTATAACTTTCGCGCCAATTTCCTTGAGCGCCGGAACGTATTCGCCTGGGTTCCCCGCGCCCGTCGTCACAACCGGTACGCGCTCATCAATGACGACCTGCATGACTTCCTTCACGAACGGCGACATCAGCATTATGTTCACGCCGAAAGGTTTTTCCGTCCAGCCCTTGCACTTTTGAATTTCCTTGCGCAAAATATCCGGCGGCATGTGTCCGGCGCCAATCAGCCCCAGACCGCCCGCATTCGATACCGCTGACGCAAGCTCCGCCGTGCCTATCCACGCCATTCCGCCCTGAAATATCGGATACTTGATTTTCAGCAGCTTGCAGATTATGTTGTTTTCAAACATTCAATCTTCCTCCTCACCTGCCATATTATAACCCGCGAAAAATTATATTTCAATTACGTTAAAGCAGCCTTAAAATTTTTGCTCGTCGAGCGCGGTTTTAATTTTCTCCAGAATGTTACTGTGAACATAGCCGTTAGCAACGCCAATCGCATTGCAAATCGATTTCGCGCTGGAACTGCCGTGGCTGATTATGCAGTAGCCATTCACGCCCAGAAGTGGTGCGCCACCGTATTCTGACGCATCCAGCCTTTTCGATAAATCTTTCAGCGTCGGCATTAGCAAAAGCGCGCCGAGTTTCGTTGCTACGTTCGCCGCCTCAATCGCCTCTTTAATCAGCTCAAAAATCGTCAGCGCCATTCCTTCGCCGAATTTCAGCACGATGTTACCAACGAAGCCGTCACAAACAATCACGTCAAAATCGCCAGCGGGAATATCGCGCCCTTCGGCGTTGCCCGCGAAATTTATCGCCGTCATGTTGCTGAAAAGCCGGAAAGTCTCCTTCGCCTGCTCGTTGCCCTTAGTTTCTTCCTCGCCGATATTCAAAAGACCGACGCGCGGATTTTTCTTGCCGAGGACGTGCTCAGCGTACAGCGCGCCCATAATCCCGCTTTGAACAAGATGTACCGGCTTGCTGTCAACGTTGGCGCCGCCGTCCAGAAGGAGCGTGACGCCTTTGGGCGTGGGAATTGGCGTGGCAATAGCAGGGCGCCCAATTCCGTGAATGCGCTTGAGAATAATCTGAGCGGCGGCAACTGCGGCACCCGTCGAGCCGGCGGAAAGTACCGCGTCACATTCACCAGACTTGACGAGCTGCGTAGCAACGACGATTGACGAATTTTTCTTGTTGCGAACGGCGTCAGCAGGGTGCTCGCCCATGGAAATAGTTTCGGCGGCGTGCCTTATCTTGAGCGGCAGATTTTCCCAGCCTTCTTCTTCGCTCAGGATTTCAACGATTTTTTCTTCGTCGCCAACCAGAACAATTTCGCAGGGATTTTTTCTAGCTGCCTCGACTGCGCCTTTGACGATTTCCGCCGGAGCTCTGTCGCCGCCCATCGCGTCAACTGCCAATTTCATTTGGTTTACTCCTTGCAAAAAAAATAGGCAGGTTTAAATGCCTGCCCAAAAATTTCCGCTATCCTCAAGCCGTTTCAATAACTTCTTTGCCGTCATAGTAACCGCATTCCAGGCACACATGGTGCGGAAGTTTAGGCTCGTGACACCTCGGACATCTTACGTAATTCGGAGCTTCCAACTTCCAATTTGCACGGCGCCGGTCGCGTCTTGATTTGCTCAATTTCCTTTTAGGTGCTGCCAAAGTTTACACCTCCTCGAACGATTTGAAATTCATTAACGGTGCAAGCCTCGGATCAACCTTAAAATTTTCGCACTCACACGCGCCGTCATTCAAATTTTTTCCGCAGACAGGGCACAAGCCCCTGCAGTCCGCCTTACACAAATTCTGTATAGGCTGGCTGGCTATCAGGTTGTCCCGCACAAGTTCCGTAAGCTCAACATAATCGTCAACAATATCCGCGCCGTCAATTTCTTCGTCGAAGTCCGTCACCTGGCTTACTGTCGCTTGCGTCAAACATCTGTCACAAGAAAACTGTTTCCTGCATTTAATTTTTCCGCGCGTCACGCACTTCAAACCGTCGTCAAGAATTTCGCCGGAGATTTCAATATCGCCGATAAACCTGCCGTTGTCGAGAAGATTTTCGCCGCAAAACAAATTTGCCGCGACTCTGAACTCGAAGGGCACACTGCCACCCCTGCTAATCTGCACTTTGAGCATTTTACAACACCGCCGCTATCATTGTCAAGATTTGTTTCGCCGCTCGCGCAAAATATCCTACTTGCCAATGCCAAATTTTTCCGCTAAAATACCTAAAAAATTCCATAGATGATTAGCATTAAGATAACTCACGCCCCATGGATGGGGCGCGGGCCGCACTGACGCCTGGACGGCGTCACTCGGCCCCGTCTTTCTTTGTAACTTTCTTTCTGGGCAGAAAGAAAGTTAGGCACACCAACAAACCAAAACTGGGAGGAATTAAGATGTCAAACGGCAGAATTTTAATCGGCGAGGACAAAACTCTGGTCATGCTCCTTAACAACGGCGGCGGCGAACTTTCCTGCAACGGCAAGCCAATGCACTCTCTCAGCGCGAACACCACCGACGCCGCGCAGGAAAAACACGTCCCCGTTGTCGAAGTCAGTGGCAACAAAGTCACCGTGAAAGTCGGATCCGTTGCTCACCCGATGACTGACGCGCATTTGATTCAGTGGATTTACCTGCAGACAAAGCGCGGCGGCCAGCACCGTTACCTTTCGTCCAGCGATAAGCCCGAAGCTGAATTTCTCGTGCCGGACGGCGATAAACCGCTGGCTGTTTACGAATATTGCAACCTGCACGGGCTCTGGAAGGCGGATGTAAAATGAAATTCTTAGCGGGAATACTCCTGACTCTGGCGCTGCTGATAACTCCGGCGCAGGCTCAGCGCTCGCTAAATGTGCTCGACCCGTCGGGCTTCGTACTGCTCTCGGACGCAGTGCCGGACGCTATCCTCGAAATTCGCTACTACTCCACCTACAATTTCGTCGGCGACAGGATTGACGGCTACTACGAACCATGCGCGCTCCTTACCCGCGAGGCTGCCGCCGCCCTCAGAAAAGTTTCCGACGAAGTTAAACTCCACGGCTACCGGCTGAAAATTTTCGACGCCTACCGTCCCCAGATGGCCGTTGACCATTTCGTCCGCTGGGCGAAGGATATCGGCGATACCCGCATGAAAAGTTATTTCTACCCCGAAATTGACAAGTCCCGCCTCTTCCACGAAGATTACATCATGGAAAAATCCGGCCACACGCGCGGCTCTACCGTCGACCTGACGCTCTTCGACATGCGCACAGGCAAGGAAGTCGACATGGGTGGCACCTTCGATTATTTCGGCGAACTTTCCCACCCCGATTATCGCGGAAACCTCACGCAGACTCAAATTGCTAACCGCCAGTTCCTGCGCGACGTCATGATTAAGCACGGGTTCAAGCCGCTCTATTCGGAATGGTGGCACTTCACGCTGGCGAATGAGCCCTATCCCGACACGTATTTTGAATTTCCGATAAGCAGTGCGGATTTCGCTGACGCCGCGTAAAATTTTCCACGCAACTAAAAACGGAGCAACCGCCGTCTGAGCGACTGCCCCGCTTTTTTTTCGCCAGAAAATAAGTGCTTGAATGAATTAATTAAAAGAAAATGCTGGCGCGCGCAAAAATAGTGCGGTCATTTTCTTTCGTAGTAAGCCCCTTGCCGTGGAAGTAGCTGAGCTTGAGCAGGGTGTCGTTGTAGGGCGTGAAGCTCGCGCCAATGTCGAAGCCCTTTTTGTCCGTAACCTGCGCGAAGGAATCGTACGTGGGAGCGATACCGACATCGCCGCCGATATAGCGGTACGCCGCAAACGCGCCCCAGCTGCCTTTTTCGTCACGTTTCGCGCCACGATAATCCGCCTCAACGTTGTACGCGGTCTTGTGGCTGCTGGCTTTGGAATTGTGCGCAACCGCCGCGTTCAGGCTCAGCGTGTCGGTAAGCCCAATGTTCGTGCCCGCCGCCGCAATCTGCGCTTTTCTGTCGCTCTCCTTGAAGTAATGGTAGCCCGCGCCGACGTTAACCCTGTCGTTCACGTCGTACACCGCCTCAGCGCCAATGTAATCCGCGCTGGTTTTGTTCCAGTGCCCGCCGTTGACGTAGAATTTGAGCGCGTCCGTGCCGGTAATGAACTGCAGACCGCTGAAGAAATCATCCGCGACGAGCCCGCCGTCCGCGTTCGTGAACAGCGGCATTTTACCGGCGTTGACCTGGAAATTGTCGAACTTGCTTTCGAGATATGCGTACGTCATGCTTGCGGTGGCGTTGGAGTCGTTTTTCATGTCGTAGCTGCCGGTAATACGCGACTTAACGGCAAAATGATCGTCAATCTGGAAAGTCGGGAAAAGGCGGAGCTGCAAATTGCTGACATCTGGCGAATGTTTAATCCCCCAGAAACGGTAGCGAAGTTCGCCGGTAAGATTGAACTTATCCGCCCAGCTGCTCTGCGAATTGCGATAGTTAATATCGCGTTCGAGATCGTCCACGCGCTCGCTTTCGTATTCCATTCTGGCGTCGCGCTCAGCAATGCGGCGTTCCAGCTGCGCAAGGCGGGCGCGCAGTTCCGTTACTTCGTCGTCTATTGGCGCTGCGAAAGTTTGCGAAGTCGTGCCCAAAACCAGCGCCGTCGTCAGAGCCAAAAGAATTTTTTTCTTCATACGAAAAACCTCCGATTTCAATAGAAATTTTTCTGGCTTGCCAATAAAACTTCGGCGGCTAAAAAATCCTCCGCCGTCGCCTTTCTCAAGCTGTTTTAGATATTAACATACGTGTGAAATTTTTTCAAGCGCTTTTTCATTTTTTTATCAGAAGTTCTACCAGTTTGCAATGCGCGGAAAAAAGTGTTATACTGCGCCGGTAAATTATTTTTGAGAGGGTGAACTTCGTGGCGGGCAGAGCATTCGTTTTTTTTAACTGCGACGCCGAAAAATCCGAAGCGTCGATGAATATTTTTTATAATAACGTCATTTACGGAAATTCGCTGGTTTCGCGCGGCGAACTTTTGAATAAAGTCATGACGGAATTAAAAGCCGGCCGCATTAAAATCGCTGACGAAAACGTCAGGAAAGTCGAATCGCTGATTATGAAAAATGACCCCGTTGCAGCGAGCGAGTTCATGCAATACGGCACAATCATGGGATTTGAACTTAACTAAGGCAAAAATTTTTTTTGGAGGCTGATAAATTGAAAAAAATGACGGGAAATGAATTGCGCGCGGCGTACGTGAAATTCTTCGAGGGCAAAGGACACCTGCACCTTCCCAGCGCGTCGCTGATACCGAAAGACGACCCGACGCTTTTGATGATTGGCGCGGGAATGGCGCCGTTCAAGGCATTTTTCACGGGCAAAGTTACGCCGCCGCGCCGCCGCGTAGTAACTTCTCAGCGCTGCGTTCGTACCGGCGACATCGAAAACGTCGGCCGTA
Organism: uncultured Selenomonadaceae bacterium; assembly: GCA_905234175.1. GTDB lineage: Bacteria > Bacillota > Negativicutes > Selenomonadales > Selenomonadaceae > Quinella. Next base: position 22,508 of record CAJOGX010000024.1, on the reverse strand, counting down.
CCGCGCGCCACCACACTTATTTTGAAATGCTCGGCAACTTTTCCTTCGGCGACTATTTCAAGTCCAGCGCGATTCCCTGGGCGTGGGAATTTCTTACCGAAGTTTGCGGGCTCCCGCGCGAAAAACTTTGGGTCTCGATTTACCCGAAAGACGACGAGGCTGAGCAAATATGGCGTCAACAGCCTGGTCTGAATCCTGCGCATATCGTCCGGCTGGAAGATAATTTCTGGGAAATTGGTACCGGCGGTCCGTGCGGTCCCGACTCCGAAATTTATATCGACCTCGGCGAGGAACGCGGCTGCGGTAAACCAACCTGCGCGCCTGGCTGCGACTGCGACCGCTATCTCGAAATCTGGAACCTCGTTTTCACGCAGTATAACAAAACGGCAGAGGGCAAGTATGAGCCGCTCGAACACAAAAATATCGATACCGGCTGCGGGCTGGAACGTCTCGCCTCCGTTTTGCAGAACAAGCGCACGAATTTTGAAACCGACCTGCTTTTCCCGATTATCGAGTACGTCGAAAGCTGCTGCAATTTGAAGTACGGCGCCGACGCTAAGAAAGATATTTCCTTCAAGGTTATCGCCGACCACGCGCGCTCCATGACGATTATGATTATGGACGGGATTTTACCTTCCAACGAAGGGCGCGGCTACGTTCTGCGCAGAATTTTGCGCCGCGCGATTCGTCACGGCAGAATGCTCGGCATTAAGGACGCGTTTCTGGAAGGCGCCGTTGAAGCCGTCTGCAAAATTTATTCCGGCGTCGACGATTTTGAAGCGCTCACCGAAAAATCCGGCTATATCAAAAAAGTTATACGCCTTGAGGAAGACCGTTTCGCCGCAACCCTCGCGCAGGGCATGGAACTTCTCACGCGCGAAATTGACGCCGCTAAAAATTCCGGCAAGACCGAGCTGGCTGGCGAATTTATTTTCCGCCTCTACGACACTTTCGGTTTCCCGTTCGAGCTCACTGAAGAAATTCTGCAGGAAAATTCTCTGACGCCCGACAAAAAAGGTTTCGATACCGCCATGGAAAATCAGCGCCAGCGTGCCCGTGCCGCTCGTGCCGCGAACGAATGGGCGGCGATTCCGGATTTGTCCAGCGTCGACACTAAAAATATCAAAGTCGACGAAACTGCCGCCAGCGCGAAAGTCGTTGCCATGTGGAAGCGCGGCGAGCTGGCTGACGAAATTCACGACGGCGACGAAGTTGGAATTATCCTTGAGCGCACGCCCTTTTACGCGGAAGGCGGCGGGCAGGTCGGTGACGCCGGCGAATTTTTGAGCGAGTTCGGCAAAATCCGCGTCGACAACGCTAAGAAACTTCCCGACGGCACGGTTTACCACGAAGCCTACGTTGAGGAAGGTCAGCTCAAAATCGGCGAGACCGTTCAGATTGTTGTCGACCGCGATAAAAAACTTTCCTCCGCGCGAAATCATACCGCCACGCATTTGCTTCAGGCAGCGCTCAGGAAAATAGTCGGCGAGCAGGTTCATCAGGCGGGTTCGCTTGTTACGCCGGAACGTCTGCGCTTTGACTTTTCCAACTTCGAGCCGGTAACCGCCCAGCAGCTTGCCGCCGTCGAGGAACTTGTCAACGAGGAAATTCTCAAAGCGAATGACGTTGACATTCAGCAGATGAGCATTGACGACGCCAAAAAACTCGGCGCAATGGCGCTGTTCGGCGAAAAATACGGCGACGTTGTTCGCGTTGTCAGCGTGCCTGGTTTCAGCTGCGAACTTTGCGGCGGCTCCCACGTCAAAAACGTCGGGCAGATTGGCAGATTCAAAATCGTCAGCGAAGGCGGCGTGGCGGCGGGCGTTCGTCGTATCGAAGCTATCACCGGCCGCGCGGCGATTCTGGACGCCAACCGGCAGGCGGAGCTTTTAAATTCCGTCTCGACGCTGTTAAAAGTTCGCGCGGAAGATTTACCGGCGCAGGTTGAAAAAATTCTCGCGGAAGATAAGGCGATGAAAAAGCAGCTCGACGAAGTTCACGCCGTGCAGGAAAAGGCAGAGGCGCAGAAACTTTTGATGGGCGCTAAGGAAATTGGCGCGCTCAAATATCTTGCGGGCGTCGCGAAGGCTAAGGACATGGACGAGCTCCGCGAAATCGCCGACTTCCTCATTAGCAAGGTCGATACCGGCGCGCTGACGCTGGCGGCTGTCAATGACGGCAAGGTTAATCTCGTCGTCAAGGCTGACAAAAAGGCCGTCGCGCTGGGCGTCCACGCCGGCAAAATCGTTAAAGAAGTCTCCAAGCTGATTGGCGGCGGTGGCGGCGGGCGTCCCGATATGGCGCAGGCTGGCGGCAAAAATCCCGAAGGTCTCCCAAAAATGTTCGACGCCGCTGAAAAACTTATCCGCCAAATCGCTGAGAAAAATTAAACTGGAGGAATTTGAATGTCTATCAAATCACTCGTTGACGCTGCCGCTGAAAAGGCCGGCGCCGTGGCTGAAAAACTCGATAACGCCGTTGACAGCGCTAAGGAAAAAATTTCCAACGCGAAAGAGGCCGTTGAAGAAAAAGTTGACGACGCTAAGGAACGCGTTGCCGCTGCCAAAAAGGACCTCGTCGGCGTTAAGGACGATGTTAAAAAATCTGTCGCGGAAAAAGTTGAAGACGCGAAAGAGGCCGTCGAAGACGCCAAAGAACGCGTTGCCGCTGCCAAAAAAGACCTCGTCGGCGTAAAAGATGACGTTAAAGAGGCCGTCGCTGAAAAAGTTGACGACACCAAAGAGGCCGTTACCGCCGCGAAAGCTGACCTTTCCAACGCCAAAGAGACCGTCGCCGAAACCAAAAAGTCTATCAAAGAGACCGTCGCGGAAAAAGTCGACGCCGCCGCTGATAAAATCGACGACGCAACTTTCAAAGCTACCGCCGCCGTCAAGGGCGCGATTCGCAACAACCTCAAGGAGACCACTCAGCAGCTCAAAAAGAACAGCTGAACTTTGCGCGCGGTTAAAAATTATTACAATTTGATTATAGCTATTGACGATTCCCGTCGTGCCCTGTATTATTGTGCAGGGTATTTTTTTTGCGAAAATTTACGGAGGGACGTGAAATGCTCAGACACCAGCTGAAATTTTTTGCGGAAAGCTACGCTGCGCACAGAAAAACCGTAGCATTTGTAATTTTTGGCTCGCTGGCGGCGGCGGGGCTCGGACTTTTGGCGCCGATGCTGATTCGCCACATAATGAATGAACTTCTGCCGCTCGGAATTTCTGCAGAAATGGCGGCGGTTGCGGGCTGGCTGCTGCTGGTTTACGCGGCGAATTATTTTCTGAACTACGAAGTTGAACGCCTCGGACGCGGAATGGGCGCGCGAATCGAATTTGACATGCGCGAAAAACTTTTCCGGCACCTGCTGCGAATGGGCTATTCCTTCTACGACAACGCGCAGAGCGGGCAGTTACTTTCGCGGCTCGTCAACGACATTTCGGAAGTCGGGAACCTGATGTTCGCCGTGCCGCACCTTTTTGTAACGTGCACGATAACAATGCTCGGCTCGGTCGCGCTGCTGTTTTATCTGAACTGGCAACTTGCGCTTATCGTGACGGCGCTGCTTTTCGTCAAGACGTGGCAGACGTTCAAGCTCAACCGCGACATGAAACAGATGTTCATGAAGGCGCGCGAAAATACCGGCGACCTCAGCGGGCAAATTTCCGAAAGCCTGCAGGGTATCCGCCTCGTGAAAATTTTCAGCAGTGAGGAGCGCGAACTCCAAAAAATGACGCGCGCCGGTGAAAATCTTTTGCGCGTACAGGAAAAATCTTTCAGTACCGTCGGCAGACTTCATGGCGGCATGGATTTTTTTTCCAACCTGATGAATTTGGTCATAACAGTTTTGGGCGGCGCGCTGATAAGCCTTGGGCTCATGACGTTCAGCGACCTCGTGGCGTTCCTGCTGTATATGATGATTTGCATGCGGCCGGTTTTTCAGCTGATGATGATGACGGAAATTTATCAGCGCGGAATGGCGGGCGTACAGCGTTACCGCGAGCTTATGGAACTGCCGGAGTCGAGCGAAATTTCAGCGGAGCGCGTGGCGGAACTTGAAAGCGGCGTCGAACCGCAGGCGATAGAATTTTCGCACGTGGATTTTGCTTACGAGAACACGCCGCCAATTTTCAGCGACTTCAATTTGAGCATAGCGGCGGGCGAACACATTGGAATTGTCGGAATGACCGGCGGCGGCAAAACTACGCTCTGCGAACTGCTCCTGGGCATGTACAACCTCAGCGGCGGAAAAATTTCTATCAACGGGCGCGACATTAAAACGCTCAAGACTGAAAATCTGCGGCAGGAAGTCGGTATGATTCAGCAGGACACGTTTTTATTTTCGGCGAGCGTCAAAGACAACATTGCCTACGGGCGCCCCGACGCGACGGACGCAGAAATTATTGAGGCGGCGAAACTGGCTGAGGCTCACGAATTTATTTCCGCGCTGCCCAACGGCTACGATACTTTTATCGGCGAACGCGGCGTGAAACTTTCCGGCGGGCAGAAACAGCGCATTGCTATCGCCAGAATGTTCCTGCGCAACCCGAAAATTTTGATTCTGGACGAAGCCACAAGCGCGCTCGATAACGAAACTGAACGCCAGATTCAGCGGGCCATGCAGAAACTTTCCGAGAACCGCACGACGATAACCGTGGCGCACCGGCTGGCTACCGTCAGAAATTCCAGCAGGATTTTAGTTTTGGAGCACGGAAGCATTACCGAGGATGGCACGCACGAAAATCTTATCGCGCGGCGCGGCGTTTACTACAAACTTTCGCAGAATCTCGCCGCATAAAAATTTTCTGCAGGCGTTGCGAATAATTTTCCTTTGTGCTATGATTGGCGCCGGTGGAAATTTTTTTTCTTGGAAGGAGCGTTCGATAAATGTTTGGAATAATTGTTGGAACTCACGGCGAATTTGCGAACGGGATACTCGAATCGTGCGAAATGATTCTCGGCGAAGGGCTCGTAAAGCAGGGCGTGCGCGCGGTAATACTCAAGCGCGGCGAAGGTCCCGAAAATGTTATCGAAAAGTACAAGGCGGCTATCGCTGACCTGGGAAATCCTGAGCGCGTTCTGTTCCTGAACGACCTGCGCGGCGGAACTCCATACAACGCGGCGAGCACGCTGACGATTGGCGACGAACACTACGGCATTGTTGCGGGCGTCAACTTCCCGATGCTTATCGCTATGGTGCAGGAACAGATGACTGACGACGGCTCCGCTGATATTAAGACGCTCATGGAAAAGGCTGTCGAGGCGGGCAAAGAAGGCGTCATTCCCACGAGTTTCGACGAACTTAATGCGCCGTCCGACCCCGACGAAGACGATTTATAAGCAAAAGAAATCAGCATTTCTTTCTGCGAGAAAGAAACGCTGGCAAAGAAAGCTGGGCCGAGTGACGCCATCCAGGCGTCAGTGCGGCCCGCGCCCCGTCCATGGGGCGCTTTTTTTTCGATATTAATTTTCCGTCAAATCCGCGCCGTTGCTGGCGATAACCTTTTTATACCAGAAGAAGGAATCCTTGCGGTAGCGATTGAGCGTGCCAACTTTTTCGTCCGTGGTGTCGACGTAGATAAAGCCGTAGCGCTTGCGAATGCCTTCGTGCGTGGAAACCAAATCGATAGCCGACCACGGGTTATAGCCGAGCATTTCGGCGCCGTCAGTAATCGCCTGCTGAATCTGTTTGATGTGTTCGTAGAGATATTTAATGCGGTAGTTGTCGTGGACTTTGCCGTCTTCGAGCTTGTCGTAAGCGCCGAGCCCGTTTTCAGTAACGAGCAGCGGCAGGTGGTAGCGGTCGTAAAGTTCGCGAATCGTCGCGCGGAAGCCGATTGGGTCAATTTCCCAGCCGAACTCGGTTTTCATAAGATTGGGGTTGCTGAAGCCCTTGTAGAAGCCGGCCTCGCCGCGCGCGCTTTGCTGGTCGGCGTTGGGGCTCATTTTTTCATTCCAGTCAGTGCTTGCCTGAACGGTGCCGGTATTGTAATAGTTGAAGCCGATAAAATCTGGGTGCGCGTTGGCAAGCGCCTCAAGGTCGCCTTCGCCGATAGTGGGCACGGCGTCTTTTTCTTCAAGGTACGCCCATACCAAATTGTTATACCTGCCACGGACGGCGGCGTCGAGGTAAAGCCAGTTGCGAATGGCGTTGTAGTTTTGCGCGGCGATAATATCTTCGGGCTTGCAGCTGGCGGGGTAGACGAGCGAAATGTTAGGCGCGGGACCAATTTTGGCATTGGGGAGCATTTTGTGGCAGAGCACCATTGCCTTAGCCTGCGCAACGAGCTGATGATGATTCTGCTGATAAATTTCCTTAGTGAGATTCGTCGTGCCTTCGGGGACGCGGAGCGTACCGATAACCGAGCCGACGAGCGTGAGCATATTCTGTTCGTTAATCGTCAGCCAGTACCTGACGCGGTCGCCGAAATTCTCGAACAGGATTCTGGAATAATTTTCAAACCAGCCGATAGAGTCGCGGTTAGACCAGGAGCCGCGCCTGTCAAGGGCGTCGGGCATGTCGAAATGGAACATCGTGACAATTGGCGTGATGTTATACTTGAGGCACTCGTTGATAAGATTGTTATAGAACTCGATACCCTTGGGGTTGACTTCGCCGTCGCCGTTGGGCAGAATGCGCGTCCAGGCGATTGAAAAGCGGTAGGACTTGAAGCCCATTTCCGCCATGAGCGCGATGTCTTCCTTGTAGCGGTGGTAGTTGTCGGCGCAGGTTTTGAGGTCGGCAGTACCAGGCGGCAGCTCTTTAACGTCCTGACAGGAAGGACCTTTGCCGTCTTCGAGGTTGGCGCCTTCAACCTGATACGCGGAAGTTGACGCGCCCCAGAAAAAATCTTTCGGGAACGGCTTTAATTTTTTGTGTAACATTCAAATCACCTTTCGCTTAAAATTTGTATTCATTATACCTGCCGAAGCTGTAAAGACAATGAAAAAAGCGGCGCCGCCCAGAATTTGAGCAGTGCCGCTGAAAATTTTTACAGCCGGAAATTAATTGTCGGATTCGAGCAGGCCGTAAGCGCCGTCGTTGCGCCGGTAAACCACGCAGAAATTTTCGGTCTGAGCGTCGCGGAAAACGAAAAAGCTGTGGTTGAGCAGGTTCATTTGCATAATCGCCTCCTGCACGTCCATGGGCTTGACGACGAAGCGTTTAGTTTTAACGACGGGATATTCTTCGCTCTCGTCCTCCTGAGCCGCCTCAGCGCGCGCCGCTTTCTGTTCCTCGGCGAAAAGTTCCGCCTTGAAGCCGCCGCCACGGAAACGGCGTTCGAGCTTAGTTTTCTGCTTGCGAATCTGGCGTTCGAGTTTTTCTACGACCAGATCGATTGAGGAATACATATCCGCCGTGGATTCCTGCCCGCGAAGTACGAGCCCGCTGCGGGGAATTTCCGCCGTGACTTCGACGATGTGGCGCCCCTTTTCGACGGCGAGCAGTACCGAAACTTCGTCGATATTCTCAAAGTAGCGGGTAATTTTTCCGACGCGCTTTTCCACGTATTCGCGCAGGTTCTGCGTAACGTCGACGTTTTTGCCTCTTATGTTAAAAGTTGCCATAAAAAATCAGCTCCTTCGTAATTATGCGCGCTCAATGTAATTGCCAGTGCGGGTATCGATTCTGAGCACGTCGCCTTCGTTAATGAAAAGCGGCACGCGGACGACGTAACCGGTTTCAAGCGTGGCGTTCTTGGTCGCGCCGGTTGCGGTGTTGCCCTTGACGGCGGGTTCGCAGTCGGTGACTTTGAGCTCGACGGAATTTGGCAGGCTGACGCCGATAATGCGTCCCTTGAACGTCTGCAGGTTGACTTCCATATTTTCCTTGAGATAATTCAGCGCCGTGCCGAGCTGTTCTTTGGTAAGTTCCATCTGCTCATAAGTTTCGGTATCCATCAGCGTGTAGTTGCCGTCGGTTTCGTAGAGGTATTCCATGCGGCGGGTATCGAGGCGCGCTGGCGGCATTTTTTCGTTGGGGTTAAAAGTGCGCTCAACTACCGCGCCGGTCTCCACGTTTTTAATTTTCGTGCGCACGAACGCCGCGCCCTTGCCAGGTTTCACGTGCTGAAATTCTACGACCTGCCACGCGCCGCCGTCAAGCTCAATCGTCAGACCGGTTCTAAAATCTGTACTTGAAATCACTTCAATCATTCCTCCAAAATTTTTCTACGGTTTAAAATAAATCTTCTCGTCAAACAGATTTTCAGTTTTGGCGAGAATCGTACTTGCGCCAATATCGCCGACAACATTTATCGTGGTGCTTATTCTGTCTTCAATGGGGCTTATCGCTAAAACAATCGCTATCGCTTCTGCCGGTACGCCGAACATTCCCACAATCGCCGCCATTAAAATTACCGCGCCGCCTGGTATTCCTGGCGCCCCGACTGAAACCGTGAAAATCGCAAGCAGCAGCGTAAAAATCGCCGTGCTGTCAATTTCCACGCCGTACATTTTCAAAAGCATTATGCAGGTCGTTGAATAAAAAATCGCCGTGCCGTCCATGTTTATCGTCGTGCCGATTGGTATTGAGAACGAAGAAATTTTCGGCGAGATTCCAATTTTTTCTGTACAGAATTTCATCGTGAACGGCATTGTTACGGCGGAGGAGCTCGTTGCGAACGGAATTGTTATAAAGCTCGGCAGTTTTTTGAAAAGCGGCACCGGTGAAATTCTGCCAAATACCAGCAGTATTGAGCCGTAAACCAAAATCATCAGCACCATGCCGAGAGCGTAGCAGCCCAAAAGTTTTCCCAGCAAAATTACTGAATCGAGCCCCAAATTTAAAATCAGCCCCGCCATTGCGAAAAATGTTACCAGCGGGATAAACTTCGTGATTGCTCCGATAATCGCCAGGCAAAAATCATTCGCCTCCCGCGCGAAGTCGTTCAGCATTTTCACCTTGTCGCCGAGTTTGTTTATAAAAATCCCGAAGAGCACGGCGATAAAAATTACCTGCAGGAGTTCGCGGTTCAACACGGGCGATATTAAATTTTTCGGGATTACGTTGACAATCTCGGAGATTAGCGAAATTTTTTCATGCGACGCTTCCCCCTCGACCATTCCGACTTGCGGGACGCCGCTTGAAAAAAAGAAAAACGCCATCGTCAAGCCGATAAAAATCGCGATAATCGTCGTCATGGAGTACAGCCCAATTAACTTGCCGCCGATTCTGCCAATGCTCACCGAATCCGTCAGCCCAGTAATTCCGTTTATTATGCTGAAGAAAACCACCGGCGCAATCATCATATTCAGCGCGCTCATGAACATCGTCTGAACGGAACCGGAAATTGTTTCGCTGAAAACTGAAATGACTTCCGGCGACGCGGTGAATTTCAAAATCAGACCGGAGACAACTCCCGCAATCATTCCGAAAAGCGTGTAGTACATCTGGCGGCTGCTGTATTCATGCACCTGAATCAGCACAAGATTTTTATTGCCCTTGCGCGCGTAACGCATTTTGGCGGCGTTGGACTTTAAAATTATCGTGCGGAAATAATCTTCGTCGTCCTCGTCGAAATCCGTGACGGAAATCAGCGGGTTGTATTCCTCGCCCTCGCCTTCCAGCGATAAATTCAAGTCGCCGAAACGTTTGGAAATTGTAATTTCGACGCTTTCAGCCTTGCCGAGATTCACCATTCGCATGAAAGTCTCTTCCAGCAGGAGCTGCGCGTTCATCAATTCCCTGCGTGTGAGTTTTTCCGCAGTCAGCGCCGCTTCAATCTTTTCAACGGTTTCTGAGAAATTTTCCAGCGTCAGATGAAATTTTTTACTCAAAAACAATTACACCTCAAAGCTCAATCAGATTTTTTGGCGCGTTCGTCAGAGTTTCAGCGGCGCCTCTCCTTACAAGCACGGTATCTTCAATCCTCAGACCGCCGACGCCCGCAATGTAAACGCCAGGCTCGTCGGTTACAATCATTCCGGCTTCGAGACTTTCGCAGGTGCTGAGGCGGCTCAAACGCGGCTCTTCGTGAATTTCCAGACCGAGGCTGTGCCCCAGCGCGTGCGTGAAATATTTTCCCAGCCCCGCGCGATTCAGCTTTTCGCGAACGGCGGCGTCGACAAACTTCCCGCTGACGCCCGCTTTGATAATTTCCAGCCCGTGGAGCTGCGCGCTCAAAACTGCGCCGTAAACTTCGCGCTGCCTGTCGCTGGCCTTTCCAACGCAAACCGTCCGCGTCATATCAGAGCAGTAGCCGTTGAACTTCGCGCCGAAATCCAGCGTCACAAATTCGCCGTCAGAAATAATTTTCTCGCTGGCAATCCCGTGCGGCAGACTCCCGCGCACGCCCGACGCAACAATCGTATCGAACGCCGGCTTCTCGGAACCGAACCTGCGCATAAAATTTTCCAGCGCCGCCGCAACGTCAATTTCGCTGACGCCAGCTTTGATGAAGTTCAAAGTTTCCGCAAAAGCCCTGTCGCCAATTTCGCACGCGCGCCGTATGTTTGAAATTTCCGCCGCGTCTTTAATCTGCCGCAACGAATCGACTTCGACCGACTTCAGTTCGACGCCGGACAAATTTTCTTTCAGCCTGTTATATTCGTCAAAAGTCAGCACTCTACCTTCAAAGCCGAGAATTTTTGCGCCGCAGTTTTTAATTTCTTCCGCCAGCTTTTTAATCAGCCCGTCGCTCTGCTCGACAAGCTCGAAATCTTTCGTCTGCAACGCCGCCTGCTCGGTGTAGCGGCTGTCGGTTATCAGCCTGCGAAAATTTTCCCCGATGAGCAAAATCGTACTGTCGCCGCGAAATCCGCTGAAGTAAAAAACATTTTCCGGCTTGCTGATAATCACCGCGTCGAGATTTTCCGCGCGAAATTTTTTAGTGAGACGTTCAAGGCGCGCGCTCATTTGGCGTCCCTCTGCAGTTTCCGCGTTGCAATTTCCAGCGCCGCTATGTAACTGTCTACGCCGAAGCCGCAGATTTGTCCCAGTACGACCGGCGCTATAACCGACCTGTGACGAAATTCCTCGCGCCGGTGAATGTTCGACAAATGCACTTCGATTACCGGCACGGGTATCGCTGAAATTGCGTCGCGCAGAGCTATGCTGTAATGCGTCAGCGCCGCCGCGTTCAAAATTATGAAGTCGTAGCGCCCGCGCGCGTTCTGTATCGCCTCGACCAGCGCGCCTTCAAAATTCGACTGCAGAAATTCTATTTCGTCCACGCCCAGTTCCTTCGCCCGCTCGCGCAGTTTTTCGTTTATCGCGTTGAGCGTCAGCGTCCCATAAACTTCCGGCTCGCGCGTCCCCAGCAGGTTCAGATTCGGTCCGTGCAGTACCAGAATCCGCTTCGTGTTCAGTCCGTCAATATTTAATTCCAAATTTATTCTCCCCTTCGACGACGGGCACTTCGTATTCCTTGAGCTGCACGATTTTGGAAAAGCCGTTGCCCTTCTTGAGCCGCTCAATCAAATCTTCAAGCACGGCGGGCGTCGACTGAATTTCCATCATAACGGAGCCGTCATTCAAATTTTTGACCCAGCCGCTGATACCGCGAGCGTGCGCCTCCTGCCGGACGAAGTATCTGAAACCCACGCCCTGCACGCGCCCAGTCACCGTGACGACTTTCCGCACGGCATTTTTTGAATCGACCGGCGCCACGGCGTCCGAATCGGCGTCACTGCTAAAAAGCTGTTTCAGAAAATCCCTCATGACGTTGCATCTCCTCTCATTAGCGCCCAAATTTCCACCGGCAGTTCGACCGGCACTTTCACGATTTGCTGAGCGTGCGGCGCCGCCAAAATTTCTTCGCCAGCCTCGTCGAACATCGCCGAAATTTCCTGCGCGAAAGTTTTTCCCTGCGGCTGAAAAAATTCTACAACCTGCCCGCGCTCAAATTTTCCGCGCTGCTCTATCGTCGCCAGCATTTTTTCCGCGTCGAACTCTCTGACAATCCCCAGAAATTCCGTTGATCGTTTCGGCTTCGACGTGTCGTAAATTTCCGTCGGTGCGCCGTCGCTCACGAAAAAGCCCGACGTGTACGGTCTGTGCGCAACTTTGTCCAGCTCCGCCAGCCACTCCGCCCGTACCGAAAATTTTTCTGGCGCGTCATAGTAACTGTCAATCGCCGCCCGATAAACCTTCACGACGCCCGCCACGTAGTTCACGCTCTTCATGCGCCCTTCGATTTTCAGCGAATTTACCCCGCTCGCTATCACCCTGTCAAGGTACGGCAGTAAGCACAAATCTTTCGAATTCATCACGTACGCGCCGCGCGAATCTTCTTCCACTGCGAAAAATTCATTCGGGCGCTTTTCCTCCAGCAGTGAATATTTCCAGCGGCAGGAGTGCGTACACGCGCCCAAATTCCCGTCGCGCCCCGTCAGATATTTCGACAGGTAACACCGACCCGAATACGAAATGCACATCGCGCCATGTACGAAAATTTCAAGCTCCGTCGCGCAGTTTTTCCGAATCGTGGAAATTTCTTCGCAGCTGAGTTCCCGCGCCAGAACTATCCGGCTCGCTCCAAGTTCGCTGAAAAATTTCACCGCCCGCCAGTTCGTAACGTTCGCCTGCGTGCTGACATGAAGTTCCAGATTCGGCGCAACTTCCCGCGCTAAACTGAACACGCCCAAATCTGAAATCAGCGCCGCGTCAACGCCAGCGCCTTCCAGAAATTTCAGGTAGCCAGCCAGCGCGTCAATATCTGCGTTGTGCGCGAAAATATTAACCGCCGCGTAAATTTTTTTCCCGCGCGAATGCGTGAAGTCCACCGCCCGCAAAATTTCTTCGTCGGTGAAGTTGTCGCCGTAAGCCCGCAGGCTGAAATTTTTCCCGCCGAAATAAACCGCGTCCGCGCCGTAAGTCAGCGCCGCCTCCAGCTTTTCAAAATTCCCCGCCGGAGCCAGAAGTTCCACCAAAATTCTCACCGCCTCAGCGATACTGATTGACCAGATTCAAATGCTCGTCGTAGGTGTAGGCGTAGTGGTTGTGCCCGTCCCTGTCGGCAACGAAGTACAGATAATCCGTCTTCGCAGGGTGCAGTACCGCCTCAATCGCCGCCATTCCCGCGCTCGCTATCGGTCCAGGCGGAAGTCCCGCGTGCAGGTACGTGTTGTACGGCGACTCGATTTGCGTATCCTCTATCGACAAATCTTCCTTCGGCTCGTCCAGCAAATATTGGAGCGACGCGTCCGTTTGCAGCGGCATTCCCATTTCCAGTCGCTTGAAGAAAACCTGCGCGACGACTGGCAAATCCTCGGCGTAGCGAACTTCCCGCTCGACCAGCGACGCCAATGTTGCCAGCTCGTACACCGACAAATTTTTTTCCCGCGCCTGTTTACGCATTTCCTCCGTAACGCGCCTGTCAAATTCTCCCGCCATCATTTCCAAAATTTCCTCAACGCTGTAATCGCTCTCTACCGCGTAAGTTTCCGGAAATAAAAATCCCTCCGCCGCGTAAATAACGTTCGGGTGCCGGTGCATGTAATCATAGGGCGCGAAAGTTTCAGCCGCCTTTAAAAAATCTTCGCTGTCAACGAGTTCCAGTTCCTCAAGCCGCGCGGCAATTTCCCTGACGCCAAAGCCTTCAGGAATCGTGAACCGCACCAGATGTTTTTCGCCAGTCAAAAGTTTCTCAAAAACATCTTCGTCAGCCATGTTGTAATCGAAAGTGTACGTGCCTGGCTTGAGCCTGCCGTCGTAGCCGCGAACGCGCGCCAGAAAGCGAAACTTCAGGCTGCTGTTGATAACGTCCCTGGCAACGAGCTGGTCGGCAATTTCGGCGGTCGTCATTCCTTCGGTAACTTTCACGTGAATTTTTTTATCGGCGCCGGAAGTCTGAGCGTCGGAATTTCTGGAAGGATTTGGCTCGGCGAAAATCAGCACGGTGCCCACTAAGAACACGCTGAAAAGTACGCCCGCCGTTACCAGCGCCACGAATCTCGGCGACAGTTCCTCAAACATTTCGCGCAGGATTCGGATTGGCGCCAGAATTACGTCGAGCAGGCGTTTCATTCTTCTTCGTCAGCCTCGTACATCAGCTTTTCGTACGCTTCCTGCACCGCCTCAAATTCCTCGTCGGTCGGCTCCACGTACTCTTCTTCGCCGTCCTCATTCACGACGATTTTCGCAATGATAACCGAATCTTCGTCACAGCCGCAGCCGCATTCGCCGCCGTCTTCGTGGCAGTGGCAATGGGGTTCGTGCTCAGCGCCTTCTTCTTCGTCGTCCGTGTGCACTTCAACCAGAATCGCAAAATTTTCGCCGTTGACGGGGATAATCATTTCCTCGGCGTAGTAGTAAACGTTGCCCTCGTCGTCGCTCATTTCCACCAGAAAATCTTCTTCCTCGAAAGTTTCTTCGCGTTTATCCTTAGCCATAAAAAATCTTCCTCTCTAATTTTTGCTGTCGAGCCAGCCCTGAAGAATGTAAACCGCCGCCATTTTATCGATAACTTTTTTGCGCTTGCCACGGCTTACGTCCGCCGCGTTTATCAGAAATTTTTCCGCCGCAACGGTGCTGAGCCTTTCGTCCCAGAAAATAATTTCGACGCTTGGAAAAGCCGCGCCGACTTTTTCCGCGAATTTCCTCACAAGTTCGCAGCGCTCGCCTTCGGTGCCATTCATATTTTTCGGCAGACCGATAATAATTTTTTCAGCGTCGTACTGCGCGATAAGTTCACCGAGCCGCCGCAAATCTTCGCGGTTTGAAACGCGCTTAATCGTGGTGACGCCCTGCGCGGTAAGCCCAAGCAAATCGCTCGCCGCCACGCCGATAGTTTTATCGCCCACGTCCAGCGCCAAAGCTCTCAAGATTTTTTCTCCAGCTGCTCAAGGTACGTGCGGACGAGCTCCTCCAAAAGTTCATCGCGTTCGACTTTGCGAATCTGACTGCGCGCGTCGCGGTGGCTGGTAATGTACGCGGGGTCGCCGCTCAAAAGATAGCCAACCAGCTGGTGAACGGGATTGTAGCCCTTTTCGCTCATCGCCTCGTACGCCGCACGTATAACTTTTTCCGCGCGATTTTCCTCAACGCCAAAGCTGAACATCATAGTTTCTTCGCTAACCACGGAATCACCTCCAGTAAAAATTTTTGCCCGTCAGTTTTTGATAAGAAATTCGGCAATCTGCAAAGCGTTAAGCGCCGCGCCCTTGCGAATCTGGTCGCCGCAAACCCAGAAATTCAAGCCGTGCTCCACAGAAAAATCCTTGCGAAGGCGCCCGACTTCCACGTCGTCTTTGCCGGAAGTTTCAAGCGGCTGCGGATAAATCATTTCGGCGGGATTGTCGCGCAGGATAACGCCAGGGAATTTTTCCAGCGCCGCGCGAGCCGCCTCAACCGAAACTTCGTCGTAAAATTCGACGTTGACGGACTCGGCGTGACTGCGGTAAACCGGCACGCGGACGGTCGTCGCCGTGATTTTCATTTCCGAATCGCCCATAATCTTGCGCGTCTCGTCAATCATTTTCATTTCTTCCTTGGTGTAGAGGTTGTCCATGAAAATATCGATTTGCGGCAGGAGATTCGAGGCGATCTGGTAATGTTTATCGAGCGAGGCGACCGGCAGAACTTTCGCCTGAACTTCTTCACCTTTCGCAAGCGCGTCGAGCTGGTTTTTGAGTTCGTCCATGCCTTCGCGGCCGGCGCCGGAAACCGCCTGATAAGTCGAAACGACGACGCGTTTGATTTTGGAAATGTCGTAGAGCGGCTTGAGCGCCATGACCATGATAATCGTCGAGCAGTTCGGGTTGGCGATAATTCCCCTGTGCTGGGAAATCGCGGCGGGATTGACTTCGGGCACGACCAGCGGAACGTCCTTATCCATGCGGAACGTGCTGGAATTGTCGATAGCGACGGCGCCTGCCTTAACCGCAGCGGGCGCGAAAACTTTGCTCGCCTTGCCGCCCGCGAAAAGCGCAATGTCCACGCCGTCAAAAGATTTTTCGGTGGTCTCTTCGACGGTGTAGGTTTTGCCCATGAAGTCAATCTGCTTGCCTGCACTGCGCGAAGACGCCAGCATTTTCAGATTTGCGAACGGGAATTTGCGTTCCTCGATTAATTTTAAAAATTCCTGCCCGACGGCGCCAGTCACGCCGACTATCGCCAGATTTATTTTTCTCATGAAATTTCCCCCGTTAATCCAAAATTTTATCAAGCCCGACGGTCAAGCCTTTGAGTGCGCGGACTTTTTTACACGCCAGAATCACGCCAGGCATGAAAGATTCTCTGCCGGTGGAATCGTGGCGAATTGTGAGCGTCTGCCCGAGGCCGCCGAAAATAACTTCCTGATGAGCGACGTAGCCAGGCAGCCGGACGCTGTGAATTCTAATCCCGTCGTAATCGGCGCCGCGCACGTGAGCCAGCCGCTCCTTTTCGTCGGGGTGCCCCTGCTTATGCGGCGCGCGAACTTCGGAAATCATTTTGGCAGTGAGCTCGGCGGTGCCGGAAGGCGCGTCAAGTTTTTTATCGTGGTGCAGTTCGATAATTTCAACGTCCGGCATGTACTTTGCAACTTTCTGGGAAAGCAGCATCATCAGAACTGCGCCGAGCGCAAAGTTTGGCGCGACGAAAGCCGGCGTGGAATTTTTTTCAGCCGCCGCGCGAATTTCCGCAAGATTATTTTCGCTGAGCCCCGTTGTGCCGACGACCGGCGAAACTTTTTTGGAAAGCGCCGTCATGACGTTGCTGAAAACCGCGTCCGGCCGCGTGAAGTCAACCATAACATCCGGCCTGAGATTTTCGAGCGCTGCCGCCAAATCAGTTTGAACTTTCACGCCGTCGACTTCGCCGGAAAAAATATCTGTCGCGCCGACGAGTTCCAGCTCCGAATCAGCCTTAACCGCCGCGATAACCGTGCGCCCCATTCTGCCGAGCGCGCCGTTCACCAAAATTTTAATCAAACAATCCGCCTCCAAGCTCAAAATTTTTCTGCTAATTCTAACGTAAGACGCGCGCCGCGTCAACAAAAAAGCGCCCGCCCGTAAGCAAGCGCGCCGAACTCATCTGCCGGTAAAAATGTATTCTATCGACGGGCGCCCGCCGGTAGCGTAATTCGTGCGGCTGGCAATTTTTTTCAGCTCAATCAGATAGTTCATGTAGCGCCGGACGGTCATTTTTGAAAAGCCGGTATCCGTGGCGATTTGCTCGCTTGTAAGGTACCTGCCGGAATTTTTCCCCATGAACTCCAGAATTTTGTTGAGCGTCTGCTGCTGGAGTCCCTTTCGCAAAACGTTATAGGAAGATTCGCCGGAAGCCTGCAGCGCCGGTTTCGCCAGCAATTTATCAACGTCTTCCTGCGTGAATTTTTCCTTCGCCTGCAGTGAGGAGCGCTGAACCAAAAATTTCTGCATTGCCTCCTGAAATCTTTCGTACGTGAACGGCTTTATAAGGTAGTCGACAATTCCCAGGTGGAACGCTTTCTCGACATTTTCCACTTCGCTCCTGCCCGAAATTATTATCACGTCCGTCATTTTCCCGCGCCGTCGCAAATCCGTCAGCAAGTCCAGCCCGCTGTAGTCAAATGTCAGCGCGATATCCAAAAGCAGCAGGTCGACTGAGTTTTCCTGCAAAAAATCCAGCGCCTTGTGCCCGTCGTGAAATGTTGCGACGACGTCCACGCCTGGTATTTTCAGCGCGAACTCGCGGTTTATCGAAGCTATCATCAAATCGTCGTCTACAATTACCAATCGCATTCGGCGTCACTCCTTAAGTTTTTCTGGCAATTTTATCAAAGCCGCCGCGAATTGTCCATTTCCAAATAAAAAAACTGCCGCCAGCCGACAGCAGTTTGAAATTTTTTCAAATAGAACTTTTAGCGAAATTAGCCGCCTGACTTTCTGAGCGAGCCGCCTCCGCACCGTGAATCGCAAGCCCAGGTTTAAGCGTCGCGCCAGGCGTGAGCTTTTTGATAAAGCCGACGCTGCTGCCAAAGCCGCTGCCCTCGTGCGTTGTGAACGGGATAATTTTCTTGCCGGAAAAATCGTAGCGCTCAAGGAAAGTCGCGACGGACATGGGCGGATAACTCCAGTAGCAGGGGAAGCCGAGGAAAATCGTGTCGTATTCCAAAACGCTGCCGAGATAATTTTTGAGTTCGGGGCGAGCCTGCGCGTGCAGTTCGTCCTTGGCGACGATTGTGCATTCGTTGTAGTCGACGGGGTAAGCCTTTGCGGGCTCGATTTTGAAAAGGTCGCCGCCGACAGCCTTCTGGATAAATTCCGCGACAATTTCGGTATTGCCCTTCGGAAGAGTTACGATGTCGCCGTTGACGTAGTTTTCGTCCGCGCGGGAAAAGTAAGCGATTAAAATTTTCGCCATGGTTTCACCTTCAGTTTGAATTTTTTTCAGCCGCCGCGTTGACGCACCTTAAGGCGTTGAGAGTGCGCGGATAACCGATATAAGGCAGGCACTGCGTGACGATTTTTATCAGAAAAGCCTTGTCGTTGCCTATGCGCATATTCGCCGCCGCGTGAGAAGTGAGCTGAGGTTCGCAGCCGCCCTGCGCCGCAAGGAAACAGAAAGTTATCATTTCGCGCTGTTTCAAGTCCAGACCCTTGCGCGTGTAAAAATCACCGAAACAATTTTCCGCCAGCCATTTATTAATGTGGCGGGTTTCTTCGGGGCCGGACTGCCAGAAATCGCGCATACCTTCGCCGAAAATGTCAACCTGCGCCTGTATTCCTGCGCTGAGCCGCGTTTCCATCGTCGTCGTTGCCTGCGGTTCCAGCGGCATTTTTATTCCGCGCGCCTCGAAAATTTCGTTGACCGCCGTAAGGAACGGGAACACGCGCGCCATTCCAAGGTACGCAACGGCCTGATAGACAATTTCTTTAATTTCCACCGGCGTAACTTCAAAATTCAGCGCCGAGGGCACGAGCACTTTAAATTCGTCGATACCCTGACAGCCAATCGTTATCGCCAGATTCGCCATGAGCCGCGTCCTGCCGTCCAAATCGTCCTGATTGATAACGGAGTCGTAGGCAAAATTTTCGTAGCGCTCAATCAATTCGGGGTCGCTGCCCTGCATAATTTCCTTTTGCTCCGGAAACATCTTAGCATGATATTCCCGCGCGAACTTACTGATATTCATAGAAAAAACCTCGTGAAATTATTTTTTAGCCTTCATGAACTTGGCGCCAGCGTTCCACGCCTTGCCGACTTTTTCACCAACGGCGTAGTAGCCGCTCTGGAACTGGTCGAAAATCAGCGCGTTAATTTTGGCGGGGTCGACCTTGCCTTTTGCGTCGAGAACGCTTTCCTCAGCCTGCGCGTTGACGATTTTCCCAACGACGGCGTGCAGATTTTCAGTCTCGACGATTTCCGCCAGCTCGCATTCCATGACGACGGGAAATTCAGCGATAACCGGCGCGTTGACGTGAGCGCTTTTTTCCGCGTGAAAACCCGTGCGCGCGAATTTGTCAGCCATTTTGTTGCCGGTCGCTATGCCGAAGAAATCCGCCTCCGCCATAGTTTTCTGGTCGGCGAGGCTAACCGTGAACGCCTTTACTGCGCGAATATTTTTGGTCGTCTTGTGGTCTTCGTCGATAAACAGCGCGATTTTGTCTTCGGCGCAAATCATTCCCCACGCCGCATTCATGACGTTGACCGTGCCAGCCTCGTCGTACGCCGCAATCATCAGCACCGGCATCGGGAAAACTGCGATTTTTGTTTCAATGTCTTTCTTCATAAATTACCACGCTCCAAAATTATTTTGCCAGCCCTTTGGATTTGAGCCAGTTTTCCATAGCGTCAGCAACTTCCAGATTGTTAGAATCCGCCATCATGAAATGAGTCGTGCCGGTCGCGCCGTCGTCAGACAGGTAACGAACTTCCACGTTCCCGCCGTGCGCCTTCGCAACCTGAAGCCATTTAATCGCCAGATTCACGCGCGTCCGCCAGTTGTCGAAGCCCCAGTTCGTAAACGGCTGGTCGCCGGTGTAAACGTTGTCGCCGAAGTAAACGATAATCGGAATTTTAATGAGTTTCTCGAAATCGGCGAGCGGAATTTCAGTTGGAACGGCGGGGAAGGGGCTGGTAGTTTCTTCGACGGGCGGAACCTCGCCTTCTGGGAAAGGAAACGCGCCAGGCTCCAGCGCGATAATCGCCTTGACTTTATCGGATTGGATAGCGGTTGCCCAGCCAGGACCGCCGCCCGCCGAGTGCGTCACCAAAATTGCGTCGCCGGATTTTTCCAGAACGGCAGTCATTGCGTCGACGATAACTTTTTCTTCGGTAGGAAAGCTCGGAACCATCTGCCGGAAAAACTGGTCGCGGGCTTGGGCGTCGCGCGGAACTTCCACGTTGTCATAGTAGCCAGGGTACTGCCCGATTCTGAAATTGTAGTACCAAAGCTGGTCGTCGGGCGTCGCGGAAAAACTGTAGGGAACTGTGGACTGCCCAGCACGCCCGCGCCTCGGCTGGTCGACGATATAAACGCCAAAACCTTTGCGCCCATCCGGCGTCGTCTCCCAGCTCTTAAACGTAAGCGTGGTCGCCGTGGAGCGTGAGGTCGCGCGGGTCGTTGACGCCGTTGTAAAAGCCAGGCGCCGTGACAACCGTGCCGCCCGCCATGAAACTTCCCTGTTCGCGAATCACGAGATTTTTAGCCGCGTCCGCGCCGTTCGCCGTGAAAATTCCGACGCTCAGCGTAAGACCGGCAAGCACACTGCGCAAAATTTTCCTGTTCATATCGTCGCCGCCTCTGGATTTTTAGTCGTGGATTTTGTACTTAGCGAGAAGATTTTCGCCAACGCCAGGCGCGTCGGGTTCGTGCGTTCCTTTGCCCGTATCCAGCGCGCGAATCTGATTCATTTCGTCTTCAGTCAGCGCGAAATCGAAAATCTGGAGTTTACCAGAAATTCTACCAGCGTTCGTGGATTTTGGCAAGACGATAAATTTATTCGTTTTCGTCGTCGGATTTTTTGCCGCCGCCAGCGTTCTTGTAGGTTTTACCGCGAATTATGAAATATGCAAGTTTCACTCACGCCAAGCCTTTTAGCCAATGCTTTCGTGCTGTATTTTTTGTCTTTAGGAATATTAACTTGACGCACCCATTCAGCCATTTCGTCCGTGAGATTTGCGTATGTACATTCGCCGCCAGATTTTTTTAACCCTGTCTCACGAGCATGACGGTCATTTTCAACGCGCGTAACCCATTCCAGATTTTCCACGAAATTATCCATTTTGTTGCCGAATTTGTAATTTATTTCTGGCTTTCCTTCAGGATTCGGAATGAACGCTTTGCCAACGAGATAATGAATCTTGAACGTTTTATATTTGCCGTCTTTATGCAAATGGATCTGAAGATAGCCGTCCTTGTCAACACTAGGTCTCAAAATCTTAGCTTCATCTTTGTAAAAACTTTTAATTCGAACAAACGTGCTAATCTGGTAATGTTTTGCGTCGTACTCAACAGCCGCCCAGTTTTCGCCTGGCAAATCTTCCAGCGTGAACGGATAAACCTTCATCAGCGCCGCGTGCGCGATTTTAGCGTTTTCATAGCGCATTTTTTGCCAAGAGCGCTTTTTTTCTTTGTCAGCATACATATAATCGCCTCCAACGTGATTGACATTGCACGCCGGAACGATTAAAATACGCCCAATGACCTGGAAGTTCCAGCGTGTAGGTTTACTTGAACAAGCAAAATTCTAACACGAAGGAGCAACCAGGTCAAGCCGCGTTTATGGGGAAATTTTATGCTTTGAGTTCGTGTTTATCGCTGAGGATAAAGTGGGACGTGCGGGCTTTAATCAGCCACTTGCCATCGACTTTCGCGTAGGTGTCCTCGTACCAAATGAAGTTGTCGCTGATAAATTCCTTGCCGTTTTCCTCGGTGACGAGCGCGGCGCGGCAGTAAAGGACGCCGGTTGCGGTATCGCCGTCGACTTTGATAACGTGCTGACCGTTCATGTGGTGGGAGCGCTTAACCGCCGCCGTGAACTGGCTGAAAACTTTTTCGAGCTCAGCGGTGCCGTGAATGTCGAACGCCAGCTTATCGCCCATGTAAACCTGAACGTGCGTGTCGGGCGTGAAGAGCGCCATTTGCGGCGGCACGTCAACTTCCAGGTTCGAGAATTTCCCGACCAGTTCCTGAATTTCCATTTTTGCCTGCATTTCTTCAACTGTCATTTGTATTACCTCCAAAAATTTAATCTATGAACTTGACGACGCGCGCGGGATTTCCCACGGCGACGGCGTTATCGGGAATGTCTTTCGTGACGACGGAGCCAGTGCCGACAATCGCGTTTTCGCCAATCGTGACGCCAGGCAGAATGCTCACGCGCGCGCCAATCCACGCGTTTTTCTTTATGCGAATTTCCTTCGTGAAAATGACGCGGATATTTTTCGGCTCGTGATTGACGCTGAAAATACCAACTTCGGGGCCCAGCATGACGCCATCTTCAATCGTGATGGTGCCGACGGACATGACGCTAAGGCTGTGGTTCGCGAAAACGTTTTTGCCGAGGAAAACTCTGCACGCGCAGTCAATTTGAAATGGCGGCGTCAGGTAAGTTTGCTCCGGCAGGTTGCCGTTGAAAAGTTCGCGTTCCAGTTC
>CAJOGX010000023.1 GCA_905234175.1 uncultured Selenomonadaceae bacterium | reverse complement strand
TGAAATGTCTACCATTAGCAACACCACCGCAAATACCGTCGTCAGCGGTACGTCCAGCGCCGACTCCATTACCAACAACGCGAGCAGCGTAAGAATTAACGCGGGCGCCGGCAATGACACCGTTTCCGTAAGAGGTACTTACGGCAGCATTACCATTAACGGCGGCACTGGCGATGATTCTATCTACAACGAAACCGCCAGTCACTCCCCGCGCTACTACCAATATTTCCACGGCGACGGCAACGACACAATCTGGAACTATTCCGCCAGCGATACAATTTCTATCGGCTCGTACTGCTACTATTCCACACTCACCAGCGGTTCAAATATTATCGTCAGTATCGCGGGCTCCGGCTACATGCTCCTTAAAGACGCCATCGGTAAAAAAATTAATATCACCGACATCGCCAGAAATCCTCTTGCTAATCCGGTCTCGTCAAACTTCATCTACAACTACACGCCCAACGCGACAGTAAACGGCACTTCCGGCAACGATACCATTCGCAACCACGCGGGCGGCGCCAAAGTCTACGGCGGCAGCGGCAGCGATTCAATCTATCACGGCGTGCTGTATAACTATTCGCCGACTGTTCCCGCATTGCTGGACGGCGGCTACGACAATGACAAAATCTTCATCTACAACTCAGACGGCAATACCATTCGCGGCGGCTCCGGCAACGATACAATTTCCCTCACCAGCTCCACGGACGATTTAATTCAGTACAATTCCGGCGACGGCTACGACACAATTTACGGCTACAATTCCAGTACCACAATTTCTATTGGCGCCGTCCCCTACGTCCTTGGTTATTCCGGCTCCGACGCTGTTATTTCTATCGGCGGCGGCTACGGCGGGCGCATGACTTTCAAAAATACTTCCTACACCGAACTGAATATCGCTGGCGGTATAGCAACCGGCTCGACCCTTTACAATAATCACAACACCGCTTCAGTCTCCGGCACCTACGACGCCGACTCCCTTACCAACAACGGCAACTACGTAACTATCTGGGCGTACGACGGCAATGATACTATCGTCAACTACGGCTACAACCCGACTGTTACCGCCGAATCTCTCTGGCACGGGCGCGGCGCTTCAATTTCCGCCGGCGCAGGCGCTGACACTATCGAAAATTCCGGCGCCTATTCCAAAATCTACGGCGACGCCGGTAATGATTCTATCCACAACACTTCCTACGGCGTCCACGCTACACTTTATGGCGGCACTGACAATGACTATATCTACAATTCCGCCAACTACGCTTACGCAGATGGCGTCGGCGGCAACGATACACTCATTAATACTTCCTTCGGCGCTTACTCCAGTCTCTTAGGCGGCGAGGGCAACGATTCAATTACTTCCTACAACGCCGATTACGTTTACCTCAACGGCGGCTCCGGCGCTGATTCAATTTACGCTACAGGCTCCGGCAACGGCATTACCGTTCGCGGCGGCGCGGGCGACGATTATCTCCTCGGCGACCCTTCCTACTCTAACAAAGTCACTTACGTCTACTACCCTGGCGAAGGCAACGATACCATTTACAATTTCTCAGGCAACGATACACTTTCCCTCGGCGGCTCCGCTGAATACTACCTCCAAACTTTGAACGGCTCCGTTTACGTCAACTTCTCCGACGGCGACACTATCCGGCTTTACAACGCCGCGTCCAGAACCGTCAATATCAAAGGCGGCACAAAAGTTTCCGGTCCCATTGAAAACTACACGAAAAACACCACCGTCAGGGGCACGACCGGTGTCGATACAATTCGCAACTACGCGGGCGGCGTCTACATTTCTGCGGGCGGCGGCAACGATAATGTTTACAGCAACGTCCAGCGGGACTACACGATTGACAGCGGCTGGGGGCACGTCACGATTGACGGTGGCGCAGGCGATGATAATCTTGTGAACTACGACCCCAACGTTTCAATTTCCGGCGGCGCGGGCGATGACACTATCTACACTTCCGCCAGCGGCGTGACGATTAACGGCGGCACCGGCGACGATTACTTTACAAAAAGTGCTTCCAATATCAAAGCGCTTTACCAGTACAAATCCGGCGACGGTTACGACACGATTGAAAATTACAACGCCAGCGACATAATTTCCCTCGCCAGCGGCGTCGATTACAAAACCGGTCAGTCGAGCGACAATTTCATTATCAGCATGAGCGGCGGCTTAATCACCGTCCTCGACGCAACCACCGCTTCCATCGTCGGCGGCAACTGCGTCAACACCGCCATTGAAAACTACACCAAAAATTCTACCGTCAACGGCACCAGCAAAGCCGACACAATTTACAACTACGCGGGCGGCGTCAAAATCTACGGCGACGACGGCGACGATTATATTCAAAACAGCGTCGACCGCGACTACACGATTAACAGCGCCTATGGCTACGTCACGATTGACGGCGGCGACGGCAACGATACGCTTGAAAACTACTCGCAAAATGTTTCTGTTTACGCGGGCGACGGCGACGATTATATTAACAATTCCAGCTCCAAAGTCACGCTTAACGGCGGCGCCGGCAATGATTCCCTCCGCCTCGGCAGCGGCAACTCCAGCGTCGTTTATCAGTACGGCGGCGGGCTGGATACTATTTCCGGCTGGGATTCTTCCAATGTCCTTTCGCTCGCCAGCGGTATCCGCTACTCCACGCTGACGAACGGCTCAGATGTTATCGTGAACGTCACCAACGGCTCTATCAGACTCGTCGGCGCGGCAGGCAAGACCGTTTCAATTCTCGGCTCCAAGTCCAGAACAATTCTAAACTACACGCCCAACGTCACAGTCAACGGCACTTCCGGCGCAGATACGATTGAAAATTACGCGGGCGGCGTCGTCATTAACGGGCAGGCAGGCAGCGACTATATCTACAGCAACACCGGCTCGAAATACACCGTCAACAGCTCCTTCGGCAACGTCACGATTAACAGCGGCGACGGCAACGATTCAATCTACAGCAATGACCCCAACGTTTTTATCAGGCTGTATCAGTCTTTCGGCTACTCTTCAGATTACATTGGCAACGACAATTCCGTTACGCTCGACGGTACCTACGGGGAAATCACCGTCCGTTCCGGCTCCGAAGACGATTACATTTACAATTCCTATCCAACGCACTACGGCAGAGTTTTCTACTACTATGGCAACGGCGACTACCGAACCGGCAACGACACGATTGAAAATATCTGCTCCGAAGATACGATTTCTTTTTACGGCTCCGAAACCGAATACAGCTCCGTTGCTTCGCCAGTCACGGAAAATTATTCCTACGCCCGCGAAACCGTCGGCAATGACCTTTACCTCACGCAGATTAATTCTTTCGGCGGCGGCTCGATTTACCTGCCAGGCGCCGCGTCCACCAGCTTTGAAATTTCCGGCGGTAAAACCAGTTCGCACCTTATCACCAACCACGCCGAAAATAATTCTGTCTCCGGCACGACCGGCGCCGACACAATCGCTAACTTCGCGGACGGCGCTACGATTAACGCTGGCAGCGGCGACGATTCAATTTCCCTGCGCTACACGACTTCCGGCAACGTCGTTCAGTACAATAGCGGCGACGGCAACGATACCATTACCGGCTGGAACGATTCCGACCTGATTTCCATCGGCAGCGGTATCGCCTACGCAACCACAAAGAGCGGTTCAGACCTTATCGTCAGCACCGGACTTTTGGGCTCGCTCACGCTCAAAGACGCCGCCAGCAAAACCGTCAGCATCGTCGTAGACGACGGCGTTATCAGAAACAGCGCGGATAATACAGTTGTCAGCGGAACCAGCGGCGCCGATTCGATTTACAATACCGGCGATAGCGTGACGATTAACGCGGGCGCTGGCAATGATTCCATTACAAACTGGCTGGGCAATAATGTGGAAATTAACGGCGGCGCCGGCAACGACACGATTACAAGTCATGATATACATGGAGAATCAGATGGAGGAGTCAATACAGGTTCTACCACCACCACCGACAGAAACGTTACGATTGTCGGCGGCAGGGGCAACGATTTGATTATAACTAACAGCAACAGAGTCATCTACCAGTACGCCAGCGGCGACGGCAACGATACGATTGACGGCGACTACAGCTACAACACCAGCACAATTTCTATCGACGGCGGCGCGGCTTATCAAACTTTGGTCAGCGGCTCGAATGTTATCGTAAGCGTCGGCTCCGGCTCCATAACGCTCCTCAACGCCAAAGGCAAAACGCTCAGCATTAGCGGCGGCAAATACGCGGGAAGTTCCAACGCCATTCACAACTGGGAAAACAACGTAACTGTTACCGGCACGTCGAGTGCCGACACTATCACGAACTACGGCACCGGCGTCTATATCAACGCGCTGGCTGGCAACGATAAAATCACGCTGACAACCGAAGAAGGCTTTTCCAACGGCGGCGAATTTTCTCTGTACGACAGAAATTATGTGACCGTTCGCGCGGGCGCCGGTAACGATACAATCTACAACGAACTTTCAAGCCACGGCAGCAGGGTTTACGTCTACGAAGAAGGCGACGGCTCCGACACGATAACCAACTACGCAAGCAATGATACCGTTTCGCTGGCGACGGGGCTCACTTATCAGACGGTTAGCGGCAGCTCCGGCGTTACCGTCAGCCTCGCTTCCGGCTCCATGTACCTGCAGGGCGCCTCCGCTATTACGCTGAAAGTCAAGGGCGGCACCTACGCAGATCCTCATAATATCGACAACTGGACGAAAAATACCACGGTAACCGGCACGAACAGCGCCGACACTATCGCCAACCACGCGGGCGGCGTTTACGTCAACGCGCTGGCTGGCAATGACAGAATCCACAACGGCACCAATTCCAGCTACACGATTAACGGCAGCTTCGGCTACGTCACGATTAACGGCGGCGACGGCAATGATACTGTCACGAACGACGACCCCAACGTTTCGATTTTCGGCGGCTGGGGCGCAGACCTTATCACGCTCGGCGCTTACGCAACCTCCAATACGATTGTCGGCAACTACGGCGACGATACAATTTCCATGGCGTCCCACAGCTCCGGCAACAGAATCGTTTACTACAGCGGCAACGGCTACGACGTAGTTTACGGCTATACCAATAAAGACACGCTGTCAATGGCAGCCGAGCAGTTCACAACCCTCGCCAGCGGCAATGACGTTATCGTTACGGTAATGAGCGGCGGCAGTATGACTCTCAAAAGCGCCAAGGGCAAGACACTCAATTTCTACAACGTCAACAACGTTTCTGGCACGGCTGGCGAAAAAATTACCGTCCAGACCGCCAACGCTACGGTTACCGGCACGCAGAACGCCGACACGATTAACAATCAGGCGGGCGGCGCAGTCCTCAGCGCGGGCAGCGGCAACGATAAAATTGAAAGTAGCGTCAACAAAAATTACACCGTGAAAAGTTCCTATGGCTACGTCACAATCGACGGCGGCGACGGCAACGATACAATTTACACCGACGACCCGTACGTTTCGATTTCCGGCGGCGACGGCAACGACAGCATTTACGTTGATACAAATCTGGCGAAGAACAACACGATTTACGCGGGCGACGGCAACGACACGATTTTCCTGTACAGCGGCGCGGCGAATAATCTCCTGCAGTTCACGCCCGACAACGGCAACGATGTAGTTACCGGCGTCAACGCGGACGATACAATTCAACTGTTCAGCGGCTCAATTTCCAGCGCGACTTCCAGCGGCAACGATGTTATTCTTACGGCGTCGGGCGGCGGAAAAATTACGTTCAAAGGCGCGGCGAATCAGGCGTTCAATCTGAAAATCGGCAGCGCGGCGGCTAAGGAAACGCTTATCACCAACTATCCGACGGGAATTTTAATCAGCGGCGGCACTCTCACGGCGGGCGCGGCGTTTACCGGCAAATCGATTGACGTTGCAGATTACTCAGCAGTTTTGGCGCAGGTCAATGGCTCAGCGCTCACCAAAGACGTCAGCATTATCGGCGGCGTGCTGAGCGAAACGCTCATTGGCGGCAGCGGCAACGATACCCTTAAAGGTAACGGCGGCACCGACACTTTCGTTTACACTGGCGGCAACGACGTTATCACCGACTTCGCGACCGGCGAAACAATTTCCCTCAAGAGCGGCTCGGTCTCCGGCGCCTCGCTCAAATCCAGCGACATGTATTTCAAAATCGGCAGCGGAAGTCTCACGGTTAAAAACGGCAAGGGCAAGGATATTTCTATCGGCAGCGCGATTTACAACGGCAACCTGGTTTACGACGCTAAGAAAACCGCCGTCACTTTGGGCAGCGCGTTCAGCGGAAGTTTGAAGTCCTCGGATTATTCTTCGACCGTTAAGAAAATCGACGCAACGAATCTGAGCAAGGGCGTGACGATTGTCGGAAATGCGCAGGCGAACACAATCAGCGGCGGCCTCGGCGCGGACGTTTTCGTTTACGAGAGCGGCGGCGGCAATGACCTTATCACCAACTTCGCAACCGGAGACAAAATTGCGCTCAAGAGTGCCAGCATAACCGGCGCCTCGCTAAAATCTTCCGACATGTATTTCAAAATCGGTTCCGGCTCGATTACGGTTAAAAACGGCAAGAGCAAGGATATTTCCGTTGGCAGCGCGATTTACAACGGCAACCTGGTTTACGACGCTAAGAAAACCGCCGTGACTTTGGGCAGCGCGTTCACCGGAACGCTCAAGGCGACGGATTATTCTTCGACCGTTAAGAAAATCGACGGCAGCACGATAAGCAAAGCGATTGGGCTTGTCGGGAATGCGCAGGCGAATACGATTTTCGGCGGCAGCGGCGCGAATAAAATTTACGGTGGCACAGGAAACGACAAGCTTTACGGCTACGCAGGCGCGGACACTCTTGGCGGCGACGCGGGCAACGACACGCTCTGGGGCGGCGCTGGCACGGACGTTTTCGTTTACAGCGCGGGCAATGACGTTATCGCTGACTACACGAAGGGCGAGAAAATTTCTCTCAGCGGCGCCAGCGTTACCGGCGCGTCTCTCAAGAGTTCCGACATGTACTTCAAAACCAGCGGCGGCAGTCTGACCGTTAAGAACGCCAAAGGTCTGGAAGTCACAATCGGCAGCGCGATTTACCAGGACGATTTGATTTACAACAGCGCTAAGACGGCGGTGACTCTGGGCAGCGGCTTCAGCGGCACTCTCAGGGCGAGCGACTACAATTCCAAAGTTAAGACGATAGACGGCAGCGCGCTCACGAAAGGCGTGGTAATTTCCGGCAACACGCAGGCGAATGCGATTCTCGGCGGCTCCGGCAACGACACGATTGGCGGCGCAACCGGCAACGATACGCTCACCGGCGGCAGGGGCTCCGACACTTTCGTTTACCTCGCGGGCAAAGATGTTATCACGGACTACACGGCGAAGCAGGACAAAATTAAAATCGCCACGGCGCTGAAGTCCGTGAGCTACATCGGCAGCGACGTAGTTTTCGCGATTGGCAGCGGCAGCCTGACGATTAAGAACGGCAACGGCAAGGCAATTACGCTTATTGACGCGAACAACCGCACGACGACCGCAACCTATTCGAGCAGCGGCAGGAGCGGTTCCAGCGGAATGTGGTTCACTGAAGACGATACCAACTTTATTTCCGGCGGCGCTCAGCTTGATGACATTGCCGCAGAAAAATTCTCCGTCACGCAAATTGAAACGCCTTCGAACTTTGAAACTCTCGCGCAGGCGGCTCAGCTCAGTCTGGCGGCTTACTGCGATAAATAAAATCTGCGCGAAACTTTTTGTCGGGCGCTGTCCAAACGGGCGGCGCTTTTTTTATTTACAAAAATCCGGCTATAGTTTATAATTTTAGAGTTTGTTTAAAAGGGGGCAGGAAATTGAACTTGGCTAACGACGCAATGATAATCACGGCCTTCGTGTTTTATATCGGCTTGATGATGGCGATTGGCGTGTACTACTACCGGCAGACGAAAAATATGAGCGACTATTTCCTTGGCAACCGGCGGCTTGGCGCGTGGGTAACTTCGCTCAGCGCCGAGGCGTCCGATATGAGCGGCTGGATGCTTATGGGCGTGCCTGGCTTCGCGTACCTCGCTGGGCTCAACGCTGGCTGGATTGCCGTCGGTATCGCTATTGGAACCTGGGCGAACTGGCAATTCGTAGCGAAGAGGCTCCGGCGGTACACGGAACTTGCCGGTAATGCGCTGACGCTGCCGGAATTTCTTCAGAACCGCTTCCACGACGAAAGTAATTTACTGCGAATCGTGCCGGCGATTTTCATTCTGATATTTTTTATTCTGTACACGTCGAGCGGCTTCGTTTCGGCGGGCAGACTTTTTGAAACGGTCTTCGGTTTAGATTTTTCCATGGCGATAATTCTCGGCGCGGGCTCCGTCGTTTTCTACACGCTGATTGGCGGCTTTTTAGCGGTCAGCCGGACGGACTTCATTCAGGGCGTCATGATGTTTTTCGCGATTCTGCTCGTACCAACCTGCGCGGCGATGTCGCTGGGCGGTTTCGGCGATACAATCAGCGCGATAGAAAATTTCAAGGCGTCGATGTTCGACCCGTTCCTTAAGCCGGACGGCGCCACGATAACCGCGCTGGAAATAATTTCGCTCATGGCGTGGGGAATTGGATATTTCGGGCAGCCGCACATTCTGGTTAGATTTATGGCGGTAAAGTCGACGGCAGAAATTCCGCAGGCAACGCGAATCGCAATGACGTGGGTTATCCTCAGCCTGGCGGCGGCGGTCGCTGTCGGCATGGTAGGCACGGTCTACCTTTCAACGCCGCTCGAAGGAACTGACTCCGAAAAAGTTTTCTTAGTCATGACGAACAATTTATTCCCGCCGATAATCGCCGGCGTAGTTTTGAGCGCGGTACTGGCGGCGATAATGTCAACGGCGAGTTCACAGCTTCTGGTAGCGGCGTCGGCTTTCGCGCAGGACGTTTATAAAACTTTGCTGAAGAAAGACGCCAGCCAGAGCGAACTTGTCTGGATTTCGCGGGCGTCGGTTTTAATAATCGCGTCGATAGCGGTGTACCTGGGCTTCAACCCGAACAGTTTCATTCTGGACATGGTAGCTTATGCGTGGGCGGGCTTCGGCGGCGCCTTCGGACCGGCGATTTTGATGAGCCTGTTTTGGAAGTGGACAACGCGGCGCGGCGTTATCGCTGGGATAATCGTTGGCGGCGTCACGGTTCTGGCGTGGAAAAATTTTGCGCCGTTCACGCTCTACGAAATTGTTCCGGCGTTCATTTTCTCGCTGATTGCAATTTACGTCGTCAGCAAGCTCGACGCTAAACCTTCAAAAAAAATTCTCGACACGTTCGAGGCGGTTAATCGGAGTAAAATCTAAATGAAAAAAATTGCGGTGCTGATACCGTGCTACAACGAAAGTTTGACGGTAGAAAAAGTTGTGAGCGATTTCCGGCGCGAACTTCCAACGGCGACGATTTACGTTTACGATAACAATTCGACGGATAACACAGCGGAGCTTGCGGCCAGGGCTGGCGCAGTTGTCAGGCACGAGTACCGGCAGGGCAAGGGCAACGTGATTCGCTCGATGTTCCGCGACATTGACGCCGACTGCTACATTATGACGGACGGCGACGACACTTACCCCGCCGAGTACGCCCGCGCGATGTGCGAAATGGTTTTGACGGGCAGGGCGGATATGGTTATCGGCGACCGGCTCAGCGCGACTTATTTTGAGGAGAACAAGCGCCCGTTCCATAACTTCGGCAACTCGCTGGTGCGCGGCTGCATAAATACTTTCTGGGGCGGCGGCGCGAAAATTCTCGACGTGATGACCGGCTACCGCGCCTTCAGCCCGATGTTCGTAAAAAGTTTTCCAATGCTGTCGCGCGGCTTTGAAATTGAAACTGAAATGACGATTCACGCGCTGGATAAAAATCTTCTGCTGCAGAGCATTCCCGTGAACTACCGCGACCGGCCGGCGGGCAGTTACAGCAAGCTGAACACGTACGTTGACGGCGCGAAAGTTCTGCTGACGATTTTCAACCTGTACCGCAGTTACCGCCCGCTGAGATTTTTCGGACTGCTGGCGATAATGCTCATGCTAATCGCGCTGGCGCTGTTCACGCCGGTCTTCGTGGAGTTCGTCGAAACGGGCTTGGTGCCGCGCTTCCCGACGCTGATAGTCAGTTCGATTCTCGGCTTGAGCGCGCTACTTTCGGCGGCGTGCGGTTTAATTTTGGACACGATAGCCGTCAACGCGCGCAAGGATTTTGAGATTAAAATGAACCTGCTGAAGATTTTGCTGGACAGGAGAATTTGACGTGGCGCGCTGGCTGATTGGTTGCGCGGTAATTTTTTTATGCGCGGCGCTGGAAATTCACGGCTCGTCGCTGAGCATGTACGCAGAAATTCTGGGGCACGCGGAACTGAGCGACGCAGTTTTGGGGACGCCGCGCCCGATACGCTCGGACGAATGGATAGTTTTCACGCCGTTCGCATTTTCGCAGTACTTCGCGGGCTTTTCGACGGTGAGCGAAATAATTCGCGGGGCGGCGACGAATGTTTTTCTGACGTACGGGCAGGCGGCGTGGCACCCAGCGATAATTTTCCGACCGGCGCAGTGGGGCTATCTGTTCTTCGACCAGGGCTCGGCGCTGGCGTTTTTCTGGACGGCGCGGCTGATAATTTTACTGCTCGTGTCGTACGAATTTGCGCGGCTGATTCTGCGGGCTGAGAAAAAATTTTCCGTGCTGTATGCGGTCATGGTCGCGTTTTCGCCGCTGGCGCAGTGGTGGTGGTCGGTGAACAGCGTCGCGGAAATTTTAGCGGCGGGGCAAGGCGCGGTTGTCTGCTGGAAAATTTATCTGGACAGCGGAAAATTACTGGCGGCGGCGGGATTTCTGTGGTGCGCAGGAATTTTCATTTTCGGAATTTATCCGGCGTGGCAGGTCTCGTTCGGCTACGTATTTTTGTTCTGCGCGATAGCCGTGACGAAAAAATCTGCGCTGAAAATTTTTCGGAAAGACAAGACATTCTGGCTGGCGGGCGCTATAATAGTACTGGCGCCGATTTGCCACGCGGTTTTTTCTGCGCGCGAAATGATTCAGTTGCAGCTGGCGACGGAGTACCCAGGGCAGCGATTCATAGCGGGCGGCATATTCGATTTGGAAAATTTGCTGATATACGGGGCGAGCGCGGCGTTACCGTTCGCGGACATTTCGGAGCTGACGAACAACTGTGAGACGGCGTGTTTCTATTCAATGGCGCCGCTGGGATTTTTAATTTTGGCGTGGCAGATTTTCGCGGAAAAAAAGTTCGACGCGGTAATGGTTGCGCTGGCGGCGGCGGCGGTTTTCCTGACGACGTGGGAGCTGTGGGAATATCCGGCGTGGCTGGCGAAAGTAACTTTGCTGAGTAAGACGACGCCCACGCGGGCACTGGCGGCGATAGATTTTGCGCAGCTGGCGCTGGTTTTTCGCGGGCTGAGCGTGACGAAATTTAAGTTGCCGTTCCCTGCGCGAATAGTTTTGAGCGCGGTGGTTGCGGCGATAACGACTTACTGCGTCTGGCACTTTATTCCGGCGTGGCTTTTGCCGTGGCGGCTGATTCTGATTTTCGGATTTGCGGCGGCGGCGGTTTATCTTTTCGTCAGCCTTGAAATTCGGCGGCGGCTGGAAATTCTCTGCGCGATGATGCTGGCGATTGGCGCGACGGTCAACCCGATAAACATTGGCGTCGACGCGGTTTACGAAATGCCAGTCGGGAAGAAAATCGCCGAAGTTGTTCAGCGTGACGCTCAGGCGCTTTGGATTGTCGAGAGCGAATCGAATACGCTGAACGATTTCCCGCTGATGTTTGGCGCGCCGACGATTAACAGCGTCAACGTCTACCCTGTGCTCGAACGCTGGCGCAAACTCAATCCCGCCGCCGAGAAAATTTACAATCGCTACGCGCATATTTCGATAGAGCTCAGCGATAAGCCGACGGAATTTATTTTGAACGGCGACGATTATTTTACCGTGAAGTTAAACGCCGCCGATTTGCCGAAGCTCAGCGCGCGCTACATTTTTTCGCGGAACGCCGCGCTGGAAAATTTCTCCGCGCTAGAAATTAAAATCCGAAAAATCTACGAAGAGGCCGGCAGTTACATTTACGAAATTCGCTGAGCCGAAAGGATTGTCATGCCGAAAGTCAGTATCATTCTATCTTCCTATAACCACGCAAAATATATTGCCGCCGCGATTGAGAGCGTGCTCAATCAAACTTTCAGCGACTTCGAGCTGTTGATATTCGACGACGGCTCCAGCGACGGCAGTCAGGAAATTATTCGCGCCTTCGACGACCCGCGCATAAAACTTTTCCTGTACGAAAAAAACCGCGGGCCGTACTACGCAATTCAGGAGCCGCTGAAAAATTCGCGCGGGGAATACATAGCGTTTCACCACTCGGACGACATTTGGGAGCCGGACAAACTTTCTGCGCAGGTGGAATTTCTGGACGCGAATCCGCAGTACGCCGTTTGCTTTACGCAGGTTAAGTTCATCGACGAGAGCGGCGCGCCGTACGATTTGCCGGTAACGCACCCGTACAAAAATATTTTCCGGCAGAAAAACCGGTCGCGCGAAGAGTGGCTGAATCATTTATTCTGGCGCTCGAACTGTTTTTGCAACCCCAGTATGCTGGCGCGGAACGAGCGGGAAATTTTTTCGCTGAACGCGTGCCTGTGGCAGCTGCCGGATTATTTTATGTGGGTGAAACTTTGCGCGCGACGGAATGTCTACGTGCTGGAGCGGGAGCTGATACGGTTCCGACTGCGGCGGGAAGCTCAAAATTCCGTGAGTTCGCTCAGCCTTGAAAAATCTATACGCGTCTCAAACGAAACGTATTTCACGGCGCGGGAATTTTTTTCGCTGACGGGCGACGCGGAGGAGTTTCTTAAAATATTTCCGGAGGCGCAGAAATATCTGACTGGCGGGGAAATTCTGCCGGAATTTGCGCTGGCGAAACTTTGTCTGGAACATCACCTGCCGGCGTACAGGAAACTTGGGCTGGAAAAATTATACGAGCTGCTGACGGACGATAAAACGGCGGCGGCGATTAAGAAACTTTACGGCTACGACGAAAAAATTTTTATGAAGGACACCGGCGCAGTCGACGTTTTCGGGATAAAATTTCAGGTGCCGCTGCTGCACAGCTGCCTTTACGTGGATTTCGGCGCGGGTTTCAGCGAGGAAAATTCTCTGCGCGAACTTGTACAGATTGGCGCGGGCGGCGCGTTCTTCGCTAAGTTCAGCTGCCCGATGAAAGGTTCCGTCCGGCAGTTGCGTTTCGACCCCGACGATAAAAATCTTATGCTGATTCGGCTGACGAAAATTCTCGTCAACGGCGTCGAAGTCACGGATTTTTCCAGCAACGCGCAGCAAATCGATGACGGCTGGCATTTATTTTTGAGCAACGACCCCTGGTTTCTGATAAACTGCGAGACCGCCGGCGCTGAGTTGAGCGTAGAAATTTTAGGCGCCGTCGACCAAAATCCTCTGCCGAAAATTGAAAGTCTTTTCGTTCAGCAAAATGAAAAAATTCAAAGCCAGGCGGAAATTATCAGCGATCAGACAGCCGAGCTCAGCACCATTAAAGGCGTCGAAAGTCTGGCGCGGCAATGGTACAGGCTCTCGAAGGCGCTGAAAGAATCTATCAAAAAAATTGTAGGGTGAAGTCAGATGAAACGACTGGGGATTTTTTGCGCGTACGACAGCGAGGGGATTATCGACGATTACGTTATCTACCTGTTGCGGGAAGTCAAAAAAGTCCTGAGCCATTTAACGATAATTTGCAACGGGACGCTGACGCCGGAGGGCAGGGAGACACTGGAAAAACTCACCGGCGATATTTTCGTTCGCGCAAATACCGGCTTTGATATCGAGGCGTGGCGGCAGGGGATTCTCAGCAAAAAAGATGAGCTGGCGGACTACGACGAACTTTTACTTTTCAACGATTCGTTTTACGGCCCGTTCTACCCGTTCGAGGAAGTTTTCAGCAGGATGGACGAGGAGCCCGAAGCGGATTTCTGGGGGCTGACGATTCACGGGCGCATGGAAGACGAACTGCATATCTGCCCGTATGGCTACATTCCAGAGCACCTGCAGTCATATTTTCTGGTGATACGGCGGCGCCTTCTGCACAGCGAAGAATTTATCAGCTACTGGCAAAGTTCCGACGAGGCGAAAACTTTCAACGACGCGATTCGCTTTCACGAGGTCGGGTTCACGAAAGAATTTTTCGAGCGCGGCTTCCGCTACGCCGCCTACTGCGACACGCGCGACTGGGAAAAAATTTACGACGTGCGAATTGACCACTCAATTATTTCTAC
Organism: uncultured Selenomonadaceae bacterium; assembly: GCA_905234175.1. Lineage (GTDB taxonomy): Bacteria > Bacillota > Negativicutes > Selenomonadales > Selenomonadaceae > Quinella. Next base: position 12,467 of record CAJOGX010000023.1, on the reverse strand, counting down.
AGAGGTCTTGCTAAAAAATTATAAATGCCCTATAATTAAGCGGAAAGTTTTTTTGACGAATCGCGAGCATTTTTTACGCGAAAATTACGGTGACGAGCCGCGCAAAAGTTTAGAATTTATCAGGACTCATACAAATTACGATTTGCGGCTTATCTGGCAGAATCTGCTTAGGAAACAGAATATCGCCGAAACGAAGGCGCACCTTGGGCTGGATTACGTGCTTCCGGAAAAAGCTCTGGCGCCGGTTCCAAAGTCCGTGCTGGCTAAAACCGCCGTCGTTGCGCACCTTTACTACGAAGATTTGTTCCCCGAATGCCTGGACTATCTGAAAAATCTCCCGCAGGAAATTACGCTAATTATAACCGTCAGCTCCGACGAAAAAAAAGTTCGCGCAGAAAATTTGTGCAGAGAAAAAAATGTCGGCGCGGAAGTCAGGCTGGTTTCAAATCGCGGGCGCGATCTTTCAGCGCTGCTTGTGGGCTGTGCAGATGTCTTCAGCAAGTTCAGTTACCTTTGTTTCGTCCACGACAAAAAATCTGTCCGCGCGCAGGAATCTGTAGCGGTCGGCTCAGCTTTTTTCCACCTGCTCTGGAGCAACCTGCTGATGAGTTCCGGCTTCGTAGAAAATGTTCTGGCTACCTTTGAAAATGAGCCGCAGCTGGGCTTGCTGGTTCCGCCGCAGCCCTACAACGGCGGCTACAAACTTTTGTTCTTCGACGCGAGATTCTGGTCGGGCGCCTGCTACGATAAAACCGTGGAGCTCGCCGATAAACTCAGCGTGCCGAAAAATTTTGTCAGCGCGGAATTTGCTCCGCTGTCGATTGGCAGTGCGTTCTGGTGCCGCACCGGCGCCCTTAAAAAAATTACCGACGCAAATTGGAAACTGGACGATTTCCCCGCCGAGCCAATGCCTATGGACGGCACTGTAAGCCACGCGCTGGAACGGATTTTGCCTTTTGCGGCGCAGGCAAACGGCTTTTATACCGGCTGGCTTTTCTCCAGCGACTTCGTTAAGGATCACATAGAAAATTTTATCAACTTCGCAATTAATATTCGTGCCACTGTGCCGCCGCCCCCGCCGCCTACGCTCTCGGCGCTCCTCAAGTTGCACGTGCCGCAAAAATATTGGTTCCTGCTTAAGCCGATAAAAAAATTTTTGGAAAGACTCGGTTTCAACCCGTGACGGACGGAGGTGTCACAAATGGTTTTTAGAGTTTTCGTCGATAAAGGCTGCGATAGTTGGGAGTCGCGCAGGCTGCTCAACCACTTTCACAATGCTTATTCTGTGTACGGAATGAAAAAAATTCGCGTCTTTGAGCGCTACGACGTTGACGGTCTGTCGTGGGAAGAATTTGAACAGGTCTGCAAGGAAAATATTTTTCAGGAAAGCCACCAGAAAATTTACTACGAACTTCCGCGCGGCTTAAATATGGAGCTGACGTTTGCTTTCGGGCTCAGACCTGGCACGTTTGACGCGCGCGCAAATTCCGCTGAAGAGGCAATTCAGCTGGTAACCGGCGGAGAACGCCCGAAGGTTCGCTATGCAACGGTCATTTCGATTTACGCCGGCGAGTTTTATATTGAGGAAGAATACTTCGACAGGTTCAAAGATGAAATTGCCAACAAGCTCGACACGGAAGAAGTCGATATGGAGATGCCTGACAGGCTGGAAGAATATTACGAGACGCCCGACGGCGTGGAAATTCTGCGCGATTTGAAGTTCATGGACGATAAGGAACTTAAGGCTGAGCACAAGCGGCTGGGTCTGGCTATGAGTCTGGAGGATTTTAAATTCTGCCAGAAATATTTTCGAGACGTGGAAAAGCGCTCGCCGACGATTACCGAAATTCGGGTTGTCGATACTTACTGGTCGGATCACTGTCGGCACACGACTTTCAATACGGCTATCGACGAAGTTAAGTTCGAGGAAGGTAAGTACAAATCGGAGTTTGAGGCGGCTTACGCGGAATATCTTCATGATAAGTTGAAAGTTCAGGCGGCGAAAAAAGCTAAGTCGAAAGCTGAGGCGAAACCTGCCGCTGAGGAAAATCCTGTCACGCTCATGGACGTTGGAACAATCGCGGCGAAGGCGCTGAAAATGGCTGGCGGCTTGAAGGAGCTCGACGAATCCGACGAAGTGAACGCGTGCAGCATAAAAGTTACGGCGGAAGTCGACGGGCACGAAGAAGACTGGCTGGTTATGTTCAAAAACGAAACGCACAATCACCCGACGGAAATTGAGCCCGAAGGCGGCGCGGCAACCTGTCTTGGCGGCGCTATTCGAGACCCGCTTTCCGGCAGAGTTTATGTATATCAGGCAATGCGCGTGACCGGCGCGGCGGATCCTCGCAAACCCGTTTCCGAAACTTTACCAGGCAAGCTCCCGCAAAGTTTTATTACTACCGAGGCGGCGAAAGGTTTCAGCTCCTACGGAAATCAGATTGGGCTGGCTACTGGGCAGGTCAGGGAAATTTATCACGAAGGCTACGTTGCCAAGCGCATGGAAATTGGCGCAGTCATAGGCGCGGCGCCCGCAGAAAATGTTATTCGCGGTAAGCCGGAGGCAGGCGATTTGATTTTACTTGTCGGCGGTCGAACTGGGCGCGACGGGATTGGCGGCGCTACCGGCTCCAGCAAGGTGCATACGACGGAGTCTATCAAAACTTGCGGCGCGGAAGTCCAGAAAGGTAACCCTCTTACCGAAAGAAAAATTCAACGGCTCTTCAGAAATGCGAAAGTCAGCAAACTTATCAAGCGCTGTAACGATTTTGGCGCGGGCGGCGTAGCTGTCGCCGTGGGCGAACTGGCTGACGGTCTCGCGATTGATTTAGACGCTGTGCGCAAAAAATACGAAGGTCTTGACGGTACCGAGCTGGCAATTTCAGAATCGCAGGAACGCATGGCGGTCGTTCTGGCGCCAGAAAATCTGGAGGAGTTTTTAAAGTACGCGGACGAAGAGAACGTGGAGGCTTACGTGATTGCAAAGGTCACGGAGAAAAACAAATTGGTAATGCAGTGGCGCGGCGACGAGATTGTCAGCGTCAGCAGGGATTTTCTGAATACCAATGGCGTTCGTCAGCACGCTCGCGTTATCGTCGCGCAGGTGGAAAATTACACGCGGCAAAATCTTTCGGGCGATGTCAAAACCGACTGGCTTAACACTCTTAAGAAACTTAACGTTTGCAGTCAACGCGGATTGGTTGAGCAGTTCGATTCAACGGTCGGCGCGGGAACTGTTTTGATGCCGTACGGCGGAAGAAATCAATTAACACCCAGTGAGGGGTGCGCGGCAAAGCTTCCGGTTCCAGGCGAAACAAAAACGGCAACCGTCATGACATTTGGATTTGACGCGGCAATATCTGCGTGGAGCCCTTATCACGGGGCGATAGATGCGGTGACTTCGAGCCTTGCCAAACTGACGGCGATGGGCGCGGATTTTTCTAAGTCCTATTTGAGCTTCCAGGAATATTTTGAGAGATTGGGCGATGACCCTGTCAAGTGGGGCAAACCCTTCGCGGCGCTTTTGGGAGCGTACAAGGCACAGAAAAGATTCGGCGTAGCGGCGATAGGCGGTAAAGATTCGATGAGCGGCACCTACGAAAATTTGAACGTACCTCCGACGCTCGTGAGTTTCGCGGTGGCGCCGGTGGACGCGGATTGGGTGATTTCGCCAGAATTCAAATCTTCGGGGAACAAGGTCTACCTGATAGAATGCGTTCGCGACGGAAACAACGTGCCGGAATTTCGCGAACTGAAACGGAAATTCGCCATGGTGCACCAGCGGATTGGCGAACGAAAAATTATTTCGGCGATAAGCATTGGCGCGGGCGGAATTGCTGAGGCTGTTTCAAAAATGGCGATTGGCAACGACGTTGGCTTCAGATTCAGCGAGAAAGTAAAACTGTTCGAGAAAAATTACGGCAGCCTTATCGTGGAGGCGGCGCACGGCGTGGAACTGAACTTCATGGAGCTCGGTGAAACTATTGACGCGGCGCGAATCGAAATTGGCGGCGTTACTGTTACGCTCGACGAAATTAAAAACGCTTTGAATGAGCCGCTGGAAAAAATCTTCCCGACGCAGGTACAAAATCACGACGAAATCAGTTTTCATGCTGACCTTCACAGGGCGGAAATTCGCCGGACTTCCAAAGTTAAGACTGCGGAGCCGCGCGTGTTTATTCCCGTCTTCCCTGGCACGAACTGCGAGTACGAAAGCGCGAGATGCTGGAGGTTTGCGGGCGCTAAACCAAATTTGCTGGTCGTGAGGAACTTGACTCCGCAGGCGATTGAAGAAACGGTTACGGCTATCGTCGCAGAAATTCAGAACTCACAGATTATCATGTTCCCTGGCGGCTTCAGCGCGGGCGACGAACCCGACGGCTCTGGGAAGTTCATCGCGGCCATGTTCAGGAATCCGCGCATTGCGGAAGAAATTACGAAATTTTTACAGCGTGACGGTTTGATTCTCGGAATTTGCAACGGGTTTCAGGCTCTGGTTAAGCTCGGCCTTCTCCCCTACGGGGAAATTCGCAGTCTAGACGAAAATTCGCCGTCTCTCAGACACAATTCTATCGGTCGGCACGTCAGCAGAATGGTCAGAACGCGCGTTACGAGCAACCTTTCGCCGTGGCTGGCGGGGAGTGCCGTAGGTGACGTTCATACGATTGCCGTTTCGCACGGGGAAGGGCGCTTCGTCGCTAACAAGGACTGGCTCAGGAAGCTGGCAGCTAACGGGCAAATCGCAACTCAGTACGTCGACTTTGATAATAATCCCACGCAGGAATTTCCGCTCAATCCAAACGGTTCGTTTTGCGCTATTGAAGGTATTACCAGTGCGGACGGCAGGATTTTCGGCAAAATGGGGCACTCCGAAAGAATCGGCGACAACGTTTGCAAAAATGTCCCTGGCGATAAGAATCAGCACATCTTCGAGGCGGGCGTCAACTATTTCAGCTGAGTGTTTTGTTTCGTTTTTTACGGCATTTCTTTCTGGCGCAGAAAGAAACGCCTGGCAAAGAAAGACAGCCCGCTGCATTTCGCATCACGCTCATGACGCGGGCGGCCGCCGTCCATGGCGGCCTCTCTAACTGCTTGCGTTTGTCGTATCCGGCTGGAAGATTTGTCCTGAAGATTCGGCAGCGGTTTTAACAGCTCGTACATGGCGCGCTTCTCTGGCGCTTGCTCTTGTAGTATCCAGCGGGCTGGCGGCTTTTTAAAAAATTCCGGCTCGGTCGGCGGCGGTAGCTTTGTCTCAAAAAATTAATCGCATAAAAACCTTGTTAGATTTCGCCTCAAGTAAAGCTGCGTCAAACGCGGCGGTTTTGTTGTGTAAAGAATTAGAAGGAGTCGTTGTACTATGAATCAGAAAATTTACGTCGCCAGCTGCGTCTTCACGGAGGAATATCCCGAACTCAGCCGCAAAGTTCAAGAATATGTTCGCGCGGCGTTCGGACTGCCAATAATTCGCTGCTGCGTCGCAAGCTACAAAGTCGGCGAGTTTGAAAATCGAATGCCGGACTGGTACCGCGAAGAGTGGCGCGCACTTCCGCACTACGAAAAATTTCCGGCGGGCAGTACGATGGTTTCGCTGTGCCACAACTGTTCGGCTATCTTTGAGGAGCGTCACCCCGAAATTCAGCGGCAGTCGCTCTGGGAATTAATTTTGGAGGATAAAAATTTCCGCTATCCTGACTACGGCGGCGAAAAAATTTCCGTGCAGGATTGCTGGCGGCAGAAGGAAAATCGCGCGGAACAGGAGGCAGTTCGCGAACTTTTACGGCGCATGAATTTTCAAATCGTCGAGCTGGAAGAAAATTTCGAGCGGACGAAATTCTGTGGGTATTCGCTGTACCAGCCGCAGCCGCCTCGTAACCCGAAACTGGCGCCGAAAAGATTTCTGTACGGGGCGCAGGGACTTTTTCAGGAGCATTCGCAGGAAGAAAAACTACGGCTCATGCGCGAACACTGCGCGAAAATTCCCACCGAAAAAGTTGCGGCGTACTGCCATTACTGCGTACGCGGGCTCAACCTCGGCGGGAAAATTGGTTTACATCTGGCGCGGCTCCTGTTCGAGCCGTGATTTTTTTTAGGAGGCGAACGTTATTAATTTCAAACCTGTTACGAAGGCCGATAAGCCCGTGTTCGACAAATTTTTCGGCGCGGCGAACTGCGAGAGTTCCAAGTACACCTTCACGAATCTTTTTATGTGGCGCGAAATGTATCAGCTTCGCTGGGCGACAGAAGACAGCGTGCTCTACATTTTTGCGGGCGACGTGGCGTGGCAGCCCTTCGGCGCGGCTAAGAAAATCACTGGCGCTGTTGAAAAAATTTTGGGCTTGACGTGTGAGTTTGAGTTTCTGGAAAAAAGTTTCGTTGCTGAGCTGGAAAAATATCCTGCGGCTCAGTTTGAAATTTCCTCGAACCTGGACAAATCCGACTACGTTTACGCGGCGCAGGATTTGATAAATCTCAGCGGGCGGAAATTTCACGGCAAGAAAAATCATCTGAATCAGTTTTACAAAGACTATCCGGCGGCGGAGTATGCGGCGATAACGGCTGAAATGATTCCGCAGTGCCTGGAGCGGCTGGACGCGTGGTACGAAGCGCAGGTGGCGAATTATCCGGAGCTGGCGGAAAATTTGAATCACGAGCGGCGCGGGATACAGGAAGTTTTTGAGGACTTCGAGTTCTTCGGGCTGAAGGGCGGCGCGATTTTACTGGGCGGGAAAGTCGTGGCGTTTACGTTCGGCGAGCGGCTGAACTCTGACACGGCGGTTATACACGTCGAGAAGGCGGACGCGGAAATTCACGGGGCGTACGCGGCGATTAATCAGCAGTTTCTCGCGCGGGAGTGGGCGGCTATGAAGTTCGTGAACCGCGAGGAAGATTTGGGGATTGAAGGCTTGCGCAAGGCGAAGGAGTCTTATCGGCCGGTGAAGATGGTGGACAAGTTCAGCGCGAAGGTGATTGCGTGAAAAAAATTGTGCTGCTCTGCGTGAAAAATTACGACGCGTTTGCGTGCGCGGTAGCGGAGGAAATGCAAAAGGTTGCGGGCGGAGAGTTCGAGGTCACGTCGATGACGACGGCGGAACTGCACCGGCTGCCGCTCGACGTGGATTTGATATTATTTGCGCCGCCGCGCTACAGATTTCTGGAGCGGTTGAAAATTACCAGGCCGAATGCTAAAATTGCCATGATTGAAATGAAAGCTTACGCGGAAAAGGACGGCGCGGCGATTTTGAAATTCGCGCGGGAACTGCTTGAATCATGACGGAAATTATTGAGTTCGACGGCAAAATTTCCCTGCGCGAATGTCTCAACAATATCGTGCACGGCGACTGCCTTGAAGTTATGCGCGCGCTGCCGGAAAAATGTATCGACGTGGTTGTAACTTCGCCGCCGTACAATCTGCTGAACTCCAGCGGCAATGGTTTGAAGCAAAGCACGAAGGTTGGCAAGTGGAAGAACGCGGCGATTAAGGACGGCTACGAAAATTACGGCGACAACATGCCTTACGCGGAATATATTTCGTGGCAGCGGGAATGCGTCGCGGAAATGTGTCGGATCATTGTGGACGGCGGCGCCGTTTTCTACAATAACAAAAACCGCGTGCAGAATGGCTTGATTGAAAATCGCGGCGTGATTCTGGACGGCTTTCCGCTGAGGCAGATCATTACATGGAAGCGGCGCGGCGCTATTAATTTCAATCCAGGTTACTTTCTTCCGACGACTGAGCAGATTTATCTTTTGTGCGGGAAAAATTTCAAACTGGCGAAGGGTGCCAATAAACACACCGACGTTTGGGAAATTCAGCAGGAAATGAAAAATCCTCACCCTGCGCCGTTTCCTGTGGAGCTGACGGACATAATCGTTTCAAGCACGACCGGCAAAATTATTCTCGACCCGTTCGCGGGCAGCGGTACCACGGCGATTTCCGCTAAAAAATTTGGGCGGGATTTTATTCTTATTGAAAAATCTTTGAAGTACTGCAAAATGGCTAAGGCGAGGCTTGACGGAGGTGACTGGCGCGGTGATTACGATTCGCGAAAAAATTCAGCAAAGCCCTTTCAGGAACGTGTACTGGTTCTCTCGTTATTTGATGAATACTGACCAATACGGCGCATTGGGTAAAACTAAAGAGACTCAGCTTTTGAATATCGTCGCGCTTTTGGAAACGCTCCTCACGCAGGAAAATTTTTCCGACGCCGATAAACTTCACCTGCTCAAAAATACTCTAACAAAAGAGATTATTTCTGCGACGAGCGCAGGCACTAAGGCGCGCAGTCTTTCGCTGAATCTGGCGCAGAAACTCGAACGGGAAATTAAAACGCTCGATGATTGAGACGTGGGACGATTTGGGCGTGAAAGGCTGCCTGGAGGTTGAGCGCGCGCTGGTCGTCGAAGCTTTTATGAATTTTGCTGGCAATTTGGCGCGGCTGAATATTTCTCACAGCGAGTTAGATGATAATATTATGTTGACGGCGTTTGTGCAGGAATTTGAGCGGAGGCTGGGGCAGAAACGTAAAGCGCGCGGCGGCAATTCGCTGGAAACAGTTGCAGATTTTATTTTCAGCTATTATAATTTTTGCTCAGCGGATAAGCCGACGCATTTCGCCGCAGATTTGGAAGTTGACAAATGGTTCAGGTGCAAAGACGGCTGGATTATCGGAATAAGCTGCAAGCGGACTTTACGCGAGCGCTGGAAACAATTAAGCCAGGCTGACAGTAAGACGCTGGCGAATTTTAAAATCCGTGAACTCTGGCATCTTATCACTTATGATAATGATTTGTCTGACGACAAAATTTTGAAACTCGGCGAGCAGGGACAAATTTTTTATCTGCCAGTTTCCGGCGAAACCTACGCGAAATTTTCAGCTGATCCGGCTACGAAAAATTACATGCGACCGTTGAGTAAATTCATTAGCGATGTCCGAAAACTGATTTGACTGGAGGAAATTTTTTTGATAGCTGAAGCGATAAAGAAGGTCGTTGGCAAGGGCGACCTAAGTTACGACGAAGCCTACGCAGCAATGAACGAAGTTATGGGCGGGAAAACCACGTCGACGCAGAACGCCGCCTACCTTGCCGCGCTCAGTACAAAAGTTGCGCGCGCCGAAACCATTGACGAAATTTTTGGCACGGCGGAGGCAATGCGCGGGCACGCGTTAAAAGTTCCAACGGTTAAGGGCGAAGTTTTGGAACTCGTCGGAACCGGCGGCGGGAATCCTGTCACGCTCAGCGTTTCGACGGCGGCGGCTTTTATTGCAAGTGCGGCGGGCGTCAAAGTTGCAAGGCACGGCAACATCGCCGCTGAATGTTTTGAAGCGCTGGGCATCAACGTCGACCTTGAGCCGGAAAAGTGCGTCGAACTTCTCAACGAAATTGGCATTTGCTTTTTCCTCGCGCCGAAATATCACCCGTCGATGAAGTACGCCGGTCAGACTCGCAGCTACTTCGGTCCAAGCACGGTTTTCAACATTCTCGGTCCGCTGACAAATCCTGCGCGGCCGCAGCTGATGATTCTCGGCGTCGGCGAAGAATATCTGCTTGACCCGCTGGCGAAAGTCATGAGCAAACTCGGCGTTCGGAGCGGCCTTGTAGTTTACGGGCAGGACGGGCTGGACTCAATTTCAACCAGCGCCGCTACCAGCATTTGTGAAGTGCACGACGACAGCTACCGCCGCTACGTTATCGAGCCGGAAGATTTTGACCTGAGGCGCGCGGAAAAATCTGACTTAGACGACTTCACTCCCGCCGTTGTCCGCAAAATTCTGGACGGCGCGCAGGGAGCGAAGACTGACATTGTTTTACTGAACGCCGCCGCCGCGATTTACGTTGGCAGGAAGGCCGGCACGCTCGCCGAAGGGCTTGACGCTGCCAGAAAAATTATTGAAAGCGGAGCCGCTAAAAACCGGCTGGAAGAATTTATCGCACTGAGCAAAGCCTGAGGCATTTCCATGGTTACCCCTGAAGATTTTCTGGAGCTCGCCCGCCGCGCAGTCAAAAAAAGTTCCTACGAATACGCCGTCAGATATTACACGAAGGCAGCGGAAAGCGGCAACGCTGAGGCGCTCATTGAGCTTGCCGATTTGTACAGCGAAGGCAGGGGCGTAACCAAAGACATAACAAAGGCGCTGAGTTTGTACATACGCTCGGCGGTTCTTGGCGACGCGCGCGCAATGAACACGCTCGGCGTAATTTACAGCGGGGACGAAGGCGTAAGGGCGGACGCCGTGAAGTCTTTTGAGTGGTGCCGCAAAGCCGCCGCCGCCGGAAATCCCGCCGGAATGTACAACGTCGCTTATAAGTACCTGCAGGGCGACGGCACGACAAGAAATCCGGAAGCTGGCGTAAACTGGCTGAAAAGCGCGGCGAAACTTAACTACCCGCCGGCGATGTACGACCTGGCTGGGCTGTACGAAAGGGCTGGCAATTTGGACAAAGCTTTTAACTGGCGCCTTCGCGCGGCAACCAGCGGGCACGTCAACGCCATGAACGATGTCGGCTACATGTACAGCCCGGCGTCGGCGTCGAGAAAAATCCTGCCGCAGGAATGGCGTGGTACAAGCTCGCCGCCAAACGCGACAATCTCACCGCGATAAAAAATCTCGCTTACCACTACGGCTACGGCGTCAACGTCGAGAAAGATTTTGCCGAGGCAGTCAGATTTTACGAGCGCGCGATTGTGCTGGGCGATACCGAGGCGCTGAGCGAGCTGGGCGATTTGTACCTTGACAGCGGCAATTTTAAAAGCGCCGCGAATTTTTATCAGGCGGCGGCGGAAAAAGGCTCAACCAGCGCAATGGTCAGCCTGGCGAAAATTCATATCGCCGCGCAGGATTATCAGCAGGCAGTAAGATTAATGCAGCGCGCCGCTACGCTTGGCAATACCGCTGCGATGTCTTATCTGGGTTGGTTTTTTACTTCGTCGGAGAAAACTAAAAGTCAGGCGGAGTTCTGGCTGAGGAAAGCCGCAGATGCTGGCAACGGCGACGGAATGAAGTGGCTGGCAGATTTGCTGGCAGAAAATAAAAGTTACCGCGAGGCGGAGTACTGGTATAACAAGGCGGCTCAGCTCAACGTTGCGGGCGCGCTGGAAAGTCTCGCGGAACTGAAAAATAAGTTAGGGGTTTTGATATGAAGGTGATTTTTTTGCAGCTGAATATTTTTTTTGCCGTAGCGGCGGCGGTTTTTGTTATTTTCATGAGCAGTGCGCACGCCGCGCCGATTGAAATTCTCGACGAACGCGCCGCGCCCTATTACTGGCTCCGCCGTACGGCTGACGGTAACAAAATTCTCCTTGACGACGCCGCCATTAAAAAATTCAACAGGTTCATTCTGGAGCGCGACAATTACAGCGCCGATTTGAAAAATTATCCCAGAAAAATTTCCGCCGCCGATTTGACGGCCAGAATCAACCAGCTGACAAACGACGTTCACGCTGACGCCGCGCCCGAGCTCATGGCTAAGCGAAACCTTGACGCGCTTACCGGCGACGTGGAAATTCGCTTTGCCGTGACGGTTGAGCGCGCCAACGTCAGAATTTTGCCGACGCCTCACGACGGCGACCGCTATGACGGACTTCAGGCGACAGCGCTTGACCCTGCGGAGGCGGTTGCCGTGCTCTGGGAAAGTTCCGACGGCGCTTACGTTTTCGCGCAGGCTCGTAATTATTTCGGCTGGATTGCGAAAGATTCTCTCGCCTTCACCGACCGCAAAACCTGGCTGAACTACGTGCACCCGAAAAATTTTCTCGTAGTTACCGACAATAAATTTTCCCTTGAGCTGAACGGCAGGCAGGTTCTTTTTCAGATGGGCGCGAAAATTCCGCTGGCTCGTACCGAACTCAAAGATAATTTCTGGACAACGCGCATTCCCGTCAGCGTAAACGGCACTTTGCACGAAATTTTAGTGGAACTTCCCAGCGACGAAAGTCTGAACTGCGGCTTCCTCGACTGCACCGCCAATAATTTCATTCGCCAGAGTTTCAAATTCCTCGGCGACGTGTACGGCTGGGGCGGGCTCGATAACAGCGTTGACTGTTCGTCGTACGTGGGCGACGTTTACCGCAGTATGGGGCTGGAAATTCCGCGCGACGCCAACAGGCAGGAAGGCGCCATGCCGATTTTCGCCGTCTTCAACAACGTAACCCGCGAAGAAAGACTGGACATCGTCCGGCGCAGTCCCGTCGGCGCGCTGCTTTTCAAACGCGGCCACGTCATGCTAAAGCTTGGCGACGACGACAGCGGTACGCCGATAATTATTCACGCGGCGAGCAGTTACATAAGCGGCGGGCAAAAAATTTACGTGCGGAAAATTCTCGTTTCGGATTTGAACTACGTCGGCAATGTCAATCCAACTATCGACGATCTGACTGGGATTGCCTTCGCCAGAGACTTCACGAAATAATTTTAACTTGAGCGCTTCGGCGCTTTTTTTATTGGCAAAAAAATAAGCCCCGCCGGTTT
>CAJOGX010000022.1 GCA_905234175.1 uncultured Selenomonadaceae bacterium | reverse complement strand
GCTTTCATTAAGCATAGACTGCTATTCGCCAAAAGTATTTGCGCGGGAAATTTCGGCGCGGTATAATTTCTCAAAAACACGGAGGGATTTTTATGAAGACAAGAAAACTGCGCGACCTTGAAGTTTCCGAAATTGGCATGGGCTGCATGGGTTTTTCGCACGGCTACGGACAGATTCCCGCCGAAGATTATTCGATTGAGGCGATTCAGAAAGCGCACGATTTCGGCTGCACTTTTTTTGACACGGCTGAAGTCTACGGTCCCAATCTCGCGCCGGAATATTTCGGGCACAACGAAAAACTCGTCGGCAAGGCGATTAAAGATTTCCGCAAAGAAATTGTGCTGGCGACGAAACTGCACATTCCTACCGCCGAGGCGAAGGCTGACGGCGTTTACGTGACGATTCGCCGCCACCTTGAAGCGTCGTTCAAACGCCTGCAGACCGACTACGTGGATTTGTACTACCTGCACAGGATTAATCCCGAATTTGCGGTTGAAGATGTCGCGCTGGCGATGGGCAAGCTTATCGACGCCGGTTTGATTCGCGGCTGGGGACTTTCGCAGATTCCGATTGACATTCTCCAGCGCGCGCACGCCGTTACGCCGCTGACCGCCATTCAGAGCATTTACTCCATGGTTGAGCGCAGCGTTGAGGAAGAAATTATTCCGTACTGCCTCGAAAACCGCGTCGGCTTCGTAGCGTTCTCGCCGATTTCCAGCGGCTTCCTTTCCGGCAAAATCACCGTTGACACGCAGTTTGAAAAAGTTGACGACGTGCGCAACTTCACGCCGCAGCTCAAGCGTGAAAATATTATCGCCAACCAGCCAATCCTCGACCTTATCGGCAAATTCGCCAGCGCGAAAAATGCTACCAACGCGCAAATTTCTCTGGCGTGGATGGTTAAAAAGTTCCCGAACGTCGTGCCTATTCCTGGCTCGAAAAATCAGGGGCGCATTCTTGAAAATCTCGGCGCAACCAACGTCGAACTCACTGACGCCGAATTTGCTGAGCTCGATAAATCTTTGAGCGCGCTGAAAGTCTACGGACATCGCGGGCACGACGAATCTCACGGCAAATCTTTCCTGCACGTTGAAAAAAGCGTCAACGCTCAAAAATGAGGTGACGCCAATGCTTAAAAAATTTTTACCAGCGCTGCTCGGCGCCGTGATTCTGCTGACTGGAATTTTCAGCGCGACGGCGTCAGCGGCGGAAAACAAAATTCTAATCGCGTACTTTTCGTGGAGCGGCAAAACCGAGAAAGTTGCTCAAATTATTCAGCGCGATACCGGCGGCACGCTTTTCAAAATTCAGCCCGCCAATCCCTACCCGACCGAATACAAAGCCTGCTCCGACCGCGCCAGCAACGAAGTCGCAACCGGCGCGCGCCCCGCTATCAGCAACCGCGTCGCCGACATGGACAGCTACGACGTGGTTTTCGTCGGCTTCCCGATTTGGTGGTACAACGCGCCGATGATTATCGATACGTTCCTTGAGAGCTACGATTTTTCCGGCAAGACGGTCGTTCCGTTCTGCACGAGCGGCGGCAGTCTGATTGGCGTCAGCATGGACAAAATTCGCCTGCACTGCCCAGATTCAAACGTTGTGGACGGTCTGACTGCTAATCGCAGTTCCGAAGTTGCGCCGTGGGTTAAGAAACTCGGCTACGCGAAATAATTTTTGGGAGAAAGCAAAATGAACCGGCGAGAATTTATAAAAGTTGGCGGGCTCGGCGCGCTCAGCCTTTTCGTGAGCGGCTGCGGTTTCGCCAGCGCGACAGATAGAAAAAATGCGTCGGCGGAAAAAATTTCTGGGGGAGCTAAAATGAAAATCGTTGTTATCAACAGCAGTCCGCATTCCGAAAAGCAGTCAACTTCGCGCTACCTTGCGCAGAAATTCACTGAGGGCGCTAAGGCCGCCGGACACGAAATTTTTACGTTCGACGCCGCCCGCGAGGAAACTAATCCCTGCCAGGGCTGCGACCATTGCGGAATGGACGGGCCGTGCGTTTATCAGGACGCAATCGAAAAAAAATTAATGCCGAAAATGCTGGAAGCGGATTTGCTGGTACTTGTCACGCCGCTTTACTATTTCGGAATGTCGGCACAGCTGAAAATCATCGTCGACAGATTCTACGCGCGGACGGAAAGACTTCACCACAAAAAATCTCTGCTGCTGGCGACGGCGTGGAATACCGCTGACTGGACGTTCACGGCGCTGGAAACTCATTACAACACGCTCGTGCGCTACATGCAGTGGGAAAACGTCGGCGCGGTGCTGGCTACCGGCTGCGGCTACCGTTCCGCCGTAGAAAGCTCCCAGTTCGCTGACACTGCCTACAAAATTGGCGCCAGTCTCTAAACTTTTCGCGCGGGGAACTGCTGGCGTAATTTTTCAAACGCGGCTGAAACTTCGTCAACGGAAATTGCGTTCATGCAGGGCTTAGCGCCGCCGCAGGTTTTGCCGTAGCCGTCGACGTTGCAGGGCCAGCAGCTGAGTTTATGGAAAATGTAAATGGATTTATGACGCGGCGCCCACATTTCGGGACGCGTGGAGCCGTACAGAGCTAGCGTGGGCGTGCCGACGGCGCTCGCCAGATGAAGCGGCGCACTGCACCCGCCAATAAAATAATCCGCGCGGCGAAGAGCCTCAGCCGATTCGGTCATACTGAGCCGCCCGCGCAAATCAACCGTGCCTTCGGGAATGTAAAAATCCTGGGCGCGGTCTTTTTTTCCGCCAATCAGCACGAAGCGGCAGCCGCTGAAGTTTTCCATAAAAAGTTTGTAGCGGTCGGGTCGCCAGTCTTTCATTGGCGTGGAGCTGAACGGCGCAATGGCGACAGTAACTTTCTCGGACGGCGGGAGAATTTTGTCAACGGCAGAAATGTCAGCGGCGATGGCGTCGGCTACGCTAAGGCGCGTCATATCGTGGTGGAGTTTCAAGCCAATGCACATTTCCAGAATCCGCGCGATGAACTCGGTGAAATATTCGCCGTCCAGAATTTCCGGCCGTGGCACCGAATGCGTCAGGAAAATTTTCCGCTTATGCGCTAAGCCCGCGCGAACGGGAATCCTCGCCAGGAACGGTAAGACGGCGCTTCGGTATTTGAAATCTAAACAAAGTGCCACGTCGTAGCGCCAGATTTTTTTTATGACCGGCAGCATTGGCATACCTTTTTCGTAGGCAATGAGCTCGTCGACGAACGGCAGCCGCATAAGATTTGCCGTCGCTGGCGAAACTAAAAATGCGATTTTGCTCTGTGGAAATTCTTCGCGAATCGCGCGGACCAGGCCGGTTGAAACTATCACGTCGCCGAGCATGTTTTGCTGGAGCAGCAGGATTTTGTTGAACTTCATAAACCTCACCAATTAAAAATCCCCGACCGAGGCAGCCGAGGATAAAGTTTTTATTTCCGAAAAAAATAATTGCTTAGACGAGGACGCTGGCAAGACGCACGAGTTCGGGGTCGAGCGGCTTTTTGTTGTTGACGGACTCGAAAAGATTTATGGCGACAACTTTGCCTTCGTCGAAGCCGTAGATAACGTCGGAGACGCCGGAAATGAGTCCGAGAGCCGCGCGTTCGCCGAGCATTGAAGCTTTGATGCGGTCTTCGAGCGTGGGCGAGCCGCCGCGCTGAATGTGACCGAGAATTGAAACGCGGGTATCGATTTTAGTTTTTTCCTGCACGACGTTTTTCAGACCGACGCCGGAGCAGGCACCTTCCGCGACGACGATAATCGTGTAACGGCGGCCGCGCGCGTAGGATTCGACAATCTCTTCGCAAATTTCGTCGATGTTGTACTTGACTTCGGGGACGATAATGTATTCTGCGCCGCTGGCGATTCCAGAAATCATAGCGAGCCAGCCGGAAGTGTGCCCCATGACTTCGACAATCATAATGCGGCGGTGAGCGGACGCGGTGTCGCGCAGTTTGTTAATCGCGTCGACGGCGGTATTCGCGGCGGTGTCGCAGCCGATTGTATAATCCGTGCCCCAAACGTCGTTGTCAATCGTGCCAGGAAGTCCAACGATAGGAATGCCGCCGAGCTTAGACAGCAGAGAGCCGCCAGTCAAAGAGCCGTCGCCACCGATAATTACAAGACCTTCAATTCCGTGTTTCTGCAGATTTTCAAGACCCTTGCGGCGCCCTTCCTCAGTTCTGAACTCCTTGCAGCGGGCAGTTCCAAGAAAAGTCCCGCCGCGCTGAATCAAATCGCTGACACTGCGGGAATTGAGCTCAACGATTCTGTCGTCAAGCATGCCCTTATAGCCGTCGTAGATACCGAAAACCTTGACGCCTTCATAGAGCGCCGTGCGAACTACCGCGCGAGCCGCCGCGTTCATGCCAGGACTGTCGCCGCCGGAAGTCATTACCGCTATTGCACCTGTTATCATAAATCCTGCCTCCCAACTCATTTTCCAATTGTTATCGTTTCTCGTGGCTGTATTTTAAGAAATTTTAGCGGAATTGTAAAGTGATTTTTTGGCGCCGGAAAATTTTGTTTCAGCTTTTCGTTTCGGCATTTCTTTCTTAGAGAAAGTGCTAATGTGAGGAGTACGAACATTCGCTGCCTGGCAAAGAAAGACGCCAACTTCTGACGGCTTAGAATGATGACCTGGCGGGATTTGAACCCTGCAACTGCGATGAATAAGAGCAGTTGCTCCCGCCGTGAACTGAAAAAGCCGCCAACTTCTGACGGCTTGGAATAATGACCTGGCGGGATTTGAATCCCTGCAACTGCGATGAATAAGAGCAGTTGCTCCCGCCGTGAACTGAAAAAGCCGCCAACTTCTGACGGCTTGGAATGATGACCTGGCGGGATTTGAATCCCTGCAACTGCGATGAATAAGAGAAGTTGCTCCCGCCGTGAACTGAAAAAGCCGCCAACTTCTGACGGCTTGGAATAATGACGCTAGCGGGATTTGAACCCACGAACCCGCCGTGAAAGGGCGGTGTCTTAACCACTTGACGATAGCGCCGTAGTATTGGTGGAGACGAAGAGATTCGAACTCTCGACCCCCAGATTGCGAACCTGATGCTCTCCCAGCTGAGCTACGTCCCCGCACCTTCAACCGCGTGCAAATATACCACTAACAGGAATGTTTGTCAAGTTTTTTTTTCGGCAAAATAAAATTCTTGTTCACGGCAGAAAAATTTGCTATCATATCAGCCATTGGAAGGGGTGACGGATTTGGCAAAAGTTTCGTCGAACACCAAAAGAGCGCTGGAACGAGCGAGCTACACGTCAAGTTCTGGGCTGGATTTTTCGGACAGCTCCTCGCCATTGCGGCGGGTATTGCGGCGCGTGGATTTCAAGCTGCTGCTGGCGTCTCTGGCGATAATCGCGTACAGCATAATCATAATCAGCAGTGCGACGCACGTAAACACGCCGAGCGACGACCGCTTCTGGTACGTACAGCGGCAGGGAATTTTCGCGATTGTCAACGTGGCCATCGGGATATTCCTCATGAACTTCGACTATCGCGGGCTCCAGCCCTACGGAAAGCGGCTGTACGTCTTCAACCTTGTCATGCTGCTGGCGGTAATGTTTTTCGGGCACGCGGCACTGGGCGCGCAACGCTGGATTCAAATCGGACCAATCAGTATTCAGCCTTCGGAATTTTCCAAGCTGATAATGATAATCTGCCTGGCGACGGTGCTTGAAGAAAAAGTCGGCGCGCTGAACTCGCTGCAAGATTTACTGCCGGTAGCGTTGTACGTCGGACTGCCGTTCATTTTAGTTTTGAAACAGCCGGACTTAGGCACGTCGCTGGTATTCATGGCGATATTTTTCGGAATGCTGATAGCGTGCGGAATAAACCTGCGGCTGCTGCTCGGAATAATTCTGGCGGCGGTTGCGCTAATGCCGGCGATGTGGCCGTTCCTCAAGGACTATCAGAAAATGCGGCTCATGGTTTTCATGGATCCGAATCTCGACCCGCTGGGCTCCGGCTACCACATAATCCAATCGAAAATCGCGATAGGCTCAGGAATGCTTTTCGGCAAGGGACTTTTTGAAGGGACACAAAGTCAGCTGAACTTCCTGCCGGAAAATCACACGGACTTCATATTCGCGGTGGTCGGCGAGGAATTTGGCTTCGTGGGCGCAGTAGTTTTGCTGCTGCTGTATTTAATCGTGATGTGGCGCGGAATACAAATCGCGAAGGAGGCGCGCGACACATTCGGCAGGCTGCTGGCGGTCGGGATAACGTCAATGCTGGCGTTTCACGTGCTGGTTAACGTCGGAATGACGACGGGGATAATGCCGGTCACGGGGATACCGTTGCCGCTTATGAGCTACGGCGTGAGCGCGCTGACGACGAACATAATGGCGATTGCGATTTTAATGAACGTGCACATGCGAAAACAGAAGCTAACTTTTTTGAGTTGACGGATTTAGTTGCCGCTCGTTCAGGGCGGTTTATTTTTTTAAGTTGAGGGATATGAATGTACGAAGTTTTGCAGAAAGTCACGAAGCCCACGCGCTACACGGGCGGCGAGTTTAACAGCGTCGCAAAGGACTGGGCGGCGGCTGAGTGCCGAATGGTTTTAGCGCTGCCGGACGTTTACGAAGTCGGAATGTCGAATCTGGGCTTAGCGATTTTGTACGGGATAATCAACCGGCGAGCCGACGCGCTTTGCGAAAGGATTTACGCGCCGTGGGTTGACATGGAAGCGGAAATGCGCTCAAAAAAAATTCCGCTGTTCGCGCTGGAGTCGAAACGCGCCGTGAAAAATTTTGACTTGCTGGGATTTTCGCTACAGTACGAAATGATTTTCACGAACGTGCTGAACATGCTGGATCTGGCGGGAATAACTTTGCACGCGGCGGAACGAACGCTTGACGAACCGTTTGTAATTGGCGGCGGACCTTGCGTGTACAATGTCGAGCCGGTCGCGGATTTTTTTGATTTCTTCGTGGTAGGCGAAGGCGAGGAAGTTCTGAGCGAGGTCGTTGACGAGTTTATAGCGTGGAAAAATTCCGGTAAGGCTGGCGGGCGGCGCGGCTTTCTCAAAAAACTTTTGCGCGTCAGAGGGATTTACGTGCCGAGTTTCTACGAGCCGGTTTACGACGGCGAAAATTTTCTCGGCATGAAAGTTACTGAACCCGCGCCGAAAATTATTTACAAGCGCGTCGTTGCGGATATGAACGAAGTTGCTGGCGTCGAGCGTCCAATCGTGCCGTTCACGGACATTGTGCACAACCGCGCGATGCTGGAAATTTTTCGCGGGTGCAGTCGCGGCTGCCGGTTCTGTCAGGCGGGTATGAGCTACCGTCCGGCGCGCGAACGTACCGTTGAAAATCTGCGCGAATCTGCCCGCCGTTTAATCGACGTGAGCGGCTACGACGAACTTTCGCTGACTTCGCTGAGCTCGGCAGATTATTCCTGCCTTAACCGGCTGGTTGACGATTTGCTGACAGATTTCAAAAACGAACGCGTGAATTTTTCGCTGCCGTCGCTGAGGATTGACAGCTTTTCGATTGAGCTGGCGGATAAACTTCAGGCAGTTCGTAAGAGCGGCTTGACCTTCGCGCCCGAAGCCGGAACTCAGCGCCTGCGCGACGTGATTAACAAAAACGTCACCGAACAGAATCTGCTTGACGCGTGCGCCGCCGCCTTCGAGAAGGGCTGGAAGACGATTAAGCTTTATTTCATGCTGGGACTTCCGACGGAGACCGACGAAGACATTGCCGGTATCGCCGAGCTTGCGCAGAAAGTCAGCGCGCTTTACCGCAAAATGAAAAACCGCCGCGACGTGAAAGTTAATGTCAGCGTGGCGTGTTTCGTACCGAAGCCGTTCACGCCGTTCCAGTGGTTCGGGCAAATTTCGCTGGCGGAGTTCGAGCGGCGGCAGAAACTTTTGCGCGGGCTGATAACTGATAAAGCCGTG
This sequence comes from uncultured Selenomonadaceae bacterium, assembly GCA_905234175.1. Taxonomy (GTDB): domain Bacteria; phylum Bacillota; class Negativicutes; order Selenomonadales; family Selenomonadaceae; genus Quinella. Next base: position 19,418 of record CAJOGX010000022.1, on the reverse strand, counting down.
ACGTACAACTATCACAGCGCGAAACTTTCGGTGCTGGAAGGGGCAATCGCGCGGGGCGACCGGCGGCTGGCTAAGGTTATTGAAACTGCCTGGCGTAACGGCGCGAAATTCGACGGCTGGACGGATTTGTTCAACTTCGACGCGTGGACGGCGGCGTTTGAAAGTTGCGGCGTTGACGCTAAATATTTCAGCGAGCGTCAACGAAATATTTATGAGAGTTTACCGTGGGAACACACTTCGCCTGGCGTCAGCAAAAATTTTCTCGTCAGCGAGCTGGAAAAATCTGAGCGCGGCGAAACTACGGCGGATTGTCGGCGGACGAGCTGCACCGGCTGCGGCGTCTGCATGAATCTCGGCGTTCGCGTTATCGACTACGCCAAAACTGAGCGCTACGAATCCCAGCCGGTTGAAAAATCTGCCGCCGTCAAAGCTAAGACCGATGCGAAAAAGTACCGCGCGCAAATTCGCAAGGGCGCTGAAATTGCGTTCCTGTCGCACCTTGACTACATGAATGTTTTCATGAGCGCGCTGCTGCGTTCCAAACTTCCGGCGGCGTATTCCGAAGGTTTCAACCCGCACCTGAAAGTTTCGTTCGCGACGGCGCTGGGCGTGGGCGTAACAAGCGACTGCGAATACGTTGACTTCGAGCTGGCGGAAAATCTGCGGACGCCGGAAGTCATGGAAAAATTAAACCGGCAACTGCCACGGGGCGCGGAAATTCTTCGCGTAAAAAAAATCGCCGGCAAAGCGGCGACGGCGATGTCAGTCATAGATTTTTCGCGCTACGAAGTTTCGGTGCCGTTCAGCGGGGAGTTAGCGGCGGCGGAAGAGGCGGCTGAAAAGTTCAACGTGGCGCCGGAAATTTTCTTCACCAGAATAACTCCCAAGCATACTCGCGAACTTGAAATTAAACGCTACGTTGCTGAGCGCGTCGAAGTTTCCAGAGCTGGCGGCGATTTGAAAATAATTTTCGGCGTGAAAATTACGCAGGAAGGCACAGTTAAGCCGAGCGAAATTCTTATCGTCCTGCGCGAAAATTTTGGCCTGGAGATTGAGCCGAGCGCCGCTAAAATCAATCGGACTGCGCTTTTAAGCCGTGGGAAAAATCTTTTGGACTTGGTTTAGGAGGAGACGTATACGAAATGAAAACACTTTTTGAGCCGGTCGAGCTGAAGAATTTGAAACTTAGAAACCGGCTGGTGCGTTCGGCGACGTGGGAAAACGTTGCGAATATGAACGGCGTCATTGGCGGCGACGCGTACAGGATTTACCGTGAGCTGGCGCTTGGCGGCGTCGGAGCGATTATCACGGGCTTCACGAGCGTGGCGGCGAACGATTATTATTTCGGCGGAATGATGCGCCTTTCGAGCGACCAGCTGATTCCCTACTACAAAAGGCTGACGGACATTGCGCACGAGGAGGGCTGCCCGATACTTTCCCAGCTTGCACTTGGCGCATACTACAAAAGGATTTCCGGCGAGCTCATTGAAGTTGCGGAGGACGATTTGACTGCCGAGGAAATTGATACCGTCGTGAAAATGTTCGTGGCGGCGGCGGGGCGCGCTAAGGCTGCCGGTTTCGACGGCGTACAGATTCACGCGGCGCATTTCTTTTTCCTCAGCCGGTTTATCAGCCCCTACTACAACCACCGCACCGACAAATACGGCGGCTCGCCAGAAAACCGCGTGCGCATTCTGCTGGAAATTCTCGCCGACATTAAAAAAATTGCGCCTGAACTTCACGTGTCGATTAAAATCAACTCCAGCGACTTCGAGCGCGGCGGCCTTGACGAAATGCAAAGCCTTGAAATTTGTAAAATTTTGGCGGCGGCGGGTATCGACTCGATTGAAGTCAGCGGGAACGGGACTTCCGTGCGCGGCGTCCGCCCGTACTTCAACGAAGGCTACTTTTCGATTTTCGCGATTCAGCTCGCCGAGGCGGTTGACGTGCCGGTTATCTGCGTGGGCGGCTGGCGCAGTCGCGGCACTATGGAAAAAGTTCTGCGCGATACCGGAATCGAACTGCTGTCGATGTCGCGCCCGCTCATTCGTGAACCCAGCCTTCCAAAAAAATTCCAGACCGGCGAATCCATGGCGTCACAATGCGCCTCCTGCAATGCTTGCTACTCCTCGCCAATGCACCGCTGCGTTTTCAACAAGTAACGACGCCGGTTATTTATTTTTGAAGCGCGAAAAAATCCGGCGAAGAAATTTTTAAACGTCGCGACCGCTCCGGCAACGATTGGCGCTATGAACGGCAGGTAACTCGTGAAAGCGTTGACCAGCGTTCCAGAATGCGCCGAGCAGACCGACGGCACCGCCATAAAGCACAGCGACAAAATTAAAATGTTCATAACTTCCACTCCTTAAAATTTTCCTGCAGTTTAACCCCCTACAGGGGATAAGCCAAGTAATTTTTTAAGGAGCGGGCAGAGGATTGATTAAATGACACGCTTAGATATTCCAACCGAGCGCGGCTCCGTGCTGACGGGCGTGCTCTTCCCCGCCGAAAACGCTGACACCGTTGTCATAGCGATTACCGGCATTCACGGCAACTTCTATTCCAATCCGTTCTACTACAACCTCGGTGACACGCTCAATTCCGGCGGCGTCGATTTCATTTACGCGCAGACCAACGACGCCTTCAGCGAAATTGAAACGTACAACGTCAGGATCGGCGCCGCTGAAACTATCGGCTCCTGGAACGAGCGCTTCAGCTACACCGACGACGACATTTCCACCTATCTGAACTATGCCGCGCCGCGCTACAGCCACGTTATTTTAGCTGGTCACCCCCTCGGCGCCAACAAGGTTATCCACTACCTTTCGACGCACCACGATAAAAATCTTCCCGAACATTTTATGCTTCTCAGCCCCGCCAATTTGACGTACATGACGAAGGAAGTTACCGACCGCGAAAAGGAAGTTATCAGCCGCTTCGTTCGATATGGGAGGGGGAGGGATATTCTGCCTTTCCACTTCATGGGCTGGGTTATCTGCACGGCTGATACCGCTAACGACTGGCTCCACGGCGATTTGAATAACGTCCACGTCGGCGACGGAGATTTTTCGCAGGTCGAGCAGATAACTCACAGCGGCGCGCTGGTTATCGGCACCTACGATAATTTTACCTGCGGCAACCCCAGCGAGTTTCTGAAAAATATCAACAGCCACATACCAGCCGCCGCCGAAAATAAATTAATCTTCATCGAGAAGACGTGGCACACGTACCAGCAGAAGGAGCAGGAAATTGCTGACGTGATTTTGGAAACCGTGCGGGAGTGGCGCTCATAAAAATATAAACAGTATCGCGCCGAAAAACAGCACGATTGAAAAACTGCGCATTGCGTTCTGAACGTCGCGGTTGTACTTTCCAGACAGCGCGCCGACGGTCGGGCGGAAACAGTGCACTAAAAGCGACATCGACAGGAAAAACAGCGGCTTATCGAGATTGACAAATGCATAAATCACCATGACGATTGAAATTATTGCGCCGGCGCGTTCCGTGCGGGAAGTTCGACTCGGCACGTTTTCTTCCGAGACCTTCGCGACTGGATTGGGCGGCGGATTTTCCTCGTCGCGCTCCTCTTCCCACTTCCTCAGCGCACTGCTTCGGTAAGTTGACTTCGGCGGCGGCTTTTCGTCAGCCGACTCAGATTTTCGCGCGGGCTTTACGTCAAAGAATGTGTTGTCCGCTTCCTTAAGAATGCGCTCTTCGAGTTTCGTTTCCGGCGGCACTTCTACGCTCGGCAGCACGGGGATTTCTTCAACCTGCGCTTTAATTTCAACCTGCTCGACGATAACTTTCGGCGGCTCAACGGGTGACTCCTTTAAATTTGCGCGTTCAAGAATTTTCCGCGTAGAAATTTCTTCGTCCAGTGCGTCGGTGAACTCACTGCGCAGGGGCGATTTTTTTTTGTCGCTCAACGGATAGCCCTCTTAACATTCTTGACAAGTTCCGGCATGTGAACATAGAAATTTTCGCCAGGGCACAGGGTATCGTTCAAATCGCGGTGCCCGAGAATCGTCTCGGCGCTCGGCTTAATCTGATACTTTTTGCAAAGCGCGGCGACTAGCATTTCAGTAGCCAGCGCCTGTTCCTTCGTAGGCACGCCAATTTCAAAATTCCCCGTCATGCAAATCCCGACGGTGTATCTGTTGTGCTGGTAGGCGTGCGCGCCGACGTAGTAAATCGGGCGGCCGTGCTCAATGAAACCGTCCTTGTGAACGACGAAGTGATAGCCAATCCCCGCCCAGCCGTTGCCCAGGTGCATACTGTGAATCGTCGGTACGTCCAAATCTTCGTCGCGCGTCATACCGGCGTGGTGCACGACGACCGCCGTGGTCGTTTCGCGAATGTCCATATCGTCAGTGAACTCAAGGTTGATTTTTCCAATCGGCAAATCGTACAGCGGCACGAAATTTTTAATCTTAGGCATTTTGAACTTGACGGGCTTGACTTTTTCTTCGGCAGCGGCGTGAGCGAGGCTGGGAGCGATTCCGAAAACCGCACCCGCCGCCAGAATTTTCGCCGTGGCTTTGAGGAACCCGCGTCTGCTGAATTTCGCGTCAAGATTATTTTCCATGGCATTACTCTCCTTTGTTGCACAATTATAACAAACGCCGCCGCCAAAAACAATCTTGCGCGCCGTGGTATAATTCACTCGGGAGGTTTTCGTTTTGGAGAAAAGAAATTTATTTCGCGGATTCTGGACGCTGTTCAAAGCATACTGGGCGTCGGAAGAAAAGTGGCGCGCGATTGGATTATTAGCCGTAGTTATCGCGCTGAATCTGCTGATGGTCTGGTTTCTGGTGCAGATAAATCAGTGGTACAACGAATTTTACAATGCGCTGCAGGAATACAAATCGGATTCGTTCTGGCCGCTGGTCGGGCAGTTCACGGGGCTGGCGTTCTGCTACATAATTATCGCAGTTTACTCGGTTTACCTGCGCCAGCTGCTGGAAATTCGGTGGCGGACGTGGATGACGCGGCAGTATCTGGATTCGTGGATGGCGGGGCAGACGTATTACCGCCTGCAGGATTCGACGGACAACCCCGACCAGCGAATTTCGGAAGACATTGGCTCATTCGTTGGCGTGACGCTGCAGTTAATCATAGGATTTTTGCGGCAGTTGACGACGCTGGCGGCGTTCAGCCTTGTGCTCTGGGAACTTTCCGGCGAGTTCAGACTGGAGTTCGGCGGCGACGAATTTTCAATCCCAGGCTACATGTTCTGGTTTTCGCTGATTTATTCCGTCGCGGGAACTTTCTTAGTGCACAAAGTCGGGCGCAAACTTATCGGCCTGCAGTTCGACCAGCAGCGCTACGAGGCGGATTTCCGTTTCAGCATGATGCGCGTCAGAGAAAACGCGGAGAGCATAGCGTTTTACCGCGGCGAGGCGTCGGAGCTGGAAGGATTCGGCGCGCGGTTCAAAAGCGTCATAGAAAATTTCCGGCGGCTGATGACTAAGACGAAGCATTTGAATTTCTACGTGAACGGCTACGGGCAGACGGCGGTTATCGTGCCGCTGATTTTAGCCGCGCCGAAATATTTCAGAAACGAAATACAGCTGGGCGGGTTAATGCAGACGGTCTCGGCGTTCGGGCGGGTTCAGGACGCGCTGAGCTTTTTCGTCGAATCTTATGCAACGATAGCGGGGCTGGCGGCGGTTATCAATCGACTGTCGGGCTTCACGGAGCACATGGAGCAGGTGCAGAAAGTTCAAAGCCGCGTCGAAAAATCCACGGCGCCGGAATTTACAGTTTCGGACTTGAACGTAACGCTTCCGACTGGGCGCGAGCTGTTGAAAAAGTTGTCGCTGAGCCTGGGAAATTCGCGGGCGCTGCTGGTAACCGGCGCGTCTGGCTGCGGTAAGTCGACGCTTTTACGAACGCTGGCGGGAATTTGGGCGTACGCGTCCGGAAAAATTTCGCTGCCGGAAAATTCGCGGGTAATGTTCCTGCCGCAGAAACCGTACCTGCCGCTGGGAACTTTACGGCGCGCGCTGGTCTACCCGAAAGCCGAGGCGGACGCGCCGCCCGATTCGCAGTTACAGGAAATTTTACGCGCGGTTGACCTGCCGCAGCTGACGGAAAAACTCGACGTGGCGGACGACTGGACGCGGATTTTATCTGGCGGCGAACAGCAGCGCCTGGCGTTTGCGCGAGTGCTTTTAGTTGCGCCTGAGTTCATTTTCCTTGACGAAGCGACAAGTGCACTTGACGAGCCGCGCGAACTGGAAATGTACAGACTGCTGAAGGAAAAACTTCCCAGCGCGACGATTGTAAGCGTAGGGCACCGCTCAACTCTCTTTGAAGTGCACGACACCGAGCTGAATCTTGACGGCACCGGCGGCTGGCGCGTTCGCGAGGTCGGCTGAAATGGAGCGGCTGCAAAAATTAATTTCTCGCGCAGGAATTGCGTCGCGGAGGGAGGCGGAAAAGATAATTCTGGCGGGGCGCGTCACGGTGGACGGCAAAGTTACAACTGAGCTCGGCGCTAAGGCTGACCCCGCCAAAAATAAAATTCGCGTCGACGGCAAACTCCTGCGCTTCGACGCTGAAAAAATTTATCTGCTGTTGAACAAGCCGCGCGGCTACGTTTCCACCGCCAAAGACGAGCGAGGGCGTCCGACTGTTCTCGAACTGGTTAAGGAAATTCCGGCGCGCGTCTACCCCGTCGGGCGGCTCGATTTAAATTCCGAAGGGCTGTTACTTTTAACCAACGACGGCGAACTCACCAACGCGCTGATTCACCCCAGCTTCAGGGTCGACAAAACCTATCGCGTCAGGGTTACCGGCGCCGTCACCGAGGAAAAACTGGACAAACTTCGCGCGGGCATCGAACTCGAAGACGGTCTGACTGCGCCCGCTGAAATTTTTCGCCTGAACGCTGACACCGTGGAAATTACAATTCACGAGGGTCGCAACCGCCAGGTTCGCAGAATGTTCGCCGCTGTCGGATGTGACGTCAAGCGCCTGCAAAGAATTAAATTCGCCGGCCTCACGCTCGACGGCGTTGGCGCCGGAAAGTTTCGTCAGCTCACCAGCGCTGAAATCGTTTCGCTCAAAAAAAATATCCCGCCGCAAAATCCCGACGGGGCTTCCTCAACTTAAGGTACGTGTAGTATTTTTTAGGAGAGCTTAACGAAAAGCTGAGCGTAGTTTATCATGAATGATAATCAATGTCAATAATCTGTGAAAAATATTTTTATTGCCGCCACTGAAAAAATTCGCTATAATTCAACTGCGAAGGAAGGAGGCGGCGCGCGATGCACCATCTGCTGAGACTGGCGATAATTCTGCTTATGCCTGGCGGATTTCTCGTCGCGCTGTACTATTTCCTTAAAAACACGGAAAAAAAATTCGGGCAGCTCTGGCGGCGGATAAAGAAATTTTTTCGTAGTGCGGTTGAAAAGTTCCTGCGGATGTGGTAAATTATCTAAGTATTTTTTATATAAATTTTTAAAGGGCGGGGCGTTATGTTAAACTTAACACGCAGAGATTTTATTAAGACTGCCACGGCGGGAATTTTTGCCTTCAACGCACTGGGGTTTCTTCCCGACAACAGAGTTTTTGCGGCTGATAATTGCACCGTGAAAACTCGTTACGGCAAGTTCAGGGGATTTTTGGACAAAAACGGCGTTCGTACCTGGCTGGGAATTCCCTATGCAAAACCGCCGGTCGGAAAGCTGCGCTGGCGGGCTCCTCAATCTCTGAAGCCGTCCAACAGAACTTTCGACGCGAAGGATTTTGGTTTCACGGCTGTGCAAAGTTTCGACAAGCACGAAGCCGCCTCTCAAAACCCGCAGAGCGAAGATTGTCTGACGCTGAACATTTGTACGCGCAGCGAAAAAAAGAATAAGCCTGTGATGGTTTTTATACACGGTGGCGGCTTTCAAAACGACGGTAGCAGCGACCCGCTTTACAACTGCGCGAACTTTGCGGCGGCGCATGACCTTGTTTTCGTCACGATAAATTATCGACTGAACGTTTTCGGCTTCGTGAACTTCGCGGTAATCGACCCCAGTTTTGAAGACAGCGCTTATCTCGGTATAAAGGATCAGGTGGCGGCGCTGAAGTGGGTTAAAGAAAATATCGAGGAATTTGGCGGCAACCCCGACAACATCACGATTTTTGGCGAAAGTGCCGGCGCGGCTTCAGTTGTATTTCTGTCCGTTCTCCCCGCCGCCAAAGGGCTTTTCCAGAAAGCTATTCCGCAATCCGGTAATGCGTATATGTACAAGATGCCGGAAACTTACGATCCGATACCAGAAGCGTACATGAAACTCAGCGGCGCCAAAAACATGAGCGACATGATGAAAAAATCGCCCGCCGAACTTATCAAGATTTACGACAAAATCAGTGACCCCCGTGTCATGGAAACGGAGCTGGATTATCTTCCACTTTGCGACGGGAAATATCTGCCGCGTAATCCTTTAGTGGCGCTGAGAGAAGGGGGCGCGCACGGTATCAAGTTCCTGACTGGTACTACTTCTGACGAATGGCGTTACTGGCTGCTCTTTATTGACGACTTTTTTAAAAAATACCGAGCCGACCTTGACAATTTGTCTCCTGTCATACCAAAATACGCGCTAAACAATTCGCGCAGGGGAGAGGAATTTTATAAAGCGTGGCTGGCTGGCCGTCCGGATACTGAGGAAAATTTCATTGAGTTCGTGGATCAGCTGGATTGGCGCGTTGGACAGGAATTGATGGCTGAAGCTCAATCGTATTTTGACGACGTTTACTATTATTTGTTCAGTGAGCAGTCGACGATTGAAGAATTGCGTTCGTGTCACGCTGTCGACCTGCCGTTTACCTTCAACATGCCCGATGAAATTATGCCGAATCCAAATCCTGAACTTGTAAGGCAGGTGCAGACGGCGTGGGCGGCCTTCGCGTCTACAGGCAATCCCGCCAATGAATTTATCCCGCACTGGGAAAGGTATTCCGCTGATAATCGTCAGACTATGGAGCTGAACTTGAAGGGCTGCGTCTGCCACAGGGATTTGAACACTCAAAATCTTAATTCCCTGCGCTTCATCTACGAAAATTAAATAATCGAGGAGGCTTGTCATGGCGTACAAACTTCTGGCGCTGGATATGGACGGCACGCTTTTAAATTCGCAGAAAAAAATAAGCGCGAAGACGGCGGCGGCTATCGCTGAGCTGGCGGCAAGCGGCGTGCACGTGGTAGTTTCAACCGGCAGAGCGCTGGCGGAACTGGCTGACTACAGGAACGAACTCAAGTTCATGCACTACGGCATTGTGATAAGCGGCGGCTTAGTCTACGATTTTTTCAGCGCGAAACCAATCGTCACGCACCCCGTGCCGGAAAATCTCATGCTGAAAATTATTGACGCCGGAATTTCTGAGCACGCCATGATTCACCTTATGGGCGTCCACAATTCTTTAATGCGCGCGGAGGATATTCGCAACTGCGCCGATTTTCAGATGAGCGCCTATCAGGAAATGTACGAGCGAATCAGCACGCGCTGCGACGATTTTGCCGGCTACATTCACGCGAACCCTGGCGAAATTGTCAAAGTCAACCTGTATCACCGCTCGCCAGAATCCCGCGCGAGAAATTTTGAACGGCTGAAAAATCTCCCGCTGACTATTGTCTACGCTGAAACTACCGCGCTTGAATCTTCGCCGCTGGGCGTCACTAAGGCTTCGGGACTGCGCGAACTTTGCGAATTTCTCGGGCTCGACGTTTCCGAAACCGTGGCGGCAGGTGACGCGCCCAATGACGTGGAAATTTTGAAAACCGCCGGAATTGCCGCCGTCATGGGCAACGCTTCCGACGAAATTAAAGCGCTGGCGGACTTCGTGACTGACGACAACGACCACGACGGGATTGTCAGCGTAATCGAAAAGTTTTTCTGAAATTTTAACGCTGCTGTTGAGACGGCGGCTTTTTTTATTTGCAGACGCGCAGATTTGTGGTATCATAGCGGCGAAGGGAGCGTGGAAAATTTGTACGGTACAGGTACTAAAAAAATGTTGAACCTCATGATTTTGAATATCCTTGAGAAATATTCTGACGCCGACCATTGCCTGACGCAAAAGCGAATTATCGAGCTGCTCGACCTTGAATACGGAATGCAGTGCGACCGCAAATCCGTCGCCACGAATATCAATTCGCTCAAGGAAATGGGCTACGACATCGTCAAGGAGCGCAACGGCGTTTATCTGATTCGCGAATTTGAAGACTGGGAACTTCGCCTTTTGATTGACAGCGTGCTCTTTTCGCAGACGATTTCCCGCGCAAGGGCGAAACAGCTAATCGAAAAGCTCAAGACTCTCGGCAACAAATATTTCAGCGCAAAGGTCAAACATATCGTCAACCTGCCGGAACTTCACCGCTCCGACAACCTGAGCGTTGCCCTGACGCTCGACGCCCTGAACGACGCGATAAGCCAGGGCAGGAAAATCAGCTTCACTTATAACAGCTACGGCGAGGATTTGAAACTTCACCCGCGCCGTGCCGAGCCCTACGTTGTCAGCCCTTATCAGATGGTCGCCACGAACGGCCGCTACTACCTGATTGCCAACAGCGACAAGTACGACGATTTTTCGCATTACCGCGTTGATAAGATGACGGACGTAAAAATTTTGAGCGAGCCCGCGCGACCCGTCAAGGAATTTGCGCCCAACGGTTTGAATCTGCCTCAACACATGGCGGAACATATCTATATGTTCAGCGGCGAGAGCGTCCGCGTCAAGTTCTGGACTAACCGGCAAATCCTCGACGCGCTTGTTGACTGGTTTGGAAAAGATTTCGACATTCTCCAGCGCACCGACGACAGAATTTTAATCAGCGTCCGCGTCAACCTGCAGGCGATGAAGTATTGGATTATGCAATTCGGCGAGCACGTTGAAGTTATCGAGCCGAAAGCCCTGCGCGACGAAATTTGCGGCATTGCTGAAAATATTCACAGCGCCCACGCCGATACCGACGGCACGGAAAAGGAGCCTTTGGAACTGAACATTCCCGACTGGCTTTGCGGCACAACCCCCGACGAGCCCAGACCGAAATTCATAGTTGTTGGCGCGGGGAACTTCGGCGCTAAGATTATCGACGCTGTCAATGCGCGCAATGACGAGGAACTGGATTTCATTGACGACGTGGAATTTGTCTCGCTGAACGAAGAAGATTTGCAGCTCAGTTGCAGCGAGCCGGTTTACGTCGGCGGTATGAAGTTCACCGCGTGGAGCTTTGAACCCGAAATTCAGAAACGCCTCGACGAAGTTGAACTGATTGCAGTTGTCACGGACGAAAAAAATCTGAACAGCACGGTTGCCTTTACCGCCGGCAGCAGAAAAACTAAAATTTTCTTCACGCCCGACGCCAGCCACGAAAGTTCCGGCGGAAATATTTTCGTGCAGTTCGACTTTGAGCATTTCACTGAAAATGTTTATCGGGCGCTTCGCAGTTTCCGCGACCTGCTCTATCACAACGGCGGCGCTGATTTCGCTAAAATCGACGCTGACATTTTCCGCAACGCCGCAGATTTCGCCATCGCTTTCTACGACGACAACGTTTTGGAGCTCGCTGACAAGGGCAAACTTGAAGGCGCGACGAAAGTCCTGTGCGTGGCGACGGAGGCAAGGATGGGCAATTTCCAGGAAATTATCGTGCAGGCCGCCTTCCCAGACGCCGAAGTCAGCTGGTCGGTTATCGTCGACAATTCGCTGGAGCCTGGCGCCGTCCGCGCTATGCTGGTCGCCTTAAAATAATTTCCCGCAAAAAAATTCAAGCGGTGAGCGATTTGCCCGCCGCCTTTTTTAGTTCAGACTGTATGGAATTTCGTGTGCCTGTACTTGCGAACATTCTTATTCGCGGTGAACAAATCCAGCACGATTGTTATAACGACAATGCTGAGTTCGGTTCGGCTTTTATTCCACTGGCTCAGCAGAACCGCCTTGAAATTTTCGCGCGAATGAACCAGCGCAGTAAAAAGCGGCGGCTTACAGCACAAATTTTTTTCAGCGTCGTCAAGCACGTAGCTGAAACCGCGCTCAATGCAGGAAATGATTCTCGCGCGGGAAACACAGCGGTCAATCATGCGGTCGAGCGCGTGGTACGTGAAATTTATCCTGACAGCGTAATCTTCCCCTTCAAAATTTATTGTGGTAGTCATGGCGCTCACCTAAATTTTTCTGGCGAAGCCTATCGCGCGTTCGTCAACGCCGTATTTTTCCGCCGCGTTCACGTCAAAATCTTCCGGCTTGAGCTGCGTCAGAATTTCCCTGTCGAACTCCACGCCGTCATTTTCTCTGCAGATACGCGAAGACTGCCGGAGCCGCGCCTGCTCCCACAAATTCCGCACGAAACGCCCGTTGCCGAAATCTTTTTTCCTGCACGCCTCAGCGAAAATCCCACGGCACTTTTCCTCAATCTCCGCCGAAATTTCGTAGCCGTCATTCTTCACGAACAGCCTCAGAATCCCAACAAGTTCGTCCGCCCTGTAATCGGGAAATTCAATGTGGAAGGCAATGCGGCTGCGCAGACCCTCGTTGACCTTCAGAAAATCTTTCATCTTTTTCGGATAGCCGCAGAAAATCACGATAACATCTTCGCGGTGATTTTCCATTTCCTGCACAATCGTGCTAATCGCCTCGTCGCCGTAGCCGTTGCGGTAATCGTCAACCAGGCTGTACGCTTCGTCAATCATCAGCACGCCGCCACGGGCTTCGCGGAACTTACTGCGAACGCGCGGCGCCGTCTGCCCGACGTATTCGCCAATCAAATCTGCGCGACCGCACTCGACGTAGTTGCCCGAATCCAAAATTCCTTCCTTCGTGAGAATCTGCGCGAGGAGCCGAGCAACGCTGGTTTTAGCCGTGCCAGGGTTGCCCGTGAAAACCATGTGCCGGCTCATTCTCTGCTGATTAAGACCCGCCCGCGAACGCGCTTTCTGCACCCTGAAGTTGTCAATAATTTCGCCGAGCAGTTTTTTAACGTCAGTGAGCCCAATCATTTCCTGCAGCGTCTTATAGGCGTCGTTGCCCGAAAGATTGTCGCCGGAAATCCGCACGCGCGCAACATCCCTGTAGCCGGTGTAAATGTTGTTGCGCAGATTGTCGCGCTTCAGATTTTCGTAAATTTCGTTGAGGTCGGACGGGCGGAAAGTCTGACTGTCACCCAGCGCGCGCTGTAAATCTTCGTCGCTGTACGCAGTCAGCCCGCCGCCCTGCGCGAGGTTTTTCAGGTACTCAAAGGCAACGTCGCGGTTACCGGCGCCCTCCTTTATTTCGACAAGCTGAACTTCGTCCTGCACGCTGGCGATAAATTTCGGCGAAAAGCCAGGGTTGTCGCTCTCCTCAACCAGAATCAGCTGCGTGCACTGTTGATATTTCTTAACGAGACTGCTAAAATAATTCACGACGCGGTGATAGCAGCTGGCGTAGTTGGCGTGGTCTTCCTGCGAGCCGCGCATTTCAATCACCAGCGTGTTGCCGGCGGCCTGCTTGAAGGCGCTGTCAATGTCGCTGTCTTCAAAGGCGCGCTCCGTAATTTCGCTGATTCTGCTAATGCAACGCCCGACCAGCCGCTGATTTGTGTACAGCGCGCGGCAAAGAAGGTTGACGATTGGCATAACGCCCTGCGAATTTTTTACCTTCAGCGCGTAATGAATCGGAATACCTGCAAATTTTTTCGGGTGACTCCTGGAATAAATCCTCTCCAGCTCGTCTGTAAAACTCTGGTCAAGCATGAGCTGTTTAGCCTGATTCAGCGCAGATTTTTTCGTCAGCGCCTTAGCGTCAATCAGCTCGTCCTTAAAATTAAAATCCATGTTCCTGAAAAAATTGAACGTGAAATCTTCGTCGCCGAAAAGCCCGTTCCTGCTCCAGTCGTTGACGTAGGAAGTGTAGCGGTTGCGCCCGTCAGCTATGCTGAAAAGTTTGAACGCATACGCCGGCGTAATTTCGCGCAACGATTTTATCCTGACGCTGCGCACGCCGTATTCTTCGTCGTCAAGAAAATCTTCCTTGAGAAAAATCTTAAAGAGCGTAAGGACGCGCGTCGGCGTGATTCGCTCCATTGAATCAGTCGCAATGATTAGCCCAAATTCCATCTGGCGCGCATCATAAATCAGCATTGCAACTTTTTCGAGCTCCTCAGATTCGAGCAGCGCGCTGTTAAATTCCTGAATAACTTCCGTCTCCCAGAAATTTTTGCTGCTGCTCGGCCTTGGCGCTTTCATCCACTGCGGCAGTTTCAGATTTGGCGCCTTCTTTGCAACTTCCGCTACCACGTCATTCGTAAAATATTCAAAACTAATTCTGCAGTCGTAAAAAATCACGGAACAACACCTCCGAATCTTATTTTACCATAGCTTGAGGGAAAAAAGTGTACATTAAAAATCATGAAGTGGATTAGTCATCAAATCACAACGGGCTTTTTAGTCTACGCGGCGACGGACAACGCGCTTTTCGTAGCGTCGAGCATCGTCGGAGCGGTGATACCCGACCGCGTTGAAGGCACGCCGCCGAAGGAAAATAAAGCGTACTGGAAGTGGCGGACGAATCACCGAACGTGGTCGCATTACCCGCCAATTTACCTCGCGCTGATTTTCGCGCTGCTCGCCGCAAAATTTTTCCTGCCGAACCCGACGCTGGCGATTTTGCTGAACGTGCTGATTTACGTTTTAATTGGCGCGCTGCTGCACATTGCCGAGGACGCGCTCTGCGGAAAAGTGCCGGTGTTCAGGCCGCGAAAAAAATACGGGCTCAAACTTTTCAAAGTCGGCTCGTGGCAGGAATATTTTTGCGTGGCGCTGATAATCGGCGGCTGCGTGGCGTTCAGTTTCAGCGAAATTCTGTTCGAGGAATTTCCGGCGTTGACACAGGTTCACCAAAAGTTTATCATTGGCACGGAACTTATACAAAAAATTTTGGAGGGCTTAAAATGAAAAACTATTCCTACGCGACCGAGCGCACCTGCGCGAAACAGATTAACTTCAGCATTGACGACGAAGGCAAACTGCACGACGTTCAATTTTTCGGCGGCTGCCCTGGCAATCTCGTGGCAATTCCAAAGCTCGTCGAGGGCAAGGACGCTAAGGAAATTGCGGACATTCTGCGCGGAAATCCCTGCGGCGCGCGCGGCACAAGTTGCGCTGACCAGCTCGCTAAGGCTATCGACGCCGCCGTTGCTTAACTTTCAGCCGGAAACTTTACGGTACAATCTTCGCCGGAAACTTCAAGCTCGAAGACCACAATTTCCCTCGGCGCCCTGTCAAGCGTCACGCGCCCGATTTTCCCTGCGCGAAATTCAGTCAGCACGAGTTTAGCCGCCCGCTCCACGTCAACGACGCCGCCTTTGCGAATACAGCCGCGCTTAGCGCCAATCTGATTCAAAAGTTCGTGCGGGTCGCTGGGGAGTTCGGTGAGCTTAAAACGTTCGCGCAGGCTGTCAGGAATTTTTTCAGCGAGCGTTTCTAAAAGCTTGCAGACAACCGGCTCAAGATCGTAAATTTCGTCGCTGAGCGCGTAAGTCCACGCGAGCTTAACGGCAACGTTCTGATCTTCAAACTTCGGGTAGAGAATGCCAGGCGTGTCGAGCAAATCCAAACCGGCGTCAATTTTAATCCACTGCTTGGAGCGCGTGACGCCAGGGCGATTCTCGATTTTTGCGGAGCTGGCACCGGCGAGGCGGTTAATCAGCGAAGATTTTCCGACGTTGGGAATACCGACAATCATCGCACGAGCTGCGCGCGGCCTGGCGCCGTGTTTAACCAGCCTGTGCGTTTTTGTTTCAGCGAGCTTTCTGGCGGCGGCGACAAGGCTTTTAATTCCGGTTCCCTTAACGGCGTCGATCGCCACGGCGTCATTAATGTCCGCGCGAAAATAATTCAGCCAGCGTTCAGTTTCTTCGGGGTCGGCGAGGTCGATTTTAGTGAAAACGCTCAGCCGCGCCTTGTCCGCAAAAAGTTCTCTGAACATTGGGTTCCGGCTCGAAAAAGGTATTCGCGCGTCCAGCACCTCGATTACCAAATCAACCAGCGCGAGATTTTCCTGAATCAGCCGCTCGGTTTTTTTCATGTGCCCTGGGAACCACTGCAGGTTTTGTATTTCGTCCACAAAAATCACCCCCAACGAAAGGATTTGAATCAATGGAACAAATTTCGCAGATGTTTTTGCAGTTCATCGACGCGTACGGCTACATAGCGGTGGCGGTGCTTATGGCGATGGAAAACGCGTGCATACCCGTGCCGAGCGAGCTGATTCTGGGCTTCGCAGGCTACCTGATATTCGCTGAGCGCATGACTTTCACCGGCGCAATAGTCGCGGGAATGCTAGGCGGAATGGCTGGCTCAATTTTTGCGTACGCGGTAGGAGCAACCGGCGGCAGAAAGTTCGTCGACAGGTACGGCAAATATTTCTTCGTGAAAAAATCGCACGTGGATTTAGCTCAGCGCTGGTTCGACAAGTACGGCGTTCGCGCGGTATTTTTCAGCCGAATGCTGCCGGTCGTGCGGACGTTCATTTCGTTACCGGCGGGTTTCGCACACGTCAATTTCCCAAAGTTTCTGCTGTTCACATTCGCGGGCTCGCTGCCCTGGACGGCGCTCATTCTCTACGCAGGAATTTTACTCGGCGAAAACTGGAAATATCTGCTGGAAATCGGGCACGAGGCAAGCATAATTTTTATCGTCGCCTGCGTGATAATTTTAGCCGTGCTCTACTTCCGCAAGCGCAGATAATTTTTCAATCGTCCCAGTGGTCGAGTAGCCGCTGACGAAATCAATCAGCCGGACTTCGCCGCCGTAACTCTGAACAATTTTCGCTTCGGGAATCTGTTCAACGGTATAATCGCCGCCCTTGACGTAAACGTCCGGTCTGACCTGCGCGATAAGATTTTCGGCGGTACGCTCGCCAAAAAAAACTACATAATCGACAGCCTTAAGACCGAGCAGAATTTCCGCGCGGTCTTTTTCGTTGTTGACGGGGCGGCTATCGCCCTTGAGAATTTTAACTGAAGCGTCCGTGTTCAGACCGACAATTAAAACGTCGCCGAGCTTTTTGGCGGCGGTGAGATAGCGGACGTGCCCGACGTGAAGAATGTCGAAACAGCCGTTGGTAAAGACAATTTTTTTGCCGGTACTGCGAATTTCAGCGCAGGTCTCGGCGATTTTTTTTCTGTCGATAAGCATAATTCAAGCCCCGCCGCGCGCAATGAATCTGACTTCCTCAAGAACGTCGACGAGCTCGGAAATGCTGACGGTGCTTGTGCCGAGCTTGCGGACGGCAATTCCCGACGCGTAGTTAGCAATTCGCGCAGAAACGACCGGCGTCAAGCCTGAAACCAGCGCGAGGATAAACGTCGCCACGCAGGTATCGCCCGCGCCCGACACGTCGAAAACTTCGCTTCTGTCAGCAACGGGAATGTGATGAACTGCGCCGCCGCGTTCAAAAAGACTCATGCCGTATTCGCCGCGCGTTATCAGAAGCCCGTTCGCGTTCAGGTGCTTAAGGAGTTCCGTACCGGCGGCAATCAGCGAAGTCATATCAGTTATCGGGCGGTCGACGAACTTAGCCAGCTCCGCGTCATTCTGCTTGGCGAAACCGACGCCGCTGAAATCGCCAATGCTGTAGCGCGAATCGACGATGCTGGGGATTTTGTGCTTGCCGGCGTGGTTAAGGACGAGCTTTTTGACGGCGCTGGTAATCGTGCCGGAGCCGTAGTCGCTCAAAACAATTCCGTCGATTGTCGGTAAAATTTTATCGAGCTTGCCAATAAGCACCGCCTCCATTTTTTTGGAAAGCGGGTCTTTAAGTTCGCGGTCAATGCGGACAATCTGCTGGCTGACGGTAGCTCTGCCGCCCGCCACTACGCGCGTTTTGGAAATCGTCGGGCGCGTCTTATCAGTCACGATACCTTCCACGTGGACTTCCTGGTCGCGCAGGATATGTTTCAAACTTTCGGCGTGGTAATCGTCACCAACGACGCCGACCGCATAAACCTCACTGCCAAGCGCCGCCAGATTCGCAACTACGTTAGCCGCGCCGCCAGCTACAATCCGCGTGCCAACTTCCTCCAGCACCAGAACCGGCGCCTCGCGCGAAACGCGGGAAATTCTGCCGTCAAGATAAACGTCAGCGATTATGTCGCCAACCACGAGAATTTTTTGCCCGCTGAATTTTTTAGCAATGTCTTCAAGCTTTTGCAAATCGCCACCTCCTCACGGGTAAAGCGGAACAACGTCAAGCGCGGTATCCTCGTCGAAGCCCGCCGCAATGTTGAAATTTTGAACGGCCTGCCCAGCCGCGCCCTTAACCAGATTGTCAATAGCGGAAAGCACAATGACGCGGTTTGTGCGCTCGTCGATATGCCAGCCGATGTCGCAGTAGTTGGAGCCGCGCACAAATTTCGTTTCTGGATACGCGCCGCGCCCCAGCAGGCGAATAAATTTTTCGTTGCCGTACATTTTCTGGAAAGCCGCGTCAATCGTCCGCGTGTCCTTAATTTTCGCGTAGCACGTCGCCAGAATCCCGCGCGACATTGGAACCAGATGCGGCGTGAAACTTATGACAATCTTTTCGCCGCTCAAATCTTCCAGCGCCTGTTCAATTTCCGGCGTGTGGCGGTGCTTAGCGACGTTGTAGGCTTTGAAGTTGTCGTAAAGCTCCGCGAAATGGTTGCCGAGCTTGAGGCTCCTGCCCGCGCCAGAAACGCCCGACGCGGCGTCAACGATAATCGTGCCCACATCGATAAGGTGATGACGAACAAGCGGCGCCAGCGCGAGAATTGACGCCGTAGTAAAGCAGCCAGCGTTGCCAATAATTTTGGCGGTACGAATATCCTCGCGGTAAATTTCTGCCAGCCCGTAAACCCGCTGAGCGTTCCTGTGCGTGTGCTCGACGTTGTACCACGTCTCATAAATCTTCGTGTCGGCGAAGCGGTAATCCGCGCCCAAATCGATAATTCTGACGGGAAGTTTCTCCAGTTTTTTGCCAACGTCCATTGCGTGGCCGTGCGGCAGCGCGATAAAAATAAAATCGCTGTCCGCGCCAATTTTTTCAATGTCGCTCAGACTTTCCAGCTTCATGTCGTAAATTCCGGCGAAGTGCGGGTAAAGCTCAGAAATTTCCTTGCCGGTATTGCTCTCCGAAGTTATGTGCGCAATGTCAACCTGCGGGTGCCTGTGCAGAATCGCCAAAAGTTCCGCGCCCGCGTAGCCTGTCGCGCCAATTATGCTGACTTTTAACAAATCCTCAACTCCTAAATCAATCGTAGCTTAATCATAGCAGAAATTGCCGCCTTTTTCAACTAAAAAGCCCCCCGCAAAATCTTGCAGAGGGCTGGGATTTACTTAGCCGCCGAAGTCGCGCGGAATTTATTTTTCCTGCGAATAAGCCAGCGCAGAGCCGAGAGTGTCCTGCGCGAGCTCAACGGTGCCGGT
>CAJOGX010000021.1 GCA_905234175.1 uncultured Selenomonadaceae bacterium | reverse complement strand
ATTTTGCTCAGCACGTCCAGAATTTCTTCGGCAGTCGTAATCACGCAGGGAATTTTACTGCACTTTTCGTCGCGCGCCATGAAGTCCATGAGCCGGAAGCCGTCGATAAACTTTATGCTGGCGCTGGCGATAACCAGATTGATTTTCATATCGCGTAGAACATCAACCGCGTCGGCGGCGGAAACTGCCGGCCAGACTTCGTGCGGGGAAACTTCTTCGATAATGTCCATCATTTTTTTCAGAGAGTAGCGATTTTCGTCGACGAGTAAAATTTTCCCGACAGACGCGGCGGTTTCTTCGAGCTTTTTGCTGACGCGTTCGACGAGTTCGGCGGGCATGAACGGCTTGCGAATGTAGTCCTTGACGCCCAGCGCAGCGACCTGCATTATCGTTTCGCGCTCCATTGTGGCTGTCAGGATTATCACGGGGATATTTTTCAGCTTTTCTTCCGCGCGAATCATTTTCAGCGTTTTAATTCCGTCGACGTCCGGCATGAGTATATCCAGCAGCAGCACGCAGACTTTCTGACTGCGCAGAATCGATATTCCCTGTTTCGCGCTGGTGGCCGTGAGTACTTTGCACGGTAATTTTTTTTCCAGAATCATTCGGGCGATTTGCAAATTCATTTCGTCGTCATCGATTACCAGAACCAGGTTTTCCTCGCGGTTGTTTTTCATTAATCAGCACACCTCCAAAATTTTTACTAAAGATTTTCCGCCACGCGCCTGGCTTCCTGCGCCAGTTTTTCGTAAAGCCGCATCGCCTCCGCGTGATTTTGCCGGATAAATTCTACGCTCTTTTGTTTTTCCTGCTCTGAAACTTTCTCGGAAGTTGCGTTTTTTCCTGCCATTTCCAATTCCTTTGCGAGCGCGGAAGTTTTTTCGCCGCCGATTGAAAGCGCGGTAGACTTTAACGCATGAACGTAAATCGTGTAATTTTTCCAGTCGCCGCCGTCAAAGGTTTCCTGCAACTTCTTAATTTTTTCGTCCTTGAGCTCAACGAACGTCCCCAGAATTTCCTTGTACAGGTCAGCCATTCCTGCGCTGTATTCCAATCCCATTTCGACATTAATCAAATCGCTGTCGCCCGAAACTTTTTCCGGCTCCGGTGTTTCTGCAACCGGCGGCGGCTCTGCAACCGGCTCCGCCTCTGGTTCGCGCAGTTTTTCTACCGGCAGATAGTTCATGAGCATTTGTTCCATAACTTTTACGTCAATCGGCTTGCTGAGGTAGTCTGAAAAACCTTCGCGCAGGAGCATTTCGCGCGTGCCGGAAATTGCGTTGGCTGTCAGCGCGATAACCGGCGAGTGTTTGCTCAAATTATTTTCCAGCACCTGCGCCATTTTCAGCGTCTGTATTCCGTCCAGGCTCGGCATCATCTGATCCATGAAAATTAAATCGTAGTGCCGCTCGGTGAGTTTCTGCAGGCAAATCATTCCGCTTAGCGCCGTGTCCACCTGAACTTTCGTTGACTTGAGCAGGTTGACGGCAACCAGCAAATTCATTTCGTTATCGTCCACGACCAGAATCCGCGCGTCCGGCGCCACGAACGACGGCCTGTACTCTTCCTTTTTGGCGACGGGGTTTACGGAAATTTCGCCGACGGGGTCAGCGCCCAAAATTCTCTGCGGAATCGTCACGCTGAAAATTGAGCCCGCGCCGTAAACGCTGTGCACGTCAATTTTCCCGTCCATCATGTGAACGAGCTTGTTGGTAATCGCCAGCCCCAGGCCGGTGCCCTCGATATTTTTATTTTTCTGCAGGTCGAAGCGCTCAAAATCGTCGAAAATCCTGCTGATGTCAGATTCGCGAATACCAATGCCGGTATCCTTGACGGTGAATTTCAGATTAATTTCCTCGCCGAAGTTGTCTTCCTTGTCAACGATAAATTCGACGCCGCCGACCTTGGTGTACTTGACGGCGTTGCTCAAAAGGTTCAGGCCAATCTGGCGAATGCGCACGGAATCGCCGTAAAGGTAATTCTGAATCGCGGGGTTGACCTTCAGCGTGAACGTCAGATTTTTTTTATCAGCGCGCGGACGAATCATGTTGACGAGGCTTTTAATCATTTCGTCGAGCCGGTATCTTTCTTCGAGCAGTTCAAGCTTGCCGGACTCAATTTTACTGAAGTCGAGAATGTCGTTAATCAGCGACAGGAGCGCTTCGCTGGCGGCGGCGGAATTTTGCGCGTAGCTGATAACGTCGGGATTTTTACTTTCGCGCAGAATCATTTCGTTCATACCGAGAATCGCATTAATCGGCGTGCGAATTTCGTGGCTCATATTGGCGAGGAAGGCGCTCTTGGCGTTGTTGGCTTCGTCGGCGGCTCTTTTAGCTTCGCGCAGCTCGTCGCTCTCCTCCGCCTTGGTGCGCATGACGAAAAGATAGGCACTGACCAGCGCGAGGAAAATCAGCATGAGCGTGCCGCCGAAAAGCAGCAGCGTATAAATCCTGAAAATGTCGCCGGCGACCGCAGCCCACGGCACGTAGCCTATCATCGAGCAGTTGGTTTGCGGCAAATCCGTTGCGAACAGGAAAAATCTTCCCTGCGGACTTTCACAGTACACCGCCGCCGAACGGTTTTTCGTCAGCTTTTCGCGAATGTCCTTGAACCCGCGCCGAATATTTTTATCGCGGAAAAAAGCCCTGTCTTCCCTGCCGTAGTTTTTGTACGGAACAATTATCTGCCCGCGCCGCTCCTGAATCAGCAGCCGCCCCTCCGAATGATATTCCGCCAGCCCGAAAAGTTCCGACAGTAAATCTTCGTCGTACAGCCGGTAAATCACCGCGCGAATGTTGCCGCCGTTCATGACGGGGACGGCGAAAAGTAAGCCCTTGCCCGCGCAGTAATCAACAACTTCGTTGCCGCGATAAGCCATTGGAAAGCGCGTGAACTCCAGCTTTGAAATCGTCGAGCCGTGCACTGGCGTCCCGTCAATCCTCAGCAAGCCCACGGAAATTTTCGGGTTGCCCGTCTTAAGCATTGACAGAAAATTTTCCTCCGCGTGTTCTTCGGGGTGGTCTTCAAAATACTGCGCCGCCATTTTAAGTTCCGAAAGTTCCTTGGCAAATCTTTCTTCCGCAACGATTGATAAATCCGACGCCTGCTTGGCTATCGTTTTTTCCAGCGTCGCATTCAAAAGGTCGCTGACTTGCGCGCGCATAAATACGCCCGTCAGCACAAGCACGAACAGCAGCGCCAAAAACTGCATGATAACTTTCCGCATGTACTTTTCGTTCAGATAAAATCCCAGGTTATTCAAGGACTTCAACTCCTTCGACGAGCCAGTTCATATCCTCAAGGAGCGTGTTATCGCTGATAGCTTCGCCCGCGCGGCAGCGGAGGTTGCCCTGGTTGTCGTAAATTTCGCCGGAAAAAATCAGCCGGTTGTTGAGAAGTTCCTGTTCCATTACGCTGAGCTGTGCAACAATTTCCGGACTGACCACCTTGGAATAAGTTGAAAGCGTAACCACGCTGGAACTTGAGCTTTTTTCAATGCCCAGCCAGTGATTTTTCACGGAATTTATTTCGCCCTTGAGGTAGCGCTGAATTATGTCGCTGTAGTACAAATCCCAGCGGCAGATGACGGAGGTGAGGTAATGCTCGGAATAGCCGTTGAGAATCGCGTTGTAACCGATAAAATCTACGCCGAGCCGTTCCGCAACGATACCGGCGGCGTCTTCGTTCTGGTGGTAGGTAATCACGTCCGCGCCCGCCTCTTTAATCAGCCGCTCCGCGTGTTCCATTTCAGTTTTCTCGTCCTTCCAGTCGCCCGTCCACATAACGACGATCTTCGCGCTGGGGTTGACGCGCCGCACGCCAAGGGTAAAGGCGTTTATCCCGCGATTGACTTCGGTGTTTTCCATTGCCGCCACGTAGCCAATGACGTTCGTTTCGGTTTTCATACCGGCGAGCGCGCCAGAAATATACCGCGCCTGGTACATTCGCACGAAGTAGGACGCCAGATTCCGCACGTGCACTTCCGCCGAAATTGTCGCGAAGGCAATGTTAGGATACGCCGCGATAATATTTTGAGCTTCGCGCGGATAATCGTAGCTCGCCAGAAAAATCATTCCGGCGCCTTCCTTTATCAGCTCGTGAATCGCGTCAGTGCACTGCCCAGAATTTTCCTTCACGCTGTCGCGTACAAGCAGCTCCACGCCGAAATTCTCGCACGCCTTTTTTATCCCGTCGTAATGCGAACCGTTCCAGCCAGGCGCGTGAATGTTGCCGGTTATGATAAATCCAATTTTTTCGTGTGGCTCCTCGAAATCTTTGCTGAAATTGAAAATCAGCACGACCACGGGTATCACAATCAGCAGACCAATCGCCGCCGCCAGCATGTGAAGTTTTTTCAGTTTACGCAGAAATCCCATTGCACTCCGTCCTTAAAAAATTCCTTCCCGCTCGTATGAAACTTTTCCGATAGTTTCCGGCTTGAGCCGCGAAAAAATTCTGTCCCTGACGCCGTCGCTTTCCTCTTCGGTAGCCTCCATAAGCAGCACGAAAAATTTATTCTTGCCGCTCTGCGAAACGCAGTCGCTCCGCCTCAGCGCGTGTATCAGCACGTCTTTCAGCTCGTCCGCCGCCGTTTCGTCGCTCAGCGTGAACTGCATTAGCGTCAGACCCTTGCGGTAGTGCTCCGCCATTCGTGACAGCAGCTGGTAAATTTTTTTGAACGTGTCGAAGTCAACGAAGTACGCTTCCTTTTCAACATTCCGCTCGCCGAGAATCATGCGCATTTGTGAAATCCCGCCGCCGTCGGAAATTTTTTTATGCTCGTGGTGCGTCTGCGTGCTGAAAACTGAAAGCCCGTGCTTGCCGTGCTGTTTGACTTCGTAAAGCGCGCTGTCCGCCTTTTTGTACAGCTCAGCGAAATCCCTGCCGCCGTCGGGTACGAAAACCGCGCCCACGCTCACGCCCAGCGGTATCTGCATATCCGCGCCCATAAATTCCTTAGCCGAGGCAACAAGCTGCCGGTTGAGAAATTCCGTCCGGCTCCGCAAAACTCTTTCGTCGTCTACGTTCTGCAGGTACAAAATAAATTCGTCGCCGCCCATTCGCCCCGCCAGGTCGGTTTCGCGCGTGATTTTTTTCAGCAGTTCCGCGAACCGCACAAGAATTTTATCGCCCATTGCGTGCCCGTAGAGGTCGTTCACCAGCTTGAAACTGTCAAGGTCGACCATCATCAGCGCGCCCGACGAATGTTCAACCAGCGCGCCAATTTCGTCCTGCGAGGCGGCTTTGTTCAGCAGACCCGTAAGCGCGTCCATTGACGCCGCCGCTTCCAGCCCGTGAATCTTGTCAAGGTTTTCGATAATATTTCCCACGCGGCGGAGCAGAACGTCCGGCTTTAGCGGCTTGCGAATGTAATCTGCCGCGCCCAGCTCGAAGCCCTTACTTTCGCTTTCGTCGCTCTCGTCCGCCGTCATAAACATTATAGGAACCGGCGTCGCGCTTTGTTCCTGCAGGAGCTGGTGCAATTCGTAGCCGTCCATTTCCGGCATAAGCAAATCCGACAGCACTAAATCCGGCCGCTCCCGCGCGAAAATTTCCAGCGCCTCCGCGCCGTTCGACGCCGTTACCACTTCGTACTTCGCTGACAAAATCCGCCGCGCCAGCAGTAACATTATCTGCTCGTCGTCCACAATCAGAATTTTGCTCATGACCTCACCTTCAAGCAATTATCAATTTATCCATGAATGTTACTGAAAATATAAATCAAGCGCGCGATTGTGTCAACAATTAATTAAGCCTTGACTTTCGTCGATATTTGTTCTGCCAATTCAGGGTGTTCCTCGTAATAGGCTTTGCCCCTCGCTCTCATTTTTTCGACCGCTTCAGGATGTTCTGCATAATAGGCTTTTCTCGACGCTGACATTTTTGCGCATTGTTCAGCGGAAGTTTTCGCCCTGTATTACTTTTATTGCCGACGCCATTTTTATTCCCAATTTGCGCCGCTGCAATATCTATTTTCGCCGATTCGGTTTGAGGATGTCCAGGGCGCCCTTTCTTTGCAATCGACATTTTTTCCCGCGTTTCCACTGAAGGATTAACCGTTCCGTCGCTGCCGTCCGTCAAATTATAGCCATTTGGCGATTTTGTGTTAAGCGCGGCAATCCAGAAAATCTCAAAAGCATCCTGCTGCTCCTTTGTGTAGCATTTTTCTATAGAGTGAATATGAAAATGTTCCAGCCCGTACTCACGCATAGCTTTGCCGATAACAGAATCTGCGCGGTAATGCTCCTGGAAGCGTTCTTTCAGCGTTCTGGTAGTCTGTCCGACGTACAATTTTTCGTTTATGTCGTTGTCGATGTAGTAAATCTGCCCGTAAAAATCCTTTTTGTCCATAAAAATACTCCCGCCTTTCTTGACATTGCGGCGAGAGAGTGTTAAAATTATTAAACTGCAAAGGCTCTGCGCCGCTAGGTTTGACTTTTTACGCTTTCAATCTTAGCACGTAGAGCTTTTTCTGTCAAGATAAATAAAAATGCTGGAAAGGAATTTTTTATGCATATAAATTCTAATATACGTAACGTCGCTATTATAGCACACGTGGACACGGGGAAGAGTCATACAGTTTCCGCGTTACTGAAATATAGCAAGATTTTCCGCGAAAATGAAACTTTTGACCCGCTTGTTATGGACTCGGGCGCACTCGAAAGGGAACGCGGAATTACAATTTTTTCTAAGAACGCAGAAATTTTATTTAACGGCGTCCGAATAAATATTTTGGATACACCTGGGCATTCGGATTTTTCCGGCGAAGTTGAACGCGTTCTCAATATGGCTGACGGCGCCCTGCTTTTGGTCGACGCAGCGGAAGGACCACGCCCGCAAACTCGTTACGTGTTACGCAAGGCGCTTGAGAATCACTTGAAAATTATCGTTGTCATAAACAAAATCGACAAGCCCGACGCTCGAATTTCTGAAGTTGAAGATGAAATTCTCGAACTTTTTATGGAGCTGGACGCGGAAGATGAGCAGCTGGATTTTCCGATCGTCTACACTTCCGCCAAGCTCGGTATCGCTAAGAAAAATATGAGCGACGACAGCGCTGACATGAAACCGCTGCTCGATACCATTCTTGAAAAAATTCCGCCGCCCGAAGGCGAAGTTGACGCGCCTTTACAAATGGTTGTCACGACGCTCGAAGCGAATGACTACGTTGGCAAAATTATTATCGGCAGAGTTCATCGCGGCAAAATCAAAACCGGCGAGACCGTTGCGATTATGAGCCCCGACGGCGTTAAGCGCGGCAAGGTCGGAAAAGTTTTCACCTACGAAGGGCTAAATCGCGTCGAAGTCGATGAAGCCGGTATGGGCGAAATCGTTGCGCTCACCGGCTTAACTGACGCGTCGATTGGCGATACCATTGCTGACGTGGACAATCCCGAAGCGCTGCCTGGCATTCGCGTTGACGAGCCGACGCTCAGCGTGACTTTCGGCGTCAACACCAGTCCTTTCGCGGGCAAGGAAGGGCAGTTCGTTACCAGCCGCCACATTCGCGACAGGCTTTTCAAAGAGGCTGAAACCAACGTCGCCCTGCGCGTCGAGGAAACCGATTCGGCGGACGTTTTCAAAGTCAGCGGACGCGGCGAACTTCACCTTTCCATTCTGATTGAAACAATGCGCCGCGAAGGCTACGAAATGCAGATTGGCAAGCCCGAAGTCGTTTACAAAACTATCGACGGCAAAAAAAATGAGCCTATTGAAGCGCTCACCGTCGAAGTTCCAGCCGAGTACGTCGGCACCGCTATGGAAAGCCTCGGCCGCCGCAAAGCTGAAATGCTCGATATGACCGAACTCGCCGGTTATATGCGCATTAACTTTCTGATACCGGCGCGCGGACTTATCGGTTTCCGCTCCGAACTTCTGACAAGCACGCGCGGCAACGGAATCATGAACCACGTTTTCCACGGCTACGAACCTTACAAGGGCGATATTCCTGGGCGCAGTCGCGGCAGTCTCGTTGCGTTCGAGGAAGGCACAACCACCGGCTACGGAATTTTCAACCTGCAGGATCGCGGCACAATGTTTATTGAGCCCAATCAGAAAGTTTATGAGGGAATGATTGTCGGCGAAAATTCTCGCGAAATGGACATCGATATTAATCCCTGCAAGCAGAAACACGCCACGAATATGCGCTCCAGCGCCGCCGACGAAGCGATTCGACTTGTCCCGCCGCGTATTATGAGCCTCGAACAGGCGCTTGAATACATTAACGACGACGAACTTGTTGAAGTCACTCCGAAAAGTATCCGCCTGCGCAAGGCCGTGCTCAACCACAACATTCGCGGCCGCGCCGCTAAGAACGCCCGCAAATCTGAAGGCTGATGCTACAGGATATAACGCTCGGACAATTTTTCCCAGGCGAATCGATTTTGCACCGGCTCGACCCGCGCACGAAAATAATTCTGCTGTTCGCGCTGATGATTCTGATTTTCGCAGTCAAAGGCGCGCTGGCGTATTCGGCGCTGACCTGCGCGACGATTTTGCTTGTGGCAGTTTCAAAAATCCCGCCGCTGACAGTTTTGAAGTCGCTGAAGCCGCTGCTGTGGATAATTTTTTTCACGCTGGCGATACATTTGGTGAGTCACGACGGCGAAGTTTTAGCGGAAATTTTTGTGTTCAAAATCACGGACGAAGGCGTAAAAGCGGGCGTGCTGATAAGTTTGCGGCTGATTCTGCTGATAATTTTATCGAGCCTGCTGACGTTCACAACCTCGCCGCTGCAACTGACGGACGCGCTGGAAAAATTATTGTCGCCGCTGGCGAAAGTCGGCGTACCGGCGCACGAACTGGCGATGATGATGACAATCGCGCTGCGGTTTATCCCGACGCTTTTGGAGGAGACGGAAAAAATCATGAAGGCGCAGAAAGCGCGCGGCGTGGACTTCGAGTCGGGAAATATTTTGCGGCGGCTGAAAATGTTCGTGCCGGTTTTGGTGCCGCTGTTCCTGTCGAGTTTCCGGCGCGCGGACGAATTGGCGCTGGCAATGGAGGCGCGCTGTTACCGTGGCGGCGAAGGGCGGACGCATTTAAAGCAGCTGGCGTTTGGTCGCGCAGATTTTTTAGCGGCGGGCGTGACGGCTGGATTTTGCGCGGGGCTGGTGAGTTTTAGCTATGCGGGCTGAATTGAAACTGCGGAGGCGGAATATCGCGCTGCTGGTAGCGTACGACGGCACGAATTACAACGGTTTTCAGCGGCAGAATCCGCCGAGCGTAGCGATACAGAATATTTTGGAGGAGCGCTTAGAAAAAATTTTCGGTGACAGCGTGGAACTTTCGGCGAGCGGGAGGACTGATTCCGGCGTACACGCGCTGGGGCAGGTTGTAAATTTTTTTACCGACGGCAGAATTGAAGTTGAAAAAATTCCGCGAGCGGCGAGCGGCATCCTTCCGCCGGATATTGTCGTACGCGACGCGTGGGAGGCGGATAAATATTTCAGCGCGCTCCACAGCGCTCAGAGTAAAATTTACAGCTACAAAATTCAGCGCGGCGCGACTTTGAACCCGTTCACCGAGCGATTTGCGTGGCACATTCGCTATCCGCTGGACGTGGAAGCTATGGCGGCGGCGCTGAAACTTCTGGAAGGCGAGCACGATTTTTCGGCGTTCAAGGCGGCGAGCTCCACGCAGATGAATCCAGTGCGGACGGTTTACGCGGCGGAACTTTTTACTGAAAATCTTTTCGGCGCGGAAATTCTCGGTGTTAAAATTCACGCCAGCGGTTTTCTCTATCACATGGCAAGGAATATCGTGGCGGCGGCGGTTGAAGTTGGGCGGCACCGGCTCAGCCTGGAAAATTTCGCGCAGATTTTTAAAAGCGGTAACCGAAATTTATTTCCTGCTACGGCGCCGGCTAACGGTCTGTGCCTGGAAAAAGTTTTCTACTAGTCGTTGATTAAAGTATTATGCGCGCTGTCGATTTTCCATTCGCCGCTTTCAAAAATGAGCGTCGCCGTGCCGTTGAAATGCCGGACGCCGCCAGGATTATCTTCGGCGGTGAGCACATAATCCAAAACAACGCTGTCGCCGTCATGAGATTTTACGCGAATGTCAGAAACTTTGCTGCTGACGGTAGTTTTGAAGCCGTTAATCCAGTCTTCCAGCCGGATTTTGTTCCTGCGTTCGACGCTGAATCTTTCAAACGCTCGCAGAAAATCTTTTTCGGTTATGTTCTCGTGAAAACTTTTAAACGCTGAAACTGCCTCGTCTTCGGCGCTCGTGTTTTCAGATTTTGGCGGCTGATTTTCAAAAACGCTGTCGATAATTTTTTCCGGCTCAGGAATGTCGGCGGCGTCAACTTCAACGTCGCGCACGCTGTCAATAATCTGGTCGCGCTTACGAATCAGCCGGTCAATTTCGCTGGAACTGGACGCAGTCGCAATTTTTATCAAGGAAGAGACGGTGCCGCTCAGAGTGTGGCGTTCCTCTTCGCTGCCGGAAAAATAATCCATGTATTCCCTGATGTTTTTGAAGTAGCACGCGTTCAATTCGACCAGCGTATTTTTCAGCTCCTCGGCGGCTTTCGGCGTATCGATTTTGCCAATTTCCTGAATCATTGCGCCGTGAAGATTAGCGTTGTGCTCCATGAGCTGGATATTTTTAAAAATCAGCGCGGTTCTTTCGGCTTTGCTCAGCTCGCTGAAATCAGCGATATTACTTTCGTCCGGCTCCTGCCATTTCGCGCGCACGTTGTCAAGGTACGGCTGAATCGTCAAAATGTAACGCTTGAGCTCCTGCTTATCTTTGAGCTCGGCGGCAGATTTTTCAGCCAGCTGTTTCGACGCGGCTTGATTTGTCTCGGCAGTTTCAGCCTTCGGCGGCGGCGGTGGAGGATGGTCGCTCCCGCAGCCCGTGAATATCCCTGCCGCCAGAATCATTCCCGCTAAAAATTTTTTCTTCATAAAAGTTATCGCCCTTCTTTCGTGATGTAAAAATTTTACCACGAACTGATAAGCAAATAAAATACCCCGCAGATTAATTTTCCGCCAGAATAGTTACAGCGGGATTTTTTTTATTTGGGCTATTACTTTTGGCGGCGGCACGTGGTACAATGTGCGCAGAAAATTTTTTGATGGAGGTGTTTTTATGCCAAAAAATAAAACGGCGCGCGGCGGCATGATTTTTCTGGCGCTCCTGATTATCAGCGGACTTATTCTAATGTATCGCGGCAACGACGCAGTTTTTCTGGGCGGCACTGTCAAGGAGAGTATTCTGACGGCGGAACAAATCAAGCTGGCGTTTGATTCCGTCGGCGGGCGCATGACTAACGAGGCCGTCCGCGAAGGGCAGGAAGTTCAGGCTGGCGATTTGATTATGGAGCTCGACGCAACCGATACCGATTTGGCGATTGAGAAACTGCAGGCGCAGATTGCTCAGCTTGACGCGCAGATTAAATCTACCGCCGGCACGATGAACGCTAACAGTTTCCGCGTCACGAACGACGAACAGCAGTCCTTCCGCCAGATTGACAGCCAGCGCGCTCTTGTAAATTCCGCCCGCGCGACGCTCCGCAACGCCGAAATTAACTACAACCGCAACCTTGAACTCGTCAACGCCGGCGCTATTGCCCGCTCCCAGCTCGACGACGCTATCATGAACCTGAATGTAGCCCGCGCGAACGTTGACACGCAGCAACAGCTCCTCGACCGGCTTTTAGCTGGCACACGCGATACCGGCAGAACCGATTCGCTGAACTTGCCGACAATCGCGCAGGAACGCGCTACCGTTGAAAATATGCAGAACGACCTTGACGCGCTGGCTGAGCAGAAAAAATTTCTCGAAGTCCAGCTCAAGGAACTCGAAGTCGCCAAATCCCGCCTGACTTTGCACGCGCCCGAATCCGGCAAAATTATCAGCGTCCTGCAGAAACATGGCGAAATGGTCTCGCCAAACGTCCCCGTCGTCCTGCTCGAAACTAAGCGCGTCTACTACGACATTTACGTTTCCGAGGAACAGGCCGTCAACCTGCGCGAAGGCGGAGAAATTTTCTGCACCACCGTCGCAGACGATAAAAAAATTCGCTGCACGATTCGGCTTATGACGCAGGCGCCTGGCTTCGCTGATTTGAAACAGTCCCGCGAAAAGGGGCAGGCTGATTTGTCCGCGTTCCAGGTCAGAATTTACGTCGACGAAAACAGCGGCGCTATGGCAGGGCAAACCGTCAGCGTTGAACTCGATTGAACTTTTCCCGCAACTAAAAAAGACCGGCCAGCTTTCGGCTCGGTCTTAATTTTTTTGTTCGTGAGAAAAATTAACTGCGGCGGCGCTGCTTGTAGGGAACAATTTCGTCGAACTGCAGAATTTTAACGTTGCCGTCTAAATCCGCCAGTATAAATTCCTCAATCGCAAACTGTGACAGGAACTGGAAAGTTTCTTCGTTCGGCGCGTAAAAGCCCGCAATGTCAGCGACAATCGCCAGCGCGTCAAATTCACGCTTGCCGTCGGAAATCGCGCGGGACATCGCTACCAGCTCAGCCGGCATACTCAGTTCCGCCACGGGGTGATCAATCGTGCAGCCGCTGTAAAGAGTGCCGTCGCTCGCCAGCACGCACGCGCCCGCAATTATCCCGTCGTAAAGAACATACGCGTTGCGAATCGAATCCATCGCCATTCGCACCATCGTGTCCGCAATATCCAAATTCATTTCGACATCGCCTCCAAAAAAATTTTCCGTCTCATGCTACGCCTATTAAATTTGCCGTTGCCGCAAAAAATCCTTCAACCGCGAACGATATAATTATGTTCGTCGTCCCAGTCGTCGGGCATACCTTTGACGAAAATCACCGGCCGCTCGGAATTTTCCAGCACGTACCGCGCGACGCTGCCCATAACTTTTTCGTCGGCGCTGCCGAAGCCGTGGCTGCCCATAACAATCACGTCGCATTCGTCATACTTCGCAATTTCGGTGATAACCTCGCCAGGCTCGCCAATTTCTACGCGCGTCTTAACCTTGATATTGTTCGGAATGACGAGCATGAGTTCGGACAGGAAATCGTAGGCGGCGGCGTTGAGTTCGCTGGGAATGTAGCCGCTCATGCTGACCTGTTCGTAGGCGGCGATATTTTTTTCCAGCTCGACGCACATCAGCAGCGTTATCCGCGCGTTGCAGACCGCCGCAAGGTGTATCGCCTGATTGACCGCCTTGAACGCCTGCCCTGAACCGTCCGTCGGCACGAGAATGTTTTTAATTTCAATTCTCTGCCACGCGTCGGCTTTAACTTCGCCTTGCAAATGCTCCAGCGCCTCAGCTTTAGCCATCGCCAGCAGTTCGCGTTTGCTCTTATAAAACCGCCAGCTGAATAAAATTCCGACGAGCCCCATGTAGACCATGAACGCGCCGATTTCTGAACTTATCGCCGGTAGACTCGCGCCGCGCTGAATTATGTCCCGCGTGAAATGAAACTGCCACGTCAGCGGGAAAATGTGCGCCGCCTTCACCACCCACGGCGATAAATGCGAAAGCGGACTCGTCACGCCGCCGAAGATAAATCCGCCTGGGATAAACAGAATCATTCGGCTCGACGCAATTCCTGGGTTCGCCGCCGTCCAGCCAACGAACACGCTGATTACGCCAATCGTCAGCACCATGAAAATCTGTATCAGCAGAAATTCCACGACTCTGCCGGAAAAAACTAAATCGCCCCAGACTCTTAAAACCGCCAGCCCCATGAAAGTTGCGACCGTCAGGCACGTTGCGTAGGGCACAATCCGCGCGACTATATCCCACGGCGTCCCGTTGAGCAGAATTTTTTCGTAGTGCTTGCTGAGCTTGAGGCGCGGAATCATTCCTATCGTTGCGAAGGTGAAAAACATTGCGCCGAAGAAAAATAAAAATCCCTGCGTCTGCGTGTTTGACGTGGAACCGGCAGGATTAAAAAGCGAGCGGCTGTTCAAAACAAGACCCGTTGCACCGGAACTGCCGGAATGCATCGCGTTCTCGATAGCCACGAGTTCCGGCATCGCCTCCTTAATATCCGCCGCCTGCGCCGTGTTGCTGTTGTCGTAAAAAATTCCGATTGGCGCTTCAACGCCGGTGTAGCGATTTTTTTCAAGACCTTCCGGCAGATAAATCACGGCGACAACTTCGTCGCGGTAGAAAAGCGGCTCCGGCTTAACCGGCGAATTGATAATTGCTGTAACCTTCATGTACTCGCTGGCGTCGATTTTCGTGATAAGTTCGCGGCTGTAGCGGCTGTTGTCAAGGTCAATCACTGCGACCGGCGCGTCCTTGCCGAAATTCCCAGCCAGCAGCACCGACAGAATCACGCTGATAATCATCGCAACCATGATACAAACTTTTTCGTAAGGCATACCGCGCCCGCTCAGCAGGAACTTCACTTCGTCGAGTAAAGATTTTTTGAAGCCCATGAATTTCACCTCCCGCCGCATTTTATAATTTTCCGCCGCGAATGACAAGCAAATTTTTGCAGGAATTGCCGCGAAAACTGCAGAATATCTGC
Source organism: uncultured Selenomonadaceae bacterium (assembly GCA_905234175.1). Lineage (GTDB taxonomy): Bacteria > Bacillota > Negativicutes > Selenomonadales > Selenomonadaceae > Quinella. The sequence continues at coordinate 30,175 of CAJOGX010000021.1, read as the reverse complement.
GGGAGATTTTTGGAAGGACTGATTCTATGAACAACTGCAAAGCTGTCGAAGTTGCGAAAAATATTTACTGGGTCGGCGCCGTCGACTGGTCGATGAGAAATTTCCACGGCTACGAAACCACGCGCGGCACCAGCTACAACGCCTATCTGATTCTCGACGAAAAAGTTACGCTGATTGATACCGCCAAAATTAATTTCGCTGAGGAACTGCTCGCGCGGATTTCCAGCGTGATTGACCCCGCCAAAATCGACGTGATTATTTCCAGCCACGTTGAGCCCGACCATTCCGGCGCCCTGCGCGAAGTCGCTGCGCTCGCTCCCAGCGCCGAGATTATCACCACCAATCCCAACGGCGTCAAAGGTCTCACGGCGCGCTACGGCGATTTGAACTACAAGCCTGTCAAGGCCGGCGACAGCATTTCTATTGGCGCGCGGACTCTGCAATTTGTTCCGACGCCCATGCTCCACTGGCCGGACTCCATGGTTACCTACTGCCCCGAAGAAAAAATTCTGTTCTCCAACGACGCCTTCGGTCAGCACTTCGCAACCTCTGTGCGCTTCGACGACGAAAACGATTTGGACACGGTTTTCTTCGAGGCGAAAAAATACTACGCAAATATTTTAATGCCCTTCGGTAAGCAGGCGCAGACCGCGCTGAAGGCGCTGGGAAATCTTGAGATAAATTTAATTGCGACCGGCCACGGCGTTATCTGGCGCAAAAATATTTCCAAAATCGTTGACTGCTACAAAAAGTGGAGCGCCGGTGAAGTTGCTGAACGCGCCGTCGTCGTCTTCGATTCTATGTGGCACTCGACGAAAATTCTCGCGCAGACGATAACCGAGGCGTTCGCCCAGCGCGGTATCCCCGCCGCCTACTACGACATTAAAGCCACGCCCACTTCCGATATTGTCACGGACATTTTCACGAGCAAATATCTGGCGGTCGGCTCGCCCACGATTAACAACCAGATGATGCCGACGATTGCCGGTTTCCTGTGCTACTTGAAAGGTCTGCGCCCAGTCAACCACAAAGGTTTCGCGTTCGGCTCGTACGGCTGGGGCGGACAGAGTATCGCGCAGGTTGAGGACGAACTCAAGTCTGCTGGCGTCGAAATTATTCTTGACAAAATAAAAATCGCCAACCTGCCAACGAGTCAGCAGCTCGACGATATTACTAAACAAATCCTTGCAATATAAAAATGCGAATTTGAGGGCGGCTCAATAAAGGCCCATGGATGGGGCGCGGGCCGCACTGACGCCTGGACGGCGTCACTCGGCCCCGTCTTTCTTTGTAACTTTCTTTCTGGGCAGAAAGAAAGTTAGGCACCAAGCAGCCTCAGAAGAAAAATTCAACCTTGCCGAGGAAGTGCTTAGTCTTCGTCTTGTCCTCGGAAAGAGTTTTGCCGTCGAAATACCTGAGCGTGACGCCGATATTTTTGAAGGGCGCATAGCCGCCGCCGACAAACCAGCCCTTAGTGCCACGAATCGTATCATCTTCCGTGGGCACGAACGAAACGTTAGAGCCATAGCGCCGGTAGCCCGCCCAGACGCCCCAGTCTCCGCGTTCGGGATTATCGTCGTAAACGCCATATTTCAGCTGAGCCTGCCACGCAGATTTTTCGGTATCAGCCTTCGTGTTTTGCGCGTAGGCGCCGTGAATGCTGAAGTTGTCGCTGAAAGTGTAGCCCAGATTCGCGCTCCAGACGCTCGCCTTGTTGGTGTCGCCGCTGTTGGAATAATCCGTGGTTCTGAAATCGTCATCCTCAAGGTAGTAGTAGCCGCCGCCAACCGCAAGCCCTTTGCCAGCGTCGTACTGCAGATTCGCGCCGAGAATATCGCTGTGGTCTTCCGCCGCGCCAATTTCTATTCCGTCGCCAGCAAGCCGCCCAGCCATGAGCACAGCTTTAAACCTGTCGCCGAAAGTCAGCTGCGCGCCGCTGAACTCCGTGTCCCAAATCAGCCCTTCTTCATTGGTGAAAAGTTCCATTCTGCCGAGCCTGACGTTGAAATTATCGTAATTGCCTTCCGCCCAAATTCGTTCCAGTTTGGAACTGGTGGTCGAATCGTCGCGAAAGTCAACTTCGGCTTCAAAGCGCGCGTTCGCCGTCCAGTGGTCATTTACCTCAGCGCTGGGGTCGAACTGAAACTTCGCGCCGTGTGCCCATGCCTTTTCATTGCCGAACTTCAAGTGTTCGTAGGAGTATTCGATTTTGCCATTCCACTTAACCATATCGCTGTGTTTTTCGAGCTCCTCAACGCGGACGCCGAGCCCGTCAAGTTCCTCGCGAAATTCATAGGCGAGGCTGTCAAGTTCCGCGCGACTTGCGCCACTGATAACGGGACGCGCAGGCTGTGTCTGAGGAGCAGGCGCCGTCACTGCGGGAGTACTTGCGCGGCGGGTATTGGCAACTGCGCGGCTGGCGTCGGCAACCTGAGCGGCAAGCTGATCATAGCGGGCAAGCGCGCGAGCTACCATCTGCGCCATTTCGTAGCGCGTGATATTTCTGTTGCCGCGATAAGTCCCGTCGCCGTAGCCTTCGATTATCCCTTCCGCCGCCAGCTTAGCAACCGAATTGTACGCCCAATGCCCCTGCGGTACGTCGCTGAAAGGATTATTCGCCGCCGCGAACGCCGTTGAACTCATTCCAAGAATCAGAGCCGTTGCCAAAAAAGTTTTCTTCACGGAAATTCCTCCTGTCGTTTTCAGCAAAAAAATTACGGGAATCGCTCCCCGCTATAGCTCTCCCTAATTAAACCGAATGAAGTTTATCACTGCCGCCGGAAATCGTCAAGATAAATGAAAAAGTTTTTCAACTGACTGCTGAAATTCTTACAGCGTGAGTTCCTCAGAAGAAGAAATCAATTTCGCCGAAAATTTTCTGAGCGTCGCCCTTGCCGGTAATGTACTTGCCCTTGAAATAGCGCGCGGTGACGCCGATATTTTTGAACGGCGCGTAGTTAGCCCCGACGAACCAGCCGCGCATTCCTCTCATAACGTCATCGTCCGAAGGCGCCAGAGAAACATTCGTGCCGAACTTGCGGTAGCCGGCGAAAACGCTCCAGTCGCCCTTTTCGGTTTCGTAGTCGCCGTCGTAGCTGCCGTATTCAATTTCAGCCTGCCACGCATTTTTTTCGTAGTCAGCTTTTGTATTCTGCGCGAAGGAGCCGAAAAGCGTCAGGTTATCCGTGAAGCCGTAGCTGGCGTTGACGCTCCAGATATTCGCCTTGTCGGTGTTGCCGCCGCGGGAATAGTTAGGCGTCATGAAATCTTTATCCTTTAGGTAGTAAAAGCCCGCGCCGCCGTAGAGGCCGCGTCCACTTTCGGGCTCGTACTGCACATTGACGGCGAGAACATCTGCGTTGAAATCCTCGCTGTCGGATTCGCCCTTAATACCGCCGCCGAAAGTTTCCTTATGCACACGCCCGCCAGCCAGCGTCACGTAAAATTCGTTGCCAAAAATCAGCGCGCCGCCGCTCATATCTGCGTCTAAAATCAAACCGTCCTCGTTGGTGTAAAACGGGATTCTGCCAATTCCAATTGCGAAGTTGTCGCCGAAATTGCCCAGCGCCCAAACATTATTCAGGTGAGTGGTGCCGGTGGAATCTTTCGTCAGATCGCCTTCGATTTGAAATTCCGCCAGCGCCGTCCAGTTTTTGTTCAGCTGAACTTCGGGGTCGAGGTAGAAAGTGTATCCGCGCCAAATTTCCTTGTCCTTGTGCCCGCTGTTATATTTGTCCGTGCGAATGTTGGCGAAGTTCATTTCGATTTTGCCGCTCCACTGAACACGATCGGCGTGCTTTTCCAGCTCAGCGACGCGAACGCCCAGCCCGTCAAGTTCCTCGTGAAATTCCATTGCCAGCCTGTCAAGTTCCGCGCGACTGGCGGCGCTGATACCCTGCGGCCTGTCGTCAAAAGTAACCGGAGGCTCTTCGGAAGTGACGGACGCAGATTTAGTGGCAGCTGGAACATTTTCGTAGCGGGCGAGCGCTCGGGCAACCATCTGCGCCATTTCGTAACGCGTGATATTCCTGCTACCGCGATAAGTCCCGTCGCCGTAGCCCTCGATAATTCCTTCCGCCGCAAGTTTTTCAATCGAATTGTAAGCCCAGTGTCCCTCCGGCACGTCGCTGAAAGGATTCGCCGCGAAAGTCGTAGCGCTTATTCCCAGCACGAACGACGCCGCCAGATTTGCAGCTAAAAATTTTCTCACCTTTGCATTCCTCCCAGAAATTTACTTGAGCGCCTCGGCGAGCGTCGCCATATTTTTACGCATGCCGTCGAGGTACGCGCTGGAATTTTCGAGCTTAGCCTCGCCGGTTGTTATCGGGTCGAGCGTGAAGATTTGCGCGCCAGTTTCCCGCGCGATTGTCTCGGCGGCTTCGGGCGAATACTGCGGCTCCGTGAACAGAACTTTTACCGGCAGTTCGTTGACAATTTGGATTGTCTCAACTAATTCCTGCGGCGTCGGCTCGGTGCCTGGCTCGCGCTCTATCACGGCGGCGATGTTGAATTTAAATTCCGCCGCGAAGTACGGGAAAGCCTCGTGGAAAGTCACAATGTCCTTGTGCGGCAGGTTGTCCAGCGCCAGATGCATTTCGTCGCGCAGGGCTGTCAGCCTGTTCATATATTCCAGCGCGTTTTTCTTGTAAGCTTCGGCGTGCTCCGGATCGAGTTCGCAAAGCTGCCGCTGAATCGCCAGCACCTGCTGCATTGCGTAAGTGACGCAAACCCAGACGTGCGGATTAACTTCGTCGCCGTCCTTTAGCAGATAAATTTCGTCGGAGTGCGACGCGTCAACGATTTTCAAATCTTTCTGCGCGCCGGTAACCTTGTCCAGAAAATCTTCCATGCCGAGCCCGTTGACGATAAAAATATCTGCCGTTTCGAGCGTCTTCATGTCTTCGGTGGTGAGCTGATAATCGTGAAGGCAACCGGTCTGCGGCTTAGTGAGGTTGATAACTTCGACGCCCTCAACGCCGCCAGCAACGTTAATCGTGTGCAGATAAATCGGGTAAAACGACGTGACAATTTTCAGTTTGCCGTCGTCAGAAATTTTACCGCCGCAGCCGCTTAAAGTCAACGCGAGCAAAATCAGCAAAATAATTTTTTTCATAAAAAATGCGGCCAGATTTTCTCCGACCGCTTAACCTCCCTTGTGAGCGTAGAAATTTTAAATCGTGTGCAGCTGAATCGCGCTGGTGCCGCCTGCGCCGTATTTTATGCCGCTTGTGATAACCGTGACATCGCCCTCTTTGACGTAGCCGAGCTTCCTTGAAACGTCCGCCACGTAGTCAATCATGTCGGCAGGATTGAGCCACTGCACGTCCGGAACAACGACGACGCCCCAGCGAAGATTCAAATGGCGGGCAACCATCTGATTGGGGGCGAAGGCAATAATAATCGCCTGCGGACGGTACTTCGAGACGATTTTGGTGGTGTAGCCGGATTTGGTCGGCGTGATAATCGCCTTGGCGCTGACTTCGTAGGCGAGCTGAACGGTGGCGTGAGCAATGGCGTCGGTCTGCGAATATTTTCTGTGAATGCCCTTGTCCTCGAAAATTTTCTTGTAGGCGAGCGAAGCCTCAATGCGCTGGGCGATACGGTTCATGGTGGCGGTCGCCTCAACGGGGTATTTGCCGCTGGCGGTTTCGCCGCTCAACATAATCGCATCGGCGCCGTCCAAAATCGCGTTGCCAACGTCAGAAACTTCGGCGCGAGTCGGGCGCGGATTGGTCGTCATGCTTTCGAGCATTTGCGTGGCGACGATAACGGGCTTACCAGCGTCGTTGCACTTTTTGATAATTTCTTTCTGGATAATCGGCACGTCCTCAGCGGGAATTTCAACGCCGAGGTCGCCGCGCGCAACCATGATTCCGTCGGAAACCGCAATGATGTCGTCGATATTCTGAACGCCGGCGAGATTTTCGATTTTGGGAATAATTTCCATGTGCCCGCCGTGCCTGGCGATGAGCTTGCGAATTTCCTCAACGTCGGAGGCGCGCTGAATGAAACTTGCCGCCACGAAGTCCATGTCGTTTTCAATTCCGAAAATAATATCCTTTTCGTCCTGTTTGGAAACTGCTGGCAGACCGAGCGCAACGCCAGGCGCCGCGACACGTTTGCGCGTGCTCATCTTGCCGGAATTTAAAATCGTGGTGATAATGTCCTTGCCCTGAATTTCGTCGACAAGAAGTTCAACAAGCCCGTCGCTGAGGAGGAGTTTGTCGCCAGGCTTGACTTCGGTGTAAAGGAGCTTGTGATTAACGGAGCAGTGAGTTTCGTCGCCAGGCGTGTCGTCGTTGGTGAGCGTGAATTTGTTGCCGGCGGTGAGCTGAACGGTGCCCGCCGCAAATTCGCCGAGACGCATTTCGGGACCTTTGGTGTCGAGGATAAGCGAAACGACGCTGTTCATTTTTTTAGCGGCGGCCTTCACGGCGTCAATGCGCTTTTTGTGATCGGCGTGGTCGCCGTGCGAAAAGTTGAATCTCGCGCAGTTCATGCCGTTATCAATCAGCTTTTCGATAATTCCTGGCTCGTCAGTCGCGGGGCCCTGCGTGCAAATAATTTTAGTTCTCTTGAACACAAATTTCATCTCCTTCGGATTTTTTCTGCGCTTATGATATATTTTTTCAGCGGCGTTGGCAAGACTGCGCGAAAAATTTTTTATTCTGCCGCAAGTTTTCCGAGTTCAAATGCTTTTTGATTCAGTTCCAGAAATTTCGGCGGCACGTTAGCTTTGAGCGATTCGAGCCACGCGCTTTCAGGAATGTCGAAATAATGCGAGAGCCGTCCGAGCAAAACTATGTTGACGGCTTTCTGGGAACCGGCTTGACGCGCGAGCGACAGGCAGTCCATAGCGTCAATCTTCACGCCGAGCGCACGAATTTTTTCCACGAGATTTTCCGGATAAGTCGCCGCGCCGGTAACGACTGGCATTGGGTCAATCTGCTGCGTATTGGTGACGATTTGTCCGCCAGCCCTGAGACAGCCGAGCCAGCGCGCAGTTTCCAGAATTTCAAACGAAACGATAAAATCCGCCTCGCCCTTATCGACGACCGGCGAATAAACTTTGTCGCCGAAACGCACGTAGGTTATGACGGAGCCGCCGCGCTGACTCATTCCGTGGACTTCGGAAACTTTCACGTCGAAGCCCTGACTCAGCAGCAGGTGACCGAGAATTTTGCTGGCGAGGAGCGAACCCTGCCCGCCGACGCCGACGATTATAATATTTTTCGTATCCAAATTAATTCCCCCAAAATCGCTCAGACCTTGATTGGCGGCAGTTTTTCCATGAGTTCCGCGTTTTCAGCCGCCGCGTTGATTCTTTTCATCAGCGAATCGATTTTTTCCGCCATAACCGAAAGTGCCGTGAAAACCGGCGGCAGTGTCGAAGTTTCCCCGCCGCGCTCCGCCATGATTCTGGAGACTTTTTCGTTTGCAATTTTAGGCGTGAGGCGGACGCCGCGATTCAAATCTTCCAGCAGACCGCGCGTAAAATCCATGATAATCGCTTTGCCAGGCTCGTCAATCGCCGTGCCCATTTCAGCGAAAGCCTGCGTCAGCTGCTCAACAGTCCAGCGGGCGGTTTCTTCAATTTCAAATTTAGTCATAGCTCAACCCTCCTGCGCGACGAAAGCTTTTTTGGGGCAAAGCTGACTGCAGACGCCGCAGCCCACGCATTGCGTCGCGTCAACGACCGCTTTACCGTTCCTCATGGAAATTGCGGGGCAACCGATTTTCATGCAGGATTTGCAGCCGATACATTTTTCCGCGTCGACTTTCAGCGGCGGCTTGTGCTTAACGTACTTCAGCAGCGCGCAGGGACGGCGGGAAATTATCACGGAAGGTTCAGCGGCGGCGAGTTCCTCTTTGAGCGCGGCGTCGCATTCCGCCAGATTGTACGGGTCAACAACTCTTACGCGGTTAATGCCCATGGACTTGACGAGCGCCTCCAGATTAATTTTTCCGGCGGGGTCGCCCTTGATATTAAAACCGGTCGTGGGATTCTGCTGGTGGCCGGTCATGCCGGTAATCGAGTTGTCGAGGATAATCACGGTCGAATTGGACTGGTTGTAGGCGACGTTCGCCAGCGCGGTCATGCCGGAATGGACGAAAGTCGAATCGCCGATAACCGCAACGGTCGAGCCCTCGGACTTTTCGCCGAGCATTTTGTTGAAGCCGTGAGTTGCGCCAATTGAAGCGCCCATGCACAGCGTCATTTCGATAGCGCCGAGCGGCGGGACTGCGCCCAGCGTGTAGCAGCCAATATCGCCGAGCACGGTGCACTTTCTTTTTTTCAGCGAGTAAAATAAGCCACGGTGCGGACAGCCAGCGCACATTACCGGCGGTCGCGCAGGAATATTTTCAGCGAGTTCAACGCCAGCCGCAGGATTTTTTCCGAACGCCTTTGCAATGAGATTCTGCGAAAATTCGTCGATACGCGGCAGAATTTTTTCGCCTTCGACGGCAATTCCCAGCGCCTTAACGAAACTTTCAATCACTGCGTCGAGTTCCTCAACCACGTAGAGTTTCTGAACTTTCGCGGCGAAATTTTTAATCAGCTCCGGCGGCAGAGGATTAACCATTCCCAATTTCAAAACGCTGACGCTGTCGCCGAAAATTTCCTTAACGTACTGGTAGCTGGTGGACGAAGTGATAATTCCAATTTCGGCGGAGGAAATTTCTGCGCGATTGAGCGGCGTGGTCTCGGCGTAGGCGATAAGATTTTTCGTGCGCTCCTCAACGACAGGGTGACGCTTTTTGGCGTTGCCAGGCATCATGACGTACTTGGCGATATTTTTTTCGTAAACTTTTTCGTGCTCGACGCGGCTGGAAGTTTCAACGACGGACTGCGAATGAGCGACGCGCGTGCACATTTTTATAAGAACCGGCGTGTCGAACTGCTCAGAAATTTCGTAGGCGGCCTTAGTAAATTCCAGCGCCTCAGCGGAATCGCTCGGCTCAAGCATTGGAACTTTGGCGGCGATAGCGTAGTGGCGGCTGTCCTGCTCGTTCTGCGAAGAGTGCATACCGGCATCGTCCGCCACGACTACGACAAGGCCAGCGTTGACGCCGGTGTAGGACATCGTGAACAGCGGGTCAGCGGCGACGTTCAGGCCAACGTGTTTCTGCGCACAAAAAGCTCGCCTGCCCGCTAAGCTCGCGCCGAACGCCGACTCCATCGCAACTTTTTCATTCGGCGCCCATTCGCAGTAAATTTCGTCGAACTTCACGGCCTCTTCGGTAATTTCCGTCGACGGCGTTCCAGGGTAACTCGAAACAAAGCACACGCCCGCTTCGTACAGGCCGCGCGCCACCGCCTTGTTCCCCAACATTAATTCTTTCATTAAGCAATCTCCTTTGATTTTTGCTGATTATAGCACGGTCACGGCAGGATTTAAATGTTTCGGCGGCGAAATTAACAACAACAAAATTTTGAAGGGAGCTTTGAAAATGAAGGTTTCAAAATTTTTAGCTGCGTTGCTCCTGACGATATTTTTCACTGTCGGGAATTGTTTCGCCATGAATTTTTCGCAGCCGGTTTACATTGGAGGTCTCGAATTTACCAACGCATCTATGTCAATATTCGATAAGGATATTAGCACCAACGGCAAGATCTCCGGCGTTTTTAAAGGCAAAAATGTATACCAAAACGCGATAGCACAATTCGCGACCGGCGCCGACGCTTTGTACGTTCACTGCAATTATCGCAACCATGAGGCTACGTACTTCGGCGACAAAGACCAAAGCAATACCGTTGCGGTTAAATTGAGCGCTAACGGCGCCTCGATTTTCCAAATAAAAAATGACGGCAGAATTAAGCTCTACGTTTTGCAGTGCGAAAACAAAATAAGCGAAGAATACATTATGCCCTCTGCGCTGAGCTCCGACGCTGCACGGAAATTCGTTTGCATTGGCAAGAAGGCGGATGGTAGTTTCGTGGAATATTTTAACACCGACGAGCTGCGCAACAAATATTTCGGAAATATCAACAACGACATTCCCTACGTCAAGAAAGTGCATTGCAGCGGCGACACAATCGTTATCGAGTGCGCGCAAAATACCGGAGCTCGCAGCGAATTTCGTTTCAAGTGGAACGACGCGCAGCAGTGGTTCAGCGTCGACTACGTTGAGTGACAATAATTTTTCACGGCGGTCGTCAGAAAATCTGGCGGCTATTTTTTTTCGTGAATTAGTTTGCCCCTTCCAGCTCCAGCGAAATTAAATTGTTCATTTCCACGGCGTATTCCAGCGGCAATTCTTTCGCAATCGGCTCGACGAACCCGCGCACAATCATAGCCCGCGCCTCCGCCTCGGAAATTCCGCGCGCCATTAAATAAAAAATTGCCTCGTCGGAAATTCTGCCAATCTTCGCCTCGTGCCCAATGTCAGCCTCGTCGCCTTCAATGTCCATGACCGGCAGCGTATCGGAGCGCGATTCGTCGTCAAGCATGAGCGATTCGCAGTTGACGGAGCATTTGGCGAACGGCGCGTTTTTCGTAACCTTGACGGCTGAACGGTAAGTGGCACTGCCGCCGGATTTGGAAATCGTGCGCGTGTTGATATTGGCGGAAGTTTTTGGCGCGGCGTGGACGACGATAGCGCCGGTGTCGAGATTCTGCCCACTGCCCGCGAAAGTCACGCCGGTAAATTCCGCGCGAGCGCCTTCGCCGTGCAGAACGCTGCAGGGATACAGCATTGAAACATGCGAGCCGAAACTGCCGCTGACCCATTCGATTAAGCCGTTTTTCTCAACGAGCGCGCGCTTGGTGTTCAGGTTCATCATGTTGCGCGACCAGTTTTCAATCGTGGAATATCTGAGCCGCGCGTTTTCCTTGACGAAAAGTTCGACGCAGCCCGCGTGCAGATTCGTGACGTTGTATTTCGGCGCACTGCAGCCCTCGATAAAGTGAAGGCTGGCGCCCTCTTCGACGATAATCAGCGTGTGCTCGAACTGCCCAGCGCCCGCCGCGTTCAGCCGGAAGTAAGACTGCAGCGGAATTTTTACTTCGACGCCCGCCGGTACGTAGACGAAACTGCCGCCCGACCAGACTGCTCCGTGGAGCGCGGCGAATTTGTGATCTTTCGGCGGCACCAGCGTCATGAAATATTCGCGAACAATATCTTCGTGCTCGACCAGCGCCGTTTCCATGTCGGTATAGACAACGCCCATGTCAACCAGTTTCTGCTGAATGCTGTGATAGACTACTTCCGAATCGTACTGCGCGCCGACGCCCGCCAGCGATTTTTTTTCCGCTTCGGGTATTCCCAGCCGGTCGAACGTGTTTTTAATTTCCTCCGGCACCTCCGACCAGTCCGAAACCTGCTTTGCGTTCGGCTTGACGTACGTTACAATTTCGTCCATGTTCAGCGCGGAAATGTCCGGCCCCCACGCCGGCAGATTTATTTTGTGATAAGTTTCCAGCGCCTTCAGCCGGAACTCCAGCATCCACGGCGGGTCATTTTTTCGCGCGGATATGTCGCGGATAATTTCTTCCGTCAAGCCCGCGCCAGTTTTATAAACCGAAGCGTCGGCGTCGCGAATGTCGTAAAGCGCCCGCTCAATATCCTCAACGTAAGTTTTCGCTCTCAAAAAATTCACCTCCGCGCAATTATAGCAGGTCTTGAAAAACTTTGCAGAAAAATTTTCGGCGGGCTTAATATTTTCTGGAATCTGTCGTATAATTGGCAGAAAGAAATTCAAGGGAGAGATTGAAAATGTTCGACGAAAAAAATTTGGAAATGGACTTCTCAAGGTTCAGCAGGGTCAAAGAAAGTTTGCGTATGCGGCTGATACTGCGCCACAGAGCTGACAACGAGGAAATGTCCATGGAGGAAATGGACTGCGTGGCGGCGGCAGGAACGCCCACGCCGAAAAAGCCTGACGAAAAATTGAACAAGTAAAAAATACCGCTGGCGGAAAAAAATCTGCTGGCGGTATTTTCATTTTTGTTGAAAAAGTTTATAATGCGCGTGCAACCCCAGATAAATCTCATAGTTTTGGAGGCGTGACCATGGAAGTTGCCGGAACTTACTACAATGAACTCGCGCAAAGGGCGATTTACGACGAGGACGCGTTCAACGAGCTGTATGAACATTTTTTCCCGCGCGTGTACAATTTTATTTTTGCGCGCCTGAAAAATCCTGACGCGGCGGACGATATTGTCAGCGTGACTTTTATGAAGATGTACGAAAATCTTTCGCGCTACGACCCAGATAAGGCGGCGTTTTCGACGTGGCTTTTCAGAATCGCGCTGAACTCCATGACGGACTTTTTCCGCCGCAGGGAAAATTCGCAGGAAACCGAGTGGGAAGAATTTTTTGACCCAGCCGCTCCCGAATACCACGAGCCCGAAGCCAAAGTTCTCGCTGAGGAAGGTAAAACCGAACTCCTTCAAGCCCTCGGCACGCTCACCGATAAGGAACGCCGCGTCGTCGAGCTCAAATATTTTTCCGGTCTCGGCAACAAGGAAATCGCTGAAATCATGGGAATCACCGCCAATAACGTCGGCGTCGTGCTTTTCGGCGCCCTGAAAAAACTTCGCAGGAAACTCGACCACGATTAATCTTTGAACCACGAATTAACTTTTTTGCAGAAATCTTCGGCGGCGTGCCGGAACGCGTCTACCGGCTTATCGTCAGACTTGCGGTACGACTCGGAAATCATAACCTCGTTTTCCGGCGTCACAAGCCAGAAATCCGCGTAAACCGTCCAGCTGAACGTCCAGTACGCGTAGCTGTCGGAAATTTTCTGGTCGTAATAATTTATTTTCATTTCGTGTTCCTTGCCCTCGCGGTCGCGCCACTTGCGCTTTTCAGATCGCACAAGTTCATTGTAAACCGTGTAGCTCGGGTCGTGCCAGTGCGGAACAAGTTCGCAGTGCGTAACGTTACTCCTCAAGTAGTAGTTTACCTGCGCCTTCGTATCGGTCTCGACGCGGGCATTTTTTATGCGCTTGAAAGATTCTTCCTCCAGCGCGAACTCCATGGCGCGGCTCATGTATTCATCGCCAAAATCGCCAGCAACCGCAATCGGCGTGAACCCGACGCGGACGGATTTATTGTAAATTTTATTGTTAGCCTTGCGCGCCTCGGTGAAGGCGTCCTGGAACTCATCAACTATCGTGTGAAACTGCGTCAGCTCGGTGACGTTGTGGCGGCGGTCGTGGTGAACCGAAACCAGAATTTTATTGGCGTTTTTGTCGTAGCCGGTGAACTCCACCTGCATTCTGTGCAGATAAATTTTCGTTTCGGGAATGACGTGGTGAACGGTACGCCAGCGCTCGTCAAAAATTTCGTCGCCTTTGGGGCCGTCAATAACCTGCGTCCAGGATTTCAGTTCAACGTCCCATTCGCGGCGCGGCGAAATATCTTCCTGCACGCGGTTTTCTCTGAAGCGCGGCACAAGGTACATATCCGCCATCGTCGTTTCCTCAACGGCAGTCGCGCGGGCTTTTTCGCTGTCGAACGGCTGAAGTAAAACGCCAAGCGTTTTCGTCAGAATATCGTCCTTTTCACGAATTTCGTTGGCAAGGCGAATGAAATTAATTTTCTTCAGCTTTTTGGTGAGCCGGTCGTCAACGTATGAATTAAAAGTAAAATTGCGCGTGCCTTCGCCGCCCAGCTGATAATCGTCCGGCGCGTCCCAAACATTCGTCAGCGGGAACAGAACAATTTTAGCGAATCTGTCGAAGCCGGTGCTGCGGTCGTACCAGAAAATTTCGTGCGCAAAAACTTTCCCCGCGCTGAAAAATACACTTAGAATCACCGCCGCAACCGTCAAAATTTTCTTCAACAGAATCACCCCGCGTTAAAATCCAGTTTTAATCTTGAGCTGCCTGCCGCCGTTGAGAGTCGTGAGCAGACCGGTTTTGCCGTAAACGGCGTCGCGAATCGCCTTGCTAAGCGCGTTGCGAACCTGAACGGCAGAAACTTCGTCCGCGCCGATTTTAATCCCGTACTCGCCGCCGGTCGCCGAATCAATCACGCCGTTGTTGATAACGTTGCCGTCGCCGATAATTATATTCGTCTGGCGCGGAATAATCCAGTTGGCGGCGTTGCGGTAGGGGCTGAAGGAAATTTCGGTGCTGGTTGAAGAAGATTTGCCGGTACCCATGCCGACGCCGACGATTTTTAAAGTCTCCACGTCGACGAATCGAACGGTGACGTTGGCGGTAACGGTGCCACTGGCGAACTTCAGACCGGCGGGGCCTGTGATTGAAACGCCGCTGGATTTGAAAGTCATGCCGTTTAAAGAGCCGACCATGATAAATTCCGCCGCAAGAAATTTGCCGAGTGCGGGCGCAGTGGATTGGTCGACGAGGCCGGATAAATTCATCGCCTGCATATTCGCAACCGCCGCCATCTGTTCGTAGTCGATTAAGTCAAACCAGTCGCTGGCGGAGAGCTGATAGATAGCGTATTCCGCCGCCGAACTGAAATCGTGGTCGCGCAGGCCTTCGCTGGTTATCGCCTTGTTAGCGAAGTTCATGACAGCCAGCCGCGGGTGAGACTTGATATTCGCCGCCTCAGCGAAATTTACGAAAAGCAAAGTCGCCAGCGCGATTAGCGTAAAAATTTTTTTCATGGCGCGTACCTCAGTCAATCGCCAAATCGAGCGTCGTACTGGTAAAACCCTGCAGGTTCAGCGACAAGTCGCTGCCGACGGTTTTTATAAGGACACGGTAAAGATTCTGCGGCGAAAGGTCAGTATCAACGTCAATCGTAACCCTGCCGCCAGCAAAAGTGCGAACGTGGACGCCGGTAACTCCCTGCGCCTGGCTGAGAATTTCCTCGAACTGCAGAATTTTCATACCGTCGCCGCTCTGCGCGAAAAGTTTGACGCTCTTAAAAATTTTGCGTGCTTCGCGGTTAAAAATACTGCGGACTTCCTGCGCGGATTTTGTCGCTAGCCTTGCAACCGCCTGGTTATCCAGACCGCCGTCGTCTACGCCAATATTTTCGCCGCTGGAATGCGCCTCGCCTATAATTTCGTCGGTGTCGACGCGCTTAATCTTGCAATCCATAATTGCCTCGGAACGGCTGAGGAAAGTTTCAACGGAAGTGGGCGTGCTGCTGGAAAGGCCGCTCCAGCTGGGAATTTTAATTTCGCGCGGCTTGCTGACGCTCAAGTTTCCAAGAATAACGTAATCAATGTTTTGCGGATTGTCAACGACGTGCGTGAAGCCGCGTTTGACAAGTTCCTCACGAATAGCGGCGGCACACCTTTCGGCATTACGTCTGTAAATTTCTCCGCCGTCATCGCCGTAGTGCTCAATCACGACAGCCAGACGCGGGTCGTTCAGGTTCATGACAACTTCCACGTCCTTCATGAGTTCGGAAGTGGGCTCGGCGGAAACGTCAACGCGCGCCGTGACGCTAACCGTGCCGCCTTCTGTTTTTTTGCTGAGAACTTCGCAGGAATTAACGTAGCCCTGCGTGCGGGACTCGATTGCGTCGAAAACCAGTTCCAGGTCAATCGCCGTCGAGCGTGATTTAATCGCCGTGCCAACAACTTCCTCGACGGCGTTGCGTTTGGCGTCATTTATCGCGGCGGTTTCAGAAATTCCGCTGCCGGTGACGGTAACAACTTCCGCGCTGGCAAGGGGCACCGACAGTGCAAAAGTCGCCACCGCCGCCAGTAAAAATTTTTTCAGATTCAACGGAAAAACCTCCTTAACGCAAAAGACCACGCGCCTGCCTTCCAATTATAAACATTTGCGTGGCCAAATGCCAGATTTTTTAATTTAACTGCGAAAAATTATTTCACGAAAACAACTTTAAGGTCGTCGAGGAACTGGTCGTTCTGATTGGCGATTAAAATCCTGTCGGCGTCGCTGACGCTGACGACGGGGTTAGCGTTGAAGCCCTGCAGAGCAACCGCCTTGACGACAAGGGGATTATCGCCGGCGCGGCTGCGGCTGATTTCGTCGTGGGGCTCCTCGGCGTAGGACGCCATACCAAATTCGATAACTTTATCGATGTCAAGATTTTTGTGACCGTAAATCGCCTGCCCGTCGTCGTTGCGGATAACCGGCGACATGACGGGATTCAAATCCATATCGCTGCAGTCGATAACCAGACCGGTGTAGCTGGGCTCGTCGCGATAGACGCGCAGGCCGTCGCTGTAGGCACCGTTCACGCGCGAATTGACGCTGGGTTCGGGGAAGGGCTCGCGCTCCTGGTTTTTGTAGGGGCTGAACGCGGCGGCGGCAACGGATCTGCTGGCGCCGTACATAGGCATTTCCATTTCGACTTCGCAGTTTCCGTCTTCAAAATACCTGGTGCTAACTTCGCGCGCATATTTAATCGTCGCGCTGACGGTAGTTTTAACAACGTCGTATTCAAGCATTAAATCTTTCATGGAAGATTCGGAAGTAACCTGAACGCCCTCGACCTGCTCCGCCAAATTCCGCTGAGCGTCCATTCTGGCGGCGCGTCTTGCCTGCGCGCGGTTTTTACCCGACGCCACCCCCCTGGCGCTGACGATTCCTTTGCTCCAGTCCACGCCGTCAGTATCTGCCGCAACCGCCGCCGCTGCTATTACCGTCGTGAACATTGTCGCCGCCGTCAGGCTCGCCGAAAATTTTTTGATAAATCCCTTCACAATAAACACTCCCCTAGCCGAAAATATTTTTGATTAAATTATCAACAGTTTGATACGCCGCCTTCTGAATCGCGTTGTGAACGCTGTCCTGCGTGACCGTGACGCTGCCGACCCTGACAACCGCCACGGAGCCGCCTTCAACCTTCACGAACGAACTCTTAGACTTGCCCTCGCCCTTCGCCGCCGTGATAATTTCGCCGGTCTCAACGTCCATGACGCGGGCGATTATGTGCGCCTTGACAGTGCAGACGGTGACGCCGCCAACCCCGACTTTCGTGCCGACTTCGCTCAGCGTTACGTCGTTGACGTTGCCGTAGACGATGTAGCGCACGCCCAGCAGTTTGCCCAGCTCCGACGCTGTATCAGGGTCGATTATCCCTTTGGTGTAGAGATTGTGCGCCTTAATCGCCGCCTCCATAGCGTACTGGTCGACAACTTCAACCTTCTGGCTCTCGAAAATCCGCTGAATGATATATTCACGCGCCGCCTCACCGGCGTTCAAAATGTTGATGTCGATTGTAACTGCGCGCGGGTGCGTGCCGAAATCCATGACGGCTACCCGCCCTTCCGGTCTGACTTCCTCCGCAAACGCGCTCGACGCCGTTAAAATCAGCGCCGCTAAAACTACCGCGAAAATTTTCATGTCAGATTCTCCGCTTAATCTTTTCAGCAATTTCGTGCGCCGCCTGCTCAATCGCCAGATTCAAACTGTCCTCGCTGAACTCAAGCTGTCCCGAACGAAAAATCCTGCCAATGCGATTAACCCGCGCCTTAGAAACGCCGTGCCCCGTGAAAACCGCAACCGCCCTGCCAGTCGCCACGTCGTAAATCCTCACGCTCAGACTCGCGCGAATGCCGTCGCTCTTGCCGATAATCTTATCGTCCGTCGTCCGGCTAAGATTCATCAGATAGCCAACCAAAAGATATTCACAGCCCTCGGCGGAAACCAGCGTCTGAACTTTCGGCGAAACTTTCCCGACCTGCGACATCACTAAAATTTCGTCGAGTATCGCCTCGGTTGTCTCGCCCGTCAGGTCAACTATTTCCGCGTGCGAAATTATTTCGTCCATGATAACCGCCGGCGCCGTGTGGAACGTCAAAACCTGCTCGTCGCTGAGATTCGTCACCGAAACGCGGCTCGTGAAGTCTACCACGCCAATTACCGGCAGCCCGCTAGCCTCCGCGCGAACCGCCACTAAAAGCACCAGAATCAGCACTGCGCGAAAAATTTTCATGTCAGCCCACCGCCTTCAAGCCGCGTTTGGACAGATTTTCAATGAGCTTGCCCGCCTGGTCTTCAAGCACGTAGTTAATCATATCTCCAACGGTGTAGTTGTTGCCGTACTTGCCGATAATGACGTTGGTGGTGAGGCTGGTGCGCTTGTCGGAATTTTGCCCCTCGAAAACCCTGCCGGTGCGCGTGTTGACGAGGTAATATTCCATTTCAACCTTGACGCGTTTGCCGCGCAGGTCGTAGGAGCTGGGGCTGGCTCCGAAAATCCCGCCGGTCTTGCGCCAAACGTCGGCGTCGCGGACGTTGCAGAAAAGCATATAATCTACGTCGTAGCTTTCGCCCAGCTCGTAAACCAAATCGGAAATTTCCGGCGACAGGCTGTAGGGCTTGCCTTCCAATTTTTTGCGCGCCTCGGTTTTAGTTTCGTTCTGATAATAATCCTTGCCCATGACGGAATCGCCGTAGCGCGTCATTTTGACGTTGGCGAGTTCGCGGCGGTAAAGGTGGCTGTGCGCAATCGCGTCCATGTGTATCGTCGAAAAAATTTCATCTTCGTCGGTAGGATTATCCGCCAGCGTGACGCGCGTTTCCACGTCGAAGCGCTCCTGAAGTTTCTCGCTGATAACGTCGTAAAAGTTTTCCATGAACTCCGGCTTGAGCTCGAACTGCCCGTAGCCAGCGACTTCCGCCAGCAAAATTCTAGGTCCGGCTGAGCGCTCAAACGCCGCCTCGACGTTAATCGCCGCCGTGATTATCAGTGCCGAAATTACCGGCATAATTAATTTTTTCATCTGCGTGCCCTGCCGTCCATATTTCTAATCAGATTGTCGACCAGCGCAACCGCCGCCCTGTCCAGAGCGTCGCTGACAAGTTCCTCGTTAATTTCGTTGCCGCCAATGCGGATGATTCTTAGCGGCGCTTTAGTTAAACGAACGGTAGACTGACCAACGGAGCGCGCAGTCAAAACGACGCGGCTGGTCTCCACGTCAATCACTCGCGCGGAAAGGCGGGCAACCACGGTGTAGCTGTTGCTGCCGAAGCCGAAAACTTCGCCGGTGCGCCGCTTGGAGCTGAGCCCGTCGATACTGCCAATCAGCAGGTATTCCGCGCCTTCAAGGTTGAAAGTCTGCACCATCGACGCGGGATTTGCCAACTGCATTTGAATCATCTGTTCATCAAGAATTTCGCTGAGATATTCGCGGTCAAGCAGGTCAAATCTGCCGGTCTGAAAAAGTTCGTCGTAAATCACGCCGGTCATGTTAATCTGGTCGTCGAAATTAATATCAGGCGAAACGGCGGCTTTCTTCGTGAAGGGAATGACTGCCACGCGCGGATAGTCGTAGATACTCGCCGCCGCCGCGCAGATTGTCGGCACGAACAAAATCAGCGCGAATACCGCTAAAAAAATTTTCCGCATGTCAATTCCTCCCGTCGTATCTGTAGCCGCTGCGATTGGTGACTTTCATGGCGACTTTCTTGAACTTGTTTTCGATTTCAGCCGCAGCATTCTGGGCGGCAGATTTAATGGCGTTGCGCTCAGCCAGGTCGGAATTTGTGCCGCTGCCCCTGCCGCTTACGGTGAACGTGCCGACGATTTCGCCGTTTGTGAGCTTGATAATTTTGGCGGTGATGTCAGCGTTGCCGAGGTTGAGCGGGTGATTTTTATAGCCGCCGGTTTTGTAGTTGGGTAGCTGAAGATTACCGGCGCTGGCGTGCGTCTTACCGAGTACGAGATAATCCGCGCCGTAGCTGTCGCCGACGCCGACGAGTCCGCGTTCGCCGTTGTAAATTCTTTCGAGCATGACGGCGTTTTCAAGGTTGGCAACAATATCGGCGTCAACGATGTGGCTGAAACCGAGCTCCAAAAGTCTGTCGTTGACAGCGGCTTCGGAAAGTTCGTCGTGCGTACCGGCGGGCGCGGCGTCTTTGAGCATAATGACGGTAATGCGCGGGTCGTTGAGGCGCATGATAGTTTCGAGGCGGCTCATAAGCGCGGTGTTAGCTTCGGCGTCGACGTTCATACGCGCCTGAACAAAATAGCTGCCGTCGGACATTCTGCCTTCGCGCAGGATTTGTACGTTGCTGACAAAGCCCTGAGACGCGGCGTAGAGTTCGTCGAGCTGAACTGCGGCATTTTCAACGAGCGTATTCGCGTCAATGTACGTGCCTACGACCTGTTCAACGGCAGTCTGCTCCGCGCGGTGAATCGCCTCTTCGCGGGTTAAGCCGTAGCCGTCCGCCGTGACTTCCTGCGCGAAAGCCGAGCCAGTCAGCAAAATCATCAGCACCACCGTCAGCAAAAATTTTTTCATCGCCACCGCCTCCAGCAAAATTTTTCATTTTTGAGGTAAGTATACAACATCTTTCTAAGAATAGCATTAAAAATTTTTTAATTCTGCCTGAAAATTAACGTAGCCTTTGCAATGGAAGGAAGGAGCGCCCCATGGATGGGGCGCGGGCCGCACTGACGCCTGGACGGCGTCACTCGGCCCCGTCTTTCTTTGTAACTTTCTTTCTGGACAGAAAGAAAGTTAGGCACAAAGCAAACAAGAAATCCCGTAAAACGGAACAACTTCTTGCGAATATTTGCGATAAGGCTTATACTATAATGCGCAAAAATTTTGGCGGCAGGAGTTTTGAAATTGAGAAAAATTTTTTTGCTTGCAGCGGCGGTAATTTTCTTGAGCAGTGCGAATTGCTCGGCGGAAGATTTGAAGTTCCTGGACGCGAATGGCGACACCGGCTACTTCGTCGACGTGGATTCCGACAGAATGGAAAACGATTCGGTTTTCCGCGTGAACATGGTCATAATCCGGCTGGACGTGAACGAAATGGACGTTATCGAACTGCGGGTAAATCACGTGGAAAAAAACTACATGATTTGTTCGACGCGAACACTTTCCTGCGACGACAGGAGGGAACTTCGCGCAGACAATACGCAGCGGTCGGCGCGCGCTTACGCGGAAAAGTCACTGATGGGCGATTTGGTACAGATAGTTTTATTCGGAGGCGATTGAACGGCGATGAAGAAAAAAATTATTTTGGCGGCGGTTTGCGCGCTGGGACTTGTCAGCGAAATTCCGCAGGTTCACGCCGCTTACGAATCTAAATCTGACACCGGCACCGAAATTCTTGACTACATAGAAAACCGACGCCGTGAGGAACGCGCCAACGCTTTGACGGACGACCAGAAACAGCTTCTGGCTGACATTGAGGAGGCTAAACAGCGTCTTCCACACGAAATTCGCGAAGACGAACCGATTCCCGCCGCGTTTGAGGGCGACGATTTGACTTTCAACGCGGTTACCGGCGAGTTCAGTGCGAAGGGCAAAGTTGACATAATTCAGCTTGAGGGCTACCGTTTTCAGAGCATGGCGGCCTCCGGGAATACGCAGACGCAGGAAGTTCGCGTTCGCGGCAAGGCGCACATGATGCAGCTCATAGAAAACGCGCCGCGCGTCACGCTGGACGGCTACAACACTGTTTACAACTACGGCACAAAAACCGGCACTATGGAACGCGTCAGGGGCAAAACCGGCGAGTACTACATTTCCGGCAAGCGCTTTGAATTTTACCCCGACCACATCGTCGCCTACGACGCCTACCAGACGAAATGCGGCGCCAAACACCCAGATTACCGCGTGAGCGCCAAGCGCATGGAAATTTGGCCGGAACAGATTATCCGCATGTACGAAGTGAAATTCTGGATTGGCGATATGGTTGTTGGCTCCAGGGGCTACGAAGAACGCCGCATTGGCTCCAGTGGCACTTCCTACTTCCCGCGCGTCGGCTACAGCCGCGACACCGGCGTTTACGTTGAAGATACCTTCGAGTTCCCGATATTCAACGACCACTTCAAAGCTTATATCAACGCGCATATCGATTCTAAGGAAGGTATCCACTCCAACACCGAGCTGCTCTACAGAAATCGCAATTTCTCCGCCCGCACGCTCTACGGCTACTACTACGACAAAGACAACGTCTGGATGAAAAAGGAGCCTTCGTTTATAGCGCAGTACCTCAGGCATTTCGACGGTCTCCCGCTGTCTTACGGGCTGAAATACGAAGTCGGCGACTGGAGTTCCAAAAACGTTTCCAGTATCCACCAGGAATCTTCAATCAGCCTTTCGCACGACCCAATTACCCTTTGGAACAGATATTACCTTTTCCTCGGCACCAGCTACAAAATCACCAAGGATACGCGCGTTAATGCGCCAGGAATTGGCAATACCACCGTCAAGGGTCTTAACTACGCCGCCACGCTCGCCCGCGAGTTCAACGACCGCTTCGCCATGTACGCTTCCTACCAGTACACAAAAAATAATTCCCAGAACTCGCTTTACGATTTTGAAACCGACAGCTACTCGGAAAAATTTTCTACGGGCTTCAGTTATCAGCTCACCGATAAGGACAGAATCGTTATTGGCCTGAAGTTCAATACCGCCAGCGGCACTTTGGCAGACGCCGATTATTACTGGTATCGCGATTTGCATTGCTCAACGGCAGTTTTGCGCTGGCGCCAGAAACGCCACAAATTTGAAATACAATGGCAATTCACGCCGTGGTAATTTTTTAACCGAAAGGAAGTTTTTATTTATGTTCAGTGACAAACACAAATCCGCAGGCGTCGTCTACCCGCTCGGCTTTACCGCCGCCGGTGTTCGCGCAGGTATCAAAAAAAGCGGTAACCTCGACGTAGCAGTTATCTACACCGAAAAGGAAGCCGCCGTGGCTGGCGTATTCACGCAGAATTTAGTTGCCGCCGCGCCGGTACGCGTAAGCAAAGTCGTCGTGGAAACCGGCACCGCTCACGCCGTAGTTGCCAACGCTGGCTGCGCTAATGCCTGCACCGGCGAACAGGGCTTGCGCGACGCTGAAAAAATGGCTGAAGTCGCCGCCGCCGAATTGCACTGCCACGCCAATGACGTTATCGTTGCCTCCACCGGTATCATCGGTATCAATCTGCCAATGGACAAAATGGAAGCCGGTATCAAGGCCGCCGTCAAAGAACTTTCCCGCGAAGGCAGCGTCAACGCCGGCAACGCGATTATCACCACCGACACTTACAGCAAGGCCTGCGCGACTGAAATTGAAATTGGCGGCAGGGAAGTCCGGCTCGGCGCTATCGCCAAGGGCTCCGGTATGATTATGCCCAACATGGCAACCATGCTCTGCTTTATCACCACCGACGTTGATATTGACAGGAAACTTCTGCAGGAGGCGCTCAGTGAAATTACGCAGGTCACGTTCAACATGGTAACAGTCGACAGCGACACTTCGACCAACGATATGGTTATCGTGCTGGCGAACGGCGCGGCTGGTAACGCTAAAATCACTGAAAAAAATGCGGACTACGTGAAGTTCTACGCGGCGCTTGAGGAAATGTGCACCGAACTCGCTAAACGCATTGCGGCGGACGGCGAAGGCGCTACCAAATTTATTACGATTAACGTTCACGGCGCCCACAACTTCGCTGACGCCAAAAAAGTTGCCATGAGCGTTGCCAATTCTCCGCTCGTCAAAACCGCGTTCTTTGGCGAAGATCCCAACTGGGGGCGCACAATTTGCGCGGTCGGCTATTCCGGCGTCAACATTCACCCCGATAAAACTGCCATAAAATTCGGCGGCATTCCCGTCTACGAAAACGGCGTCGGTGTGCAGTATGACGCGGCGGCTATGAAAAATATCATGGCGGCGAAAGATATTACTGTGGATATTGAGCTGGGGCTCGGCGCGGCGGAGGCCACCGTCTGGACGTGCGATTTTTCTTACGGCTACGTAAAAATCAACGGCGAATATCATACCTGAGGGGGAAATTTAATTGAAACAGGACGATTCAACTTTTCAAAAATTGATAAACAGCCCAGCAGTCAAGCGGCGCTTCGAGGAACTGCTCGACCAGTCAGCGGCGTCTTTCGTCTCGTCGGTGTACGCGATTTACCGCTCGAACTCTCGCCTGCAGGAATGCAACTACAATTCGATTATGGGCGCCGCAGGTATCGCCGCCGCGCTCAAGCTGCCGATAAATCCTTCGCTCGGCTTCGCATATATCGTGCCGTACAAGGGCGTCGCGCAGTTCCAGATTGGTTATAAAGGTCTGATTCAGCTGGCAATGCGCACAAACCAATATCTCACGCTGAACGCCGGCGCCGTATGCGAAGGGCAGATTAAGGAAATTGATTTCGTCACCGGCGAGGTTATTCGCGGCGAAAAAATTTCTGATACAATCGTTGGCTACATCGCTTACATGGAGCTTCTCAACGGCTTCAGGAAGGCGCTGTACATGACCTGCGAGGAAATTGACGAGCACGCCAAAAAATATTCGCAGAGCTACGCCTACGACATCAAGAACGGCAAGAAAAGTTCCGTCTGGTCGCTCAACTTCGGCGCTATGGCTAAGAAAACCGTGCTCAAGCGGCTGCTTAACACCTACGCCGTGATTTCTATCGACCAGCGCGATTTGACGACTGCGATTCAGGCTGACCAGGCTGTTATCACCGAGGAAGGTTTCCGCTACGTGGACAACGAGCCCGACGGCGAAGAAAAAACTGTGCCCTTCGACGAGGAACAGGCTTCAACTTTCGCAGAGTTTAACAACCTGACGCCCGACGACGAGCCAGATAAGGAGGAACCCAATCCCAATGCTGAATGAAGAGGAAATAACGCGCCTGCTGCTCCAGAAAATTTTCCCCAACGTCGACTTTGACAACGCCACCGCCGAAGACCTTGTTCGCATGACCAAAAAGTTTACCGCGCCCGCTGAAAATCTCACCGCGTCCGACAAGGCGGAAGTTTTAGTCGAGGCGCTGCCCTATATCCAGCAGTTCTACGGCAAAACCGTCGTCGTCAAGTACGGCGGCAACGCTATGGTCAATGACGCGCTCAAGGAAAAAGTTATGCAGGACGTCGCGCTGATGAAGTACACCGGCATTAACGTCGTTATCGTCCACGGCGGCGGCCCCGAAATTACCGGCTTCCTCAAAAAGCTCGGCAAGCAGACTGAATTTGTCAGCGGGCTCCGCGTAACCGACGAAGAAACCGTTGAAATTGCTGAAATGGTGCTCGACGGCAAAATTAATTCCGAAATCGTAACGCTTTTAAATCGTCGCGGCGTTCGCGCGGTCGGCCTCAGCGGCAAGGACGCGGATTTGATTCGCGCTGAAAAAAAACTCGCCACCGTCTACGAACAGGGCGAAAAAACTAAAGTCGACATCGGCTACGTCGGCAAGACGAAAAAGATTAACAGCCGCATTCTCGAAGATTTAATCGCGGGCGGCTACGTGCCGGTTATCGCGCCAATAGGCGTCGGCGAGGACGGCGAAAGTTACAATATCAACGCGGACTACGTGGCGGCGGATATTGCCGGTGCGCTCAAGGCGGAAAAACTTCTCCTGCTCACTGATACCGAAGGCGTCTACAAAAATTTCAACGATAAAACCACCTTCCTTTCCACGCTGACCGCTGCCGAGGCGCGCGAATTTATCAAAACCGGCGTTATCGCTGGCGGCATGATTCCCAAGGTTGAGGCGTGTCTGCGTGCTTTGCAGAACGGCGCCGGTAAAGCTCACATTATCGACGGCAGGCTCCCGCACTCAATCATTCTGGAACTTTTCACCGCCGCCGGTATCGGCACCCAGGTCGAATAGAAAGGAAATTTCATGGCAGACATTAACATTGGCGTCAACCTTATCGAGATTCTCACAACCGGCATGTATCAGGACGCCCGCACAATCTTCCGCGAATACGTTCAAAATTCCTGCGACGCTATCGACAAAGCTGGCGGCGGCTCCATTTCGATTATCCTCAACGCGAACGACGGCTACATTTGCATTGCGGACAACGGCTGCGGTATTCCGGCGGCAGATTTCAAAGAAACTCTCCGAAATATCGCGCAGTCGGAAAAATCTTCGGCTGTCGACAAGGGATTTCGTGGCATTGGAAAACTTTGCGGTCTGGCTTACTGCGACAAACTGATTTTTACTGCAACCGCCAAAGGTGAAAATATCGCCAATTCAATGTACTTTGACGCGGCGAAACTTCAGGAGAATTTTTACGTCGGCTCAAAAGTTTCGGCTTATGACATGCTGAGCAAGGTTACAGCTTTCAGCAAAAGCAGCGTTGACGTTAATTCTCACGGCTTCAAGGTTGAACTTTTCGGCGTCAAAACCGCTGAGCTCCTCGACGCGGAAGGAATTATCAAATACCTGTCGTTCGTGGCGCCCGTTCCCTACAGCGCTGAATTTACCTTCGCAGATAAAATCCGCGCCCACGCTGAAAGTCTCGGTCACAAAATCGACGAGTACCAGATTACCGTAAACGGCACGCAGATTTTCAAGGGCTACACAAATATTATTTCGACGCGCGGTTTCCGCGATGAACTCTTCGACGTGAGCTTCAAAAATTTCTACGACGGAAAGAATCTGCTGGCGTGGAGCTGGATTGGTCTTACCGGCTTCAAAGGGCAAATCAAGAGCGATATTGATTCGCGCGGGCTCAGACTCCGCAAGGGCAATATCCAAATCGGCGACGAAACTGCGCTGCAGGGATTTTTCAAAGAAGTTCGCGGCACGTACTATTTCGTCGGTGAAGTTTTCGCAGTCAACAGCCAGCTTATTCCCAATTCCCAGCGCGACTACTTCGTTCCCAACAAAGAGCGGACGGCTTTTGAAGAAAATCTGCGCGAATATTTTACTGAGCTGTACCGGCTCTACCACGGCGCCTCCGATATCAACAGCGCTAAGAAAAAAATCCGCGACTACCGCGACGCGCTTGACGCCTTCCCAGTCGACGGCGGCAAGTCCGTTGAAAATATTATCCGCGCGAAGTTCAAGCTGATTGAGGCGGGCGATAAGGCTAAGCAGGCTCAATGCAATATTCATAACGAAATTTCTGAGGCTCGCAAAAAATCCAGCGACAATTTGTCCCGCGTCATTTTATATCTGACTAGAGACACGGACGAAATTACTATATCAAACAAGCGTATCGCCCCCCCCCCATTCGCGTATCGACGGTATACTTTCCGAAATCTCTGCGCGAATTGATTCAAACGGCGATACCAAGAAAGACTTCGCGGCAAAAATTCTCGACGCGGTTTGCGAAGGCACCGACGCCGGAACGCGCGAACTTATCCTTAAGAAAATTCTTGAGGCGCTCAGATGACGCGGCGCGTTTTGCTGTTGGAGCCGCCGTACCAGAACAAATATCCGCCGATGAATTTAATGAAGCTCGCCACGTACTACCGCGAAATTTGCGGGGACGACGTGCGGTTTTTCAAGGGAGACCTGCGCGAATTTGCCGCTCAGCTGCTGCTTGAGGAATTTTTCGACGACAGCGCCGCGCCGGTAGAAATTAACCTGTTCGCTGAATTTTCGCCGCCCGCTGAAACTTTCCGCCCCTGCGCCGCCGAACTGCTCGAATTTATCAAAACCGGCAGGAACTCAATCTTCGACGGCATTCCGAATCTGCGCGACACTCAAAGCGAAATGAATCTGCGCTACCTGCACCGCCGCTTCAAAGTTAAAAACTACCCGAAGTTCGACGTGATTTGCGTGGCGACGCTGTTTACCTTCGAGTGGAAAAAAACTATCGACACGATTAATTCTGCGAAAAAATTTCTGGCGTACGACGGTAAAATTTACGTCGGAGGAGTCGCCGCTACGCTCGTGCCAGCCGCAATTCAGGCTGAAACCGGCGTCACGCCGCATACCGGCCTCCTCGACAAGCCCAACGACCTCGACGCCACGAATCACGAAATCATTGACACGCTGCCGCTGGATTATTCCATTCTTGACGAAATCGACTACCGCTACCCCGCCGCCGACGCCTATTTCGGCTACACAACGCGCGGCTGTATTCGCAAGTGCAGTTTCTGCGCCGTCACGACGCTTGAGCCCGTCTACAAAAATTTCGTCAGCATTCGCGCTCAGCTCCAGCTCACCGAAGAAAAATTCGGCGCTAAGAAAAATCTCCTGCTCCTCGATAACAACGTTCTCGCCTCCGACAGATTCGATGAAGTTATCGACGAAATCAAGGCGTGCGGCTTCGCTAAGGGCGCAACTTTCACGCCGCCCGACGAATACGCCGTCGCTGTCAAAAATCTTCGCGCTGGCTTCAACGGCCGCGCTTACGTCAGGAAAATTCTGCGCCTCTACGACAAACTCGCTACGCGTCTGCCGGAAAAAGTTGCCGAAACTTTCAACGCTGCCCGCAGTAAAATTTTCACCCGACAGGATATTTTGAACTTCGACGAAACCGCCGCGCCGCTCTTTGAAAAGTACCTGCGCCGCTCCGAAGTTGCCCGCTACGTTGACTTTAACCAGGGACTCGACGCCAGACTTTTGACCGAAGAAAAAATGGCGCGCCTCGCTGAAATTAATCTCCGCCCAATGCGTATCGCCTTCGATCACGTTGAGCAGCGCGAAATTTACGAACGAGCTGTCCGGCTGGCGGCGAAGTACGGCATTCACGACCTGTCCAATTACATTCTGTACAACTACGAAGACGCGCCCGACGATTTGTATATCCGGCTGCGAATCAACGTTGACCTGTGCGACGAGCTCGGCGTCAGCATTTACAGCTTCCCAATGAAGTACCACCCGATTACCGACCCGAAATATTTCCGCAACCGCGAATACATTGGCGCGCGCTGGAACAGGAAATTCATTCGCGCGGTGCAGGCGATTTTGAACGCGACGCAGGGCAAAGTTGGACGCGGCACCAAATTTTTTGAGGCGGCTTTCGGCGAAACGCTTGACGACTTCCACGATTTACTCTGGATGCCCGAAGCGCTGATTATCCACCGGCAGAAGTACAGCGACCTCGCGCAGGACTGGCGCAGGAAGTTTTACGCACTGCCCGCCGCTGACTTCGACGCCGCTAAAAAAATTATCGCGCAGAACAAATTCAGCGACGAGGACATTTCAGCGGCAAATTCCGACGCCGCCCGTGACGTTTTGAAATTTTATCAGATTACCCGTGACAAAAACTAGGAGGAAATTATTTTGATTGACATTCAGGCACCGATCTTCGCACGCGACGCCAGCAGTTACCTGCCGGTTTTCAGGCGCTACAAAATCGTTTTGGAACGCGGCGAGGGCGCTTACCTGTACGACCTCACCGGCAAGCGCTACGTAGATTTTCTGGCAGGAATTGCCGTCAACGTGCTGGGCTACAACTACAAGCCGCTGGTTGACGCAATTTCCAGGCAGGCGGCGAAAATTATTCACGTGTCTAACCTGTACTACACCGAGCCGCAGGCAACCGCCGCCGCCAAACTCGTCAAGCTCAGCGGACTCGACCGCGCTTTCTTCGGAAATTCCGGCGCGGAGGCGAACGAAGGCGCTATCAAAGTTGCCCGCAAGTACGCTCACCAGTTCGACGCCGACAAATCCCAAATCATAACCGCCTGGGACAGTTTCCACGGCAGGACGCTCGCAACTTTGACGGCTACCGGCCAGCCGAAATATCACCGTGGCTTCGAGCCGCTGCCCGCCGGTTTCGACTACGTGCACTACAACGACCTCGCCGAGCTTGAAACTAAAATCAGCGATAAAACCTGCGCCGTCATGCTTGAGACGATTCAGGGCGAAGGCGGCGTCTTCCCGCCCGAAAATGACTACCTTAAAAAAGTCCGTGAGCTCTGCGATAAACACGGTGCGCTTCTGATTCTCGACGAAATTCAGGCGGGCATTGGGCGCAGCGGGAAATTTTTCGCCTACGAGAAATACGGCGTCAAGCCCGACATCGTGACGCTTGCGAAGGGGCTGGCTGGCGGCGTTCCTGTTGGCGCTTTTATCTGCACTGAAAAAGTTGCGCAGGCGCTCCACCCAGGCGACCACGGCACAACTTTCGGCGGCAACCCGCTTGCCTGCGCCGCCGCTAACGTCGTGCTTGATACCGTTCCCACCGAAAAATTTTTGAGCCACGTCGAAGAAATTGGCGCCTACTTCAAAGATAAACTCGTTGAACTTCAGCAGAAACATTCCGACCAGATTAGCGAGGTGCGCGGCGAAGGTCTGATTCTCGGTCTCCAGCTCAGCAAGCCCAGAAAATCCGGCGTAGAAATTGTCAGCGAATGCATGACGCGCGGCGCTATCATAAACTGCACTGCCGGTTCCGTTTTAAGGTTTATCCCGCCGCTGATTATCGAACGCCAGCACGTCGACGAAGTTACCAGCATTCTTGACGCCGTGCTCAGCGAATAAAAATTTTTGAAAGCGCTTGACAATATATATCTATATGCTACAATCTCTTCCAGATTTTTGAAAAGTTTGGAGGCATTTTGAATGGCAAGCAGAGAAGAAAACGTCAAGAAAATCAATGACGAACTCGAAGCG
>CAJOGX010000020.1 GCA_905234175.1 uncultured Selenomonadaceae bacterium | reverse complement strand
CCGCACTTTTTTGCGAATGCACTGTTCAATTTTCAAGGAGCCCACTGAATTGATTCAGCCTGCGTATAATACTACCCTTAATCGATTTTGTCAACCCCCCTCCAAAAAAATTTTTTAAAAAAATTTCCGCGCCGCGCCTATCAAATATAATGACCCCGCCACAATTTTCACGTCGCCCGCAGATTTTTTCAGCAGCGCCACCGCCTCAGCCAAATCTTCCACGCCGATATTTTCAATCCCGCGCGACTTTAACCGCCCGCAAATCAGCTCCGTCGAGGCCGCGCGCTCAGATTCCGGCGGCGTCACTATCACAAAATCATCTGCGCGAAACAAAATTTCTATCATCGCGTCAAAATTTTTGTCCGCCAGCACGCCGAATATCCAGACCCTTTTGCCCGCCGGAAAATTCGCGTCCAGGCTTTCCCTCAGCGCCTTCGCTCCGTGCGGATTGTGCGCGCCGTCCAATATCACTCCGCCAATTTTTTCAAAGCGCCCCGCCCATTCGACTTTCTTCAATGCTGAAAAAATTTTTTCGTCGGCAATTCCCAAAACCCGCGCCGCCTGTATCGCTACCGCCGCGTTCCACTTCTGGTACTCCCCGCGCAAATTTATTTCCACGTCCGTCGGCGCCGCCACCTCGTACAGCCGCGAATTTTTTTCCCGCGCGACTTCCTTAATCACTTCCAGCGCCAATCCTGTCGCCGCCGTCACGCACGGCACGCCCAATTTTATTATCCCCGCCTTGTTCCGCGCGATTCCTTCCAAATCGCCCAGCGTCTGCTCGTGCTCCAGCGCCACGTTCGTTATGACCGAAACCAGCGGCGTTATCACGTTCGTCGAGTCCCATAAGCCGCCAATTCCGACTTCGATAACCGCCACGTCAACTTTCCGCCGCGAAAAATATTCATACGCCGCCGCCGTTAAAACTTCAAAGTGCGACGCCGCCACCCCGCAGCTTTTTACGCGTTCAATCTGCGCCGCAAAATCTTCCTCAGAAATATTTTCCCCGTCAATTTTTATCCGCTCGCAGTAACTTTCCAAATGCGGCGAAGTAAAAAGACCGACGCGCCGCCCGTCAGCCTTTAAAATCTCCGCCAGCATCGCGCTTACCGAACCCTTGCCGTTCGTGCCAGTCACGTGCACCGTCGCATAATTTTTCTCAGGATTGCCCAGCACCGCCAGAATTTTTCCTATCCGCTCCAGCCCTGGCCTTATCCCGAAAACCGTCAGCCCGTTCAAATATTTCAATGCGTCTTCAAACATTCAGCTCACCATCAGCGGGACGAAATAAGCCTCCGTGCCGATTATCCTGTTTTGCGAAAACCGGCAGTACACGGCGGAAGGCTCCGTCCCCAGCATGAAACAACTCAGCGTGATAAATCCCGCGTGGCGCCCGCTGTCCGTCGAAACTTCAAATTCCGGCGCCTCCACAAATTCCTGGTACATGAACTTTTCCGAATCGCGGCAGATAATTTCTTCAGCCTCCGGCTCATTCTCAAAAACCGTCCGACCGCCGCTGACAATCGAAATATTTTTACCCTCGCGCCCCCAAATTGGCTTTCTGATAAATTCGCCAGCGCCTAAATCTTCCGCGTCTTCGTCGAAAAAGCTCGGCAGCATGTACCTTTCGATAACCTCATCTTCGCGGAAATCGAAGTAGCCGCCGTGCAAATGCAGTTGCCACACCAGCGCCATGAACGCCTTGTTCTGCATGATTATCGCTTCCGGCGGGTTGAACAGCGCGAATTTCCCTTCCGCGTATTTTTCCAGAAACAACACGCCCAGTTCGCTGCCGTCCGTCGCCGTTTCCTCGATAAGAATTTCCATTGGGTGAAGTCTGTACAGCGCCGCCGCGTGCCGCCCGTCCGGCAAAAGTATTCCCTCCGCGTCCACGCTCAAATCGTAGAACGACACAAATTCCACGTCGTCCGCTATCGAGTCCCGCTTGAGCAGGTTCATCAGATAATTCGTCGTGCCGAAATCCTCCACATAGTCGTCGAAACACGAAAAGACAAAAGGCCGCTCCCGACTGAACTCCCCGCCGCTCAGATTAATTCTGGCAGGAGAAATCTGCCGCTTGATATTTTTCAGGTACGCTGCCAAAGTATTTTCCATGCCGAAATTCGGGTTGACGCGCCCAAAAAAGTCCGCCGCAATCTGATTCGCGTAGTACGCCTCGATTATCGCGCAAGGCGTGTCGGCGTTAATTTCAACAACTTTCAGCTCGCCGTATTCATTCAGCACGAAGTCGAACCGCGCCAGCCACGTCGATAAATTCAGCGCGTTCGGTATGTTAAGGAACGGTATCAGCTTCGGCGGAATCTCCATTTGCTCCTGAAAATCCCTCGGCGCGCGCTGAAAAATTTTTACCGTCTTCTCAAAAATAGCGAAAAGTTCACGGCTCGCCGCGCGCATTTCCTCATAAAAATTCCGATTGAAAATCAGCCCCGACAAAGCCGGATACCTGTCAGGATAATCGCCGTACTGCACGAACGGCATAATTTTTCTGTCAATCAAATCAATGTATGTCGCCATAATTTTCACCTACGAAGCAGCGGAAGAACTCGCCCGCGCGCCCGCCCCGCCAAAGCCGGTCTTTGCAGAACTCGCGCTTGAACTGGGATTGGACGCGGCAGGTTTTGAAAGATTTACGCCGCCGGAACTCGAACTCGAACTCGAACTCGCCGGACGCGTCGAAGAATTGCTGGCAGCCGGCGGATTGGAAGTGCTGGCGCTGGAAGTTGAACTTGAAGGCCGCGTTGAAGTGCCAGCGCCGCCGTTCAAATTTCTGTCATCGCGTCTGAGCGGCTCGGAAACTGTATAGCGGTTGCGCGCGGAATCCCACGTACCGGCGGGACTCGAAAAGCCGTGGAAAAGAAAATATCCCGCCGCCATGCCAGCGATTAGCCCAGCCGCGCCGGATACGAAATCAAGCGAACCGTCTTCCTGCCGCCGAAAAGTAACCGACCTGCCGTCGTCGTAGCGCGCGGTCTCAGTGCCGTCGCCGTTGTCAATCAGCGTGTATTCAACGCCGTTATCGTCCGTGAGCCGCTGCCCCGCCAGTTTAGGTTGAGTCTGCGGAGTTTCCGGCACGGGCTGTTGAGCGGTCTCCTCGGTCTCGTCGCCGCAGCCGGAAATTATCAGCGCGGTCGCCAGAAATGCGCCGACGATATGTTTAATTTTAGAATTTTTTTCTTTCATGGCTCACAAATTCCTAAGCTGGTCGATACGCGCTTCGACGGAGGAAATTTTCTCCTGCGCGACGGCTAATTTTTCGCGTTCAGCCTGCACAACTTCCGTCGGTGCCTTGCTGATAAATCTTTCGTTCTGGAGCTTGCCCTCAGTCATGGCGATACCTTTTTTGAGCTTGTCGAGTTCCTTAGTCAGCCGCGCGATTTCCTTATCAGTGTCGATTAAATCTTTGAGCGGCAGGAAAATTTCAACGCCCTCAGCGACGCCAGCCAGCGCGTGTTGCGGCTTATCGTCAGAGAAAGTTACCGGCTCGGCGGCGGCAAGTTCAGCGATATAGCCAACGTTCGATTTAACCACGGCGGAAATTTCAGCGCTGGAAATTTTCAAAACGACTTCGGATTTCCTGCGCGGCTCGACGCCAATTTCATTTTTCAGATTGCGAATGACCTTGATAATTTCGGTGACGACGCCCATTTGAGATTCGGCGGCTTCATCAGTTTCGCCCGCCCTGACCCACGGCGCCAGCATGATTGAACCTTTGGCGTTGGGGAGTTTTTGCCGGATAATTTCCGTGAGGAACGGCATGAACGGATGAAGGAGGCGCAAAGATTTTTCCAGCACGTCATTCAAAACGTAGAGCGCAGTATTTTTCGCGCGGGCGTCTGAGCCGTAAAGCCGTGCCTTGGAAAATTCTATGTACCAGTCGCAGAACTCCGACCAGATAAAATCGTACATGAGCCGCGCCGCCTCGCCGAGCTCGAACTTGTCAAGATTTTCAGTGACGCCGCGCGCCGTGCGATTGAGCCGCGAAATAATCCAGCGGTCAGCCAGCGTCAAATCTTCAGCAGTCGGCTTAAAACTGGCGTCGAAGTTTTCAAGATTCATGAGCAGGAAGCGCGACGCATTCCAGATTTTGTTAGCGAAGTTTCTCGCCGCCTCAACGCGCTTGTCGGAAAAGCGCAAATCGTTGCCAGGCGTGTTGCCGGTGACAAGCATAAACCGCAGCGAATCGGCGCCGTATTTCTCGATAACCTCAACGGGGTCGACGCCATTGCCGAGGGACTTGGACATTTTGCGCCCCTGCTCGTCGCGAACAAGACCGTGAATAAAAATATTTCTGAACGGAACTTCGCCGCGAAACTTTAAGCCCATCATAATCATGCGGGCAACCCAGAAGAAAATAATATCGTAGCCGGTAACGAGCGTCGACGTGGGGTAAAACTTTTGAAGTTCGGGCGTTTCGTCAGGCCAGCCCATAGTTGAAAACGGCCAGAGCGCGGAGCTGAACCACGTATCCAAAACGTCTTCGTCCTGGTGAATTTTGTGGCTGTGGCAGTGGGAACATTCGTGGACATCGCTTTCAGAAACGGTGGTGGCGCCGCATTCGGAGCAGTACCACGCGGGGATTCTGTGACCCCACCAGAGCTGGCGGCTGATACACCAGTCGCGGATATTTTCGAGCCAGTTGATATAAATTTTGCTGAAGCGGTCGGGAATGAATTTGGTGTCGCCTTTTTTTACAGCCTCGATAGCTGGGGCGGCGAGCGTTTCCATTTTCACGAACCACTGGCGGCTGACGAGCGGCTCAACGGTCGTACCGCAACGCGAGCAGTGCCCGACGGCGTGTTCGTGGTTTTCAGTTGAAACTAAGACGCCGGCGGCCTTCAAATCTTCGACGATAATTTTGCGGCATTCGTAGCGGTCGAGGCCGGAATATTTTCCTAAACCTTCCGCCATGGTGCCGTCGTTGTTGATAACTTTTACCTGCGGGAGATTGTGGCGCAAGCCCATTTCAAAATCGTTGGGGTCGTGAGCGGGCGTGACTTTGACGGCGCCGGTGCCAAATTCTTTGTCGACGTATTCGTCAGCGAAGAGCGGAATTTCGCGGTTGACGATTGGCAGGATTAGAGTTTTGCCGACGAGATTTTTGTAGCGCGGGTCGTCTGGGTGAACGGCAACGCCGGTATCGCCGAGCATGGTTTCGGGGCGGGTTGTGGCAACTTCAACAAAGCCGTCGCCGTCCTTGAACCTGTAGCGCAGGTGCCAGAGGTGGCCGGCTTCGGTGACGTGGTCAACTTCGATATCGGAAAGGGCGGTGTTGCAGTGCGGACACCAGTTGGTAATGCGGTCGCCGCGATAAATAAGCCCTTCTTTATAGAGCGTGACGAAAACTTTGCGGACGGCGTCGGAGCAGCCTTTGTCCATGGTGAAGCGTTCGCGCTCCCAGTCGCAGCTGGCGCCGAGCGTTTTAAGTTGCTGAAGAATACGACTGCCGTACTTTTCCTTCCACTGCCAGACGCGTTCGAGAAATTTTTCGCGGCCGAGTTCGTAGCGGTTGGTGCCTTCTTCGCGCAGGGTTGCTTCGACGCGCGCCTGAGTTGCGATACCGGCGTGGTCGGTGCCAGGCATCCAGAGCGTGTTATCGCCGAGCATTCTGTGATAGCGAATTAAAATATCCTGGAGCGTTTCGTCGAGCGCGTGCCCCATGTGCAGCTGGCCGGTGACGTTCGGCGGCGGGATAACGATACTGTACGGCGTGCCAGGGCGATTTGCCTCCGTGTGGAAATTTTTATCAGCCTCCCACTTCGCGTAGGTCTCGCGCTCAAAATTCTGCGGCTCATAGACTTTAGAAATATTTTCCAAGATTTTCCCTCCAATAAAAAAATCTGCCACATTGTAAACCGTAGCAGAAATTTTTTCAACGTTTTATTTAGCGGCCACCAAATTCTAAACATATTGCCGCCGCGTCAATTTTATTGTAAAATGCGGGAGAATTTTCAACAGGAAGAGGGATGGTTTTGGAAGTAGCAGCGGGCGTAATTTTCGTGGTAATGTACGCGGTAATCGTGTCGGAAAAAATCCACCGAACGGTTGCCGCAATGATAGGCGCAGTGCTGATGATGCTGCTGGGAATAATCTCGCAGGAAGTAGCGATTCACCATATCGACTTCAACACGCTGGGACTCTTAACCGGCATGATGATACTCGTCGGCGTCACTAGCCACACGGGACTTTTCGACTTCGTAGCGATAAAGGCGGCGAAACTCGCGCAGGCCGAGCCGAAAAAAATTTTGACTTATTTAGGTGTAATCACGGCGGTATTTTCCGCGTTCCTCGACAACGTGACGACGGTACTTTTAATGGTGCCGGTAACCTTCAGCATAACCAAACAGCTGGAACTCAACCCGCAACCGTTCCTCCTGACGCAAATAATGGCGTCGAACATCGGCGGCACGGCAACGCTAATCGGCGACCCGCCAAATATCATGATTGGCTCAGCGGTCAAAGAGCTGACGTTCATGGCGTTCATAGAAAATCTCGCGCCAATCGTCATAATCCAAATGATAATCGTAATTTTTATCTTCGAGTTCATCTACAAAAAAGATTTGCAGACGAAGCCGGAACTGCAGGCGGAACTTATGAAAATGGACGAATACGCCGCGCTGAAAGACCGCGACTTACTGAAACGCGCGCTGTTCGTGCTGGGCTTGACGATACTTGGATTTTTCACGCACCAGCTCCACCACGTCGAATCGTCACTCATGGCGCTTACCGGCGGCTTTTTACTGCTACTCTTAGCGGGCGGCGGGCACCATTTAGTTGAAGAAACGATGAAGTCAAAAGTCGAATGGGCAACGATTTTTTTCTTCATAGGACTTTTCATAGCGGTCGGCGGACTGATTGAAGTCGGGATAATCGGCAAGCTCGCGCGGGAGGCGGTTGAACTCACCGGCGGCGACGTAACGGCAACTTCGCTGTTAGTGCTGTGGCTCAGCGCGATAGTTTCTTCGGTACTGGACAACATTCCCTTCGTGGCGACAATGATCCCGCTGATTCAGGACATGGGAACAATGGGCGTCTCAAATTTGGAACCAATCTGGTGGAGCCTTGCACTCGGCGCGTGCTTAGGAGGCAACGGCACTTTAGTCGGCGCCAGCGCGAATCTGATTGTTGCGGGCTTGGCGGCTGACCGTGGCGTCCGAATTACTTTTATCGACTACTTCAAAGTCGGCTTCCCGATTATGATTTTCACTATAGTTATGGCGACGGTTTACGTTTATCTGAGATATTTGATTTGAGGTGCGAAAATGAAAATTGCGATTGGCAGTGACCACGGCGCGGTTGCGCTCAAGGACGAAGTTAAAAAAGTGCTGGCGGAACTCGGCGCTGAAGTCAGTGACGTTGGAACTTTTGGCGAGGCGGCGGTAGATTATCCCGACGTTGCTGAAAAAGTCTGCGCGGAGGTTACCGGCGGCGCGGCGGAACGCGGAATTGTTTTGTGCGGTACCGGCATTGGAATTTCTATTGCGGCGAACAAAATTCACGGGATACGCTGCGCGCTGTGCAACGACGTTTTTTCCGCTAAGATGAGCCGCGAGCACAACAATGCGAATGTGCTGGCAATGGGCGGCAGAGTGCTGGGCGTCGGTCCCGCGCGAGAAATTGTCAAAGCCTGGCTGGCGACAGATTTTTCCGGCGACGAACGTCATAACCGCCGCATTGCAAAAATTACCGCGCTGGAAAATTGACATTGGCGCTGAAATGCGCTATTATTCCTAAGTTAAAAAAATTTTGGAGGCTGATACAATGCCAATGATGGATTTGACGAAATACGGAATCACGGGCACGACGGAAGTTCTCTACAACCCGACGTACGAAGTGCTTTTCAACGAAGAAACCAAACCTGGGCTGACGGGCTTCGACGTTGGGCAGGAAACTGAACTCGGCGCGATTAACGTCATGACCGGCGAATTTACCGGCCGCTCGCCCAAGGATAAATTCATCGTCTACGACGACACCACTAAGGAAGGCGCGCCTGGCGAAATCTGGTGGACGAGCGACGAATACAAAAACGACAACAAAAAATGTAGCGTCGAGAGCTGGAAAAAGCTCAAGGAACTCGCTATCCAAGAGCTTTCCAATAAGAAACTCTACGTCGTCGACGGCTTCTGCGGCACGCACAAAGATACCCGCATGAAAATCCGCTTCATCATGGAAGTTGCGTGGCAGGCGCATTTCGTCACCAACATGTTCATTCGCCCGAAAACTCAGGAAGAATTTGACCAGGAGCCGGACTTCGTAGTTTACAACGCGTCCAAGGCTAAGGTTGAAAACTGGAAGGAACTCGGACTGAACTCCACCACGGCGGTCGTCTTCAACGTCACCAGCAAGGAGCAGGTTATCCTCAACACGTGGTACGGCGGCGAAATGAAAAAGGGCATGTTCAGCATGATGAACTATTTCCTGCCGCTCAAAGGTATCGCCGCGATGCACTGCTCCGCCAACACCGACATGAACGGCGAGAATACCGCGATTTTCTTCGGGCTCAGCGGCACCGGCAAAACCACGCTTTCCACCGACCCGAAACGTCTGCTTATCGGCGACGACGAACACGGCTGGGACGATTCCGGCGTTTTCAACTTTGAAGGCGGCTGCTACGCGAAAGTTATCAACCTCGACCCCGTTGCCGAACCCGACATTTACGGCGCTATCACACGCGACGCCCTTTTGGAAAACGTCACCGTCGACAAGGACGGCAAAATCGACTTCGCTGACAAATCCGTTACCGAAAACACGCGCGTCAGCTACCCGATTTACCACATTAAAAAAATCGTCCGCCCCGACAGCCACGGCCCCGCCGCTAAATCTGTCATCTTCCTCAGCGCGGACGCTTTCGGCGTGCTCCCGCCCGTTTCTATTCTCACCAGCGAACAGTGCAAATATTATTTCCTGAGCGGCTTCACCGCCAAGCTCGCCGGTACCGAACGCGGTATCACTGAGCCCACGCCGACTTTCAGCGCCTGCTTCGGTCAGGCCTTCCTCGAACTCCACCCCACCAAGTACGCTGAAGAACTCGTCAAGCGTATGGAAAAATCCGGCGCCAAAGCCTACCTCGTCAACACCGGCTGGAACGGCTCCGGCAAACGCATTTCCATTAAAGACACGCGCGGAATTATCGACGCGATTCTCGGCGGCGCGATTAATAACGCTCCTACCAAAAAAATTCCGATTTTCGGTCTCGAAGTTCCTACTCAGCTCGAAGGCGTCGCTACCGAAATTCTCGACCCGCGCGACACTTACAAAGACCCGACTGAATGGGATAAGAAGGCTCAGGATCTCGCCGCGCGCTTTATCAAGAACTTCCACAAATACGAATACAACGCCGCCGGTAAGGCTCTCGTGCCCGCCGGTCCGCAACTCTAATATTTTATCGCTGTAAAAATTTCAAGCCCTGCCTCAGTTCTGAAGCGGGGCTTTTTTTGTACAGGAGGCAAGCACATGGCTTACGATTTTTCAAAATTCCTCGACGCGCAGGCTGACGACTACGAAACCGCGCTGGGAGAAATTAAAGCTGGGCACAAACGTTCGCACTGGATTTGGTACATCTTCCCGCAGCTTAAAGCTCTCGGCAGGAGTTCAACCGCTAAATTTTACGGTATCGCTGATTTGGACGAAGCCCGCGCTTACCTTGCCGACGAAACTCTCGCCAGTCGACTGAAGGAAATCAGCCAGGCACTTTTAGATTTACCGACCGGCAACGCTGAAATTGTTATGGGCAGCCACGTCGACGCCGTGAAGCTGAAATCTTCCATGACGCTGTTCCTGCTGGCTGAACCGACCTGCGCGATTTTTCAAAAGGTGCTGGATAAATATTTCGGCGGCAAGCGGGACGAAGTGACCGTTGAACTATGTGCGGGCAAGTGAATTTACTTTGCAACTTCTTTAGGTAAAAATTAAAGGGAACCTCCAAAATTTAGAGATTCCCTCGATTTTTTAGTCGATTACTCAACCGGCAGCAGTGCTCCAATAGGTGCGCACGTTTTGAAAATTCGAACGAAACTTGCCGTGATATTCGGGGATCTGGTAGTCCTCGATAGAAAATTCGTAGTAGACCATTTCACCGGCAGGAACAAAAACATCCGTGTAATGGCGAATGCCGAAGTCTTCCCACATTTGCTGCCCGTTTCTCGCCGTGAGTGTCAGGTCGAACTCAACCCACTTGACATAGGCGTCGGTGTCGCCGGTGTTCTCAAAGTAGCCTTCAATCGTCGCCTCGCCTTCGTTGTCAAGATGAACAGTCTGGGCTTGAAACTCAATGTACGGATTTGCCTGCGCCGTCGCTGAAAAAATCATCGTGCAGACCGCCGCAAGCGCCACGAACGATAAAAACTTGGATACAAGCAATCTCATAAAATCATCTCCAGTTCAAGCATCTCTTTAAATTATACCCCCCCTTATCCGGTTTGTCAAGATAAAACCATTGTGTTATAATTTACCAGTTGTATTCAAAAAAATCGTCGCGTTCAAGCGCCGGAATGAAAATGGTAATCCAACGCAACTTCCGCGTTATCAAATCGTCCTCGACCCAGTAGCCGTTGGCAGATTCGTAAACTTCCTCCCAGTCCTCAAATTCCAGCGTGAGATCAATTTCCTGCGCGTCGTCTATCGTGGTGTCAAGGTTTATTCCGTTCGGCAGGCTGCCTTTGAACTCTCCATCCAGAATGATTTTGAACAGCCGGTTTTTCGCGAAAAAAAGCTCGAAGTTCCCGCCAATGATGATAATCGTCCACGGCGGGTCAAGGTCAGTCGGCGGAAGGATTTTCTCGGTGTAAGAAATATCCTGAGCCGCCAGCAGAGCTTTAATTTCGTCGTAGCTGGCGTCGAGATTGAAAATCCCCGTGCCCTTGTATGGTATGATTGGCGTGGTTAAGTCAAGCATTGTCGTTCTGTTCAGTCTCCTCTTCCGCGATAAGGTCACAGAGATTTTGCCATTCCGCGAGAGATATTTCCGTGAACAATTCAGCGAACTGCGGATTTTGCTCGGCGAGGAAATTTTTCACGGCGTAGTAGGCGATCTGCTCGTCGACTTCTGCGCCGATATTCTGCCGCGCCATTGAAGAATCGAAGTCCTCCTGAACTGCAGGGTCAACTGCTGTACGCTCGACGTACATATAAGGATTTGCATCGCTGACGAATTGCAGCAATTCTTCCGAAGGAGATTCCTGCTCGTCATACAAACAATCCATTGCCCTGTACATTGCCAGAAATAAATATTTCCGTTTCATTTCATTTCCTCCAGTTTGTGTTCTTTTTGGGATTTCTGGAATAACCTGTTTCTGGATCCCAGGTTTTTTCTGTCAAGTTCTTTCCGGCATTTTGAATCACACCATTGCGCGTCTGCACCCATATCTGCGAGCCGTCAGATTCGTCAAACTTAGAGTATCAGCTGTTGCCGTATTTATCAACTCCCACGTAATTTGCGGGATTATTAGCAGCTTCCGTTATCGCGCGTCGATTTTCCGGCGTATCTGGCAGATGTCCACTGGCATTTCTGAAAATATGCTTTAACTGCGAATCATTAGCCGGAAGTTGATTTTGAGCGGGAGCTGAAGAAGTTTTATCGCCGTTAGTTCCTTTGAAGACTCCGCTTTTCCCTTTGCTCGTACAAATTTCCCAGCTTTCATAAGGGTTGTAGTTTTTTTGGTAGTAAAGGTGTGAAAATCCGGCTGGTCATAAAAAGTGACGGGAATTCCGTATTTAATGTATTTGTCGAAAAAATTTCGCCCTGCCTTGCCGTAAACTAAAATGTGACTTGGATTGAGCCTTCCAACCATAACTTCCAGACCTTTAACAAAGCGCCACTGGTCGTTTTTATTTTTGAGACAGCCGACGGTACTTACTGCGACGATAGAATTTTGTGGAATGCCGTCGAAACAATACTTATAAGAATCCGGATTATCCCAGCGGACGTTGTTTATAACTTGACAGCCCTGTTTGCCGAGCCAATAGCCGAAAGCGCGCATTCTGTAAGTCGAAAAATCTGGTGTGATAATTCCAGCGAAGCGCTTAAGTTTTTGAAGAGCCGCCTTTGGGTACTTCCAAATGCTTTCAAATTTATAGTCGTCCTTGTAGAAGTATACAAAACCGTTGAAATTGACAGGTATTTTAGGGTCAGCATAATAAACCAGTTCCAAAGGTATCTCGGTAGCAGTGCAGGGACATTCAGGAATGTCAAACTCGCCGCAAAAATTTCGCGCCTTCGACCATATATCCCTTGTACATTGTATCGAATATTTTTCTTGCGTAATCGTTCATTTTAATTCCATCGCAATTGTTTATAAATTTATTAAACACCAAAAAATTTACAAAGAGGTCGTTTTTATGATAGAAATATTTGACGGCGCAATGGGCACAATGCTCCAGCGCGGCGGGCTCAAGGCAGGCGCCTGCCCCGAACTCATGAACGTGGAAAATCCCGCCGTCGTGCAGGAAATCCACCGCGCCTATATCGACGCCGGCGCAACGATTATCGAGACGAACACTTTCGGCGCCAGCAGCCTCAAGCTCGCTCACTACGGTCTGGAAACTCGGACGCGCGAAATTAATCTTGCCGCCGTGAAAATCGCTAAGGCCGCCGGTAACGCGAAAGTCGCCGGCTCAATGGGACCAACTGGAAAATTTATCGCGCCGCTCGGTGAGCTTGACTTCGAGGACGCCTACAAAAACTTTTACGAACAGGCAAGCGCTCTGGCGGAAGGCGGCGCCGACTTTCTGATTATCGAAACCTGCATTGACATTCAGGAAATGCGCGCCGCTCTTTTGGCAGCTCACGACGCCTGCAATTTGCCGGTTATCTGCCAGCTAAGTTACAGCGAAGACGGCCGCACGGTTACCGGCACCGACCCGCAAACCGCCGCCGTGATTCTCGATGCAATGGGCGCTTCGATTATCGGCGTCAACTGCTCACTCGGTCCCGAACAGCTCGTTCCCGTCGTGAAAATTCTCGCTGAAAACTGCCGCGTTCCCGTCAGCGTCCAGCCCAACGCCGGTATGCCCTACCTCGAAAACGGCGTCACCAAATTTCCAATGGACGCCAAAACTTTCGGGAGCTGGGCGCCAAAACTCGTCGACGCCGGCGCAACTTACCTCGGCGGCTGCTGCGGTACCACACCCGACCACATTCGTGAACTCGCCCGCGCCGTCACTAAAAAAAATCTCGAAGAAAAATACGGCGACATTTCCTCGCACCTCCTCAGCGCCATCGAACGCGCTACCGGCAAGGCGTCGGAGTTCAACTTCGATAAGCCCGCGCGAAAATTTTCCAGCACGCTCAAACTCGCCAGCCGCAGTCAAACCGTCGCCATTGATAAAAATCTCCCGACCGTCCTTATCGGCGAAAGAATCAACCCCACCGGCAGGAAAAAGCTCGCCGCCGAAATTCGCGCTGGCTCCCTGCTCGGCGTCAAGAAAGACGCGGTGAATCAGGTCAAGGCAGGCGCGCAGATTTTAGATGTCAACATGGGCGTCGGCGGTATCGACCAGCCCAAAATGATGGCGCAGGCTGTCCGCGAAATTTCCCAAATCACTGACGCGCCGCTCGCTATCGACACCAGCGACGAAAAAGCC
Source organism: uncultured Selenomonadaceae bacterium (assembly GCA_905234175.1). GTDB lineage: Bacteria > Bacillota > Negativicutes > Selenomonadales > Selenomonadaceae > Quinella. The sequence goes on along the minus strand of CAJOGX010000020.1, from coordinate 19,216 downwards.
CTTGAAGCCGCCCTGCGAATTTATCCTGGCCGCGCGCTGATTAATTCCGTCAGTTTTGAAGTCGACCGCATTACGAAATTTCTCCCGCTCGCTAAAAAATACGGCGCCGCAATTTTAGTTCTGCCGCTCACTGATAAGGGCGTCCCGAAAACCGCCGCCGAACGCGTTGAAGTCGCCGGTAAAATTATCGCCGTCGCTAAGAAAATTGGTCTGCGCGACGGAGATTTTCTGCTCGACGCGCTTGTTATGACGATTTCCGCTGACGCCACCGCCTGCCTCGAAGTTCTGAAAACTCTCCAGCTCTACCGTGAAATTTTCGGCTACCCGACGACGATGGGGCTCAGCAATATTTCTTTCGGTCTTCCCAACCGCCCGCTGATTAACTCAACATTTTTCGCGATGAGTCTGGCCGCCGGTCTCGACGCGCCGATTATGAATCCTTACGATGAAAATATGACGAACGCGCTCAAAGCCAGCGCTGCGCTCCTCGGTCACGACGCCAACGGTTTGAATTTCAGCAAGCTCGTTGTTCAGACTGCCGCGCCGCCCGCTGAGAAAAAAATTTTCGGTAACATTTTGTCACAAATCAAAGAGGCGGTTATCGACGGCGCTAAGGACGAAATTCCCGCGCTGGTTGTCAAAGCTCTCGACGAAAAATTCAGCGCGAACGAAATCACTGAACGCGCGTTGACCGCCGCCATGAACGAGCTTGGCGAAGATTTTGGCGCTGGGAAAATTTTCCTGCCGCAGGTTTTGCTTTCCGCAGAAACTATGCGCGCCGCCTTCAACAAGCTCAGGGAAATTCTGCCCGCCGCCGACACCGCGACCAACGGCACTTTCGTTATCGCAACCGTCAAGGGCGACGTGCACGACCTCGGCAAAAATATCACCGGCGCGCTTCTGGCGAACAGCGGCTTCAAGCTGATTGACCTCGGCAAGGACGTGGACTCTGCGGAAATTGTTCGCGCGGCGCTTGAGCATGACGCGGATATTGTCGGGCTTTGCGCGCTCATGACGACGACGATGGTGCAGATTGATAAGGTTATCGCGGATTTGAAGGCGGCGGGCTGCGGCGCGAAAGTCATGGTTGGTGGCGCGGCGCTCACGCAGGAATACGCTGACGCGGCTGGCGCGGACGCTTACGCCAAAGACGGCGTGGCGGCTGTCAAACTTGCGAAGGAACTGGTTGCCAATGGAAAAAATTAAAATTGGAACGCGAGCGAGTCGGCTGGCGCTCTGGCAGGCAAATTTTGTCGCGCAGAAACTCAGCGAAAATTTTCCCGTGGAGATTGTCAAAATCCAGACGACCGGCGATAAAATTCTGGACGCGCCGCTGGCGAAAATTGGCGGCAAGGGACTTTTCACGAAGGAAATTGAAGTCGCGCTGGCTGTCGGTAAAATAGATCTGGCGGTACACAGCCTGAAGGACGTGCCGAGTGAACTGCCTGCCGGTTTTGAAATTGCGGCGGTAACCCAGCGCGAAAATCCCTTCGACGCGTTCGTCAGCAACAAATTCAGTTCGCTGGAGGAAATTCCGAGCGGCGGCGTGGTTGGTACTTCAAGCCTTCGTCGCGCAGCTCAGATTCTGAATTTGCGACCGGATTTGAAAATTGAAAACCTGCGCGGCAACGTTGACACTCGCTTGAAAAAACTTGACGCCGGTAACTTCGATGCGGTGATTCTGGCGGCGGCTGGGCTTGAACGTCTGGGCTACGGCGCCCGCATTAGAAAAATTCTCACCGAAATAATTCCGGCTGCCGGTCAGGGCGCGCTGGCTGTAGAAATTCGTGCGGGCGATTCTGAAATTCGTGACGCCGTTCAAATTCTCCACGATGGAAAAACTTTCGCGGCAGTTAAGTTCGAGCGGGACTTTCTAAAAAAAATCGGCGGCGGCTGTCAGATTCCTGTCGGCGTTTTCGCTGAGGCTGACGCTGAAAAAATTTCTGCGCGCGCGGTTATCGCCTCGGCTGACGGTAAAAAAATCCTGCGCGACAGCACTGAAACACTCGACGGTGAAAGTTTCGCGGAAAAAATGCTGGCGGCTGGCGGACAGAAAATTATGCGCCTTGACTTTGATTTGAGCTTTAATTAAAATTTGCGCAAAATCAAAATATGGGAGGGCGAAAAATTGGGCAAGGCATTAATCATTGGCTGCGGCGGCGTCGGGAGCGTTGCTATTCACAAATGCGTTCAGAACAGCGCGATTTTTGACGAACTTTGCATAGCCAGCCGCAATATCGACCGCTGCAACGAGCTCAAAGCTAAGCTTGACGGCAAAAGTTCCACGCGCATTTCTACCGCCAAAATCGACGCGAATGACGTGGACGCGCTGGTTAATCTCATCGAAATTTTCAATCCCGACGTGGTTGTAAATCTCGCGCTGCCGTACCACGACCTGAAAATTATGGAAGCCTGCCTCCGCACGAAGACGAACTACCTCGACACTGCGAACTACGAGCCGGAGGACACGGCGTATTTTGAGTACAAGCACCAATGGGCGCTGGACGAAGATTTCAAACGCGCTGGCATAACCGCGCTACTCGGCTGCGGCTTCGACCCTGGCGTCACGGGAATTTTCACGGCGTACGCGCTCAAGCACCACTTCGACAAAATCGAGACGATTGATATTCTCGACTGCAACGGCGGAGACCACGGCTACCCCTTCGCCACGAATTTCAACCCCGAAATTAACATTCGCGAAGTCACCGCAAAGGGCGAGTATTACGAAAACGGCGACTGGATTGAGACCGCGCCGCTCGAAATTAAGCGCGTCTATGATTTCGCGGAAGTTGGCGTCAAAGACATGTATCTTCTTTACCACGAGGAAATTGAGTCGCTGGCGAAAAATATTCCTGGCGTGCGGCGAATCAGATTTTTCATGACGTTCGGGCAAAGTTACCTGACGCATTTGAAATGCCTTGAAAACGTCGGAATGACTTCGATTGAGCCAATAAATTTCCACGGGCAGAAAATTGTACCGCTGCAGTTTCTGAAAGCCGTGTTGCCAGACCCCGCCACGCTCGGTCCGCGTACCGTCGGCAAAACAAATATCGGCTGCGTCATTACCGGCGTCAAAAATAATCAGCCGAAAAATTATTACGTCTACAACGTCTGCGACCACCAGGAATGCTACCGCGAAGTCGGCTCGCAGGCGATTTCCTACACGACCGGCGTTCCGGCGATGATTGGCGCGGCGATGCTCATTACCGGCGAATGGAATTTGAAGGGCGTCCGCAACGTCGAAGAATTTGACCCAGACCCGTTCATGGACGCGCTGAACAAATTCGGCTTGCCGTGGCAGGAAAATTTCTCGCCGGAGCTTGTCGAATGATAACGCCGGCTTACGTTATCGATGAAAAACTTTTGACGCGCAACCTTGAAATTCTGGCGGAAGTTCAGCGCTCGACCGGCGCGAAAATTTTGCTCGCGCAGAAATGTTTCTCGGCGTTCTACTTTTACCCGCTGATAAAAAAATATCTGGCTGGCACGGCGGCTTCGGGCTTGTACGAGGCGCGGCTGGCGGCTGAATATTTCGGCGGCGAAAATCACGTTTACGCTCCGGCTTACAAGGCTGAGGAAATTTCCGAGCTTGCCAGAATCTGCGACCACGTCATTTTCAATTCTTTCGCGCAGGTTGAGAAATTCGCGCGGCACGTCAAATCCGCCGGTCTCAGAATCAATCCCGAACATTCGACGCAGAAAGTTGCAATTTACGACCCCTGCGCTGAAAATTCTCGGCTGGGCGTTCGCGTCGACGAGTTTAAATCTGCGCGACGGGATTTGCTGGAAAAGCTGGACGGGTTGCACTTTCATACGCTCTGCGAACAAAATTCTGACGCGCTGGAAGAAACCGTTGACGCCGTAGAAAAAAATTTCGGCGCGTACCTTCACCAGATGAAGTGGCTGAATCTCGGCGGCGGGCACCACATCACGCGGAAAGATTACGACGTTGAGCGGCTGAAAAAAATTATCCGGCGGCTGCAGAAAACTTACGGCGTGGAAATTTATTTGGAGCCAGGCGAAGCGGTTGCGCTCGACGCAGGATTTTTAGTCGCGCGGGTTTTAGAAATTCAGCCAGCGCGAAACGGCGTGCAAAATGCAATTCTCGACGCCAGCGCTGCCTGTCACATGCCCGACATTTTAGAAATGCCGTACCGGTCGGAAATTGTCGGCGCGGAAAAAGTTGGTGCACTGAAATTTAACTACAGGTTCGGCGGTGCAACCTGCCTTGCCGGTGACGTGATTGGCGAATACAGTTTCAGCCAGCCGCTCCACGAAGGCGACGAAATTATTTTCCGCGACATGGCGATTTACACGATGGTTAAGAATAACACGTTCAACGGCGCGAAACTTCCTGCGATTTACGCGAAAAAGCTCAGCGGCGAACTCGAACTCATTAAAAATTTCGGCTACGAAGATTTCAGGAGTCGGCTTTCATAGAGGGGGAATTACATTGGCATTTTTTTATAAAGAACCGTCACACACATTCGGAGAATATCTGCTCGTGCCAGGATACTCGTCGACGGAGTGCATACCGGCAAACGTGAATTTATCGACGCCGCTGGTGAAATTCGCGCGGGGCGAGGCGCCGAAACTCTCGCTCAACATTCCAATGACTTCAGCAATCATGCAGTCGGTTTCCAACGACACAATGGCAATTGCGCTGGCGAAGGAAGGCGGCGTCTCGTTTATTTTCGGTTCACAGCCGATAAAAGACCAGGCGGCGATGGTTCAGCGCGTCAAAAATTACAAATCCGGCTTTGTGTCCAGCGACTCCAACGTTAAGCCGACGACTACGCTCAAAGAAATTCTCGCGCTGCTTGCTGAAACCGGTCATTCGACGATGGCGATCACCGAAGACGGGAAACCTACCGGCAAACTTTTGGGAATTATCACCAGCCGCGACTACCGAATCACGCGAATGACTGGCGAGGAACAGGCTCAGACTTTTATGACGCCGTTTGAAAAATTAATCTGGGCGCCAGCGGAAAATACCACGCTTTCTCAGGCGAACGATTTAATCTGGGAGAACAAACTTAACATGCTGCCGCTCGTAGACAAAAATCAGCGGCTCCGCTACATGGTTTTCCGCAAGGACTACACCGACAACAAGACCAATCCGCTGGAACTTATCGACAAGAAAAAGCGGTACATTGTCGGCGCCGGTATCAACACGCGCGACTACGCTGAAAGAGTTCCTGCGCTTTTAAAAGCCGGTGCAGATGTGCTGTGCATAGATTCTTCCGAAGGCTTCAGCGAGTGGCAGAGAATCACGCTCAAATATATCCACGAAAATTTTGGCGCAGATGTAAAAGTAGGTGCAGGCAACGTCGTCGATTCGGAAGGCTTCAACTTTCTGGCGGAGGCTGGCGCGGATTTCGTCAAGGTCGGAATTGGCGGCGGCTCAATTTGCATTACGCGCGAAACGAAAGGAATTGGGCGCGGACAGGCGACGGCGGTTATCGACGTTTGCAACGCGCGCGACGAATATTTCAAGAAGACCGGCGTTTATATTCCCGTCTGCTCCGACGGCGGCATCGTCCACGATTATCACATGACGCTGGCGCTGGCTATGGGCGCCGATTTTCTCATGTTGGGCAGATATTTTTCGCGCTTCGACGAATCGCCCACCGACAAAATCAGAATCAACGGCACGTATTACAAGGAATACTGGGGCGAAGGCTCCAACCGCGCGCGCAACTGGCAGCGCTACGATTTGGGCGGCGATAAGAAACTTTCGTTCGAGGAAGGCGTCGATTCCTACGTTCCTTACGCCGGTTCGCTCAAGGATAACGTTAGCTCGACGCTGGCGAAAATTCGCTCGACTATGTGCAACTGCGGCGCGCTGAATCTGGCTCAACTGCGCGAAAAAGCTAAGATAACTTTGGTGTCGGCGACCAGTATCGTTGAGGGCGGCAGTCACGATGTCATTCTCCGCGACCAGTTTTCCCGCGTTTAAACTTTAGGAAGGGGCGGTGACTTTGTCGACTCACTTGGAAGAAATAACGGCGGCGGTACAGGCGTTGCCGGAAGTTTACCAACCAATTTTTGGCTACGAACTTAAAGGAATCAAACCGGCTAGAAACTGCGAAGATCGGCTGGCTGACGTGAAAAAAATCTACGACCTGCTCAGCGCTGAACTCAATCGCCCGCTGCGCGTTTTAGATTTGGGCTGCGCTCAGGGTTTTTTCAGCCTGAACGCCGCCCAATGGGACGGGATTGTGACAGGTATAGATTTCAGTGCAGAAAATATTGCGCTCTGCAACCTGCTGGCGGAGGAAAATCCTGACTTCAAAGTTAATTTCGTGCAGGCGCAGATTGAAAATTTTTTGCCGACGGTTAAAGCTGGCGAGTACGATTTAGTTTTAGCTTTCAGCGTGCTCCATTGGTGCGTAAAATTTTCCGGCTTTGCAAAAGTTCAGGCGCTGCTCACATATTTGGCGCAGAAAGTTGACACGGGGATTTTTGAATTTGCGCTCGCCAGCGAAAATCTGGTTGCCGGTCTTCCAGTGAACTACCGCGAATTTCTGACGGGCTTTTCGTTCGTTCGGGCGTTGTCCTACCACGAAAGATTTTTCGCCAGCAACAGATACACTTACTTTGAAAATCTCGGCCTGCTGAAAATCGATGAAATTTTTATCAGCCCGTACAGCGCGCGAACGATTTGCTATTTTTGCGGCGACAAATTTGTAAAGGTTTTTGATGTGACTGATCAGGAGCAGTACGATCGTTCTCAGTGCGAAATAAATTTTTTGAACACCTTCGGCGGGCAGAAAGGTTTGCCGTCGCTTTACACTACGCTTACCGAGCAGGACGATGCTGGCATGAGAATTATCCACGTTCGTGATATGATAAAAGGAATTACTTTGAGGGAAAAAATTTTCGACGGCGAGGAATTTGACCGCTGGGACGTTATTCGGCAAATGCTGGAGTGGATGGTTTTTTTCGAGCAGCAGGGCTATTATCAGGGCGACGTTGGCGCGCACAATATCATTTACTGCGACGACGGAAAAGTTTATCCTGTCGATTATGAATCGATAAGCCACACGCCAATTCTTTCTCTCTGGCTGTACAGCGCGAAATTGCAGTTTCTTTATTTCATGAATACGCTCCTTGAGCCAAGAAAGTCCGATAAATTTATTTTTCCTGAGATGTCGAAAATATATCCGAGTCCGCGCTATCTGTTGGATTTAAAAAAGCACGTGACGCCGCGTCAGTACGAGCGAATTGCGGCGATACGGGAGGACGAAAAATTTTTTGCGCGGCTTTACGAAATTTTGTTCGAGCCGGAAAAAGATTCAGAGGCGTACACGGTGGCGGAGACGGAAATTCTGGCGTTGGAGCGGTACATAAGCTACGTCGGGACGAAAATTCAGGAGCTGGAGGAGCAGGCGAGGGAACAGCAGCGGCGGCTTGAGCAGCTGGAAAAAATTGTAATGGAAAGGCTTAAATGACAGAGGTTGAATTTGCGAAAAAAATTGCGGCGATTGGCGGGGCGGCGTATCTTGTCGGCGGAGCGGTACGTGACAAATTTCGCGGCGTTGAGGCGCACGACAGGGATTATTGTCTGACGGGCGTCGACGAAAAAAGTTTCGCTGAAAAATTTCCCACGGCGTTCAAAGTCGGCAAAAGTTTTCCTGTTTACATGCTGGAGATTGGCGGCAGGGTTAGCGAAGTGGCGCTGGCTCGCACGGAAAAAAAATCGGGCAGCGGTTACCACGGCTTCAAGGTGAATTTCGATAAGAGCGTGACGATTGAGCAGGATTTGTACCGGCGCGATACGACGATGAACGCAATGGCGCTGGAAATTTTGAGCGGCAAAGTTATAGACCCGTTCGGCGGGCGCTCGGACGTTGCAGATAAAAAAATCCGCGCGACCTCGGAACATTTCGTGGACGACCCAGTCAGGGCGTTGCGGGCGGCGCGGCAGTCGGCACAGTTCGGATTTGAAATCACGGCGGAAACTTTAGCGGCGATGAATTTGTGTGCGTTCGAGCTGGCGCAGGAGCCTGGCGAGAGAATTTTCGCCGAGCTGGAAAACGCGCTGAAAACGGAAACGCCGTCGATTTTTTTCATGAATCTGGAGCGGGCGGGCTTGCTGGAAGTTATTTTTCCGGAAATAGCAAACCTGCGCGGAAAAATTCAGCCGGCAGAGTTTCACCCCGAAGGCGACGCGTACAAACACACGCTGAAAATCGTTGACGAAGTTGCGCAGATAAATTCAAAACCGATAATACGATTCGCGGCGCTGGCTCACGATTTGGGCAAAGGAACGACGCCGCCGGAAATGCTCCCGCACCACTACGAACACGATAAGCGCGGCCTGAAAGTCCTCGACGAAATGAGCGAGAGAATTAAACTTCCTGGCGACTGGAAAAAAGTTGCGGCTTTCGTTATAAAGGAACATATGCGCGCCCCCGTTTTGACGAGCGCCGGAAAAATCGTCGACCTGCTGATTAAAATTTACAAGTCCAAAATTTCCGTGGCGGATTTCAACGACGTGATTCGCGCGGATCATCACGGCCTTCCGAACTACCTTGAGAATGCTGAAAAAATTCTCGCTGAGCTTTTGAAAGTCACTGGTAAAAGCGCGCCGGCCGAACTTAAAGGCGCGGAAATTGGCAAATGGATTGAGGAGGAGCGCATTCGCCGCTTTGTGGCGCTGAGGGATAGTTTGAGTTAAATTTTTGGAGGAGGTTTTGAAATGCTGAATAACGTTCTGTCTTACAAGGGCAAGAAGCCGAAAATCGCCGAGAATGTTTTTGTGGCGCCGAACTGCTCAATCGTCGGCGACGTGAAAATTGCGACGGGTTCGAGCATCTGGTTTGGCGCGGCGGTTCGCGGAGATTTCCAGCCCGTCACGATTGGCGCCTTCACGAACATTCAGGACAACGCGACAGTTCACGTTATGGGCGACGTGCCGACGGAAATTGGCAACTACGTCACGATTGGGCACAACGCGCTTGTTCACTGCCGAATGATTGGCGACAACACGCTGATTGGCATGGGCTCGATTGTCCTTGGCTATTCAGAAATTGGCGAGAACTGCATTATTGGCGCGGGAACTTTGCTGACGCAGTACAAAAAAATTCCCGATAACTGTCTGGTTTTCGGGAACCCTGCGAAGATTATGCGCGCGATTCGCGACGACGAAATTGAAGCTCTTCGCGCCTCGGCAATGCAGTATTACGAATGCGCGCGGGAATACATTCAGTACATTTCCAAGCGCGGCATGTTTGAGGATTTAGATTAATTTTCAAGTGCGGCGAAAGTTCCGGCGGCGTTGCCCATCGCCCAGGCAGCCTGCAGGTTGAAACCGCCGGTGTAGCCGTCAACGTCCGCCACTTCGCCAGCGATAAAAAGTCCGCTGACAATTTTTGACGCCATAGTTTTCGGCTCAATCTCCTTCACGGAAATTCCGCCGGCGGTGACGATAGCCTCCTCGAGCGGGCGGGTTGCGGTTACGGTCAGCGGCAGGGCGCGCAATATTTCCAGCAAACGTCGACGTTCGTCTTTTGTTACGGCGTCGATTTTTTTATTTTCGTCCAAAAACGCCAAATCTGTCACGACGGGAATCAGCGCGTGCGGCAGGAGTTCAACCAGCGCGTTGGAAATTGTTTTGCGCTTGAACTTTTCAAAATCGCGCAGGAGTCTTTCGTCGAGCTGTTCAGGCGTCAGCGCTGGTTTTAAATTTATCAGCAGTTCCACGGAAATTTTTTCAGCCAGCAACTGCGCGACCTGTCGACTCAGCGTCAAAATTATTGGTCCCGAAACGCCGAAGTGAGTGAACAGCATTTCGCCGAAAATTTCCGCTGCGCGTTTTCCGTCCGCCAGCAAAGTTACTCGCACGTTTTTCAGCGCCAGTCCCTGCAGTTCCTTCGCGAACTCTTCTTCGACTTCGAGCGGTACGAGCGCCGGTAAAATTTCCGTCACGGTATGACCGAGCTGCCGCGCGAATTTAAAGCCGTCGCCGGTCGAGCCGGTTGCCGGATAAGACGCGCCGCCCGTCGCTAAAACTACCGCGTCCGCGTCAAAAAGTTTCCCGCCGACTTCGACGCCGCGAATTTTTTTTGCGTCAGCGATAATATTTTCCACGCGCGAATTTAGTCTCACGTCGACTTTCAGCGCGGCGAGTTTTTTCGTGAGCACGTCAATAACTTCGTGGGCGGAGTCACTGGCTGGGAAAATGCGGTTGCCGCGTTCGAGTTTCGTAGCCAGACCGAGATTTTCAAAAAAATTAATTGTGTCGGCAGTCGTGAAACTGTGCAGCGCGCTGTTGAGAAATTTGCCGTTGCCAGGGAGATTTTTTATAATTTCGGCGACGTCGGCGGCGTTGGTGAGGTTGCAGCGCCCTTTTCCGGTAATGCTGAGCTTGCGGCCGAGCCGGTTATTTTTCTCGAAAAGCGTGACACGAGCGCCGTTTTCAGCCGCGCGAATCGCCGCCATCATACCGGCGGGGCCGCCGCCAATCACGATAATTTTCATTTCAATCACCGCGTTATTTTTTACCACAGCGGCCGGAAAATTTCAACCGGCAAAATCCTTGTACTTGTGAAAAATTTGTGTTAGACTTGAAAAAATTTTGCTGAGCGAGGTGGAAATTATGCGCGAACCGAAAATTTTGAAGTACGCCGGATACGTTGAGCCGTTCGTGATAGACGCGCCGGTAGTCAAAAAAGATGAGCCGGACGAGCCGGAGGGGCCGCCGCCGCCTTCGGACGAAGAATTATTCGCGCGGGAAGAGCAGATTCGCGAGGACGAGGAAAACGCGCAGCGAATGCTTGAGGAAGCTTACCAGAAATCGCATGACGCGGACGAAAAACTCAAGGAAGCGGATTTTCAGAGCAAACTTTTGGTGCAGCAGACGCAGGACGAATGCGATAAAATTCTCGCCGACGCTAAAAAAAGTTCCGAGGAAAATGCGAACAAGGCCTTCGCTGAGGCGCAGGAGAAAGGCTACGACGACGGCTTTGCTAAGGGGCACGAGGAAGGCTACGAAAAGGGCTACGACGAAGGCACGACGAAGGGGCGCGCTGACAGCGAGGAGGCCGTCCGCAACGAACTCAGGGAGACTATTGACGCGGCGAATGCTAAGGCGGAAAAAACTATTCAGGACGCTAAGGAACAGACTTCGGAATATTTCATTCGCGCGGAGGACGACGTTTGCAAAGTTGTCATGCTGGCGATTGAAAAAATTCTGCCGCAGCATTTCCTTGACGTGCCGCAAGTCGTCCTGCCGGTCGTCCGCGACGCAATTCAGCGCGTTCGTGACCAGAAAGAAATTAAAATCCACGTCGAGCCGAACAGCTACGATTTGGTTTTGATGGCGCGCAACGAATTTCAATCCATGCTGACAGACGGCGCCGCGATTCTGGAAGTTGTCTCGGACGAAACTCTAAAGCCTGGCGACGTGGTTATAGAAACGCCAAACGGCGGCGTTGACGCGCGGCTCCTCACTCAAATCGAACTCATGAAAACCGCGATTCAGAGCGTGCTCAACGAGTAGGGGAATTTTTTATGACGAACGAAGAAAAAATTCTGGCGACGCTGGAAAAACTGCAGGCGGAAGTTACAAAAAATATGAAAAGTGCTTTTGAAAGCGGAATCCCGCTGGCGATTTGCCCCTTTGTTTATTATGAAGTTATGCGCGGATTCAAAGTGGCTGGTGCGTCGCGGCAAATGCAGAAATTTCTTCAGCTTTATCAAAATCAGAAATGGGCGAATCTGCCGCGCGTCGAAGGATTAAATTTTGTAAACTGGAGATTGCCATGAGCATAAAAAACACAATCGATTTAACGCGGCTGACGGAAGCGATTTACGAAGTCAAGACAATCAAGCTGACGGGGAAAGTCACGCAGGTTGTCGGGCTGGTTATCGAGAGCGCGGGGCCGACGGTCAGCGTGGGAGAACTTTGCTACGTCTACCCGAAAAATCCGGAGCTGGCGCCAATTCCGGCGGAGGCGGTAGGTTTTCGCGAAGGAAAAGTAATGCTGATGCCGGTCGGCGACATGCAGGGCGTGGGGCCAGGCTGTGAAGTTTTGGCGGCGCAGAAAACTTTGCAGGTAAAAGTTGGCGACGAACTTTTGGGGCGCGTACTAGACGGACTCGGCAACCCAATGGACGGCAAGGGCGAAATTCAATCGAAGCTGGAATATCCGTTGCAGGCCGCACCTCCGCCGCCTTTGGAAAGGCCGCGAATTACCGAATCGCTTTACGTTGGAGTTCGCGCAATAGATGGGCTGATGACTTTGGGCGACGGGCAGCGCATTGGAATTATGGCGGGCTCTGGCGTTGGCAAATCGACGCTCCTTTCAATGATAGCGCGCAACACCGAGGCGGATATCAGCGTTATCGCGCTGGTTGGCGAACGCGGCCGCGAAGTTCGTGATTTTATCGAGCGGGATTTGGGCGAAGCGGGTCTGAAACGCTCGGTCGTAGTTGTAGCGACTTCGGATCAGCCGGCGCTTGTCAGAATCAAGGGCGCAATGACTGCCACGGCGATAGCGGAATACTTTCGCGACAACGGGCACCGCGTGATTTTGATGATGGATTCGGTGACGCGTTTTGCAATGGCTCAGCGCGAAGTTGGTCTGACGATTGGCGAGCCGCCAGCAACGCGCGGTTACACGCCGTCGGTCTTCGCACTGCTGCCGAAACTTCTGGAGCGCGCCGGTACGAGTAACAGCGGCTCAATCACGGGAATTTACACCGTGCTGGTTGACGGCGACGATATGAATGAGCCAATCGCTGACGCCGTGCGCTCGATTTTGGACGGGCACATAGTTTTGGACAGGAACATCGCCGCGCAGAATCATTTTCCGGCAATTGACGTGCTGGGAAGTGTCAGCCGCGTCATGAATGAAGTTGTTTCGCCGGAACATCTGCAGGCGGCTCAGAATATGCGCGCTTTAATGGCGACTTACCGCGACGCCGAAGATTTGATTCACATTGGCGCTTACGTCAAGGGCTCCAGCAAGCGAATTGACGCCGCCATTGCCAAAATCGACGCGATTAATCAGTTTCTCTGCCAGGGAATTTTTGAGGTCGACAACTACGAAGACACGAAGAAAAAACTTATCGCCATTGCCGGCAAAATTTAAGCGTCATGAAGAAATTTAAATTTCAACTCGAAACATTGTTGAAGGTCACGCGGCGCAAACGTGACGATGCGGAAATGGTTTTCGCGGAAGTTTCGCGCAGGCTGGAAGGGCACCGCGAGCAGTTGCAGAAATTTTTGCAGGAACTGCAGGCGGGGCAGCAGGAATATTCAGAGCTGACGGGCGTCGGCAAAACCGTGACGATTAACACGGTCATGACTTATAATAATTTTTTCAACTGGAAGCGCGAGCAGATTGAGCAGCAGCAGCAGCTGATTTTGAAAACAATGCAGGAGAAGCAGCAGAAACTCAAGGCGCTCATGGAAATTATGACGTATCTGAAAAGCATTGAGCAGCTCAGGGAAAAGCGCCTGCGCGAGTACAACGAGGAAATTTTAGCGGAGGAGCAGAAATTTCTGGACGAAGTCGGCTTGCAGCTCCACGCACGGCAAAATTAGAAAGGAGACCTTAAATGATAAATTTACCAGCAATCGGAAAAATTTCTTCTGTTGCGCGCGTCTACGAAATTCAGCAGCGAATTGCGTCAATCGAGAAAAATTTTAAAATTGGCGGGGACTTTCAGGCGACGCTCGAACGGGAAATCGCGCGGCAGGCTGAGAAAATTCAGAGCGTTGACACTGACGCCGTGAAAGTTTTGGAAAATCAGCCGACGGTTGACGCCGCGAAAGTTTCTGACGCGCCGGAAGATTTTCAGACTGAAGTTCCCGTTGAGAATTTCGCTGAGAATTTTCCTAAAGAAAGCACCGAAGGGATTATCGAGGCGGCGGCGCGGAAATTCGGCGTCGATTCAAACTTGGTCAAGGCAATCGCAACCGCTGAATCTGGTATCAACCAAAACGCAATTTCGCAGGTCGGAGCGGTCGGTGTCATGCAGCTTATGCCGGAAACTGCGGAAAGTCTCGGCGTCAACCCGTACGATGAGCGCGAAAATATTTATGGCGGCGCGCGCTACCTTCGCCAGCTCCTTGACAAATTCAACGGCAGCCTGACGCAAACTATCGCCGCGTACAACGCCGGTCCTGGCGCGGTTCAGCAATATGGCGGCGTGCCCCCCTACGCCGAAACGCAAAATTACGTTGGTCGCGTCATGGATATTTACGCGAACTAGGAGGAAATTTCATGGCTAAGAAAAAAAGTATTTTCCGGCGCATTTTAAAATTTTTCCTGGTGCTGCTGGTGTTAATCTTAGTGGCGGTCGGCGCACTGGCGGCGTGCGTGCACTTCGACGTTGTTCAGCGCTCGCAGGTCGACGAAAAAGTTGAGTGGCTGAATCAGAAAGTCGGTCTCTACAAACTGCCGCTCGTCGGCGCGAATCAGCCGTTTGAATATTTTTTAGTGCCGGTGGGCGTGGTGTGGCCGGAACCTGAGCCGGAGCCGGAGACTGAACCAGAACCTGTAACTGCGCCGACAGCCGTCGCTGAAGTCAAGTCGCCAGCCCCAGCGCCTGAGCCGAAAAAATCCCGCGAAGTTAAAATTTCCCGCAAGGAACTCGAAGCGCAAATCGCTGAGCGTGAGGCCGCCGAGAAAAAGCGTATCACAAAACTCGCGCGGATTTACGATAACATGAGCCCTGAGGAAGCCGCCAAAGCGCTCGACAGCGTCAATATCGATACCGTCGCGCTCATTCTCCAGCGCATGGACGAAAGCAACGCGGGGCAGGTTCTCGCTAAAATGGATCCGGTTCACGCCGCGCAAATCACGCAGATTATGTTCGACGGACAGCAGCGGAGATTATGAAAAGGAAATCTACTTTCTTTGTGCCGCCAAAGAAAGTAGCAAAGAAAGCTCGTTCGCTGCGGTCACATCACGTGACCGACGCTCACAGGCCGCCCGTCCGTGGGCGGCCACTTTTCATTGCAAATGTTTTCGTATGCGTAACATTGTTTATGGCAGTTCCGGCAAATTCCGCGCGACTGCCGCGTTTCGTATGAGTTCGTCGATTCGCTGGTCGAGTATCAGTTCCTGTTTGTGGACGCTCTCCGCCGTCTCGAACGCCACGGAATTATTTTTCGCAACGCCCTGCGCGTAGAACTGCCACGCTCGGATTGTCGTTTCCGTCGACTGATAACGTAAATTCGCCAGATACCGCGCGCCGTTCGGAATTTGCACCATGTTCAGTTCGCGCTGCCGCTCCTCCAGCGTCGGAATTATTTTTTCGTTTATGAAAGCCACAACCTGCGCGTCGTCGCCCGCCCTTTGCAGGACGATAAATTCATTCTGCTCGTCGCGTAAAATTTCGTTGTAGCGGTAGACAATTTCGGCGGTGGCGTCGAGGTACCTGTCCAAATCGCGCTGCAGAATCGGCGAAATCGTTTCGAGATATTCCTTGTAATTGTCGACGCTGACGATTTTCCAGCCGTTATCGTCGAGCGTGAAGCTCAGGCCAGGGAATTTCAAAGTTTCGCCGAAAAGTTCAAATGTGCGGCTGCCGACCTGCCAGCTTATCCCGCCGAAATTTTCCAGCGTAACTTTGAGCGTGAAGGGCGTCTGTGAAAAATCTTCCACGACGTCAATTTCAGCGACGGCACTGTCGCCGAGGTGCTCGATATTTTTGACGCCGGCAATCGTCGTGTGGCAAATCAGACTGCGTTCCAAAAGTAAATCGTAATCGATACCGAGCTGGCGGCCTTTCAGAATTTCTTCGGGCAGCGTCCACTTGCCGCTGGCGACGCGCGTGTTTATAACTTTGACGGCGCCCTGGCACATTTGCGGGCGAATCAGCACGTAGAAATTTTCAAAAAGCTGGCGGTCACTCGCAGAAATTTGCGTGTCGTACTTGAAAAGGTCGCCGGTCAAATCGTCGTAGGCGCGCGTGGTAACCGCCATCAAATCGACGCGCCGGTTAAAATCTGCAACGTCCGCCGCCTCAACCGCCGCAAGCAGTTCGTTCACGGCGTAGCTGGGCGTCTTCGTGTAGCTGGTGTAGTACCAAATCACGCAGCTCAGCGCAAGTGCAAGCCAGCCGAGTACAAGCACGCGTTCGATTTTCCTGCGCCGCCGCCGCGCGCGAATTTTCTTGTTCCAGGTATAATCGTCCAACGAATCCCTCCCGCAAATTTTTCCAGCGCAATTATAGCCAATCCCGCCGAAAATGTAAACGAGGTGAAAACTTTGAACTTGCCGCAATGCGAAATTCAGCCCACTCCAAGCCGTGAAATTTTATTTATCGCCGGCGGACGCGTTCCAAATTCTGACTGGTTTAAAAAAGTCGCGCAGGGCAGGAAAATTTTTGCCGTCGACAGAGGAATTGAGCTTTGCCGCGCGCTGAACATTCTGCCGGAAATGCTGATTGGCGACTTCGACAGCGCCGAGAGTTCCGCCGTTGACTGGGCGCTAAGCAAAAAGATTCCCGTTGAGCGGCACCCTGTCGATAAGGATTTGACGGACACGCAGCTGGCTTTGAAGTTTGCTGAAAAAAATTCTGCCGCGATTATCACCGGTGCGTTTGGCGGCAGGCTCGACCACGCTTTCAGCACAATTTTTACCTGCGCGCATTTCCCAGCGAAAATTTTTCTGGCGGACAAGCGCGAAATTATTTTCTACGTCAAAGGCGGCGAAAGTTTCAGCGTCAACTTTTTTCAAAAGCCCGTCGCGCTGTCACTCCTTCCGATGAGCGAAATTTGTCGCGGCGTCACGATTAAGAATGTGCACTGGGAACTTGAAAACGCAACGCTCGCGCAGAATTTTCCCAGCGCCGTCAGCAACCGCGTCGAGAGTCCCGAAGTTCAAATCAGCGTCGGCGGCGGCGTTCTGGCGTTTTACTGCTGTTTCAGCGAATTTTTCAGCCGTGAGAGTTCTGCCTGAAGTTGCGCGAATTTCGGCGTTTGAACTGCCGCTGGGCTTTTCGACATTTCCGCTAAAACTTTTTCGAGCTTTGAAATTTTTCGCGCGGTGAACTTTTCCAAAAGAGGCGACGGACTTTGTACCGAATCAGCTGGAACTTTCTTAGCGCTGAGAATTTCGTAGATGATACCGCCGGCTTCAGCGAGCGCGGTTTCGCAAAACCAGCTGTTAGCGCTGAGCCACGCGCGAACTTTTTCGGCAGCGTTCATAGGCTGAAGGATAAGATTTTCAGCGGTTGCGAGAATTTCGGGCGCGGCAGCAAGAATTTCGACGATTAAAGCGCCGCCCATACCGGCAATGCAAATCGTGTCGACTTCGCCTTCGCGCAGGACCTTCAGACCTTCGCCGAGCCGAATTTCGATGACATTTTCGAGACCGGCAGCGGCGATATTTTTTTTAGCGGCGTCCAAAGGGCCGGAATTTTTATCGCTTGCCACGACGAAACTTGCGCGACCGCTCCTAGCGAGTTCAATAGAAAGATAGCCGTGGTCGGCGCCAATGTCAGCGACGCGGCTTTTTTCCGGCACGAAATTAATTATCGCGCTGATTCGAGCGTCAATCATAAAATCACCACGCAAAAAAGGCTGCGCACGAACACAGCCTTTAAAAATTCAGCTCCCCGAACTGGACTCGAACCAGTGACTCCCTGATTAACAGTCAGGTGCTCTACCTACTGAGCTACCGAGGATTAATCTTGTAGAATTATAAACAAAAGCGGCGCGGTTGTCAACAGAAATTTTCGTTGGTATAATTGCACGAAGAATTTTTTTCAGACAGGTGATTTAGCCAATGGTAAAAATTTTTTTCCTACTCGAAGTTCTGGCAACGAGCATAGTAACGGTGCACACGTTTTTTCTGCGCGGCGATGAAGCGGCGATAGCGATTGGGCTGACGGTTTTCGTCGCGTCAACGCCGATTTGCCTGTGGTTGTCGAGATTTTTAGTGATACAGTTCACGAAGCGGGTTTTGAAATCTGCGGGAATCGAAGTAAAAAATTCCGGCGCAATACAGATTTTGAACGAAGTGAACACGGTGGTAACGCCGCTCAACGAATTTGTGACGACGGGGAAATTTTCGGTGACGGACGTGATACCCGAAGGCGGCACGGATTTAATGTTGTTGAGCTACGCGGCGTCGGTGGAGCAGGACGCGACGCACGAACTTGGGCGGGCGATTTACAAAGAGGCGCTGGTGCGGCGGCTGAAAATACAGCGCGTGGCGGCGTTCAGCGAAATTCCGTGCAAGGGCGTCGAGGCGGTGATAAACGACGTGCCGGTTAGAGTCGGCGTGGCGGACTGGCTGCGGGAACGTGGCGTCTCGGTGAGCGGGTTATTATATAATAAAATCGAAAAGCTGGCGGAGGAAGGCAAGACGCCGCTGGTGGTGAGCATTGGCAACGTTTCGCGCGGAATAATCGCGCTGAAGGACGAAGTGAAGCCGGAGGCGAAAAGTTTTTACTCGATATTGAAGCGTGACGATTTGGAGACGGCGGTTTTGACGGCGACGAACGAGCTGACTGCGAAAAATTTGGCGCAGAAATTCAGCGTGGACGTGCTGCGGTCGGAACTTCAGCCGGATGACAAGGCGCGGGAAGTGCAAATTTTGCGTGCGAAAAAGCAGGTCGTGGCGGCGCTGGGCAGCGGGATACGGGACATGCCGGCGCTTTTTGCGGGCGACGTGTCGATATTTTTAAGGGACGAGTTTGCGGAGGAAGAAAATAAATACGACGGCGGGGACGAAGTAGATTTCAAAATGGCGGCGGCGGACAAATTTTTCACGCTGCGGGAAATTGCGCTGTACGCGGCGAAACTGATAAAAATAAATCGCTGGGTCTCGGTGCTGGCGTGGCTGGCGTTGGTGGGTGCGGCGCTGACGATGCTTTTGGACGAAGCGCCGTTCCCATTCGGTGTAGAATTTGCAGGCGCTGGCGTCGTTGCGACGGCGGTTCTGGTCGCGCTGAACTCAATGCGAATGTTAAATTTGCGGAACTGAAAAAGCCCCTCGCTGCGGAAGGGCTTCAAAAATTTAATCGGGATGACAGGATTTGAACCTGCGACCTCATCGTCCCGAACGATGCGCGCTACCAAACTGTGCTACATCCCGTAAACGCTGGCAATTATAGCAGGTCTTTCTGAAAAATGCAAGCCCCGAAATTAAAAAAATTTTTTTGGAGGGGGTTGACAAAATCGATTAAGGGTAGTATTATACGCAGGCTGAATCAATTCAGTGGGCTCCTTGAAAATTGAACAGTGCAT
>CAJOGX010000019.1 GCA_905234175.1 uncultured Selenomonadaceae bacterium | reverse complement strand
GATATTGCCGTTGCCTATGTAAATTCGCGTGATAGTTCGTGGAAGGCTGACGTAATGCGACGAATTGAAATTGAGGTTAATCGTTTCAGCCGCCGCGAAACAAACGGAACTCAGCGCTATAAGAATCGCGCCGATAACCAAAAATAAATCCAGTCTTTTCATTGCAGATTCTCGCTTTTTGTCTAATCATTCGTTGCCGTAAATAATTTCGATTTTGGACGGAGGTTCTTCTTCGGGCGTGGCTTTAACCGACTCGAAAGTATATTCCGCGCCGTAAGAATAATCGTTCCAGGCGCCCAGCGGGCGGAGCATGAGATAAATTTCGCCGAGCTTTGAAGCAGAAACGAGTTTCAAAACTTCGTCAGCCCTCAGCGCGAGCGTCGCCAGCGCGGGATTGTTAATCGCAATCGTATCGTGATTAACATTTTCGTCGCTGTTTTTGGGGTCTTCGTAAATTCCCATGTTCTGGTTAATGCTGAGCAGGAGGACGTTTTCAAGGATAATCGTGCTGGTCGCGCGGGTATCCTGCTTTTCGACCAAAATCACGTCAACATAATCGCCAGGCTTGGCGAAACCCGAAACGCCAGTCACGTCGTTAATGCCGACGGAAACTGCGCGGCAATCCGGCGGAATTGTGTACACAAAACCAGCCTGCGAAGGGTCGTTGAAAATTTTCTGCGAGGTCAGCATATCGCCCTTGAAAATTTTCGCGCGCGCCGGCTTGTTCACGACGCTTTCAATTTCGGTTACTGCGTCGGAAGGGATTGTGTCTTCGGGAAATTCCCTGAGCTCCAGCATTTCTTCTGTGAGCATCATTCGCGGATCGATGTTCCTTTTCGCTACAACGACGTTTCGTGTTTGGATTTTGACTTCCTGCGGCGGCGGCTTATCTATCGGCTCAACGGGAGGCGGCGCGGCGTTTTTTGAAATCATTGACAGCGTAAAAAATAAACCCAAAAAAACTATCGCTGCCAGCAACGCCGCTATCATCATCAGCTGACGCGGAGTCAACTTGCTCAGCCAATCAAAAAATCGCGAAAGCAATTTTCAATTCCTTTCCAAAAAACTTTTCAGTTGACTTTCAAGAATTGTTTCTGTTAATATCGTTGGAGGCAATTTTAAAACCTGTAAAATATTTTGTCAACTGTAGGCTGGAAATGGAGGCGGCGGCTTAGCAAAATGCTCAGGAAATGCGAAATAGAAAACTCGCGCGGGAGAAATTTTTTGCAGCTGGAAATTGCGGACGGATTTTTCGCGCGGCTGCTGGGTCTCATGGGCAGAAAAAAACTGCCGCAGGGACAGGGACTTTTAATTCTGCCGTGCAACAGTATTCATATGCTTTTTATGCGGTTTTCGATTGACGCGGTGTACGTCGACAAAAATTTCGTGATAAAAAAAATCGTGAGGAACTTGCGGCCGTGGCTCGGAATTTCAGCCTGCTTCGGCGCTCACGCGGTGATTGAGCTTAACGCCGGCGCCGCTGAAAATTTCGGTCTGGAAGTCGGCAGCAAAATTATTCTCAGCCAATAGCCTCCGCGCCGTCGTAGTAAAAGCCGTTTCGCCCGTTCTGCTTGACGTGGTAAAGCGCTCTATCCGCCGCTTTGAAAACAATATCGTAATCCGTGCCGTCCTGCGGGATAATCGCGACGCCGACGCTGGCAGTAATTCCAGCGTTTTTGCCGTCAATTTCCAGCCCGCTGGCGACTTGTTTAATCTCGCGCGCCTTACGCGTCACAATTTCCATGCCGGGCAAATTGTCAATGATAACCACGAACTCATCGCCGCCGAATCTGCCAATGCAGTCGTTCGGGCGGAATTTTTTACGCAGATTCCTGGAAAATTCCATGAGCACTCTGTCGCCGAACTGGTGCCCGTAAGTGTCGTTCGCGTCTTTGAAGTGGTCCAAATCAATCACGTAGAGCGCCATAATCGTTTCGTTTGGCTGCTGCTCGCGGAAGGCCTTCAGTTTCATCTTGCCGATATTTTCCGTCGTGGATTTGTTGTAAAGTTTGGTGAGCTTATCGAGTTCAGATTCAAGGCGATAGGCGTCGCGCGAAGACCGAATTTTATTGAACGCCGCCGCCATTTTGCCAAGCTCGTCGTCGGAATCAATTTCAAGCTGCTCGACATTTTTGCTTCCGCGAACAATATCATCCGCCGTGTTGGTAATTTCAATTATTGGTCTGGTCGCCCGCACCGCCATAATGTGGGCCGTCGCTACCACAATCGTCAACATGCACAGCCCAATAATCAGCGCTTCAAGAAATCTTTCGTGAACTCTTTCCATAATGAAACGGTACGGCTGCACCGTGACAATTGCCCAGTCCGTTATCCAGTTGCGCGAATAACTCACCAGCGAATCTTCGCCGTCGACGCGCGCGCGGAATGTGCCGACTTTATCAACCATTCTGTCCGCGATATATTTGTACCGCCCGTCAATGCTGTGTTCAAATTCAAAATTCAGCGCCCTGTCCGAGTGCACGATAGTCTTGCCTTCCCTGTCCATGACTATCACGGAAATTTCGTCCGTGTCCTGCTCCTTTATGAAATTTTGCAGGTTGACTAAATCCAAATTCCGCTGAACCATTCCGATTGGCCTGTTCAGCCTGTCCTTTACCGGAACTTCGACGACGACGATACATTTTCCGGTTGAGCGGCTGATGATTATATCCGAAATGAAATCCCGCCCGCGCATCGCCTCATAAAAATGTTTGCGCCCGCTCAAACTAACGAGCTTCGAGCCGTCCGTACGAATCAGCTGATTTGCGTCCACTGCAGTCAGTGCCGCCATATTTTTGTCGCGCAGAATTGTATTTGTGTCGTGCAAAAGGTTTATCGTCGCGCGGTAGTCCGCCGTCGACGGTGAGTTCAGGTATTGCGCGATTATCGGGTTCAGCGCCAGTTCGTGCAGTATGTTGAAATTTTTTTCAAATAGCTCCGTCACGTGCTCAGAAACAAGGGAATTTCTCAGCCGCCCGTCCCGCTCCGCGCTCTCTTCCAGCTGCGTCGACATGTTTGACGTTGCCACGACCGTTACGATTATGAATGGCAGCGCGCCCATGATTAGCAGCAGCAGGAACAGCTTGTTTCTGACACCCTTCGTAATGTTCATTCAAATCTGTACGGCAAAGCCAACCGCACGGTACACTTCCTCTCTGACAAAAATAAAACCGGACGAAAAAAATCGTTCGGTCAAAAAATAAAAGTGCAAGTGAACGAGAAAAATTACACGTTGACGCCGTAGTTTCTGCCGAGCGCCGCTAAGCCGCCGCTGAAGCCGGAGCCAATCGCGTTGAACTTCCATTCGCCCTTGTTGCGGTAAATTTCCCCGACGACAACCGCCGTTTCCACAGAGAAATCTTCGCCCAAATCGAAGCGCACAAGTTCTTCGTTCGTCTCGGCGTTGACTACGCGAATATAGGCGTTTTCAACCTGCCCGAAAGTCTGACTGCGCGCGTCGGCGTCGTAAATCGTAACCGTGAAGTCAATCTTTTCGACATTCGCCGGAACTTTTTCAAGGTCGATTTTAATTTCTTCGTCGTCGCCCTCGCCCGCGCCGGTAAGGTTGTCGCCCATGTGCTCAACGGAACCGCTGACGTGCTTAAGGTTGTTGTAGAAAACAAAATCGTCGTCGCTGTTGACTTTGCCGCTCGCGCCAAGAAGGAACGCCGCCGCGTCCAGATCGAAATCGAAGCCGCCGTCGTAGCGCTTAACGTCCCAGCCAAGCCCAATCAGAACTTTTTTCAAATTCGGGTTGCCCTTCGTGAGGTCGACTTTCTGACCCTTTCTCAAACTGATAGCCACAAAAAATTCCTCCCTAAAAATTTAATCTTTACGCCCGACAGTCCACCTCAAACCCCAGTCGAAGTCTTCATCCATTTCCTGAGAATCGCGGTAGAAGCGGACGATTTTTTCTACGCTGAAAGTATCGCCGACGTTTTCCAGAAGCGCAATCGCGCAGGTGTGCAGGCTGGAACCGTATTCGTCCATGCGCACGATAAGTTCGGGGCTGCCCGGGCACTTGACGCTAACGACGCCCTTCGCCTCTTCCCAGTTGGCGGCGCCCTCATAGATAAATGTGAAAATTAAAATGCGGCGAATCTTGCTAAGAAATTTCCCGTTGACGCGCAACGTTTCGCCCCCAGCCACGCTGCCGGTGCGGTCGTCGCCGTCCAGCGCGATATACGGCGCTCTGTCCAAAGTCCCGAAGTGGTTGCCCAGCGCCTGAATCGCGCCAATGTCTCCGTTTTCGAGTTCGTACAGGCACGCCAGATCCAAATCAATCCCGCTGCTCGTGAACCGGCTGAAGAAGCCGGATTTTTTCGGCGGCTGACTCCAGTTCAGATTGATAACAATTTCGCCGAGCGAGCCGCCTTTTTTCGTAAGATTAATTTTCTGCCCCTTGCGCAGTTCAACTTTTTTAGGCTGAGGCGGTGGAGGCGGAATGTTGATTTTTTTAGGCGGCGGCGGAGGAGTTGGAGGCGCAGTCATTTCGTCGCTGACTTCGATACCGAAATTGTTGCACAGAGCCGCGAGCCCGCCGCTGAACCCTGCGCCGGTTGCGTTGAACTTCCAGGCGCCCTTGTGCCGGTAAATTTCGCCCAGCACAATCGCAGTTTCGACGGTGAAATTTTCCAGCCGGAACGTGGCAATTTCTGCGCCAGAAGAATTTTTCAGATACAAAACCGCGCCGGTAACCTTGCTGAAATTCTGGCGGCGCTTATCGGCGTCGTAAATCGTGGCGGTGACGGCAATTCTCTCGACGTGGCGCGGAATTTTGCTGAGGTCGAGGTCAACAGAATCGTCGTCGTTGTGCGTGACGCTGCCGGAATTGTGGCGCGCGTTGCCGTAGAAAACAAAATCTTCGTCGCCCGCAACTTTCCCGCTGTCGCTCAGCAGAAAAGCCGCAGTGTCGATATCGATAGCTCCTGCGTTCCGCGCGAACTGAACTTTGACGAAAGTTTCGTTCAGCGGAATTTTTTGTCCCTTGCGAATTTCCATGGCGATACTCCTAAACTTTCTGCTTATCGCGGAGCGCGCGTTCGATGTCGCGTCTGGCGGATTTTTCAGCGAGGGCGTCGCGCTTATCGTAGTTGTGCTTGCCGCTCGCCAGCGCCAGTTCCATTTTTGCGCGCCCGTTTTTAAAATAAATTTTCAGCGGAACGAGCGTAAAACCTTTTTCGCGCGTCTTACCGAAAAGCTTGAGAATTTCCTTTTTATGCATGAGCAGCCGCCGCCGGCGGAGCGGGTCGTGGTTGAAAATATTTCCCTGCTCGTAGGGGCTGATATGCATATGTTCAACCCAAATTTCGCCGTCTTTGACTTCGGCGTAGCTGTCCTTGAGATTCGCCCTGCCGCCGCGCAAACTTTTAACTTCCGTGCCGCGCAGCTCAATTCCTGCCTCGTACGTTTCGTGAATAAAAAAATCGTGACGCGCCTTGCGGTTTTCGCACGCAATTTTTATCCCGTCAGTTTTAGCCAAAATTTTTCACCTGCCTCAGAATGAAGACTGAATGATAAGCGCCAGATATTTATCCATATCGTCATCCCAGCGGATATTGTACGCTCGCGCGGGAGTTTCGACGCCCCAGTTATTAATTTTCACGTCAATATATTCGTTGCCGTTTTTGGAAAGTCTGCTGATTGGGCAGCCTTCGCAGGGCGCGTCGAGGTTGTGGAAGCGCTTGTAACAGGTCTGTTCAATCGTGGTGCTGATAAGCGTCTGGCGAATCGTGTTGTTGAAATAAATCGGCTCGTAAGTTTCCTTGTCGACGACGTAAATAAATTCCTGCATGTGGTCAAGGATATTATGAAGGTGCTTGCTGATTTTCTCGGAAACTTTATCCTGCTGGCGGTCGAGGAGAATATTTCCCAGCAGGACGGAAAAAATGCTGAGCTTAGTGTATTCTTCCTTGGAAAATTCGTGCTCAAGATTGGCGGTCTCGAAGGCGACGCTGCCGACAATTTCACTGCCGTGCGCAATCATCGAGTGAACGAAGGAGCCCAGGTGGAGCTTTTCAAAAACTTCGGCG
Organism: uncultured Selenomonadaceae bacterium; assembly: GCA_905234175.1. Lineage (GTDB taxonomy): Bacteria > Bacillota > Negativicutes > Selenomonadales > Selenomonadaceae > Quinella. The sequence goes on along the minus strand of CAJOGX010000019.1, from coordinate 27,510 downwards.
TCCTGCGGAAATTTTTTAATCGTATCTTCGCAGACGGACATAACGCCGTAAGGAGTGGGGCGGTAATTCGCCTCGATAATCTGATAGCGGCGCTCAAGCAGGTCAGCATATTTCTGAACATTTTCGCTGGACGTGATAGAAATTCCGTTGGGGCTGAGCCATTCAAATTCGTTGACGTAGCGGTTGGAACTGCGGTTGTAGCGCGCAACCGACACGCGGTCAAGGTTGAACTGCTTGCCGAACATTCCAATGCAGACGGAAATTGTCATTTCGGGATTCTGCGTTTCGTAAAGCAGGTTCAGAATAAATTCCAGCATGTTATCCTGAAAAGCTTTCTGGCGAATATCTTCGGCGTGCTGAGGGTCGCGCGTGGAGTCGACTGAAAAACTGCGCCCGATTAAGCTGGAACGGTAAATCGAGTACTGATTTTTCCCGCGCGATTTGGATTCGTAAAGAGCACGGTCTGCGCGCTTGAAAAGGTCAACGTAGGTAGTGCCGTGCTCAGGGTACAGCGCAATTCCAATGCTGACGGAAAAAGGCAGGCTGACGCCGTTGCTTTCGTAGTGCCGGTCAAGATTTTTCAGAAGTTCAGTGCAGCGCTTTTCCAAAACGTCAACAGACGGCATTTCGCTGAAGAGAACTATAAATTCGTCGCCGCCAATTCGCCCGACAATATCTTTCTGCCGGAAGACGCCGCGAATCGCCAGACCCATGTCCGAGAGCACGCCGTCGCCGAAAAGGTGCCCGAAGGAATCATTAATCGCCTTAAAACCGTCCGCGTCGATTATGATAAAAGCTGGCGGCAAATCGTCAGGCGAAAGTTTAGACAGATATTCTTCGATACGCCGCTGAGTTGCGATTTTGTTGAAAAAGCCGGTAAGAACGTCGTGCTCGGCGGAGTGCTGAAGTTCCATCTGCCAGAGCTGTTTGACGTTGATATTGCAAATGCAGCCAAAGCCTATGACGGGACCGTTATCGTCGAAATACAGCAGTATCCGAAATTCCGCCCAAAGATAGCCGCGATCTTCCTTGCCAAGCAGACGAATTTTGTTGCTGTAAAATCTGGAATCATTGGTAGCTTTCTGCATCCAGAACATTTCGTCGAAGAACTTCGCAAACTTTTCCCTGTCGTCAGTGTGAATGACGTTGCCGCCAAAAAAAGCTGTCGACGCCGGCTCCGCAATCTGCGGAAGGTCATAATCCGAGTGCTCAACTGGCGTCACAAATTCCAGTTTATCTATGCCAATTTCCCACTTGAAGTAAATTATGTTTTCTACGTCGTTCAAAGTGCGATAAATTTCCGTGTCAAATTCAGTTGGAATTTCAAATTTTGAGCCGGTCATAGAAAACGCGACAGAAAAATTCCTGCCGCTTCCACCTCCTCGCGTTTCATTTTCACTGCGTATTTTACCAAATCCCGCGAAATTTATGCAACTGCTTTTTGTATTTTTTCCGGCAAAATTTTCGGCGTTGACATTTTTTTTATTCGTCGATATAATGTGCCCTACCGCTTTATATTTGCTGGAAATATTTTTGCCTGAAACTTTTTTCAGTATAGAGGCGGGGCTTTGTTTCGTTCAAATTTTTGGGAGTGAAGTCGTTAATGTTTAGTCCTGTTCAAGTCGGTAAACGAACCAGGTACAGCTACGCGCGAATCAAGGAAGTCATGGAGATGCCGCACCTCCTCGACATTCAGCGCAATTCTTACAAGTGGTTTTTAAACGAAGGGCTCAGGGAAATTCTGGAGGACATTTCGCCAATCAGCATTTCCACCGGCAATCTGAAACTTTTTTTTAAAGACCCGACAATCGGCAAGCCGAAATACACGCTTGCGGAATGCAAGGAACGTGACGGCACCTATTCTGCGCCAATCCGCGTCAAAGTCCAGCTCGTCAACCACGAACTCGGCGACGTTAAGGAGCAGGAAGTTTTCATGGGCGATTTCCCGCTGATGACGGAAACCGGCACGTTCATAATAAACGGCGCCGAACGCGTTATCGTCAGCCAGCTCGTGCGCTCGCCTGGCGTCTACTACGACAAAACCATTGACCAGACCGGTAAGCCAATTTTTACCGCAACCGTCATTCCGAATCGCGGCGCCTGGATTGAACTCGAAACCGAGCCTGGCGATAAAGTCCGCGTAAGAATCGACCGTACCCGCAAAATGCCCGTCACTTATTTCCTGCGCGCTATCGGTTTTGAAAGCGATGAAGAAATTCTCGCGCTGTTCGACAACAACAAATTTATCCGCGACGAACTCGAACGCGACGACCCCGACATTCGCACCGAAGCCCGCGCACTCGAAGAAGTCTACCGGCACATTCGCCCCAACGAACCCGCTACCAGTACCGAAAACGCTCAGCAGCTTTTGAACTCGCTGTTCTTCGACCCCAAACGCTACGACCTCGCCTCCGTCGGCCGCTACAAAATCGGCAAGAAACTTGGGCTCAAACGCCGCCTCCTCAACAAAGTCCTCGCTGAAGATCTCGTGGATAATTCTACAGGCGAAATTCTAATTCCTGCCGACACGCTCGTTACCGAAGAACACCTCAAGGCTATCGACGACGACCGCGAAGAGGAAATTTTTGGGCTCGTTCCTGACGAACTTCATCGCGGCTACCTCAACCCAATTCCCGTCAAAATCAAAATCAAAAACGCCAGCGACGAAGACGAAGTTATTACAATGCTCTGCGCGCCGACTCTGCCAATTCACGAGTTCCGCACGATTACAATCGCCGATATTATCAGCTCGATTGGCTACCTGCTGGATTTAATGGCGGGCGTCGGCAATATCGACGACATTGACCACCTCGGTAACCGCCGCGTACGCAGCGTCGGCGAACTTCTGCAAAACCAGTTCAGAATTGGTCTGGCGCGCATGGAACGCGTCGTCCGCGACAGAATGACTACGCAGGATTCCGAAATTATCACGCCGCAGGCTCTTATTAATATCAAGCCCGTTATCGCCGCCATGAAGGAATTTTTCGGCAGCTCCCAGCTGTCGCAGTTCATGGATCAGCACAACCCTCTTTCGGAACTCACGCACAAGCGCCGCCTTTCCGCGCTGGGGCCTGGCGGTCTGTCACGTGAGCGCGCCGGCTTTGAAGTCCGCGACGTTCACAATTCCCACTACGGACGCATGTGCCCTATCGAGACGCCGGAAGGTCCGAACATTGGCTTAATCGGCTCGCTCTCAAACTACGCGCGAATCGACCAGTACGGTTTCGTTGAAACGCCCTACCGCAAAGTTGACGCCGCCAATCACAAAGTTACCAACGAAGTCCGCTACCTCACCGCCGACGAAGAAGACGTGCTGACTATCGCGCAGGCGAATGAGCCGCTCGACGATAAGGACTGGTTTGTAAACGAACGCGTCACCGCGCGCCACCACGAGGAAACTACCCGCGTGAGCCGCGACCGCGTTGACTACATGGACGTTTCGCCTAAGCAGGTCGTTTCAATCGCAACGGCGATGATTCCCTTCCTTGAAAACGACGACGCTAACCGCGCGCTTATGGGCGCCAATATGCAGCGGCAGGCTGTTCCTCTGCTCAGAACTCAGGCGCCGCTCGTTGGCACGGGCATGGAATTTAAAGCCGCCTGCGACTCCGGCGTTATGGTTCTGGCGCGTCGCGCGGGCACGGTTACCTACGTCGACTCCAGCCAGATTACGATTCAGACTGACGACGGCGCTAAGGATAATTACAAACTTCAGAAATTCGTACGCTCAAACCAGGGCACCTGCATTAACCAGACGCCGCTCGTTGACTACGGAGAATACGTCGAAGCCAATCAGCCAATCGCTGACGGCCCCGCCACTGACAACGGCGAACTCGCGCTGGGCTATAACATTATCGTCGCTTACATGCCGTGGGAAGGCTACAACTACGAAGACGCCATTCTCCTCAGCGAAAACTTAATCAAGCAGGATATTTACACTTCGATTCATATCGAGGAACACCAGTGCGACGCCCGCGATACCAAGCTCGGCCCCGAAGAAGTCACGCGCGACATTCCCAACGTTTCCGAAGACGCGCTGACGTACCTTGACGACGACGGAATTATAGCTATCGGCGCGGACGTGCGGCCTGGCGATATTCTGGTTGGCAAGGTCACGCCCAAGGGCGAAACTGAACTTACCGCTGAAGAAAGACTGCTCCGTGCGATTTTCGGCGAAAAAGCCCGTGAAGTCCGCGACACTTCGCTTAGAGTTCCGCACGGTGAATCCGGCAAAATCGTCGACGTAAAAATTTTCACCCGCGACAACAATGACGAAATGGCGCCTGGCGTCAATAAGCAGGTTCGCGTTTACATCGCGCAGAAACGTAAAATTTCCGTCGGCGATAAAATGTCCGGCCGCCACGGTAACAAGGGCGTTGTTTCAAATATCATGCGTCAGGAAGATATGCCGTTCCTGCCGGACGGGACGCCGGTTGACATCGTGCTGAATCCGCTGGGCGTGCCTTCGCGCATGAATATCGGGCAGATTCTTGAAACTCATCTCGGAATGGCTGTCCGCACGCTCGGTATGAAAATTAAGCGCAACCCCAACGATTTTCTTGCAAGACTCCGCAAGCTCGGCTACGACGCGGACAGGTACGGCGTGCCGAAAGTTGAGGACGTTGGTTTACACGTTGCCACGCCGGTTTTCGACGGCGCGCGCGAATCTGACGTTATCAACACGATTAAGCTCGCTGATTTGGACGAAGACGGCAAAACAATTCTCTACGACGGGCGCACGGGCGAGCCTTTTGAAAACCGCGTAACTGTCGGCTGCGTTTACATGCTCAAACTTCACCACCTCGTTGACGATAAAATCCACGCGCGTTCAACCGGCCCATACAGTCTGGTTACTCAGCAGCCGCTCGGCGGTAAGGCGCAGTTCGGCGGTCAGCGTTTTGGCGAAATGGAAGTCTGGGCGCTCGAAGCTTACGGCGCGAGTTATACCCTGCAGGAAATTCTTACCGTCAAATCCGACGACGTTGTTGGCCGCGTCAAGGCGTACGAATCTATCGTCAAGGGGCAGAATATCCCTGAGCCTGGCGTCCCCGAATCGTTCAAAGTTCTGATTAAGGAACTCCAGTCCATTGGTCTCGACATAAAAGTTTTGAGCAGCGACGGCAAGGAAATTGAAATCCGCGACGAAGAGGAAGACGAAATCCGCGCAATGCGTGCCCGCCTCGAAAAGAGCGGCGAAGCTGAAACTTTGGATACCGCCCCGCCCGCGCCTGAGGAAAACGAAGAACCCGAAATTGATACCGAGCCGACCGGCGACGACCTTGAGTCAATCAAAAAGGAATACGGCAACATTAATTCTGAAATCGAAGAAAACTGGGGCGACATTCCCAGCGGCGAAGAGGACAGTTACGGCGACCGCCTTCACTTCAACGATTTTGAAAGAAACGACGACAACTACGACGGGAATGACGACGAAGTTTGAGCTGCGGATAAAAGCTCGACCGTTTTAAAATCTGCTGACACGTAAGCAGGGGGAAAAAAAATGCTTGATGTTAATATTTTCGATTCGATGCGCGTAGGGCTGGCGTCGCCCGAAAAAATTCGCGAATGGTCTCACGGCGAAGTTAAGAAGCCGGAAACGATAAACTACCGCACGCTGAAGCCGGAACGCGACGGCTTATTCTGCGAGCGCATTTTTGGGCCGACGCGCGATTGGGAATGCCACTGCGGAAAATACAAGCGCGTCCGCTACAAGGGAATTATCTGCGACCGCTGCGGCGTCGAAGTTACCCGCGCGAAAGTCCGCCGCGAACGCATGGGGCATATCGAGCTGGCGGCGCCCGTTTCGCATATCTGGTACTTCAAGGGTATTCCCAGCCGCATGGGTTTGATTCTTGGAATGACGCCGAAAAATCTTGAGCGCGTTTTGTACTTCGCGTCATATATCATTCTGGAGCCGCCGAAAGACCTTATTGACAAGGACGACAAGGACAGATACAGGAAGCAGGGGCTTTTGAGCGAAGGCGAGTACCGGCGCGCCCGCGAAAAATACGGCGACAATTTTAAAGTTGGTATTGGCGCCGAGGCGATTCAGTACCTGCTGCGCGAACTCGACCTTGACAAAATGAGCGAGGAACTGCGCGAGGAAATTCATTCCCCCAGCGCCCAGAAAAGATTCCGCGCGATTCGCCGCCTTGAAGTCGTTGAGGCTTTCCGCAAATCCGGCAACAAGCCCGAATGGATGATTCTCAACGTTATCCCCGTTATCCCGCCGGAACTCCGCCCAATGGTTCAACTCGACGGCGGCAGGTTCGCTACGTCCGACCTCAACGACCTCTATCGCCGCGTTATCAACCGCAACAACCGCCTGAAAAAAATGCTGACGATTAACATTCCCGACCTGATTCTCCGAAACGAAAAGCGTATGCTCCAGGAAGCTGTCGACGCGCTGATTGATAACGGCAGGCGCGGGCGGCCAGTCACCGGCTCCGGCAACCGCGCGCTCAAATCTTTAAGCGATATGCTCAAGGGCAAGCAGGGACGTTTCCGCCAGAATCTCCTCGGCAAACGCGTTGACTATTCCGGCCGCTCGGTTATCGTTGTCGGCCCCGAACTCAAACTTCACCAGTGCGGCCTCCCCAAGGAAATGGCGCTCGAACTTTTCAAGCCCTTCGTTATGAAAAAACTTTCCGCCGACGACAACACCACGATTAAAGCCGCCAAGCGCAAAGTCGAACGCGCGACGCCGGAAGTCTGGGGCGTCCTCGAAGAAGTTATCAAGGAACACCCAGTCCTTTTGAACCGCGCGCCGACACTTCACCGCCTCGGTATTCAGGCTTTCGAGCCCGTCTTAACCGAAGGCCGCGCGCTTAAACTTCACCCGCTCGCCTGTACCGCTTACAACGCTGACTTCGACGGCGACCAGATGGCTATCCATCTGCCCTTAAGCGCCGAAGCTCAGGCGGAAGCCCGCGTTTTAATGCTCGCCGCCAACCACATTCTTGCGCCGAAAGACGGCAAGCCGATTATCGTCCCGACTCAGGACATGGTGCTCGGCACTTACTACCTCACGATTCTCAAGAAAAAAGCCCCAGGCGAACGCACCAAAATCGTCACCGGCATCAACGAAGCGATTATGGCGTACCAGCAGGGCGATTTGAATTTACAGGAAGAAATTATCGCGCGGATCAGCGTCAAGGAACTTCCCAAGGCGGCGCGCGAAGAAAATCCCTATGGTTACGTGCTCGTTAAAACTTCCGTCGGCCGAATGATTTTCAACGAAATTCTTCCGCCCAGCCTGCGCTACTTCCACAAAAATTCCGACGGCGAATGGGAACTGGGTATCGTCATGAACAAAAAGGAGCTCGGCAAACTCGTCGCCGCCTGCTACGACGGTTTCGGCGCAACCAAGACAGCTGAAGTTATCGACCAGGTTAAAAATCTCGGCTACCACTACGCCTGCGTCGCCGGCATGACCGTCGCAATTTCTGACGTTATTGTCCCGCCGCAGAAACAGGAAATTATTGCCGAGACCCGCAAGAAAGTCGCTAAGGTTGAAGGACAGTTCAATATCGGGCTTATCACCGACGGCGAACGCTACAAAAAAGTTGTCGACCTCTGGACGAAGGCCACCGAAGAAGTTGCCGACGCGATGATGGAAAATCTCGGCGTGAACAGCCCGTTCAATCCAATTTTCATGATGGCTGACAGCGGCGCGCGCGGTAACAAACAGCAAATGCGCCAGCTCGCCGGTATGCGCGGCTTGATGGCTGACCCGTCCGGCAAAATTATCGACCTGCCGATTATCGCCAACTTCCGCGAAGGGCTCAGCGTTTCCGACTACTTCATTTCCAGCCACGGCGCCCGTAAAGGCCTCGCAGATACCGCGCTCCGTACCGCCGACTCCGGCTACCTTACCCGCCGCCTCGTTGACGTTGCGCAGGACGTTATTGTCCGCGAAGAGGACTGCGACGTTTCCATTATCAATCTCAAGCTCGAACGCGCGATTCTCGCTGAAGAAACTTTCGACGCGATCGCAATTCTCAACGACGAACTTTTGGGGCGCGTGCTCGCCGTCGACATTCTCAACCCCACGACCAAAGATATTGAAATTCGCCACGATACAATTCTTGACGACGAATCGCTGGAAAAAATCGGCGGCCTCGGCGTTGACGAAATTTCCATTCGCGGCAGAACGCTCACCGCGCCAAATTCCGCCAGCCACTCGCTCGTTCAGGAAACTATCACGCTCGGCACCCGCGACGAAGCTAAACGCGAAGAACGCCGCCACTCCTTCATTCACGAAATTATTGGCAAGGAACTCGCTAAGCCCGTCCGCTGCGGCGATGAAGTTTACGAAGAAGGCACCCACCTCACGCACGAAATGCTTGACGCGCTCCTTGACAGCGACGCGCCGGAAATTCTCGTCCGCAACAACAACGTGCGCGGTATCGAAGTCGAAGCCATAACCGAAGGAACCGGTACTATCGAATCGCTCGAAGACCGAATCGTCGGGCGCGTGCTCGCTGAAGACATTTACGACGAAAACGGCAAACTCGTCGCCGCCATTAACGACGAAATTAATTCCCGCCTCGCGAAAAAAATCGCCGCCGTCAAAAATAAATCCAATAACAGGAAAGTCAAAATCCGCAGCGTGCTCACCTGCAAGTCTCAGTTCGGCGTCTGCATTAAGTGCTACGGCAGCGATCTGGCGAACCAGACGCCCGTCGAAGTCGGCGAGGCAGTTGGAATTATCGCCGCGCAGTCCATTGGCGAACCTGGCACGCAGCTCACAATGCGCACGTTCCATACCGGCGGCGTGGCGGGCGACGATATTACTCAGGGTCTGCCGCGCGTCGAGGAACTTTTTGAAGCGCGCAAGCCTAAACACAACGCCATTATTTCCGAAGTCGAGGGCGAAGTGACTTTCGGCAAGAACGAGAAAAACGATTTGACGCAGATTACCGTTACGCCGTCCGTCGGAACTCCGCGCGACTACACAATTCCTTTCGGCTCAAGAATTTGCGTGAACCCTGGCGACTGGATTGACGCCGGCGCCAAACTTACCGAAGGCTCAATCAATCCGCACGACATTCTCCGCGTCAACGGGCTCAAGGAAACTCAGCGCTATCTCGTTTACGAAGTCCAGAAAGTTTACAAGTCTCAGGGCGTCGAAATTAACGATAAGCACATTGAAGTTATGGTGCGGCAAATGCTCCACAAAGTTAAAATTGAGGAAAGCGGCACGACTGACTTCCTGCCTGGCGAATTTGTCGACATCAACGTTTTCGAGGCGGCGAACACCCGCGCGATTGAGGAGGGCGGCGAGCCTGCCGTTGCAAAGCCGATTCTGCTCGGTATCACTAAGGCTTCGCTGGCGACGGATTCTTTCCTCAGCGCCGCAAGTTTTCAGGAAACCACGCGCGTGCTGACTGACGCCGCGATTAAGGGCAAAATCGACCCGCTGATTGGGCTTAAGGAAAATGTTATCATCGGCAAGCTCATTCCGGCGGGCACGGGTATGCCGCGCTATCGCGATTTGCAGGTTGTCGATAACGTCGCTGAAAGTTCCGGCGAAGATATTATCGCGGACGCAAATTAAATTCTGGGAAGGAGCGGGCTCAATGGCACTGCGTGGAATACGTGGCGCGGCGACCGTCGAAGAAAATTCACGCGAAGAAATTTCTAAGACGGCTCAGCTGCTCGTAACACAAATCTTATCGCTGAACGAAATTTTACTGGAAAACGTGGGCGCGATAATCTTTTCATCGACGCAGGATTTAACGGCGGCGTTCCCTACCGCCGGATTAAGACAGCTGCCAGGCTTCAACCTCGTGCCGCTGTTCGACGCGCAGGAAACTTTCGTCGAAGGCTCAATGCCAATGTGCCTGCGCGTGCTGGTGCTGGCGGACGTTGACAAAAAATCTGCGGAAATCCACCACGTCTACCTCGGCGGCGCGAAAAAACTCCGTCCAGACCTGACTTAAAAAATATATATCTGCGCAAAAAAAATCAGCCAACGCGTTACGAACTGGCGCGCTGGCTTTTTTGTTGGGAAAAATTTAAACGACCCACTCGGCGGCTTTCTTCAGAAAAATATTCGTGAGCACGTCGGCGCTGGCAATTTCAATATCGTCCGGCACGCTTTGACCGGTCGTGACGTATGACAGCGCAAGTTTTTCGTCGCGCAGGAGATTGATAACCATGCCGAGCCCGCCGGTTTCGTCAATCTTCGTGATGATAATTTTTTCGGGGCTGACGGCGGCGAAGCGCTTGATAATTTCCTTCGCGTCGGCGAGTTTCGTGGTCGAGCTGATAACCAGATGTTTTTCGATTTGCGGATTGGCGTTGAGGAAATCGGCCAGCTCCTGCATTTGGAAATCGTTGTGCTGACTTCTGCCGGCGGTGTCGATAAGAATCAAATCCTTGTTCTGGTGGCGCTCAAGGGCGGCGGTGAGTTCCTGCGGATTGTAAACGACTTCGAGCGGCAGACCAAGAATGTCGGAATAAGTTTTGAGCTGGTCGACTGCGGAAATGCGGTAGGTGTCGGCGGTAATCATTGCGGCGGTGACGTTCTGTTCGAGCACGAATTTGGCGGCGATTTTGGCGAGCGTGGTAGTTTTGCCGACGCCGGTCGTGCCCAGCAACGCGATAGCCTTGCAGCCGCGCCGGTTGAGCTTAATGCCGTCGGAAAAGTTTATGTGTTCGCTGAGGTAGGAAGAAAACATCCAGCGGGCGGCGTTGGACTGGCTGTCAATGAAAACGTCGCCAATCCCAGAGGAAATTTCGCTGAGAATATTTTCGTCAACTTCCTGCAGTTTCAGCGCGTCGTGGAGACTCAAGCCGCTTTTTTTGCTGTCCTTACCGAGGACGCCTGCAAGCAGCGCTTTCATCTGCGCGAGTTCATCTTCGAGCTGGCGAATTTTCGTCTGTTCAAGCGTTTCGGTGACTGCTTCGGATTTGGGCGGCGGCACAGATACCGGCGGGAGCGTTTCGGTTACGTGTTCGACGGGCTTAGGCGGAGGCGGCGGCGCGGGAGTTTCTTCGTGCAGGTTTAAAATTTCTGCGTCGGACGGCGATTCAATTTCGACCGGCGCGGGTTCCTCGGGAACGGCTGGCGCTGGTGGCGGCGCCGGTTTTTTTATCTGTCTGACTGGCAGCGGCGCTGGCTGAGCTTGCTGAGCGGGCGGCGGGGTATCTTCGACGGCGGCGGTAATTTCAACAATTTCGCGGTTGCGGAAACCGAACAAGCCGCTTTCCTTATATTTTTTGCTGTGGAGAATGACGGCGCTGGGGCCGAGTTCCGCCTTCATTGCCGCCATTGCTTCCTTCATGCTGGCCGCCTTGAAAACTTTTATCTGCAATTAAATCACCTCACAATCTGATGACGCCGAGGATTTGAATTTCGACGTTGGGCGTAATTTCGGCGTGCGAAACGATTGTAATGCCAGGCGCGGAGCGGGCGACGAGTTTGCGGAAGTAGAGGCGGACGGCGGGGCTCGTCAGAACAATCGGCGGGTAGCCCATGTTATTAATTTTTTCGAGTTCGGCGTTGAGCGAATTAATCATGCGGCGCATGGAATCTGGGTCGAAGTTGACGTAGGAGCCGTGGTCGGTGCGCTGAACGCTGCCCGCGATTCGATTTTCCAGCGTCGGGTCGAGCGTAATGCACGGTAAAACATTATCCTGCGTGACGAGCTGAGTAATCTGGCGCGCCATAGCGTGGCGGACGTATTCTGTCAAAATTTCCGGATCTTTGGTAACTCGCGCGTAATCTGCCAGCACTTCCATAATCGTCGCCATGTCGCGGATTGAAATTCTTTCGTCGAGCAGGTACGCCAGCACTTTTTGTACTTCGCCAATTCCGAGCAAATCCGGAATGACTTCGTTGACGAGCGACTGGTGCGTTTTCGCGAGGTTGTCCACGAGATTCTGAGTTTCCTGCCGCCCCAGAATTTCTGACGCGTGCTGCTTGATAACTTCCGTCAAATGCGTCGCCAGTACCGAAACCGCGTCAACGACTGTGTAGCCGTTGAGTTCCGCCTGTTCGCGTTCGCTTTCTGGAATCCACAGCGCGGGCAGTCCGAATGCCGGTTCCGTAGTTTCAATTCCCTGAACTTCCTCGAAAACCGTGCCGGAGTTCATCGCCAGAAAATGGTCGAGCATGAGTTCGCCGCGCGCAATTTCCATTCCCTTGAGCTTGATAATGTACGAGTTCGGCTTAATCTGAATGTTGTCGCGGATACGAATCGTCGGCACAACCAGACCGAGTTCCAGCGCGCATTGCCGGCGAATCATAACAATTCTGTCGAGCAAATCGCCGCCCTGTACCGTGTCGACCAGCGGAATCAGCGAGTAGCCAATTTCCAGTTCCATTGGGTCAACCTGCAGGAGCGAAACGATATTTTCCGGCCGCGTCGCATCAGTTTTCGCCTGCGCCTCTTTTTCGTCGACTTTCGTTTCTTCAGTGACGGAAGTTTTTCTGTGCAGGCTGTAGCCGATAAACGCGCAGATACAGGCAAGCGTGAAGAACGGAATGCCAGGCAGCCCGGGCACGAGCGAAAGCAGCGCGAGCACGCCGGCGTTAATGAAGAAAATTCTTTCGTTGTTGAAAAGCTGGCTGACAATATCACTGCCGAGGTTGCCTTCGGAGGCGGCGCGCGTAACGATAATGCCGGTCGCCGTGGAAATTAACAGCGCGGGAATCTGGCTGACGAGACCTTCGCCGACGGTCAGCAGCGTGTAGGTGTTGAGCGCCGCCGTGGCGTCCATGTCGCGCTGAACCATACCGATAAGAAAGCCGCCGCCGATATTAATCAGCATAATGACAATCGCGGCAATCGCGTCGCCCTTGACGAACTTGGAGGCGCCGTCCATTGCGCCGAAGAAATCCGCCTCGCGCTGAATTTTTTCGCGGCGAACTTTAGCTTCGGCGTCAGTTATCGCGCCCTGATTCAAATCCGCGTCAATAGCCATCTGCTTGCCAGGCATAGCGTCCAGCGTGAAACGCGCGGAAACTTCAGCCACGCGCTCGGAGCCCTTGGTTATAACGATAAAATTTATGATAACAAGAATCGTGAACATGATAAAGCCGACGACGGGGTTGCCGCCGACGACGAAATTTCCGAACGCGTTGATAACTTCGCCGGCGTTGGCGTTCAGCAGAATCAGCCGCGTTGCCGAAACGTTCAGCGCTAATCGAAACAGCGTCGTAACCAGCAAAAGCGACGGGAAAACTGATAAATCCAGCGCCTCTTCGTTGTAAATTGCGCTCATTATGACGACCAGCGCGATTGTGATATTCAGGCAAATCAGCACGTCGAGGAGCGCCGTCGGCAACGGGATTATCATCATTATGACGATCATGACGAGCGTCAAGGCGATTATAACGTCGCTGTAGCGCTGAATGAACGAGCCCAGCGTCGACGATTCGCCCTGCAAACTTCCTTCAGGTGCAGCCATAAACTTCGCTCCTCTCGGTTCCGTTAATTTTCAAATTCTAAAAAAGTTTTCCCAAATGCGCGGTAGAATTAATCGTGACGGCCTTCCACGCGCCGTCCCTGTATTCGAGCACGTTGACGCAGGTGTTGCTCTGCGGGAACTTGTTGAAGTGCTCAAGGCTGAGGTCGAGGACGTTGCAGATAAGCGCGCCGTTAAGATAGCTGTGGGCGCCGATAAAAATCGTCTTGCCAGGGTAGCGGGCAACTGCGTCGTTAAGCGCGGCGCGGGCGCGGTCGCCGAGCTCCTGCAAACTTTCGCCGTTCGGGTGAATCACGAGCCAGGGTTTACGTTTCCAAAGCGCGAACTGCTGCGGATATTTTTTCTCCAAATCCTTCGTGTACTTTTTCGCCCAGTCGCCGTAGTTAATTTCGCGGAGGCGCGGGTCAGTATACTCAATCTGCATACCGTGAAGTTCGGCAACTTTCTGCGTGGTGAGGTAAGCGCACTGGAGCGGACTGGAAATGAAAACGTCAATCGGCACGTCCTTCAAATATTCCGCGAGCGCTTCCGCCTGCTTAATGCCGGTTTCGTTGAGCGGAACGTCCGTCCAGCCCTGATAGCGGCTGACTTTGTTGTAAGGAGTTTCGCCGTGCCGCACGAGAATTACGCGCGTGACTTCGCTTTCAGCCGAAACTTGAACCGGCGCGAAAATTATCACTGCCAGTACCAGCGCTAAAAATCTTAGACAGGTTTTCATAAAAATTTCTCCTTATAAAATTTTGTTAAGATGTGCGGTGGAATTAATCACAAGTGCCCGCCACGCGCCATCCTTGTATTCCAAAACGTTAATGCCGGTATTGTTCTGCCTGATTTGACCGACATGTTCGAGACCGATACCGAGCGCTCTGCAAATCATTACTGTATTCGCGATGTAGTGGGCGCCGATGAAAATCGTTTTGCCCGGGTAACGAGCAACGGTGTCGTTAAGCGCGGCGCTGGCGCGGTTTGCCAAATCGTCGAGGCTTTCGCCGTTCGGAAGAATCACGAGCCAGGGTTTTTTGAGCAGCATTGCGTTCAGCTCAGGATACTTTTCCTGCACTTCCGCCGCAGATTTTCCTTCCCAGTCGCCAAAATTAATTTCGCGGAAACGCGGGTCAGTATACTCAATCTGCATACCGTGGAGCTCAGCAACTTTCTGCGTGGTGACGTAAGCGCGCTGGAGCGGACTTGCAATGAAAACGTCAATCGGAACATCTTTCAAATATTTCGCGAGCGCCTCCGCCTGCCTGATACCGGTTTCGTCAAGCGGAGCGTCGAGCCAGCCGTAGTAAATGCCGGTTTTGTTGAAAGTAGTCTCGCCGTGGCGCACGAGAATTACGCGCGTGACTTCGCTTTCCGCTGAGACCTGCACCGGCGCGAAAATTATCGCCGCGAGTACCAGCGCTAAAAATTTCAAACAAAATTTCATAGTTACAACTCCTTAAAACTTTTTCTTTTTGAGCCGGTAGACGTACGCCAGAATTTCCGCCACGGCCTGATAGAGTTCCTCCGGCACGAAGCCGCCGATTTCTACCGTGTCGTAAAGAGCGCGCGCCAGCGGTTTGTTCTCTACTATTGCTATTCGATTTTCGCGCGCAATTTCCTTGATTTTCTGCGCGACTAAATTCTGTCCCTTCGCCAAAACTTTCGGCGCGGACATTCCTTTTTCGTAGAGCAGCGCAACCGCGAAATGCGTCGGGTTCGTAACGATAACGTCGGCTTTCGGCACTTCCTGCATCATTCGGCTCATCGCCATCTGACGCTGTTTCTGCTTGATTCGCCCTTTAATCTGCGGGTCACCTTCGGTCTGCTTGTACTCGTCCTTGACTTCCTGCTTCGTCATCATCAAATCCTGTGTCGTCTGCCATGACTGGTACGCATAGTCGGCGACCGCCATGACCATTATCACGCCGATTACCTGAAACGCCATCGTGAAAATTTTGTCCGCGATTTCCGCCAGGCTGTGCCCCAAATCGTAATAGATAAAGTACGGCATGAACGGAATTTCGTCTTTGAGGTACAGGTACAGAAAAAATCCTATGACTAAAATTTTGAACAGGGACTTCGCAAGTTCGACGAGCGAGCGCTTTGAAAAAATTCGCCCGAATCCGTTGATTGGATTTATGTTGTCGAGTTTCGGCTCAATTTTTTCCGTCGAGACTACAAATCCTACCTGAAAAAAATTTACCGCCAGCGCGAAAATCATGATTCCAAGCATGACGGGAAACGCCGTCTTCGCCAGCAGAATTATCATTTCCAAAAATAATTGCATGACCCCTTCGGTCGAAAAACTGACGCTGGCGAGGTTAGAAAAAATGTACGCGGTATAGCCCGCAATGTTGTCGTAAATGTATTCCCAGAGGAGTCGGAGTACGAAAAAGCCGGCGAGCAGTACGAACGCGGCGTTGAGCTCCTGACTGCGCGCAACCTGCCCTTTGTTACGGGCGTCGCGCCGCTTTTTATCGGTAGGCTCTTCAGTTTTTTCTCCGCCGCCGCCGCCGTCAGCGAATCGCTGTAAATCGAAAATCAGTCTGGCGTCATACTCCACTAAGCACCACCTCCAGAAATTTTTACGGCGAAATTAATCTGACTGCCGTGGAAATGTGCGCGTACATGTCGCTGAAAAGCGAGTCGAGGAATATCACGTAGAACGGCAGCAACATTGCCAGCATGAAACTTCCAATCGTCAGGTGCAGCGGGATACCGATTACGAAAATATTCATCTGCGGCATAGTTCGCGCGAGGATTCCCATTCCAACGTTGGTTATCAGTATTGCGAAGGTTACCGGCATTGCGATTTTCATTCCCGTCAGCAAAACTGCGGCGGTTACGTCGCCAATGAAACTCGTCAGCGCCTCGTTCCATATTAAACCGTCGAGCGGCACGCGCCGGAAACTTTCCACTAAGCCCGCCAGAATCATGTGGTGGCCGTTCACGACCAGCAGGTAAATCACCGCCAGATTATAAATAAAACTTCCGATAAGCGGAGCCTGCTGACCGGAAGTCGGATCCATGACGTTTGCTACGGAAAAACCAACCTGCATATCCATAATTTTTCCGGACATGTTAATCGCGGCGAAGGCGACGTAGGCGATAAAGCCAATCAGCCAGCCGATAAAAAGTTCCTGCACGACCGTCCCGCCGAACATTAAAATTGTCTTCGGCGCCGTCACGACGGTTTCTTTTACGATAACGGGGAAAATTATCAGCGTCATTGCAAACGCCAGCACCGCGCGAATTTGTACGGGAATGTTAAGACTCCCGAAGAACGGAGAAATTAAAAATATCCCGCTCATTCGCGTAAGCACCAGCAGGAACGCCGCAACTTGCCCCTGAACTATATCAAAAAAGTCTATCTCAGTCAAAGCGCAGCCCGCCCGTCAGCTGATTCGCATTGGCAGATTCACGAAAATCCCCGTGAAAAATTCCACCATGATTCGCAGCATCCACGGCCCGAAAATTAAAATCGCCACGAATACCGCTATGATTTTCGGAATAAACGCCAGCGTCTGTTCCTGTATGGAAGTCGTCGCCTGAAAAACGCTGACCAGCAGACCGACCGAAAGTCCCAGCCCCAGCATTGGCGCGCAAACTAAAAGCACGACCATCAGCGCTTCCTGCCCGATTTGTATTACTAAATCTCCTGACATTTTTCAACCTCAGCGAAAACTTACAATCAGCGAACTAATCAGCAAGTGCCAGCCGTCAATCATGACGAAAAGCAAAATTTTGAACGGCAGTGAAATCATGACCGGCGGCAGCATCATCATGCCCATGGACATGAGCGTCGTCGCCACAATCATATCGATGACTATAAACGGCACGTATAGCATGAAGCCAATTTCAAAGCCCGTTTTCAGCTCGCTTATGATAAACGCCGGTATCAGAACGAACGTCGAAACTTCTTCCTGCGATTCGGGTCTTTCGGCGTCGGACAGGTTGACGAACAGCGCCAAATCTGACTCTCGCGTTTGCCGGAACATAAATTCGCGGATTGGCTCGACGGTTCGGGTTAGCGCCTCTTCCTGCGAAATTTCGCCAGCCAGGTACGGCTGCAAACCCTGCTCGTTCGCCGCGCTCCAATACGGCGCCATTATGTAAAACGTCATGAACATCGCCAGCCCGATAATGACCTGATTCGGCGGCACGTTCTGCGTTGCCAGCGCGTTGCGCAGAAAGCCCAGCACCACGACGATTCGGATAAACGAAGTCGTCATGATTAAAATTCCTGGCGCTATCGTCACGATTGTTAAAAGCGCGATAACCTGCAGTGTTGAGGAAACCTGCTGGGGCGTTTGAGCCTCGCCTATGTCAACGCTCACGCTGGGGATTGGCGGCGCCGCTTCAGCCAGGTTCGAGAGCGCCAGTAAAATCAGCGCGGCGGGCAATGCCAGTTTGAAAAATTTCACGACGTCACTTCTTTTTAAAGATTGGCGGGATTTTCTGAACGAGTTCGGAGACGGTGCCGAAATCCTGAGCGAAAATATCGTTAGCGGCGCGGTTTTTTTCGCGCAGGGAGTGAATAATTTCTTCGTCAGTAATTTCGTCAAGGAAGGTGATATTTTCGCCGACGCCTAACAAAAATACTCTGCCGGCCATTTCAACTATGCAGACAGAGCGATTGGGAGCCAGCGGAAGATTTTCGAGCACCCTGCCGCCGCCTGTCGACATGCGTGCATTGAAACGACCGCCGATAAATTTTGCCGTGAAATACGCCATGACGACGACTACTGCGAAGACGGCAAGCAGGCTCAAAAGGTAAGCCAGCGTTGACCACCAGGAGACTGCGGCAGGTTTCGGCTCGACTTCTTCGTAGCCCGAAAGATAGCCGCCGCCAACGGCCTCCGCAGTCCCAGCGTCGAAGTTCAAAATCAGCGCAAATATGAGCGGCAGGAATATTTTCCAGCTGGAGTTCATCAGCCGACAGCTTTGCGAACTGCTTCGAGAACGCGGTCTGCCTGAAACGGCTTGACGATAAAGTCGCGGGCGCCGGCTTGAATTGCCTCGATAACCATTGCCTGCTGACCCATAGCACTGCACATGATAATTTTCGCGTTCGGGTCGATTTTTCTGATAGCCTTGACCGCGCTAATACCGTCCATTTCCGGCATGGTAATATCCATCGTTGTCAGGTCGGGGTGCAGTTCGTTGTACTTTTCGACGGCCTTCATACCGTTTTCCGCTTCGCCGACAACCTCATATCCGTTTTTAGTCAGGATGTCCCTGACCATCATTCTCATAAATGCTGCGTCATCAACGACCAACACTCGTGTTGCCATAATTCATCTCTCCTCATTTCCAAATGAAACTTCCCCTGCATTATAACGCATAAGAAAAAAATCAGCAAGGGCAAAATTCAATTATTTCAAGCGGGCGGCGCGTTCTTCGGGAGTGGCGATTTCGGTAATGCGGACGCCGAAATTTTCATCGATAACGACGACTTCGCCCTTAGCAAGGTAGTGCCCGTTTACCTGAATTTCAACCGGCTCGCCAGCAAGTTTATCAAGTTCGACGATTGAGCCGTTAGAAAGCTCCAGAATTTCCTTGATAGATTTGTGAGTACGACCGAGTTCGACGGTGATTTGGAGCGGCACGTCCAGAATCAGTCCGATATTCGCTTCGTTGACCTGCACCGGCGCGGTGGAAAGCGGCGTGAACTGCGCTGGCGCAACCGACATATTCGCAACAATATTTTGCTGACCCTGCACGTAGCCTGGCTGCGGCGGAGGATAGCCATAACCTGGCGGTGGGTACCCGTAACCTGGCGGCGGAGGATATCCCTGCGGAGGCGGCGGCGGATAACCCTGCGGAGGAGGCGGCGGATAACCCTGCGGCGGCGGTTGCTGAGAATAATCTGGTGGCGGCGGGTAACCCTGTGGCGGTGCCTGTTGCGGGGGCGGTGGAGGCGGCGCGGTCTGTTGCGGCGGTGGTTCCGGCGGCGGCGCGGAAGCAGGTTCCGGCGCGGGCTCGGAGCCGCCCATTGCTCCGCCCATGAGCGACTGTACAAGTTCCTGCGCGACCGGCAGCGGCAGTATCTGCATAATTTCGCTGTCAATAAGTCCGTCGACTTCCATGCGGAAAGAAATGCTGACGACCGGCTCGGTATCCTTCGCCATTTCGGTAACAATATCGTCCTTGCCAAAATCGATAAGGTTGACGATTGGCGGCGAAATATCGATTTTCTTGTTGAACATCGTCGACAAACTTGTAGCGACGGCGCCCATCATCTGGTTCATCGACTCGCCGACAGCGCTCATTTGAATTTCGCCGAGATTCGGGTCAGGATTCAACCCCGTGCCGCCCATCATCAAATCAGCGATAATCGCCGCGTCGCTTGACTGAATCGCAAGGATATTACTGCCGTTTATACCGACGGTGTAGCCGACTTCGACGATAAGGTAGGGCATTGGGTAACTGTCCTTGATAATGCTCATCGTCACGACGGAAACCGTTGGCGTGGTGATATTAACTTTATGATTCAGAAGCATGGAGAGCGTGGTTGCGGCGCTGCCCATGGAAATGTTACCAATTTCGCCGAGCGCGTCCTTTTCCATTTCGTTGAGCACGTCGTCCGTATTCGGCGGAGCGCCAGCCGCTGGGGGCGGGGTAAAAGTTTCTTCCTCGCCGCCGCTGTCTCCGCCGGAATCGTCATTGCTCCCGCCTGCCGCTGCCAACAGCGCGTCTATTTCCGCCTGTGATAATTCACTGTACATCATTCTCGTCCTCGTCTCCTTCCGGATTTACGACGCGCGTTATCTGCACCGCCATTTTCTTGCCAAACGTTCCTGGCCGACAATAAAATTTCGCGTTGGTGCCAATTTTGCACGGCAAGTCTTCTTTAACTTTCGTATTGAGCTGCAAAACGTCGCCGAAGCCCAGCGTTAAAAATTCCTTCACGGTAATTTGCACGCCGCCAATTTCGACGATAAACGGGACTTCCGTCCGCTCAAGTTTTTCCTGAATAATTGCGACCTGATTTTCTATATCACTGCGCGAAATGGACGACGCTACCCAGAAAGTCGTCGTCAGCTTCGACATTATCGGCTCCAAAACCAGGTAGGGGATACAGATATTCATCATGCCTTCGATTTCGCCAATGCGGATTTGAATCGTGACGATAACGACCATATCAGACGGCGGGACGATTTGCGTGAACTGCGGGTTTGACTCGGTAGTTTCAAGGAACGGATTGATTGGCGTGACGTTCGACCAAGCTTCTTTGAAATGCGTCATCGCGGCGTTGACGAACCGGCGCATAACCGCGTCTTCAATTTCCGTCAGCACGCGCGTTTTGACTGTTGTAGTTCCGTCGCCGCCGAAAACTCTGTCGATATACGCGAAGGCAATTTCCGTGCCGAACTCCAGCACGATATTTCCTTTGAGCGGCGGAACGCCAAGAATGCTGATTACGCTGGGATTTGCCACGGACTGCACAAATTCCTGATAAGTCAGCTGTTCAACCGACGCCACGTCAACGCTAATCAGTGTGCGCAAATGAGTGCTGAGGTACGTGTTAAGAAGGCGCGCAAAACTTTCGTGCAGCATGTACAGCGTGCGAATCTGGTCTTTGGAAAATTTATCCGGCCGCTTGAAGTCGTAAACCTTGACTTTCTTGGTATCGGCGGCCTCCTTGACTTCCTCCGCGTTCACGTCGCCGCTCATAACGCCGGCCAGCAGCGCGTCTATCTCGGCTTGACTTAATACATCACCAGGCAATTATACTCACCTCTCTTTTGTCAGCGGGTATTTTAAATTATTGCAAAAGGAAACTCGTAATGTACACGTCGTAAACGGAGCCGGAGCCCAGGTCAGCGTTCAGCGCGTCCTTGAGCTGTTTTTTAAGTTCGTCCTGCTTAATCGCGTCGAAATCGTCAATCTTCATGGAGCGCAGGAATTGCGTGGTGATGTCCATGATTCTAATTTCGGCGTCGGGCAACAGAACGCCGGTTTCTTCGTTTATGACGGTTTTCCTGCCAGGATTCATTTCGAGCACGATGCCAGTCTTGAGAAACTTACCGGCGCGCGGCCCGCCAACGTTGACGATAATGCCTTCCTTTGGGTCGCCCAGCTTAATAAAAGTTCCAGGATCATGGTGACGGCCTTCGCCGCCGTCGTCAATCTGCGCGTCCGCCATGATTTTCGTTGTAACGAATATCGAAATTCCGGCAGCCAGCGCCAGCCCAAGAATGACCAGCACTACGACTAAAATTATCGGCGATTTTTTCTTCAGCGCGGAAACCGGCGACGTTTGCTCTGTGGCACCTGCGCCTTCGACTTCCTTTTCTTCTTCAGCCATTTATAATTCCTCCAAACTTAATACTGACGGAGCGCGCGGCGATATTTCATGACGCGACGCACAACCTCATCCGCCGGCTCTTCGACTATAAGTTTTTTATCATTCATCAAGGTAATAACGGTATCCGGCGTCTCTTCGATTGTCTGAATAACTTCCGCATTGAGAATAAATTCGCCTTTTTTGCTGGACTCGGAATTGAATCTCGTCAACTTAATCACTGCCGACCCTCCTGACGTTGCATTTTTCTTTTCACTTTCGCCACAAAAACCCAAATTCCTTTTAATCCGCCGCGCAAATTTTTTTGCTAGTAATTTTACACACCGCCGCCGCTTTGTCAACCGCCGCCCAATTTACCGCCAGAAAAATTTTTCAAAAACCCTTTCGCTTGACGCATAGCCGTGATATAATTACAGAAATTTTTGGGGGAGTGATTTTTCATGTCGTTTGAAGAAGGAAAGTTTCAGGAAGTGCTCTCGGAGTTCGCGGCGACGCCGGAATTTATTCGCGAAGTAGCGGCGAATTTCCGTCAGGATTTGCAAATCGGTCTGCGCGACCCGAAAAGCTCGTCAATGCGTATGCTCAAATCCTACGTCGGTCTTCCTACCGGCAACGAAAAAGGTGAGTTCCTCGCGCTGGATTTCGGCGGCACCAACGTCCGCGTGCTCAGAATCAAACTCGAAGGCGAAGGGCGCTACGAAGTTACAAAGCGCGTCGGCGAACCGCTCGTTCTCGAAGGCAAGTACGATTACATTGGTAAAGATTCCACCGTTGACCAGATGTTCGGCTTTCTCGCGCGGCTTATCGACGAGGCGATTGACGGCGACCACAGCACCAGATTTTACCTCGGCCACACGTTTTCTTTCCCGTCCAGCCAGGACGATTTGAACAACGCGCGGCTTATCATCTGGACGAAGGAATTTGCCACGCCTGGCGTCGAAGGCGAAGTCGTCAACGATTTGCTCCTCACTGCGCTCAAGAAACGCGGGATTGAAAACGTCGTGCCCGTCGCCGTCATTAACGATACCGTCGCCGTTCTTTTAAGCGCCGCTTACAAGCAGTCTGACGTTTACACCGGCTCGATTTACGCCACCGGCCACAATACCTGCTACCTCGAAGGCAGCATTCACGACCCGAAAGGCTTCGGCAGGGGCGGCATGATTCTCAACCTTGAGTGCGGCAACTTCATGAAACTCACGCCCAACCGTTTCGATACCGAGCTTGACCAGAAATCCGAAAAGCCTGGCGAACAGCGCTTTGAAAAAATGGTTTCCGGCAGGTATATGGGCGAACTTTTCAGCATGGCGGTTGCGGAACTCCTCGGCGAAAAATTTAACTTCACGGCGATTGACATGTCCGGCATTGTCGCTGACGAAAGCCCGCAGCTCACTAAGGCGGCTAAGATTCTCGCTGAAAAAGTCGGGCGCGAACTTGAACTGGCTGACGTTGCCCGCATTCGTGAACTCGCCGCCGCAATTATCGTTCGTTCCGCGCGACTGGTTACCGCGTCCTATGTCGGTATCGTCTGGCAGCGCGCCGGCAACGGTGAAATTCAGAAACAGCACGTCGCGGTTGATGGCTCGGTTTATGAAAAAATGCCGCTCGTCAAGGAAAATATCAACCGCGCACTCAGCGAACTTTTGGGCGAAGATGCCGCGAAAGTCGACACGATTCTGGATAACGGCGGCTCCGGCCTCGGCGCGGCGATTGCGGCGGCTATGGCGGTTCAGTGATGGACGAAGATATTCGCTGGTCGATTACCGACCCCCTCGGCAATAAAATCGTCCTCAAAACTTCGACGTTCAACGAACATATAATTGGCGACCACGGAAATAAGGATGGCGAATATAGAAAAATGCTGGAACCTTCCGCACAGTTGGTTCTGGCTTCGCCGAGCGCGATAATAAACGACGGTTCCCGCAAAATTTACTACGATCTGATTGCGCTTGAATAAAGTTCGGAACTGAAAATTCGAATGATGAAAGTCGTAGTTGAGGATAACGGCGAAGTCGTAACGTGGACACTGCAACGAAAAGGCGATTCAATTCCTGGAGGTGAGCTTGTCTATGGAACAAGAGTCTATTATCTTTCCAGTTAAAAAATACGACGCCCGCCACGACGTTCTGCACGTGTATTTGAACAAACGCTGCAACTGGTATTATTCTTCGGCGGAAGAACCGGCTCATGATATTTACGTGATTTACGACGACGACACGGACGAAATTGTCGGCTTCAAAATTCTGGACTACAAACGCAATGTCAAAAAAGCTCGGCAGATGTTCCCGCAGTACGATTTCAGTATCAGCGAATAATTTTTATACCGAAAAAATTTCAGCCGCTATCGCTGGCGGCTTTTTTATTTTGACAAGGCGCGCCGTATGTGATACATTTTTACGGGTTTAAATTTGCACGGAGGAATTAATATGACGCAGTTTGACAAACGCAACATCAGCATGATGATGGACTTCTACGAAATGACGATGGCGAACGGCTACTTCGAGACCGGCGGCGAAAAAGCTCGCGTTGCCTTCGACGTTTTTTACCGGCGCAACCCCGACGGCGGCGGCTTTTCGATTTTCGCGGGGCTGGCTCAGATTATCGATTACGTTGAGAACATGCACTTCAGCGCCGAGGACGTGGAATATTTCCGCGCGCAAAATATTTTCAGCGAGGGCTTCCTGAACTACATTGCGAATTTCAAATTCCACGGCGACATTTACGCCTTCCCCGAAGGAACGATTATGTATCCTAACGAGCCATTCATGACGGTTATCGCGGACTTAATCGACGCGCAGCTTATCGAGACGGCGATACTCACGCAGGTCAATCACCAGTCTCTGATTGCAACGAAGGCGCGGCGGATAGTTCGTGCGGCGGAAGGCAGATTCGTTTCGGATTTCGGCGCGCGGCGGGCGCATAACATGGACGCGGCAACTTTGGGCGCTCGCGCGGCTTTTATCGGCGGCGTCAACGGAACCGCTACGGTTTCCGCCGGTCAGACTTTCGGCATTCCCGTCAACGGCACCATGGCGCACAGCTGGGTTATGTATTTCCGTGACGAGTTCGAGGCTTTCAGGCGCTACGCAGAAGTTTACCCGAAAAATACCACGCTGCTTATCGATACCTACGACGTGATTCACAGCGGCGTACCAAATGCAATTCGCGTCGCTAAGGAAGTGCTGGAACCGGCGGGCAACAGACTTCGCGGCGTGCGAATTGACTCCGGCGACTTAGCTTATCTTTCCAAGCGCGTGCGGAAAATGCTTGACGACGCCGGTCTGAACGACTGCAAAATTATCGTTTCAAACAGCCTTGACGAATTTACGATAACTTCCCTGCTGAGCCAGGGCGCCGCGATTGACAGCTTTGGCGTCGGCGAAAGGCTTATCACTGCAAAATCTGAGCCGGTCTTCGGCGCGGTCTACAAAATCGTTGCCGTCGAGGAGGGCGGAACTTTCACGCCGCGCATTAAAGTAAGCGAGAACGTTGAAAAAATTACCAACCCTGGTCTGAAAGACGTTTACCGCATTTACGACGCGGACGGGCACGCCGTTGCCGATATGCTCGCGCTCATAGGCGAGAAAATTGATTTGTCTCAGCCCTTCCGCTACATCGACCCCGTTAAGCCGTGGAAGCAGCGCGCCTTTGCAAACTGTACCGCGCGAAAACTTTTCAGGCTGTACGTGAAGGACGGGCGGCGCACTGAAAATCTGCCGACGCTCAACGAAATTCGCGAGTACGTCCGGCAGCAGCTCGATAACGAAATCTGGCAGGAGGAACAGCGCTTTGAAAATCCGCACCGCCATTACCTTGACATGTCGCCGAATTATTACGAAATGAAAATGAATTTGCTCTACAAAACGCGTTCGCAAATGAACGGTTAGGAGGGGTTAATTTGGCTTCAAAGGAAATAAAAAATTTTGGGATACTGGGCTGGCCGGTCGGGCACTCGCTTTCGCCGAAAATGCACACGGCGGCTTTTAAAGCGGCGGGCTACGAAAATTACAACTACATCGCAATTCCCGTGCAGTCGGGGCGGCTCATGCTGGCGGTTGACGGCTTGAAGGGCTTGAACTTTCGCGGCGCCAACGTCACAATTCCACATAAAACCATGATTATGAAGTACCTCGACGCGATTGACGCGGACGCGCTGATTATCGGCGCGGTAAACACGATTGTAAACGACGGCGGAATTATGACCGGCTACAATACCGACGTGACGGGATTTCTGGCGGCGCTTGCTGAGGCGGAGTTCATGCCCGACGACTGCAACGCGGTTATCTTGGGCGCCGGCGGTGCGGCTCGCGCAGTTTTGTGGGGCCTTTGCAAAAGAAAAGCCGCCAGCGTGACGATTGGCGTGCGCAACCCCTTCAAGGCGCGCGTGCTAGCTGACGACTTCAGCATTTATGGCAGCGTCGAAGTTATGGACTGGACGAGCGACGAATTTCAGGAAGTCCTGCAGGCCGCCGACCTGCTGATTAACACGACGCCGCTGGGAATGTATCCGAAAGTTGACGAAATGCCGCCGGTAGATTTGAAACTCCTGCCCGAAGGCGCGCTGGTTTACGACATAGTTTACAATCCCGCTAAGACAAAATTTTTGCAGACCGCCGAGGAACTCGGTTACCACACGCTCAACGGTCTGTCAATGCTCCTGCTGCAGGGACAGGAATCGTACAGGCTCTTTACCGGCGAACTGCCAGACCTCGACGCCATGAAAAAAGTTCTCGAACAGGAATTTTATTCGTAACGCAGTGCGTCAATCGGATCCAGTCGCGCGGCTTTTCTGGCGGGGAGCATTCCAAAAAATATTCCCACGAACAGCGAAAAACCGAAGCTCGCCACGATACTCGCGCCGCTTATCACCGTCGTGAAGCCGCCGAATTTTGAAATCGCCTGCGCGAGACCAATCCCCAGGAAAATTCCGACAATCCCGCCGAGAATACTAATCATCGTCGATTCAATCAGAAATTGCAGCATGATACTGTTATACGTCGCGCCAATCGCCTTGCGTATGCCAATTTCGCGCGTACGTTCCGTGACGGAAACCATCATGATATTCATAATCCCAATCCCGCCGACGACCAGCGAAATTCCGGCGATTGAGCCGAGTAGCAGCGTTATCATCGTCGTCGTTTCAGACATCGCTTCCATGAGGCTTGTCAAATTTCTCACGTTGAAATCGTCGTCAGCGCCCGCGCGAATCCTGTGACGCTGGCGGAGAAGTTTTTCGATATTCGCCTGAACTTCGTCCATTTTGTCAGCGTTCGCAACCTGCACATTGATACTTCGGACGTAAGTTACGCCGAGGAGTCTTTCCTGCGCCGTGGTCAGCGGAATTAAAACCACGTCGTCCTGGTCCTGCCCGACGCTAGACTGACCTTTACTGGCGATAAGACCGATAACCGTGTAGGGCGCGTTGCCTACGCGGATTTTTTTCCCCACGGGATTGACGCTGCCGAAAAGATTCGCGGCGACGGTCGTACCAATCACGGCGACGCGGTTGCGAACGTCAACGTCGTGCTCGCTGAAAAAAATCCCGCTCTGCATAGTCAGCGACTGAATCGCAACGTATTCGGGAATGACTCCGGTAACCGTCGTGCTCCAGTTTTCGTGCCCGTAGACAACCTGCGAATTTGTCTGCACCGTCGGAGAAACGTACGCCACGTCTTTGATTTTCTCCTTGATAGCTTTGGCGTCGTCGTACGTCAGCGTTTGAACGGAACCCGCCCCTCCGCGTACGCCGCCACGATTCGCACTGCCAGCCATGACCATCAGCA
>CAJOGX010000018.1 GCA_905234175.1 uncultured Selenomonadaceae bacterium | reverse complement strand
GAATAATAATCGGCGTTCTCGGTGAAAGTTGCCGGAACGGTGGGTGTTCCACCTTCGATATTTAATCTTGTATCCTTCGCGTTGTACAAAGTCATTGCGCCGGAGCCAATCACGCTGACCACGACATTATTTCCGTTCGTCAAAGTTGTGTACGGCGAATTTCCGGCGATTGAAATCGTATCCGTTGAATGGTAGTTGAAAATTGTATCACTGCCGTCACCGTAGGAATATTCATAGTGCGTGCCTTTTCCGTCAAATCCCTTGTATCCCTGAGCGTCGCCAACAAGGCTTTCCGCGCCCATGCCGTAAATTATATCGTCGCCTCTGCCGCCCTTTATAGTTCTGCCTGGAAGAAATACAGCTTCTCCCGAATGGGAAATTCTATCGTTGCCGTTTCCGCCGTTCACATAAGCGGGAGCGAAACCAATAATATTAATTGTATCGTTGCCGTCGCCGCCGTCAATCGTATTTGATAAATCTTCTTCCCAGGAATTAGTCACTCTCAAATACTTTGACAACAGTAAACCATGAGAATCCGACCATCTGTAAAAGTCCTCGTCTACAACGCTGATAGAATCGCTGCCGGCGCCGCCGTAAATTTTGGAATTATAGTAATTCCCCGTAATGGTATCTGCGCCGTCGCCCGCGTAAATGGGGACGTAGTTTCCGGTTGCCGCATGAATTGAGTCGCTGCTGCTGGTGCCGTTGATAACGGTGTTGGAAATTGTGTCGTTGCTCGTCATAGTTCCATCAATCGTGAAAGAAATGTCCAGCGCGTTTTTCAAGAGAATTGCGCCGCTGCCGACGCTGATTTTTAAATCGCTGCCGACCGTTTCTTTTATATAGCGGCTCCCCGTGATTTTCAAAGTGTCATTGGGCTTTATACCGTAAACCGTATCGAAGCCGTCGCCGTAGGAATACTGAATCACGTTCCTGCCGTCACAGTCAAGGTAGCCGTCAAGATAAACAATATCGTTGCCGGTGCCGCCGTTAATCGTCGCGCGGTCCACGTCGCCGCCCATGCTGATTTTGTCATCGCCTGCGCCGCCGCTGATTGAAGAGTCGCCGTAGCGCCCGACAATCGTATCATTCCCCGCGCCAGCGTTTATCGTGACGAACGCGTTAGAGTAAGCTCCATTGTTTGAATTAATCGAGTCATTGCCGTCGCCCGTGTTTATCGTGACGTATTGCCCGCTGTTGTAGATCGTGTCGCCGTAACTTGTGCCGATCAGTACAGTGTTGGAATCGGAGTTGCTGATATATATGTCGCCGACTTGCGTCTGAACTGCGGAGCCGGAGCCGGTCTTCAGATAAAAATAATCGTTGGTTTTATTTTTCAGCGTCATGGAACCGCTGCCCACGTTGAGAATGACGTCGTTGCCGCTGGCATAGGCGCTGGAAACTGAGCCGCTCGTTACGTGAATCGTGTCATAAACATTCAGCGAGTAAATAACGTCGTAGCCGTCGCCGCTGGCGTACTGATAAAGATTTCTTCCGTCGTGGTTGTCGAAATAAATCGTGTCGTTGCCATAGCCGCCGTTAATCGTCGCGCGGTCGACGTCGCCGGAGCTAATATTGATAACGTCATCACCCGCGCCGCCAGAAAGTGAAGAATACCAGTAGCGTCCAAGAATCGTGTCGTTCCCTGCTCCGCCGTCAACCGTTATATACTCGCTGTATCCGTTCTGAGAAATAAAATCGTTACCTGCTCCCAAATAAGCTGTCACGCTATTAGCGCCGTTGAAAATCGTGTCATTGCCACTAAGCGCGCTAAGAACGGTATTCGGCGTGTCGTTTGAATAATAATCGTCGCCCTCGGTGAAAATCGCCGGCACACTCAAATTTCCGCCGGTGATATAAATATCTTTGTCGCTGGCACTGTCTAAAGTCATAGCGCCGCTGCCAATCACGTTCACCACAACACTTGAGCCGAGGGTTTCGAGTGTGTAGTGACCGCCGCCGATAGAAATTGTATCGCCGAAATTGTAGCCGTAAATCCAATCGTAGCCGTCGCCAGGCGCGTACTGAATCATAGTGTACGAGCTTGAGCCGTCAATAGAAATCGTGTCGTTGCCGGAGCCGCCGGAAAGTGTAGCCTGCTGGCTGCTCTCGTTGCGAATGAAATCGTTGCCGTCGCCCGCGTCGATTGAAGAATAATTTGCGTCGTTGTTGTGGATAAAGTCCTCCCCGCCGCCACCGAATATTGTCGAGCTGCTCCCGTGCCAGTTTGTAATGGAATCATTCCCTTCGCTCAATTCAACTGTGGTGCCGTTCCCTTCCCAGTTCCAGACAAAATCATTTCCGTAGCCTGCATAAATTGAAACGTAATTGCTGGAGCTGTTGTTGATATAGTCGTCGCCGTAACCGGCATTTATAGTGGTGTTGTGTCCGATGGCGTTTTCAATACTATCCTTACCGTCGCCAAGTTCAATTCTTAGGTAAGTTCCCTGCCAATTCCGAACGGTATCATTGCCGACGCCAGTATTTATAAAAGCACTGTTGCCTTCGTTGTAAACTGAATCATTGCCAGCGCCGCCCTCGATTGTCGCGTCGTATCCATGATTTTGCAGATAATCTTCGCCGTCGTCGCCAGATATTTTCACGTATGCACTGCCTTCCCAGTTAATGAGAGTGTCGTTGCCGGAGCTGCCGTTCATTGTAACATAAATGTTATGGTTGCTGATTGAATCATTGCCGTCGCCGCCGTTCAGGGTAGAGTTCGTTCCCCAGTTCCAGATAGTATCATTGCCGTCGCCAGTGTCAATTAAAGAATTGTATCCTTGCTGGTCATTAAAAACGCTGTCGTTGCCGGAGCCGCCATTAAGAGTGACGTAGTTTCCCCAGTTTCCTATCGTGTCGTTGCCGGCAAGTGCCTTTAAAACTTTGCCGGAAGTGGTATTTTGCTGATTATTATCTTCATTATCGAAGAGCGCCGGAGCCTGGTGACTTGTGGCGCCCTGCTGAGCGAGATAGCGCAGGAAAATATAGCCGGCGGCGTAGGACGCCCAATTAGCTGTTCCTGGGTTAAAATTCAAATTTTCCAGCAGCGTACCAGAATTTCTAACTAAAGATTCAATCGTGGTTTTATATTGGTGGTCAATTCCGCGAGTAAGTTCCGCAAGACCCTCAGTGATAAACTGCGGAAGTCCCTCAGCAGCGTCTTTATTATCCATAACAGCGTGAGTCAATTCGTGGGCAATCAAACTTGCATATGCGCTATCACTCAGTGTAAGCTTCCAGTTGTCGTTTAATCTTTCAACCATGGCTTTACCGCCACCATTTATATTGTTACTGAATGTGACATATATCGTCTTGCCACTAAAATTGAAATAGCCACCGTAGGATTCTTCGATAAGATTGAGCGCGCCTTCTGCCCACCAGGTTTTCAGGCGCCGCCAAAGAGTTTTCTGAACATCCCCCAAGCTGTAAAACGTCGTTCCATTCAGTTGAAAGGTTAAACCTTTGACAGTAAATGAATCTGCAGTAAAACCAGTATCGAGGCTGCCATTTTCGGGAATAATCGATTCGCGGGTTTTCTCAATGCCATTGCCCGCGTCCAAGCCGGTAATTGCGCCGTCGTCGCGGTTTCCAAGATTTATCCCGCAATAATTGCTAAGAAATGTATCGGAGCCAAAATTATTAAGGGCGTTAATCATCTGAGTTCTGACATCTTGAGCGCTGTTAAAATTAGAGCAGGCGCGGACAGCTTCATCCAGCGCATCTTCCCCCGACAAATTCGTATCGCACAGTGACGACATGAACGCCCTGATAACTTCCTGTTGTTTTGCCATAAAAAAATCATCCTCCCTAAAACCATCGACCACTCAATTATTCTAAAAGGATTATACCCCCCTGTTTGCGCCTGTCAAGGAATGACGCCGCGTCTAATCAAATTCTAATGAAACTGAAAAAGCCCTCCGACGCGTCCGCCGAAGGGCTGTGCCTTTATTTGGGAGGTTATCATATTTTCTGTACAATCATTTCCAAAACTTCATGGTGGGAAAGCGATTTGCCGTTTCGTTTGTAAGTATTTTTGGAGCCATCGCTGAAGAACAGGAACCCGTTGCTTATGTCCGCCTCTATTCCGTAGTGTTTCTTCAGATAATCTGCCACTTCGCCTCTTTCAAGCTGCCGGTGCTCCGTACTGTAAGTAACTCCGCCATGTGCATGACCCTGCTTTACGCGTACGTCAACCGGTCCGAGTGCTCTTATAAGCTCGTCCGTCTCCTGTCGAGTGGCGCCCGCTACCAGTTCCAGTTCCTCTTCTATCAAAATCTCGTTTGTCATTTTTTAAACTTCTTTTCAATTTATTTTGCTCATTGTACGAAGGAAGTTAAAAATTATTAAGGCTCCATTAAAAAATTTTTACGCGCTGAGAGTGCCGCGCTCTTTGACGTAATTAATCATGCCCTGCACGAAGCCAGGCAGCGGGTGCGCGTGAAATGTATCGCCGGTCGTGACGTTCTCAATCGTGCCGGTATCCGTGTCAATTTTCAAAACGTCGCCCGCGTGAATTTTTTCCACGTCGTCGCCAATTTCCAGCAGCGGCAAGCCAATGTTAATCCCGTTGCGGTAGAAAATCCGCGCGAAACTCGCCGCAATAACCACGGGCACTCCGCTGGCTTTGATAGCAACCGGCGCGTGCTCACGGCTCGAACCGCAACCAAAATTTTTTCCGCCAACTATAACGTCGCCCGCTTTGACGTTCGCCGCGAAACTCTCGTCAATATCAACCATGCAGTGCCTGGCAAGCTCCGCAGGGTCAAACGTATTCAGATAGCGCGCCGGAATTATCACGTCAGTATCAATGTTATCGCCGTAGCGCCAGACCTTTCCTTCAACCTGCATTATAAATCTCCCCAATAAAATCCTCTAATAAACCGAACCTCGAGGCGCCCCAAGGACGGGGCGCCGCCGCAATAGGTCACCGGATGTGACCTCTTGCGGCCGTCTTTCTTTGTAACTTTCTTTCTGGGCAGAAAGAAAGTTAGGCACCAAGAACATCTTCCGGCGTAGCGATTCTGCCTAAAATAGCGGACGCCGCCGCCACGTGCGGACCCGCCAGATAAACTTCGCTGTCAACGTGTCCCATGCGCCCACGGAAATTTCTGTTCGTCGTCGAAACGCAGCGCTCGCCCGCCGCCAGAATTCCCATGTACCCGCCAAGGCACGGCCCGCAAGTCGGACAGCTCACCACGCAGCCCGCGTCGATGAAAATATCAATCCAGTGGCAGTGCATTGCCTCCCTGTAAATTTCCTGACTGCCAGGAATGACGATACAGCGAACGTCGGGGTGAATCTTGCGCCCCTTCAAAATCTCAGCCGCAATTCTCAAATCTTCCAGCCGCCCGTTCGTGCACGAGCCGATAACTACCTGGTCAATTTTAATTTCGCCAAGCTCCTCGACCGGTTTGACATTTTCCGGCAAATGCGGCAGCGCTACGACAGGTTTCAGTTCGCTCAGATTTATTTCAACCGTCGAGCAGTACTTCGCGCCTTCGTCCGCCGCTACCGGCTCGAACGGATAATTCACGCGCGTCCCCACGTAAAATTTTGCAATTTCGTCGAACGGGAAAAGCCCAGCCTTGCCGCCCGCCTCTATCGCCATGTTTGAAATCGTCAGCCTGTCCGTCATGGAAAGTTCCGCCACGCCGTCTCCGCTGAACTCCAGCGATTTGTAAAGCGCGCCGTCCACGCCAATTTTTCCAATCAGCGTCAAAATAACGTCCTTGCCGCTGATATTTTTCGGCTTCTTCCCCGTGAGTTTGACGTTAATCGCTTCGGGAACTTTGAACCACGCCTTGCCAGTCGCCAGTCCAACCGCCAAATCCGTCGTGCCGACGCCCGTAGAAAAAGCGTTCAGCGCGCCGTATGTGCAGGTGTGAGAGTCCGCGCCGATTACCAGCATTCCTGGCGCAACAATTCCAAATTCCGGAAGTATCACGTGCTCAATCCCGACGCGCCCCGCCTCGTAGTAGTGTTTGATTTTATTTTTCTTAGCGAAGTCGCGCATGATTTTCGCCAGCCCAGCGCTTTTAATGTCCTTCGCCGGCTGAAAGTGATCGGGTATCAGCGCGATTTTTTCCGGATTGAAGACCGGCACGCCGATTTTCTCGAACTCCTTTATCGACGGCGGCCCCGTTACGTCGTTCGCCATCACCAAATCCAAATCGCAAATCACCAGCTGCCCCGCCTCAACCGACTCCAGGCCGGCGTGCCGCGCCAGAATTTTTTCGCTCATCGTCATCGCCATAAAATCACTCTCCTATAATTCCGAATGCGCAGATTATATCACAAAAAAATCATTGCGCCAATCGCCCGCCGGTGATAAAATTCGACGCCCAGGGGTGATTGAATGTTAGTTGCTGAAATCTGCGCGAATCTCGCCGCGAAAAATATCGACCAGACCTATACCTACGCCGTGCCGCCGCACTTAAATTTTTTGACTTCCGGCTGGCGCGTCATCGTTCCCTTCGGCAATCAGACGCTCGACGGCTTCGTTATGCGCGTGCGCGAAACTGACGAAACTTTTGGCTTCGAGCTGAAAGAAATTGCAGACGTGGTAGACGACGAGCCGTGGTTCACGCTGGAAATGCAGATGTTGTCGCGCTGGCTGACGGATTTTTATTTGTGCCCGCTGGCGCAGTCAATGTCGCTGTTCATGCCTGGCGGCCGCAGTAAAAAAATTAAGCCGAAACTTCAGCGCGTCGTAAAATTAATCGGCACGTTCGACGAAAGATTTTTCGCAAGAGCACCAACGCAGCTGAAAATACTGAGACTTTTGCAGGAGCGCGCGGAAATTCCCGCCGCCGAAATAAACCACCCCGTCGCGCTGAAATCTCTCGCCGAACAAAGTCTAATCGTCATAGAAAACCGGCGAGTCCTGCGCGACAGCTACGCGAAAGTAAAAGCCGAGGCAAAAGCGGTCGAGTTGACGCCCGAACAGTCAGCGGCAATCGCGGCGGTAAAAAAATCGCTGGAACAAAAAATTTTCCGTGGCTTTTTACTGCACGGCGTGACGGGCTCCGGCAAAACGCAGGTTTACATAGAGCTGACGAAACTCACGCGGCAAATGGGGCGGCGCGCCGTGATTCTCGTGCCGGAAATCGCGCTGACGGGGCAAATCGTCCAAAGTTTCAAGGCGCATTTTCAGGACGTGCTGGTAATTCACAGCAAACTGAGCGTCGCCGAGCGCAGCGACACTTTCCACAAAATCCGCAGCGGCGAAGTCGGAATTGTAATCGGCGCGCGGTCGGCACTGTTCACGCCAATTTTCAACGTCGGCTTAATCGTGGTCGACGAGGAGCAGGACAGTTCGTACAAGCAGGAAAAGCCGCCGTACTACCACGCGCGAATCGTGGCGGAGGAATTTGCAAAGTTCCACGGCGCGGCGATAGTTTTCGGGAGCGCGACGCCGAGTCTGGAAAATTATTATCGGGCGCAGGTCGGCGAGCTGGAATATCTGGAACTGCCACACCGCGCGTTGAATCAGCCGCTGCCCGAAGTCGAGCTGGTTGACATGCGCGCGGAACTCAAAGCCGGCAACAAGAGCGTACTCAGTACCGCGCTGAAAAATTTGCTGGCGGAAACTTTTGAGCAACATCAGCAGGCGATAGTTTTGCTGAACCGGCGCGGCTACTCGACTTTCGTCATGTGCAGGGAATGCGGCGCGCTCGTTCGCTGCCCAGACTGCGGCAGGGTCATGGCGTACCACTCGGACGGCAAAGTTCACTGCCACAGCTGCGAAATTCACTTCGAGCCGCCGAAAGTCTGCCCAGCCTGCGGGAGCGACAAAATAAAATATTTCGGCACCGGCACGCAGAAGCTTGAGCAGTATTTGCAAGAGGAGCTGCCCGACGCGAGAGTTTTGCGAATGGACAGGGATTCGACGACGAGAAAATTTGCGCACGAAGAAATTCTGGCGGCCTTCGCGCGCGGCGAGGCGGATATTTTATTCGGCACGCAGATGGTTGCGAAGGGGCACGACCTGGCTGGCGTCACGGCGGTAGGAATTTTGAGCGCGGACGGAATTTTATTCTTCCCAGATTTTCGCGCGGCGGAACAGTGCTTCGACCTGATAACGCAGGCAGCGGGCAGAGCCGGTCGCGCGGATTTGCCAGGCAAAGTCATCGTGCAGGCGTACAACGCGGACGCCGACGTTATAGCGCTGGCCTGCAAACAGGATTTCAAAACTTTCGCCGAGCGGGAATTGCCAAGGCGCGAATTTTTATTTTTCCCGCCGTTCAGCCGCCTCGTAAAGCTGACATTCATTTCTAAAGACGAAGAGCACGCGCGAGAGTTCGCCGAGGTGATAGTAAATTCGTTCCGGCGGGAAGTCCCGCCCAATTCCGTGGCGCGGCAGGAAATTTTCGGCCCGATACCGGCGGCGGTTGCGAATTTGCGCGGCGAGTTCAGATTTTCCGTGCTGATAAAATCGCTGGATTTGGACACGGTAAGAGGATTTCTGAGGTTCCACGCCCTGCACAAATCGACCGAAGTGCAAATAGATTTTGACCCGACAACGACGAGCTGATTAAGCGCGCAGAAAAGGGGCTACCAACCGAAGTCGCCAGCCCCTCCCCAAAAAGGGATCCAAAATGCCGTATCCTTAAATGTCTAAACCTGCGCAAAGCAGGTGGGTATCTTAAGCTCGGTTTCTGTTAATTACTTAGAAAAAAATGTAACCCTACATCCGCCGACACAAATCAGATTCCCTAAAATTAATGTAGGTTAGACATTCCAAAAGTCCTCGCGCACTCCAGAATGTCCCTTCTCGCCGATTATGATAGCACAAAAAATTTTTTATGACAAGCCCTTGACAAATTTAAGCGGGGGGAAATTATGACAAACGTGATTGAAATTTTTTCGTCGATTCAGGGCGAAGGCAAATACGTCGGCTGCCGCCAGATTTTTATCCGCACCGCCGACTGTAATCTGAACTGCGCCTACTGCGACACAAATTTTTCGCGCGCCGAGTTCTGCAACGTCGAAACCAGCGCCGGTTCGATGGATTTTACTCAGCTGAAAAATCCGCTTGACGCCGCGCAGGTCGCCGAGATTATTAAAAAGTTCAGCGCCGAAATTCCGACGCAGGCCGTGAGCTTTACCGGCGGCGAACCGCTTCTGCACTGGCAGTTTATCAGCGAAGTTGCCGCGCAGATTGACAGCAAAATTTTTCTGGAGACGAACGGCACGCTGCCCGCCGCGCTGGAAAAAATTATCGACGCCGTGGATATTATCAGCATGGACATAAAGTTACCGAGCGCTTATTCAGCTGAGCACCGCGAATTTTTAAAAGTTGCCCGCGCGAAAGATTTATACGTGAAAATCGTAGTCACCGCGGAAACTTCGCCGGAGGAATTTGACGCGGCGCTGGAGTTGCTGGCGCCGGAAGATTTGCTGATATTGCAGCCGGTGACGCCCGTGAAAAATATCCAGCCAATACCTGCGCGAAAAATTTTGGAATTGCAGGCACGCGCGCTGCGCAAACTAAAAAGCGTCCGAGTAATACCCCAGACGCACCGAATGCTAAAAATCCTATAAAATTTCGCGAGCTTACAGAAACTTACGCGCACAGAGGCGCCCCATGGATGGGGCGCGGGCCGCACTGACGCCTGGACGGCGTCACTCGGCCCAGCTTTCTTTGCCGGCGTTTCTTTCACGAAAGAAATGCCGAACCAAAGCTTACGCCTTCTTTTCCTTAATACGCGCGGCCTTGCCAGTGAGTTTCCGCAGATAGTAAAGTTTAGCGCGACGGACGGCGCCACGGCGGACGACTTCGACTTTTTCTACGCGCGGCGAATGGACAGGAAACATTCTTTCGACGCCGACGCCGTAAGAAATACGCCGCACGGTAAACATTTCGCGAATGCCGGTGCCCTGCCGACCGATAACGACGCCTTCAAAAATCTGAATACGCTCGCGGTTGCCCTCGACGATTTTCGCGTGAACTCTGACGGTATCGCCAGGCGCGAACGGCGCAACTTCGCGCAGCTGTTCCTTTTCAAGAATCTCGATAATGTTCATTTAAAAAATTTCCCCTTCCTCGGCGTTCATGGCAAAAAGTCCAGCGGAACGCCCGTTTGAACTTGAGCAGTTTACCATACTTGCATAAAAATTGTCAACGGCGCTTGTAATTTTTGCCGCAACAAAGTAAAATTATCGCGGAGGTTTTGAATCATGACTAAAAAGAAACTGACTAAACTGATTTGCGCGGCGGTAGCGTCGGCGTCGCTGATTTTCGGCGGCTGCAGTCAAACCGCTGAGACTGAAACTGAAACTGTTCCCGTTGAAGAAAATAAAGTTGCCGCAACTAAAACCGCTGACGTTGCTGAAGATGTCGTGCCCGTCGCCGCTAAAAATAACACAGCCAGCGCGGCGCGCGCCAATTCCGGCGTCCGCAACACGCCCGTTGTTCAGGTTGCCCGCGAAGTCGGCCCCGCTATTGTCGGAATAACTAACAAGGCCGTCGCGCAGGACTTTTTCACGAGCCGCCAGTTTGAAGTTGAACGCGGCTTCGGCTCCGGCGTCATTTTCCGTTCGGACGGCTACATCGTCACCAACAACCACGTTATCGAGGGCGCCAATGAATTAATCGTCTCGCTTGAGGACGGCTCTTCGTACAGCGGCACGCTCGTCGGCACGGACGAAATGACTGACATTGCCGTTGTCAAAATCGACGCGAAAAATCTTCCCGCCGCCCGCTTTGGAAATTCTGATGACATCATGGTCGGCGAACCCGTCGTAGCTATTGGCAACCCAATGGGGCTCGCGCTCCACGGCAGCGTTACCGTCGGCGTTATCAGCGCGATTGACCGCTCAATCAGCCTCAACGACGTGAGTTTACTGCAAACCGACGCCGCGATTAGCCCAGGAAATTCCGGCGGCGCGCTGGTCAACTACGAAAGCGAAGTCATTGGAATAAACAACGCCAAAGTTGCGCGCGAAGGCGTCGAGGGCATTGCCTTTTCAATTCCAATCAACACCGTCAAGGACGTGGTGAATGAGCTTATGGAAAAAGGCTACGTCGCCCGCCCGTACCTCGGCGTTACGATTTTCGACCCGCCGACCGCCGCCCGCTACGGCTATTCGCTCAATATTAAGCGCGGCGTTTACGTTTTCCAGGTTGCGATTAATTCTCCTGCGGACAGAGCCGGTTTCCAGCGCGGCGACATCATTCTCAGCATTGACGGCAGGGAAGTCAATTCGGTTTCTGAAGTCCGCTCGAATATCGTTGCGCACAAAGTCGGCGCCACCGTCAAAGTTACCTACGACCGCAACGGCACTGAACACACCGCCAACGTGATTTTACAGGAACTGCCGCATGACGAATACGAATCCCAGCGCCGCGCCGGTTGATGAAAATTAAAATCTGCGCGATTGGGCGGCTCAAGGAAAAATTTCTGGTCGACGGCGTCGGCGAATATTTGAAACGGCTGAAACCTTTCGCGAAAGTTGAAGTCGCTGAAATTCCCGAATGCCGCACGCTCGAAGAGGAAGGCGCCAAACTTTTAGCTCAAGTCCTGCGCGAAAGTTTCGTTATCGTGCTGGACGTTGCCGGCGAAACTCTCAGCTCCGAAAAGTTTGCAGAAAAAATTTCCGCGCTAAACCTGCAAGGCGTCAGCGAAATTACTTTTATAATCGGCGGGGCGTTCGGGCTCAGCGAAGAAGTCCGGCGCGCCGCTGATTTCCGTCTCAGCTTTTCGCCAATGACTTTCACGCACCAGTTCGCGCGGCTGATTTTAGTCGAACAGATTTACCGCGCCTTCAAAATAATTCGCGGCGAACCCTATCACTACTAGCGGGGTGACTCATGAAAAAGCCAGTCAAATATTTTCTAATCGCGCTGCCGGTACTCGCCTTGATTCTGCTAATCGCGCTGGAAGTTATGAGCCGAGGCGCCGCCGAAATTTTCAACCGCGCAATGCAGGAACAGCAAATGCTCAAGGGCACAATCACCACCGAAAAAATTTCCGCAAACATCTGGGGCGAAGTGAGTTTCAAAAATCTGCTCTGGAAGGACGAACGCGGCGGCACGATTCTCGAAATCCCCGAAGGCGGCTTTCAGGTTCGCCTCTACGACGTGCTCACGAAAAATTTCAAGACGACTACCGTGCAGGAACTTCACCTTCGCGGCGCCAGCATTTCCCTCAACCTCGATGAAAATATGAAGGTCGATTTTATCCGCCAGTCGCCCGACTTCAAAGAAGTCAACGCCGAAATGAAAACCAATTCCGACGGCTGGGAAGAAAAAGTCAGCAGCGTCAGCAAAACCGAGGAAGAACTCAAGGAAATTGGCGAGCGCCGCCGCCGTATGCAGCGCTCCAAAATCGAAACCGGCTGGCAGAATTTCAACCTTGAAGGTCGCAAAGTTAAACTCAACCTCGCGCTGGAAGACTGCAGCTTTGAAATTTTCTACCGCGAACGCCATTACCTTTTACGCGGCGTAGATTTTCTGGCGAACGTCGACACTTCAGACGAAATGACGCTCGACGTTAAAACCGGCGGCTTCGGCGGCACAATGATTGGGCGCGGTATGAATATGCGCGGCAAAATCGATTTCAAAACCCAGCCCGTCCCCGAATGCGATTTGCAAATTGTCCTGCGCGAAGTTGACCCGTCCTCTCTCGGCATGGGCTTGAACATTCACGACAAGATGACTTTGCGCGCGCACTTCACCGGCGCCGTCACTCAACCGCTCGGCCGCGGCTTAGTCAAACTCGACGAACTTCACATTCCTGGCATCGACTTCCAGAACGTCAGCGGCAAAATCCGCTACGAAGACGCCACGCTGAATTTTGTCGACGTGACTGCGGACGTTTACGACGGCTCCCTCGACGCCTGCGGCGATTACAATATCGACACGCGCTACTACAATATTTACGGCCACGGCAAAGATTTGAAAGCCTATACCGCCCTGCCCAAATCCCACCTGCACTGCAACGTTGACCTTGAGCTCGCGATAAATTCTAAGGGCAGCCCGAAAAATACGACGACCAGCGGCAGTTTCGTTTCCGGCAAGGGCAGATACAGCGTGCTCTTCTTTGAAAAACTTTCCGGCAAGTTCAAAAACGAATACCAGAATCTGAGCTTCTACGACGTGGAAATTGACATGGGCGGCTACAAAATTTCTACCGACGCGCTGAGTATCGTCGACAAAAAACTCACGCTCGCTCCAATCAGAATTACCAACGCGCAGGGCGAACTCGTCCGCACTTACATTCACGATTAACGCACAAAAAAAGCCTCGGCTGAATCAGTTGAGGCTTAAATTTTTTTTACTTGAAAAAGAAATTGTAGCGGCGCTGAATGTCCTGCCGCTGCCGCACTTTCTTCATGAACTTCTGAATCTGGTCAACCCAGTAATATTTGTCGGCGTAGGTGTTGCCGACGAAACCGTTGTCCTGCGCGGTCTTTGCGTAGCGGACAAAATCTTCAATCTCGGCGCTGTGATATTTTCCGTCGAAGTTCTCGCCAAAATATTCCCTGAGCTTGTAGCTGACGAGTTAATAAAAAATTCCGTTCGGACTATTCGCCCAGACCGACAGCGCCGAATCGACGTAAACCACATTCTGCTCGTGCACCTGGTTTATCGCCTGCTGGTACTGATTCATATTCAAATCGACGTAGCGCGGAATTAAAATAACTTCCGAGTGGTCGTTCAGGAAAAGCACGTTGTGAGAAATTGAGCCGACGGTCGACGCAAAACTTTCCGCGTTCGCCAGAATGTTCAGCTGGTCTTTCAGCTCCAGACGCTCCGGCCGGACAATTTCGTAGCCCTTGCCCTTAAAAAAATCTTCCAGCTTTTCCTCGCCGAAACCTTTCTGCCCGTGGAAAAAGTAAAACTTTTTATTGTCGAGCCAGAGAAAATTTTTCCGCGCGTACTCCCGAATTTCGTTAATCGTGTCGACGTATTCCGACGTGAAATAAGCCGGCGTCTTGAACAGAAAATTATCGGCGCTGGCTTTAATTTCGTCCGCGTCAGCCAGATCGCCCGCGTAATCCTCAAGGAAAAAAGATTCGTCGGGCACGATAATCGTCCTGAACTTTATCGGGAAAGTAATTTCGCGCAGGTTCCAGCTGTTAATGCCGAGAATTTTAATCAGTTGCCAGTAGCCTTTTCCGCCCCCCCCCATATTTGTGTAAATTGCAGGGACATTGCGAAAATATCTGCGGTAGTATTCGTTCTTGAAAAACCAGGCGCGCGAAAGATTATCGGTGAGGTTGTGCCCCCAAATGCTGACAATCATTCCGAGATAGACGACGGTCTCGTTGGAGTTGACGACGAAATTTGGCGCGTAGGCGCCGCCGGTGTTCCTGTGCAGAAAAGTTCCGTCGACGAAGTTGCCGTTCTCGTCGAGGATTCCGCCGAAGCCGTTGGTGCCGTCAACGTTCATGTGAGGGAGGAAGGTGCCGTTGTGGATAATGCGGAAGTTGAGCTTTTTGGGCGAGTAGTGATTCTGGTCGAGGCGGTCGCCGAAAAAAGTTTTGTCGTAGAGGAAGTCGTAGTTTGTCATGGCTTAGCGGCGGTTTTTGAAAACGTAAACGGTCTGGCCGCTGACAACTCCGTCGGAATTTTTAGCGCCGCTGGTTTTAATCGCGTAGCCGCCGTCGTGTTCGGCGATGTGGAGATTGTTTTGGGTTGCGTAAACGAGCGTGAGGATACTGGCGGCGTCGGAGAGAATTTCGGCGGCGTTTTTGAGTCCGCCGTCAAGGTAGTCGATTGGGCAGCCGATATCGTAGCCGAACATGCCGAGTTCCATTTCAACGCTGGCGGGCTTATCGAGAATCGCGTAGGAATTGGCGCCGGAAATTTTGCCGCTGGAAGAATTTTCGTCGAAGATTTTCGCGGTCGGGTCGGGCAGAGCGTCGGCGCTGAAGACGAGCTGGGTAGAAATATCGCTGGCGCCGGTTGCCCTGTACTTTATGCTGATTTCGTTATCGTTGGAGAGGCTGTAGACGATTTCGGCGCTGGTGCCGTCGACTTCGGCGGTGAAGCGGACGCCTTCGGTGAAAATTTCGGTGTTCCAGATAATCTGCGCGAACTTTTTGGCGTCGCCGTCCACGTAGACGATACCGGCTTCGCAGTCGTTTTCGTAGCCGCTGGCGTCGGGGTAAGATTTGAGCAGGAATTTGTTGTCAAAATTTTTGTCGCGGAAACGCATGGAGACGATACGCGCGCCGTAGTCGGTAACTTTGAGCTCGTTGCCCTTGGTGTTACGAAGAATGTAGGCGAGAGTTTCGCGGCCGTCGCTTAGCGCGCCGAAAGATTCTTTTCTTATAGTTGGCATGGGAATTTCCTCCTTAAAATTTTTAGAAATTATACAGCGAAACGCCGGAGTTTTAAAGTGCCGCGCGAAAATTTTTTAACAAAAAAGCCGCCCGAAACTGAGCGGCAGGGAAAATTACGAGCCGTGTATTATTTTTTAGGAGCGCCGCCGCCGAGCAGGTTGCCGAGCATGTCCGCCATATCGCCGAGGCCGTTGGCGCCGCCGAGCCCGCCGAGCGCGTTGCCAGCGAAGGCCGCCATGTTCGCGTTGATTTTCTTTTCAATTTCGACGTTCGCGGCGTTGACTGCGCTGACGATAAGGTCTTCAATCGTGTTGACATCTTCGCT
The DNA here is from genome assembly GCA_905234175.1 of uncultured Selenomonadaceae bacterium. GTDB lineage: Bacteria > Bacillota > Negativicutes > Selenomonadales > Selenomonadaceae > Quinella. The sequence goes on along the minus strand of CAJOGX010000018.1, from coordinate 48,489 downwards.
CAGAAGTTCCGGCGAAATTTTAATTTCCTTGAGATTTTTTTCGCCGTCAACCGTCGCCGTGACCATGTTGCCGCCAACGGACGCCGTTGCAGTTTCCTGCTTGAGTTTCTGCTTGTTAGCCTCGAAGTTCTGCTGCAGAATCTGCGCCTGCTTGATAATTTCGCCGAGATTGAAGCCGCCTGCATTTTGTGCCATAAATCAACTCTCCCTGTCAAATTTTTTCAAATGTATCTGTTTGGAAAATATCCATCGTCTTTTTAAGAAATTCCCTGTGCTCAGGGGCAGCGCGTTCCAGCGCCGCGTCAGAAATATTTTCGTCGACCGCAGTTTCAATTTTAATCTTGCGCCCAAATTCCTGCGCGAAAAATTTTTCGAGTTCAGCGCGACCACCTGTCTCAAACATTTCGCACGCAAATTTTTTCTTGAAAGTCAGCGTAACGGCATCGGCGGAAGTCTGCGTGAAATTTGATTCAAGCAAAAAACCGCGCATGGCAACGCTGCTCTTGTCGATAATATCATAGAGAATTTTTTTATCAGCGTCAAGGTCGCCGGTGAGAGTTTTGGCGGCGCTGGGAATATTTACGGCGGCGGGAACCTGCGCGGCTGGCACAAATTCCGGCGCGGCGAGTTTCATCAGCGTCATTTCCAAAATTATATCCGGCACGCCGGAGCTTTGCATTTCCAGCGCGGCCTTCCTTAGCGCGTCAACGAATCTGTCGAACGTCCGAAGTTCCGAATCGTTTTGCCGCCCAAGAATTTCAAATTCCAAATCGCGCAGCCGCGTTATCAGCGCTTCGGCGATTGAGATTGAAGATAAGCCGGACTGAAACGCTTGCCCGACTGACTTTGCAACGTCCGCGCGATTTTGAGACTTGACGGCGGAAATAATTTCGTCCAAATCAGCGTCGGAAACGAGCCCGAGCGTTTCGTTTACGTCGTCGAGCGAAATTTTTTTGTCAGCCATCGAGTAGCACTGGTCGAGATAGGTGATAGCGTCGCGCATTGAGCCTTCAGCGAGGCGGGCGATTTTCTTAGCGGCGGCGTCTTCCAGTTCGACTTCAAGCCGCGCGGCGAGTTTCTGCAGGTACGGTTCAATTCTTTCTGGCGGGATAAGCCGGAAGTTCAAAACCTGGCAGCGCGAACGGATTGTCATTGGAACTTTGTTGAGCTCGGTCGTCGCGAGGAAAAACGCAACGTTGGGCGGCGGCTCTTCGATTAGCTTGAGGATTGAATTTATCGCCTCGTTCGATAGCATGTGAATTTCGTCGATGATAAAAGTTTTGACGCGCGATTGGAGCGGCGCGAGGTACGCCGTCGATAAAAGCCGCGTGATGTCTTCAACGGAACGATTGGACGCGGCGTCGAACTCCACGTTATCTGACGAAGAATCGATTGACAGGCAGGCGGCGCATTTTCCGCAAGGAATATCGTTCGCCGTCAGAGGCTTGCCGGTTTTCTGCGCGTTGAGGACGGCTTCGCAGTTCATAGTTTTAGCGAGCAGGCGGGCGGTAGAAGTTTTGCCGGTGCCGCGCGTGCCGACTAAAAGATAGGCGTGCGAAAGCCGGTTGCTCATAACCGCGCGCGCCAGCGCCTTCGCAATGTGTTCCTGCCCGACGAGCTGCGCCAGATTTTTCGGCCGCCCGCGCGTATAAAGTGCTTCGTAAGCCACGCCGTCTTACCGCCTTCCAAAATGTTTTCCGTAATTTTACCAGCGTTGTCAAAATTTCGCAAGGCTTTACAAAAATTCGCCGCCGCATTATCATTGCCGGAACTGGAGGGATTTTTATGGCGCTTGAAATCGAGCGGAAATTTCTTGTCGACGCAGAAAAAATCGCCGCGCTGAATCTTACCGGCGGCGCGAAAATTTCTCAGGGTTATCTTTCAACGGAGCCCGCCCGCACCGTCCGCGTCCGCACGAAAAATAATCGCGGCTTCCTGTCGGTAAAAACTGCAAACGTCGGGATTGTCCGCAACGAATTTGAATACGAAATTCCGCACGCTGACGCCGTGGAACTTTTGAAAATCGCCGCGCCGTTCGTGCTTAGTAAGACGCGCTGCAAAGTTGAGCACGCCGGTCATATCTGGGAAGTAGATTTTTTTGAAGGGCGGCACGAAGGTTTGATTCTGGCGGAAGTTGAACTTGAGTCGGCGGAAGAAAAAGTTGAGCTGCCGGACTGGATACTTGCGGAAGTTTCCGGCGACCCGCGCTACTATAATTCGCATTTGGCGCAGAATTGACGCGGCGCGGAAAGTTTGTTAGAATAGCGGAAGTTTCATCCTCAAGGAGGCAGGAAAATTGGCTCTGATTGTAAAAAAATTCGGCGGCAGTTCAGTTGCTACGACGGAAAAAATTCTGAACGTGGCGCGCCGCATTTTGAGCGAAAAAAATCCCGATGATAAAATCGTCGTCGTCGTTTCGGCGATGGGCGACGCTACCGATAATCTTATCACGCTGGCGGAAGGCATTGACAATCAGCCGTACCGCGCGCAGTATTCCCGCGAAATGGATATGCTGCTGACGACCGGCGAACAGATTTCAATCGCGCTGCTGGCGATGGCTTTTCAGAAACTTGGGCACCACGCAATTTCACTTACCGGCGCGATGGCTGGAATGCGGACGAACTCCGTGCACACGAAGGGCAGAATTTTGGGGATAGAGCCCGCGCGAGTTATCGAGGAGCTTAACAGGGGAAACATCGTCGTCGTCGCCGGCTTTCAGGGCGCAGATAAATTCGGCAACCCCGTGACGCTGGGGCGCGGCGGCTCGGATACTTCGGCGGTTGCGCTGGCTGGCGCTTTAAAAGCGGACGAGTGCGAAATTTTCACGGACGTTGACGGCGTTTACTCCGCTGACCCTCGCGTCGTCAAAAATGCGCGCAAGATGCGGGAAATTACCTATCGCGAAATGCTGGAACTTGCCCGCCTCGGCGCCGGCGTCATGCAGCCGCGTTCCGTCGAAATGGGTCAGTACTTCAACATTCCAATTCACGTCCGCTCGACTTTCAACGACAAAATCGGCACGATTATCAGGGAGGATTACACTTTGGAAGATAAAGATTTTGAAATTCGCGGCGTGGCGCACGACCAGAAAGTTGCCAAAATCGCCGTGCTCGGCGTAGAAAATGTTCCTGGCGTTGCGCACAAAATTTTTGCCGCGCTCGCCTACGCCAATATCGATGTTGACATGATTGTCCAGAGCATTCGCAACCTCGAAAGAAATATCACCGACATGGTTTTCACAATCGCGCTGAACGACCTGCCCGAAGCCAAAAAAGTTATCAACCGCGTCGCTGAAGAAATTAACGCCGCCACCGTGCTTATCGAAGAAGACGTGGCGAAAGTTTCAATCGTTGGCGCCGGTATGCTCGGCAAGCCTGGTATCGCCGCGCGAATGTTCGGCGCCCTCGCCAGCGCTGACGTGAACATTGACATTATCAGCACCTCCGAAATCAGCGTGTCATGCCTTATCAAAGCCTCCCAGCTTACCGAGGCCGTCAACGCCATTCACGATGAATTTTTCGCAGACTGAATCTGATATTCGCAAGTTCAAAGATTTGGGCGTACTGCGCGGGCGCGCCGGTATCCGCGACGCCGGAGCTTTGCGCAGAGCCTTCGCGCTTTTTGGAATTGATAATTTCAGCGACGGCAGATACAAATTTAACGGCGCGGAAATTAGCAGTGACGCCGCCTGGAAAATTATTCTTGACAGGTACAAAGCCGGTTACCTGCCGACTACTTTTTAGCGCTGGGGGAAAATCCTCGGCGCATTTTTTATTTGTAAATTAAGCGCGCACCCGCCGCCGTGCTCGCGCTCAGTACGTCGTGCTCCCTGAACCTTCCAACGCCAGCGCCGAAATTCTCTCGCAGGCAAGGAACTCCGCTTCGTGCAAAATTCCGCCGACGTGATTTACTTCCTCCTGCCCGCTGAAGAACTCGGCCACGAAGAGCTTGACGCGGTTGCTGGCGGCGGCATATCGATTTTACTTGCCGGTCGGAAGAACTTTTTGCCGGTCGGTTTTTATAAACGACAAGATTTTTGAAAGTTTCACGCCGGAAGAGCTCATGGAACTTCTGCCGCAGTTTGCTGACGCGCCGGAAAACAGATTTGCTCCCGTCGGCAGGGCGCGCAGGGAAAACGACGACGGCGATACCATTGCCTGTCTTTCGGGTTTTATCCTCAACATGGCGGAGCGCACCGTCACGCTGTCGACGCCGTACAATTCCAGCAAAAAATATCCGCTAGGTCAGAAATTTTACGGCACGCAAACTTTCACCGACGCCGACGATTTCCGCGAAGTTATGCGCAACATGATTCAGACTTACATGCCGACGGCGCCCATGCAGGCGGTTGCTGAAAAAATTTCGCGCGTCGCTTTACACTTCTGAAATTCAGCTGTATAATTTTTCTGGCGCTTAATATTCTGGCGCGCCATGCGTATAAACTGCAGAAAGCTTGAAGGGAGATTTTGAAAATGGCTGAAGAAAAAGTTCTCAAAGACGAACAGCTCAGCAAAAAAATTCGCAAAGGCGAAAAGCTCAGCGATAATCAGCTTGATAAGGTAGCGGGCGGCTTCGCGTATTCGATGGAAAACGATATTTCGAACTCTGAAAATCTCGGCGGGTTTGGCGACGCCAGCACCTTCAAGGATATAAAACAAAGCATAGACCGGAAATTTATGGCGCTGTTTGCGTCGCTGAGCCCCGAAGTTAAAGCTAGAGTGGAAGACCCGCTCAAGGTTACGCGCGGCACGTTCAACGGTTTCTAAAAAATTTTTCCGGCGCTTAATATTTTGACGCTCCCAGCGTATAAATGGCAGAAAGTTTGAAAGGAAGTAATAAACATGGCAGAAGAAAAAATTCTCAAAGACGAAATTCTCAAAGACGAGCAGCTCGATCAGGTTGCGGGCGGCACCGAACAGCAAATCGAAGACGACCTCAGCGCTTTTAAGAGAATGGGCGTAATTCCCGCCTCCGCGAATCTCCATGACACCGGTCTCCTCGAAAGAGCCTTCGCACTCTTCGGCATTACTGTCAAAACGCACGGCGGCAACTGGGGCAAGAAAAATGAATACTATGCTGCCGGCTTCGAGGGGAATATTGGGCAGGAAGGCGCATGGAAAATCGTCAATAAGCTTTATTACAAAGATGGTCAGCGTGATGACAAATTCACCGACTGATTTCAAACCGAACCCCACAGCTCCGGCGGCGCTGATTGAAGGGAGATTTTAAAAATGGCTGAAGAAAAAATCCTCGAAGAGGAAATTCTAGACGACGAGCAGCTTGATAAAGTTGCGGGCGGCACCGCGAAACAGTCCGAAGACGCTATCAAAGCGTTCCGGCGCATGAGCGTAACCGACGGCAACGGTGGAGCGAACGTCGCGAAGATTGTCGAAGAAATTTACTACGATTGAGTTCAGCACAAATCCATCACCTGATTTCAAATCGAACCTCACGGTTCCGGCGGAGAAAATTCCGCTGGGGCTTTTTTAGTTGAATACGTGAATACATTTGCGAAAAGCTTTGCTAAATCTGCGCGAAAGGTTATAATTGGCGGTGGTGATTTTTCCACTGAAGGGAGCAAAAATTTAAATGACAATGCAAATGGCGGCGGCGCACGCAGTCAACAGAAAATTAGTTGACCCAATCTTCGAGGCGGGGCAGGCGTGTCAGGCGGCGATAAAAGAATTTGGCATAGATAAAGTTACGAACGCGACGATAGGCACGCTGCTGGACGACGCGGGGAATTTGGCGGTACTGCCGACGGTTGAAAAAGTTTTCCGCGAAATGCAAATGTCGGAGTTCACGGCGTACGCACCGATTTCTGGCCGCGCGGATTATCTTGACTGCATTTACCGGCAGATTTTCGGCGGCACGAAATTTGAAGGCTACTTCAGTTCCGTTGCGACTTCGGGCGGCACCGGTGCAGTTCATCACGCCATTGCCAACTACGCCGAGCGCGGCGACAAAGTTCTGACTTCGGACTGGCACTGGGGAACTTACGGCGTTATCTGCAACGAGAGCGGCAAGAAACTTGAGACCTTCAAGCTTTTCGACGCCGGCTACAAAAATTTCAACGTCGATGCCTTTTCTGACAGGGTTGAGGAAATTCTTGAGGGGCAGGATTCCCTGCTGATAATTTTGAACACGCCGGCGCACAATCCTACGGGCTACGCGCTTACCGACGACGAGTGGGAAAAAGTTCTGAACGTGATTCGCATGAACGCGGCGCAGGGAAATAAAATCACGCTGCTGATTGACGTGGCGTATATCGACTTCGCGGGCGACAGGGAAACTGCGTGGAGCTTCATGAAAAATTTCGCCAATCTGCCGGAAAATGTTCTGCTGCTGATTGCCTACAGCATGTCGAAGAGCTACACTTTCTACGGGCAGAGGACTGGCGCGCTGGCGGCTTTCTCGACGAACATGGACGTTATCGCCGAGTTCGAGCAAACCTGTAAATATTCCAGCCGCGCTACCTGGTCGAACATAAATCACGGCGCGCAGGTTCTGTTCACCAAAATCAACAGCAATAAAACTCTTCGCGCGGAACTGGCGGAAGATCAGAAAATTTTCCGTGAGCTTGTCAATCAGCGCGCAGAAATTTTCATTCACGAGGCGGCGGAATGCGGTCTGCAGATTGTCCCGTACAAGGGCGGCTTTTTTATCGCCGTGCCGACGGAAAATGCCGGTGCTGTCTGCAAAAAACTCCACGAAGATTTAATTTTCGCCGTGCCGCTCAAGCTCGGTATTCGCGTCGCCGTCTGCTCAACTCCCACGCAGAAAATGTCCGGCTTCGCTGAAAAAGTTAAAGCCTCGATAGACGCCGTCGGATAAATTCTGAACGCTGACAATAAAAAAAGCGACAAGCTCAATTCGGAGCCTGCCGCTGATTTTTTTGCCGGTAAAAATATTTTATTCGTAGAGCGGGTACTTTTTGCAAAGCGCGGCTACTCTGTCGCGGGCTTCAGATTTTTTGGCGTCGTCGCTGGGGTTGTTTAAAACGAGCGCGATAATGTCAGCGACTTCGAGCATGTCGGCTTCAACGAAACCGCGCGTAGTGAGTGCGGGCGTACCGATACGAATACCGCTGGTGACGAATGGGCTGAGTTTTTCAAAAGGAATTGTATTTTTGTTGACGGTAATGTTTACGTCTTCGAGGAGCGCCTGCGCTTCCTTGCCGGTGAGATTTTTGCTGGTCAAGTCGACAAGCATTAAGTGGTTGTCAGTGCCGCCGGAAACGATTCTGAACCCGTCGGCGGAAAGTTTTTCAGCGAGGGTTTTGGCGTTTCTTACGATTTGCGCGGCGTAGTCTTTGAAGTCGGGCTGGAGCGCTTCGCCGAAGGCAACGGCTTTAGCAGCGATGACGTGTTCCAATGGGCCCCCTTGAGTCTGCGGGAACACCGCGCTGTTAATTTTTTTGGTAAGGTTTTCGTCGTTCCAGAGGATAAAGCCGCCGCGCGGTCCGCGTAAAGATTTGTGCGTCGTGGAAGTCACAACGTCGGCGCAGGGAACCGGCGAAGGGTGCGCGCCGCCAGCTATCAGCCCAGCGATATGCGCCATGTCAACCATAAGGTACGCGCCGACTTTTTTAGCGATTGCCGCGAAACGTTCAAAGTCCAGAATGCGGCTGTAGGCGGAGGCGCCGGCGATTATAAGTTTGGGCTGGCATTCGACGGCGAGTTTTTCCAGTTCGTCGTAGTCAATCGTCTCGGTCTTTTCGCTCACGCCGTAGGGAACGATTTTATAATATTTCCCGCTGAAATTTACTGGCGAGCCGTGGCTAAGGTGTCCGCCGTGCGAAAGATTCATGCTGAGGACGGTATCGCCCATGTTAATCAGCGCCATGAAAACCGCCATGTTAGCCTGCGCGCCGGAATGCGGCTGGACGTTGGCGAATTTCGCGCCGAAAAGTTCAGTCGCGCGGTCGATTGCCGCCTGTTCTATAACATCAATGTTAACGCAGCCGCCGTAGTATCTCTTATTTACATATCCCTCAGCGTACTTTAACGTACATATACTGCCCTGCGCCTCCATGACCGCCTTGCTGACGATATTTTCGGACGCTATCATTTCAAGTCCGTTGCGCTGGCGGTTGAGCTCGGCCTGCACGGCGTCATAGATAAGTTTGTCCTTAATCAAACCTTCGTTGAGATTCATATCTACACCTCCGCCGCTAATTTACGATTTTTCGCCGGATTTGTCAACGTCGCGCGGAACATTTTTGTAAGTTTTGCCTTTTATCACATTCAAAATAGTTGTTGTGCCGACGCCGTATTTCCTGGCGAGAGCCGATGCGCCAAACTCTCTGTCATACGGGACGTGAATTTCGCATATTTCGTGAATCAAATCGGCGTTGAGTCTGGCGTTGGCGAGTTCCTCACCCTGCTGAATTTTTCTTAAGCCCAATACTTTCGTGTTTTTGGAGTTTTCTTTTGATGTAACCCAGCGGAGATTTTCAACGTAGTTGTCGAACTTATTTCCATAGCGATGGTCAACTTCCGGCTTGCCGTCGGGATTAGGGATAAACGCCTTCGCTACGAGAATATGAATGTACCGATGTTTAACTTTATTATACTTGCTTAAGGTCACATATAGATAGCCACCGGTATGCAAACTTGGTTTGAGAATCCTCCACTTGCCGTACTTGAAACTCTTGACCCTGCCGTAGTTGGAAATTTGGTACATTCCGTCGTAGCCTGCGATGTCGCGCCAGATTTCGTTAGGCAAATCCTCCAATCCGAACGGGTACAGCGTGATGAATATCGCATACACCAGATTGTAGTACTCGTGGGTTTCCTTCTCATATTTCCGCATATAACCACTCCCTTTGTGCTTGACTTGACACGCAGAAATGGCTATAATGCTTTATACTTTTAAAGCCGTTTCTGGCATGTTCATTGTTTTCTTAACGACAACAAGTGTAGCACAAGCTGGGAACGGCGTCAAACTTTTTATGGACTAATTCAGATTTTATTTTCCCTGCCGCGCATGAGCCGGACGATATTTTCTTTGTGCCGGAAGATTATAAAGGCCGCCGCCGCTACGCCGAAGAGCACGAACGCTCTTTCGTAGCCGAAAGCCAGCGCGAGGATTGGCACAAGCGCCGCCGCAACGATTGACCCCAGCGAGACGTAGCGCGTCGCAAGCACTATTGCCAGCCACACCAGAAAAACTATCGACGTGACTGACGGCATGAGAAAGGCTATGACGCCCAGCCCCGTTGCTACGCCCCTGCCGCCTTTGAACTTCAGAAAAATGCTGCACGCGTGTCCGAATATCGCCAGCAGGCCCGCCAGCACCATTGCCGTCGGCGTTCCAACGAAAATCTGCGCGAGCAGGACGCTCAGCACGCCTTTCAGAAAGTCCAGCGCGAATATTAAAAGTCCCGCCGGTTTTCCCAGCACGCGCCAGGCATTTGTTGCGCCGAGGTTGTGACTTCCGTAGCGCCGCAAATCTTTTTTCCAAATTAGCTGCCCGAAAATCAGTCCGTTCGGTATCGAGCCGAGCAGGTACGCCGCGATTAAAACTAACGCCGTCAAAATTCATTCCTCCTCGCTGCGCCTGCGAATCACGAATTTCAGCGGCGCGCCTTCAAAGCCGTACGTGTCGCGCAGTTTATTTTCAAGATAGCGAAGGTACGAAAAGTGCATGAGCTCCGGCTCGTTGACGAACAGCACGAAGCGCGGCGGGCAAATATCTGCCTGCGTTGCGAACAAAATTTTCAGCTGCCTGCCCTTTTTAGTCGGCGGCGGGTTGACTGCCACGGCGTCGCGAATCAGTTCGTTGAGTACGCTGGTTTGTATTCTCATCGACTGCTGTTCCGCCACGAATTTCACAAGTTCCGTCACGCGGTCGACACGCTGTCCCGTCAGCGCGCTCACGTAGACAACCGGCGCGTACTGCAGAAATCCAATTTCCGCGCGAAGGTCGTCGGTAAATCTGTTCGTGGAGCGGTCGTGCTTATCCGGAAAAATATCCCACTTGTTGACGACAATCACGCAGCCCTTGCCGGAATCGTGCGCGTAGCCGGCAATTTTTTTATCCTGCTCAGTAATTCCCGTCGGCGCCTCGATAAGCATGAGCACAACGTCCGCGCGCTCAATCGCACGTAGCGAGCGCATGATGCTGTACCTTTCGACGGGCATTTCAACTTTGGATTTGCGGCGCATACCGGCGGTATCAATCAGCGTGAACTTCGTGCCGCCGCTGAAAAAATGCGTGTCAATGGCGTCGCGCGTCGTGCCAGGAATGTCGCTGACAATCACGCGTTCTTCGCCGAGGAGTTTGTTGACAAGCGAAGATTTGCCGACGTTCGGGCGTCCAATCACCGCGATTTTAATTTCGTCTTCCTCGTGCGGTTCAGTTTCGGCGGCGGGGAAATTTTCAACGACTTCATCGAGCAGATCGCCGAGGTTGAGCGCGTTGCTGGCGGAAATTCCAACGGGCGTGCTGAGACCAAGGTTGTAAAATTCGTAAACGTCGGCGTCGAGCTGAATGCTGTCGATTTTGTTGACGGCGACGACAACGGGCTTATCTGAGCCGCGCAGAATTTTTGCAATGTCCTCGTCGGCGTAAGTGAGACCGGCGCGCCCGTCGACGACGAAAATAATCACGTCGGCCTCGTCAATCGCGATACCCGCCTGAATTTTAATTTCGTCGAGGATTTTGTTGCCGCCGGAATTAATTTCAATGCCGCCGGTATCGACGAGCGTGAAGTCGTGTTCGAGCCAGCTGGCGTCAAGGTAAATTCTGTCGCGCGTGACGCCAGGCATATCGTCAACGATTGAGACTTTTTTTTTGCCAATCTGATTGAAAAGCGTGGACTTGCCGACGTTTGGGCGGCCGACAATCGCAACTATCGGTTTACTCATAATTTCACCTCAAAGCATTTAAAAAATCCGCGCCGCTGGCAATTGCCTCAATCTGCGCGGGGAAAATTTTTCGCAAATCGTCAACGGTCACGTCGTCGAGGAAAGTTTCTTCGCCGCTGCGCAGAGCCGTTGCGGGGATAAGAATTTTATCGCGGGGTCGGTCGTTAATTTTGAGCGCGCGGAGAATATCGCTGCCGGTCAGGAGGCCGGAGACGTTGACGGTACTGCCGAAAAATTCGTTAACGACGGGCAGAATGCGAACGTCGAGATTTTTATTTTGGCGCATGACTTCGGCGGCGAGAACTTTCAGAACGGTTGCGAAGGAAGTGCCGCTAACCACGTCGACGGTCAAATTTTTATCGCTACTGGGAATTTTTTCTGCGTGAAATTCGTCGATAAAATTGCGGGTCATGCCGATACCGTTTTCGATTTGGGGGAAGTCATCGTAAAAATCTGCGTGGGGAATGTCCCTGCCAGCGAGGAAGTAAAATTCGTCGCCGAGGTAGACGAAAGTTTTGCCGGTAGTCGCGCGGGAGGCGGCCTGAAATTTTTCAACCTGAGCGATAACTTTAGCGGCGCCGGTGCTGTCGAACTGAGTCAGCGGAAATTTATCGCAGCGGTGCTTAGTGACGCCGACGGGGACGACAGCCAGACTTTGAGCGTGGGGGCGGCGCTTAAAAATTTCGGAAATGGTGAAGTCGAGTTCGGCGCCGTCGTTGAGGTTGGGGCAGAGGACAACCTGCGCGTGATATTCACAACCGGCGGCTTCGAGTTTGTCAAGGTGCTCGTGGATTTTAGCGGCGCGTTTTGTGCGGAGCATTCTGGCGCGGAGGTCGGGATTCATTGTGTGGACAGAGACGTAGAGGGGCGACAGGTGGAAATTTTTAATGCGCTTAAAATCGGCGTCAGTCAAATTGGTGAGCGTGATGAAGTTGCCGTACAGAAACGAAAGGCGGTAATCGTCGTCCTTGACGGAGAGGGAGGCGCGCATATTGGGCGCAATCATGTCGACGAAGCAGAAAACGCAGTGGTTGGCGCAGATTTTGATTTTGTCGACAGCGGATTCAAATTCGGCGCCGAGTTCCTCGTCAACGTCTTTCTCGAAGGCAATGAGTTCGCGGTCGCCGTTGGTGTGTTCAACGAGCAGTTCAATTTCCTCGTCAGCGAGGAGGAAACTGAGTTCGATGAGGTCACGGGGGGCGGTGCCGTTGATTTTTAGAATTTGGTCGCCGGCGGAGAGTTCGAGCTCAGCGGCGAGGCTGTCTGGAATGATTTTAGAAATTTTCATGGCGTAAAAAAATAAAACGGCGCAAGAAGTTACGCCGTTGCAATTTTCCTCAGATTAAAAATTTATTCAGCAGCCGCAGCGATTTTTTGTGGTTCGTCGGACGCCTCGACAATTTCGTTAAGCGCAGAAACGAGAGCGTCAACGTCGATACCGTGAGCGGCGGCGCCTTCCTCGATGCTTTCAAAGCGGGCGGCCATGCAGCCGAAGCAGCCCATGCCGGCGTAGAGGAAAACTTCAACCGTTTCGGGGTACTTCGCCACGACTTCGGTGATATTCATTTCTTTCGTGATTTTCATAGTGAAAAAGCCCTCCTTTGGACGCGGAAATTATATCACGAATCTTTAGCGCGTCAAATGAAATTTCAGTGGAAAAATTTTTTGAGCGGCAAAAATCCTGCAGGAATTAAAAAAAAAAAATTGAATACCCACAGGGGGCTGTGGTTAGAGAGGGGGTGCCTGCCGGTTGGATTTTTATCATGAGAGTGTTATGACTGCTGAAGTCTTACAGGGTTTGAACGTCAAGCCTTCCGGCGTTTACGTTGACTGCACGCTGGGCGGCGGTGGGCACGCTAAGAAAATCGCCGAACGCCTTGGCGCTTCCGGCAAGCTGATAGGTATCGACCAGGACGCTGACGCTATCGCCGCTGCTGCGGCTGTCCTGTCCGGTTTGAATGTTGAGATTGTCCGAGACAACTTCAGCAACTTCGACAAAATCCTTGACAGCCTGAACGTTGACAAGATTGACGGCGCGCTGTTCGACCTTGGCGTTTCTTCCTACCAAATCGATACCGCCGCGCGCGGTTTCTCCTACATGCACGACGCGCCGCTGGATATGCGCATGGACACTTCCAAAAGTTTCAGCGCGTTCAACGTCATCAATGGCTACGCCGAAGCCGCGCTGGTTAAAATCTTCAGCGAGTACGGCGAAGAAAAATTCTCAAAGCGCATTGCTAAAGCTATCGTCGCCGCGCGCAAACTTTCCGCAGTCAGAACTACCGGCGAACTCGTTCAGATAATTGAGCGCGCCGTTCCCAAAACTTCCGACGGTGGTCACCCCGCCAGGCGCGTCTTTCAGGCCGTGCGAATTGAAGTCAACCACGAACTGGAAATTCTCAGCGGCGCCGTTACCGCAGCCGTCAGACGCCTTAAATCCGGCGGCAGAATCGTCGTAATAACTTTTCATTCGCTGGAAGACAGAATCGTTAAAAATGCGTTCAAGGCTCTCGCGCAGGACTGCATTTGCCCGAAAAATTTTCCCGTCTGCGTATGCGGGCACCACGCCGAAATTAAAATTCTGGGCAAAGCCAAAACTGCAACGACTGAAGAAATTAACAGAAATTCCCGCGCGAAATCCGCGAAACTTCGTGCAGCGGAAAAACTTTAGAGGAGGAAAAATCATGACTTCGCGGCGTATACCACAACCGAAAGTTCAACAAAATTTAAACGTCGAAGTGCAGCCGTTGGAAGGCGGCGCGCACCTGAAATTAATAAAATGCCGCCCGAAACTGGATTATCTGTTACGCTCACGGTGTCGGCTGGCGTTCGTAATAATTTCTATACTTGCGATGCTTGTCGTAGTTCGCAGCGGGATAAACGCGAGCCGAGGCTATGCGCTGGTGACGACGCAGAATCAGACGCAGGCACTTGAACAGGAAAACGAGCGCCTGCGAATTGAAATTGCCAGGCTGAAATCGCCGCTCAGAATCAAGCAAATTGCTCAGGACAAACTGGGCATGGACGTGCCAAAAAAAATGTATTTCTCGCATGAATGAATACAAAAAAATAAGGGGCTGCTTCAGACCGAGGCAGTCCCGATTTTATTTTGGTTAAGCGAAAATTTTTTACTGTTCCTTGAGGAATTTTTCGGCGCCGGAGTTCATTTTGATGAAGCCCATACCGGCGAGACCGGTTTTCTTTTCGATATTCTTAGCGGCGGAATGAGCCTGCGCGAGTTTATCGACGTTGGAGAAAATCGCCTTGGTTACGTCGTAGCCGGTTTTGTCGTCCATTTTATCGGTGGTGACGAGGATAGCCATGACGCTGACGGAAGGAATTTCGCCTTCAAAGCCCTGATAGGTGCCGCCAGGAATGACGGTGCGGGTGTAGAAGGGGTAGTCAATCGTGAGCGCGGTGATTTTGTCTTCGTCAATGGGGAGGAGGCGGATTTTTTTCTGAGAGGCGACGTCCTGAATGGAGGCGGTGGGGTAGCCGGCGGTAACGCAAGCCACGTCAACGGTGCCGTCCTTGAGGGCGTTGGCGCCTTCGGCGAAGGAAAGGAACTGCTCGTCAATATCGTCGTAAGTGATATTGTAAGCTTTGAGAATCTGGCGGACGTTGGCTTCAACGCCGGAGCCAGCCGCGCCGACTGCAACGCGTTTGCCCTTCAGGTCTGCCAGCGACATGATACCGGAATCGCTGAGCGTGACGATTTGAACGGTTTCGGGGTAGAGCGAACCGATACCGCGCAGGTTTTCAATTTTCTTATCGAACATGTCGGTGCCGTTGACTGCGTAGTAGGTGATGTCGTTCTGAACGATAGCCATTTCGACCTGGCCGTCAGCGAGCATGTTGATATTGGCGACGGAGGCGCCGGTACTTTGCGCGCTGGCGTTGGTTCCGCTCACGTCTTTGTTGATGACTTCGGCAATCGCGCCGCCAATCGGGTAGTAAGTGCCAGCCGTGCCGCCGGTTGCGATATTTATAAAGTTTTCGCTTTTATCGCTACCGGTGCCGCAGCCCGCGACTCCGACGGCCATAGCCAGTGCCAGCCCCGCCGTCAGAACCCGTTTCAAAACTTTTGGTAACTTCATTTCTCAACACCCTTTCAATTATTTAAAAATTCCTGCCGCATTATACCACATTTTCAGAATTTGCAACAGTCATTTTAAACTTCAAAATCGTTTAAGCTGGCGTCGAAAACGGTCGTGAGATTTTCGCTGATCATAGTTTTGAGGTTGAGTTTTTCTTTGAGCGAAAGTTTGCGCGGCTCCTGACTGTAGACGGGCAGGCGCTTGCTGATAAACTGCGTGTCGATATTGCCGGTGCGGAAAAAGTTATCGTCGAGAATGCGTTTGTGGAGCGCGATTGTAGTTTTAATGTCCTCGCCCTCGATAATAAATTCGTTGAGCGCGCGCTGCATGATTTTGATAGCGTCGCCGCGCGTCCTGCCGTGAGCGATAACCTTGGCGATAAGCGAATCGTAATAGGGCTCGATAGAAAGGCCTGCCGCAACGCCGCTGTCGAAGCGAACGCGAGGCCCAGACGGCGCGTGCATGAAGTCGATTTTGCCAGGCGCGGGCATGAAATTGTTATCGGGGTCTTCGGCGTTAATGCGGCACTCGATAGCGTGGCCGGTGAACTTGACATCTTTCTGGCTGAAATCGAGCGGCTCACCGGCGGCAATTTTAATTTGCGTGCGAACCAAATCAATTCCCGTGATAGCCTCGGTTATCCCGTGCTCAACCTGAACGCGCGGATTAATTTCCATGAAGTAAAATTCGTGCGTCGCCAAATCCAGCAGAAATTCTACAGTGCCGATACTTGAATAGTGGACGCTCTTAGCGGCGGCGACGGCGAGTTTACCGACGCGTTCGCGCATTTCCTGGCTCAGCGCGATTGACGGGGATTCTTCCAAAAGTTTCTGGTTGCGGCGCTGAATTGAGCATTCGCGTTCGCCGAGGTGAATGACTTCGCCGAAATTGTCAGCGACGATTTGAACTTCGATATGGCGGGAGCGCTCAATGTAATGCTCGAAGTAGTAGCGGATTTTGGTCACGTCGATAACGTTAAGAACTTTTTTGAGTTCGGTTTCGTCGTGGACGATGAACATGCCCTTGCCGCCGCCGCCGGAAACTGGCTTGAGAATTGCGGGGTAGCCGACGAATTTGGCGAGTTCCAGCGCGACGTTGTTGTTATAAATTGGCGGGCTGCCCTTCGCCATGGGGATGCCGGAAGGTTCAACGGCGTCGCGGGCGGCGTCCTTATCGCCAACCAGCGCAATAGTTTCGGGCAGCGGGCCAATCCACGTCATACCGGCGCGCACGACCATTTCAGCGAATCTGGCGTCTTCGGAAAGGAAACCGTAGCCAGGGTGAACGGCGTCGGCCTCGGACTGATAGGCGGCGTAGAGCAGCGCGTCTTTGTTCAGGTAACTTTCCATGGCGTCTTCGGGGCCGATTCTCAGGCGCATATCCGCCATTTGCGTATGAAGGGCGTTTTTGTCCGCGTCAGAATAAACGGCGACGGTTTCAATTCCGAGTTCCTGGCAGGCGCGAATAATCCTCACGGCAATTTCGCCGCGATTGGCAATCAGCACTCTCTTGAACATAATTACACCTCCGAAAAAAATTTTTTCTGTAATTATACCTGCAAATTCCAAAACGTACAAGAAAATTTATTACGCGGCGGATTTTCCCGTGGTAAAAATATTTTCAGCCGCTCGGAAAAAGTCTGGGCGATTTTTTTTTGCGCCGATAAAAATTCTGATAAAAATTCTGAAAAATGCTTTAACTAATTCAAAAATTGTGGTACTATAAGCGTACCGGTTAATCGCGAAGAAAATTTTTTCTGAAGGAGAGTTTTTAATGGCGACATTGTTAGAGAAAACCAGACAGATTAACAAGTTGTTGCAGCGCTCGGAGAACGTGGAGTACGACGGCATTTCCAAGGTGCTCAGCAACATTCTCGACGCCAACGTTTACATCATGGACAGGAACGGCGACATTTGCGGCTACGCGTTCGTGGACAATTTTGAGTGCGAGCTGATGATTGACAAGGTGATTCGCAAGGGAAAATTTCCTAAGCAGTATGTGCGCTGGCTCAATCAGCTTGAGGAGACGCAGGCAAATCGCCGCACGAAAACCGGAATTTGCGCGTACGACGAAACCCGCGCCTGCAACTTCGACGGCAAGAACACGACGATTGTCCCTATTTACGGCGTCGGGCGGAGGATTGGCACGCTGATTATTGCGCGCTACGACGACGATTTCACGGACGACGATTTACTTCTGGCGGAGTACGGCGCCACCGTCGTTGGCATGGAAATGCTGCGCGACCACACCGAGAAAATTGAAATTGAGGCGCGCAAGAAAGCCAACGTTCAAATCGCGCTGGCAACTTTGAGCTATTCCGAAACCGAAGCCGCGATAAATATTCTCGGCGAACTTGACGGCAACGAAGGCCTGCTCGTCGCGTCGAAAATCGCTGACCGCGTCGGAATTACGCGCTCGGTTATCGTCAACGCGCTCAGAAAGTTTGAATCCGCCGGCGTCATCGAATCCAAATCCCTCGGCATGAAGGGCACCTACATCAAAATTCTCAACGAATATCTCATGGACGAAGTTCAGAAACTGCGCCGCTAGAATTTTTTCGCCGCCGCTTGCATTTTGAAAAAGTTTGTGTTACACTTAGCGCGTGGTGATTTTTTCACTGGCTCTTTTGATTTCAGCATAGACTTTGCGGGCATAGTTCATCGGTAGAATGAGAGCTTCCCAAGCTTTAGAGGTGGGTTCGATTCCCATTGCCCGCTCCAAAACTTTTATTAAATTGAAATTTCCAAGGCGTTCCAGGTTGCGGACGCCTTTTTCAGTGCAGGAGAAATTTCCCTCGCCGGTTAAAAAAAATTTCCTTCAGCGCACAGGTGATAAAATTAAAAAAAAAGCTTGCATTATTTTTTGGCTTGTGGTAGAATCCTACTCACGGCGAAAGCTGAAAGGCCCGGTAGTTTAGTTGGTTAGAATGCCGCCCTGTCACGGCGGAGGTCAGGGGTTCAAGTCCCCTTCGGGTCGCTCTCAAATCCTGGCGACATAGCCAAGTGGTAAGGCCGAGGTCTGCAAAACCTCTATCCCCAGTCCGATTCTGGGTGTCGCCTCTTAACTTTTCAATGCGGCACTGCTTACGGTAGTGCTTTTATTATGTAGAAAGGCGGCGATTCCATGTTTGAAGATCTTTCCCAGAACATACAGGAAGCCTTTCGCAAGCTGCGCGGTCACGGCAAGCTCACTGAAAAAGACGTTGACAAAGCCCTCCGCGATGTTCGTATGGCGCTTTTGTCGGCTGACGTAAACTATAAAATCGTCCGCCAGTTTGAAAAAAGTGTAAAAGCCCGCGCCGTCGATACCGAAATTCTCAGCAAGCTCACGCCCGCTCAGTCCGTTATCAAAATCGTTGACGAGGAACTTGCAAAGCTCATGGGCGGCAAGGCGGCGAAGATTAACATTTCTTCCCAGCCGCCGACGGTCATTCTCATGGTTGGGCTGCAGGGCTCCGGCAAAACCACTTCCGCCGGCAAGCTCGCTCTTTCAATGCGCAGGCAGGGTAAACGCCCCGCGCTGGTTGCCGCTGACATTTACCGCCCCGCCGCTATCAAACAGCTGCAGGTTGTCGGCGAACAGGTTGAAGTTCCGGTTTTCACCGAGGACATTCAGGATGCCGTGCAAATTGCTAAAGATTCACTTGCCTACGCCAATTCCCACGCCAGAGACGTGCTGATTATCGATACCGCCGGCCGCCTGCAAATCGACGAAAAACTTATGCAGGAGCTCAAGGACATCAAAGCCGCCGTTAAGCCGCACGAAATTCTGCTGGTCGTCGACGCGATGATTGGTCAGGAGGCGGTGAACGTCGCTGAAACTTTCCACAATGCGTTGGGAGTTGACGGCGTTGTTTTGACGAAGCTCGACGGCGACGCGCGCGGCGGTGCTGCTCTTTCCATTAAAGCGGCTACCGGCTGCCCGATAAAATTTGTCGGCATGGGCGAAAAGCTCGAATCTTTGGAAGTTTTTCACCCAGACCGCATGGCGTCAAGAATTTTGGGAATGGGCGATGTTCTCTCGCTTATCGAGAAAGCTCAGTCCACTATCGACGCGAAGACCGCTGAAAAAATGGTCAAGAAAATCAAGTCCGACGAGTTCACGCTGGCGGATTTCCTTGAACAGCTCCAGCAGGTTAAAAAGCTCGGCTCGCTCAACGATTTACTTGGAATGATTCCAGGCATGGGCGGGCTCAAGAAAAAACTTGTCGGCGTCGATTTGGATTTGGACGGCAAGGAAGTCAGGCACATGGAAGCGATTATCCTTTCCATGACGCCGCGCGAGCGAAAAGATGTCAGCATTATCGACGCGAAACGCCGCAAGCGCATTGCAATGGGCAGCGGCACGAAAGTTTCTGACGTGAACAAACTGCTCAAGCAGTTCGACGAAATGCGCAAAATGATGCGCCAGATGAGCGTCAAAACTAATCAGCCAGCCGCGTCGAAAAAATCTAAAGCTAAAAAAGGGAAATCTAAAAAAGGTTCCGCGCCCAAACCGAAAATGCCGAATCTCGGCGGACTTCTTGGCGGGCTCGGCAGTAAATTTCCCTTCATCAAATAATCACAACTACGGAAGGTGGTGAAACTGTGGTCAAAATCAGACTAAACCGCATGGGCGCAAAGAGGCAGCCGTTCTATCGCATTGTCGTTTCGGACAGCCGCTCTCCGCGCGACGGGCGTTTTATCGAAATCGTCGGCAACTACGATCCTACTAAAAATCCGGCAATCGTCAATATCGACGAGGAAAAAGTCATCAGCTGGATTAAAAACGGCGCGCAGCCGACAGATACAGTTCGCTCGCTTCTCAGCAAGCAGGGCATTATGAAGAAAATTCACGAAGAAAGAAAGAGCAGGGCGTGACCCTGGCTCGTAAAAATCGAGGTAACGAATTATGCAGGAACTTGTAAAAGTGTTGGCACAAGCATTAGTTGAAAATCCGGACGCGGTCGAAGTCGAAACCGTCGAAGAAGATTCACGCACAGTTTTGAAATTGCACGTCGCTCAGGAAGATATGGGCAGAGTTATCGGCAAACAGGGCAGAATCGCCAAGGCTATTCGCACAATCGTCAAATCAGCCGCTACTCGGAACAACCAGAAAGTTACTGTCGACATCGATTAAGTTTTTCCGGCGGTGAGTCTCAGCGCTCGCCGCTTTTTTATTTGCAGAAGTTGCTTTGTGCCTAACTTTCTTTCTGGCGCAGAAAGAAAGTTACAAAGAAAGACAGGCCGCTGCATTTCGCATCACGCTCATGACGCGGCCGGCCGCCGTCCGTGGCGGCCTCTCTATTTGCTTGCTAACTGTTAATTTCAGCGTTTGTCAACCTTTTTTTTGGAGGATTTTCTATGAACTTGCAAAATCTTATTGTCTGCCGCCGCCTCCTTGACGACGAAATTTTCAATCCCGAAAACGAATACGCCGCCGCCGCCAAATTAATCGAGCGGGCGGAAACGCTGGGGCTCAGCGGGAATATTTTTCGCAGTTACCTGCTCTACACGCTGGCGCACGAACCGAATTTAGTTTCCACGACGGTTGAGCTTAACGGCGGCAGCATCGGCGAAAGTCTGCGCGAAGCTTTCATTCACGATATTAAAATTTTGTTTGGAATTTACGCGCCGGCGACTTTTGAATTTCTCGGCGACTACAAGCCGACCTGTGCGAATAAATCTGAGGCGTTCGCTGAACTCGAAGCCGCGCTTACAAATCTGCGCGACGCCGTCAAAATTGCTGACGTCTTCATTGCCCACTACAAAAAATTCGGCTACGGCGACATAGCACTCTACCGCGCCTTCCGCTGGGACGGCAATCTCGTCGGCATTCGCCACTTTGAAAATATCCGGCTCGACGATTTGATTGGCTACGCGCACCAGAAGGAACTGCTCACGAAAAACACCAGCGCCTTCCTGGACGGCAAGCCCGCCAATAACGTTTTGCTCGTCGGCGCTCGCGGTACCGGCAAATCTTCCGGCGTCAAAGCTCTTGTCAACGAATATTATTCGCGCGGCCTGAGGCTCGTTCAAATCACTAAGCCGCAACTGAAAAATCTGCCGGAAATTATGGAGACTCTGCGCAACTTCGCCAGCAAGCGCTTTATCGTTTTCCTTGACGATTTATCTTTTGAGGAATCCGAATCCGAATACAAATATCTGAAGTCGTCGATTGAAGGCGGCGTTGAATCTCGGCCGGAAAATGTTCTGATTTACGCAACTTCCAACCGGCGGCACCTTATTCGCGAAACGTGGCGCGACCGTGACGAGGCGCACGACGAACTTTACCGCGACGACAGCGTAAACGAAACCATTTCGCTTTCCGACCGCTTCGGCTTAATCATTCAGTACTACGCGCCGTCGCAGGCGGAATACCTTGAAATTATCCGGCACATGCTCAAGAAAAAAAATATCGCGCTGGACGATGAAGCTTTACGGCTTGAGGGCTTGCGCTGGGAAATGTCGCATTCGGGCAGAAATGGGCGCACGGCTCAGCAGTTCGTGAACTATTACCTTGGGCAAAAATAATTTGCGCGGAAATATTTTCTGTGGTAAAATTTCCGGCAGAGGTGAATTTAATGGAAATAAGAAAACAACTCGACGGCACGAAATTAACCGTAGCGCTGGTCGGGCGGCTCGACGCGGCGACGGCGATTGACCTTGACAAAGATTTTGCGAAGTCGCTCAACGGCGTGACGGATTTGACGATTGACCTGGCGGAACTGAGCTACATTGCGTCGGCGGGCTTGAGAATTTTGCTCAAGACGCAGAAAAAAATGAACGCGCAGGGCGAAATGAGGATAAAAAATGTTCAGCGCGAAGTGCGGGAAGTGCTGGAAATGACTGGCTTTGCGCGGCTGCTGACGATTGAGGACACGCCAGACTCGAAGAAACTTTCGCTGGGATTTTGACGGAGGATTTTTATGATTAAAGCGTTGGAGTTCGACGGATTATTTTTGCGCGCGAAAGTACCAATTCCGTTCGTCGAGAGCAATTTCTACATGCCGGCGAAAGTTTTCGTGGAAGGCTACTTCCCCGTCGGCACGGTCTTCAAATTCCTTGAGCCGATTTGCAGTAAGAAAGTCAACGAGTACAACGATTTGGTGAACGACTACTGCCACGCGGTTTCGCTTCTGTACAGCAACAAGTTCGCGGGCAACGAATCCGAAGACTACGAAGACGAGTACAAAGTTATTTTCCACGTGGATTTGAGCGCGCTGTTTCTGCTGACCGAGCCGATTGACGCGGAGGGCAATGTCATTGAGCTCTGAGCCGAAACCGCCGACGGACGAAATTAAACTTTCGGATCACTTCAACTTCCGCCGGCTGCTGAAATTTACGTTTCCGTCAATCAGCATGGTAGTTTTCATGTCAGTCTACGGCGTGGTTGACGGATTTTTTGTGTCGAATTTCGTCGGCAAAGTGCCCTTCGCGGCGCTGAATTTTATCATGCCGTTTCTAATGCTGCTGTGCTTTATCGGCTTTTTATTTGGAACGGGCGGCGGCGCGCTTATCGCGAAAACGCTGGGCGAGGGCGACAGAGTCAAAGCCAACAGAATTTTTTCAATGCTGGTTTACCTGTCGATAGCGCTGGGAATTTTGCTGATGATTTTTGGAATGCTGAAACTGCGTTCGGCGGCGGAATTTCTGGGGGCGCGCGGCGAACTTTTAGAAATGTGCATGCGGTACGGGCAAATCGCGCTTTTCGGCTTGCCTGCGTACGTTTTGCAGTCGGAGTTCCAGATTTTATTTGCGACGGCGGAAAAGCCGCAGCTTGGCTTTTACATGACGGTAGCGGCGGGCGTCGCGAATATCGTGCTGGACGCGTTTTTCATACTGGCGCTGGGCTGGGGACTTGAAGGCGCGGCGGCAGCAACGGCGCTCAGCGAATGCATTGGCGGATTTTTACCGCTGATATATTTTGCGCGCCCGAACTCAAGTTTGCTCCGGCTGACCAAAACGAGTTTCGACGGCAGGGCGCTGATTCAAACTATAACGAACGGCGCGTCGGAACTTTTAACGAGCGTGTCAATGTCGCTGGTCGGAATGCTTTACAACTGGCAGCTGCTCAACTACGCAGGCTCGGACGGCGTGGCGGCGTTCGGCGTTATCATGTACGTCAACTTCATATTCGTATCGATTTTCATTGGCTACGAAGTTGGAGCGTCGCCGCTCGTCAGCTACAATTTCGGCGCGCAGAATTTCGCTGAGCTGAAAAATTTACTGCATAAAAGTCTGACGCTAATCAGCGCGTTCGCAGTTGCGATGTTTTTGAGCGCGGAACTTTTAGCGCGGACGCTGTCGATGATATTCGTCGGCTACGACGCGGATTTAATGGCGCTGACGGTGCGGGCGTTCAAAATTTACGCGTTCTCATATTTATTTTCGGGCTTCGCGATATTCAGCTCGGCGTTTTTCACGGCGCTCAACAACGGCTTCATCTCGGCGGTAATTTCGGCGCTGCGGACGCTGGTTTTTGAAGTCACGGCGGTGCTGACGTTTCCGCTGCTCTGGGGCATTGACGGAATCTGGCTGGCGATGGTCGGCGCCGAAGTCATGGCGGTAATCGTCGCGGCGCTGTTTCTGTACTTCAACCGAAAAAGATACCGCTACTGGTAAACTAAAAAATCCCCACGGCAAAAGTCGCGGGGACAATTTTTTTCGCAGAGAAATTTTCAGCTGAGCAGAGTTTTGGTGACGTTTACGAGTTCCTTGCGAATCTTAATATGCTGCGGGCAGACCTTCGCGCAGTAGTTGCAGGTCGTGCAGGGAATCAGCGGAATGCTCGCCAGAACGCGGCGGGCTTCCTCGACGGTAGCTTTTTCGGCGTCGCTGAGCGGCTGGAAATTTTCCATGTAGGACGTGTTGTTTTCCATCTGCTCAAGGTTGCTCATGCCGGAAAGGACGGTGATAACGCCTTCGAGACTGGCGGCGAAACGAATTGCCCAGCTTGCGAGCGAGGCGTCGGGGTTCGCCTTTTTAAAAACGTCAGCAACTTTTTCGGGCGGATTTGCCAGCAGGCCGCCTTTGACGGGCTCCATGATAATGACGGGCTTGCCGTGCTTACGGGCGACTTCGTAGACGCCGCGCGACTGAATCGCAGGATTTTCCCAGTCGGCGTAGTTAATCTGCAGCTGAACAAATTCCGCCTCGGGGTGCTTAGTCAGAATTTCGTCGAGCTCTTCGGGCGTCGAGTGGAAAGAAAATCCGACGTGCTTAATTTTACCGGCGGCCTTCTGTTCCTTGACGAAGTTCCAAAGGTCGAAGCGCTCAAAAAATTCCGTGCGATGCTCGCCGAGATTGTGCAAAAGATAGAAATCGAAGTAACCGGCGCCGGTCTGCCTCAGCGAAGTTTCAAACTGGGCAATGGCGTCTTCGCGGGTCTTGCAGTTAATCCACGCGGCATTTTTCGTCGCCAGCTGAAATTTTTCGCGCGGGTAGCGTTCAACGAGCGCCTGACGAATTGCGTCTTCGCTGCCTGCGTACGCCCACGCCGTGTCGAAGTACGTGAAGCCCTTCGCTAAAAACATGTCGACCATTTTTTTGACCTGTTCCACATCGATGACTTCATCTTTTCGCGGCAGGCGCATGAGTCCGAAGCCCAGCTTTTTTATATTTTCTCCAAGATAAGCCACGTTAATCCCTCTTGAAAATATACTACACGCAGAAATTTTAACAGGATTTGCGGGCTTTGTAAACTTTCACAGTGTAAGAATTTTGTGCAGGCTGGAAAATTCGTTGCTGAGATTTTCCATGAGCGGCACGAGTTCAAAGCTGGGGGAAATTTTTTTACCGGCGGGCTGCTTATCGTAAGCGCTGGCGGGTCTTTCGCGGCTCAAACATTTTCCGTAAACGAGACTGTAGCCGGAAATTTCTTCGTCGCCGGTCGCGCTGATTGAAAAGACGTATTTCAAAATAAATTCCGGCAGATGATTTTTGCGGACGGTCTGCGCGTCGCTGAATTTCGCGTCGACGATAAGATATTTCACCGAGCTGGAAGTTCCAAAAATGTCGCCGTCCGTGTCGGGCGTTTCGATTTTGATAACGAAATCGGGCACGTAGTAGCTGCCGGCGCCGAAATTTGAATTGTTGCGGTAGAGGTCGTGCGCAGTCGTCGGCTTATTGTAAACGACGGGCTGATAGTAAATCGTGACGCGCGTGGCGCCTTTCTCGAAAGTGAACTTGTTCCGAATTTTCGTCGGCTCGTAGATGGCGCCGGCGGGCAGAGGATAAGTTACGCGGGAACTTTTAACGGGCGTGAACTCAACGGCGCGCAGGTAAGCGAGGACAGCAGATATTTTTCGTAGAGGTTCCAGTTTCTCGCCAGCTCCAGCATGAAATCTTCCCGCGCGAAATCGCAGGCGCCGAACTTCAGCCACTCGTGCAGCGCCAGGAAAATTTGATTGTACTGCGGCACGGAAAGGAAAATCGGCGTCGGCTGCGGCGCGAGGAAATTTGTTGGCAGAGGAATTTGCAGCGCGTCTTTGTAGAGCTTGAGCAGGCGCTGAAACTTTTCGCGCAGGCCGGAAATTTTTTCGAGCGTCGAGCCTGACCAGTTCAAAAGATACCGCGCAGGGTCGAGGTATTCGCCGTCTGACTGAAAATTTTTTGAGAAGTTGCGGCGCTCGTAATCGTCGTGCAGGCTGGCTAGGTCGTCGGAAATTTTCTGCAGGAACTTTAAAACTGCGCGGTTTTCATAGGTGTCGCGCGAACGGATATTCTGGAGCGTGAGAGTTTTCAAAGGCTGAAAGACGCGGCTGCCGATTCTGACGCCGACGGTACTTTTGACCTGCGCGAGATTTTCTGGGTGGGCGGAAATGTACTGGAGCGCGGCGGGCGTAAGCTGCTGGAGCTTTTCAAAGCTGTCGAGCGCGGGAACTTTTTCGGTCCTGAAGCGGCAGTTGACCTTGAAGTAGCTGTAATTTTTTTCGTAGGCGGCGGCGATATTTTCAGCGAGCTTGAGGCGTTCCTCAATCGTCGTGGCGCTGGATTTTTTTCTACCGGCGAGCGCGCGGGACTTCAAATCGCCGTCGTAGAGAAATTCGGCGCAGTTTGCGTAGACGTAGTTCACCATCGCGCGGACGGAATTGTTGAGCGCAGTATTTTTAACGAGCACCGGCAGAAATTCTGAATGAAGAATGAGCTGGCGGCCGCCGTCGAACTCCACGATAAAGCTGAGCTGCGCGAAACCGTAGCAGTCGTTGAAAATCCTGCCGGAAAGTTCAGCGCTCTCGCCGTTGACGTACGCGAAAATTTTTGTGACGCCGCCGAGTTTGAGTTCGAGCGTGTATTTCCAGTCGCAGTACAGAAAATTATTTTTGGCGATAGAATTCGGCGGGCTGTCGAAGAGTTTGACGACGAAAGGGCTTCGGTTGCGCGGCGTGATAGTCAGAAGGTATTCACTCATGGCGCCGCCTCACACGAAAAATCTGTAGTAGCCGAGATTTTTTTCGCCGCGTTCGATAATTTTCTGGAGAATTTTTTCGGAGCGGGCGAGCTTGAAATTGGCGCAGGTTTTCTGAAAATCTTCGAGCCAGGCTTTGAAATTATCGTCGCTGCCCTGAATTTTGGGGAGGATTTTCTGAGCGACGGCGTAGTCGAGGGCGCTGACTTTGCCGAAAAATTTTTCAGCCACGGCGAAATATTTCTGGATAGCGAGCTGGACGCGCGGGCTGACTGAAAAACCGGCGGCCTTCATCTTGCTGACGAGCGTGCCGTAAGCGTCGGCGGGGAATCTTCTGAAGTCGGGGTTGGGCGGATTGAAGGCGTCGCGCAGGTCCTGCCAGGAAATAATTTCCACGTCGCTGGCAGGAATTTTAGCGGCGGCGGGGAGATTTCTGGCGTCGAAGTCAGGCAGCGTGATAATGCTGGCGCGGTCGATAAGGCGCGGCGAAAGTTCTTCGGTGGTGTGGTCGTTGTTAATCGTCGCCACGAAGCGCAGGGTTTCAGGGACGCTGAAAATGTAATCGGCGCCGAGGTTGACGCTGGAATTTTCGTCGAGTTCGTCGCAAAGGTTCATAAAATCTGACCAGTAATATTCCATTGGGCTGAGATTCGCCTCGTCGAGCAGAATGACGAAGGGCAGGCTGGAATTTTTATTTTCGGCGTGAAGGAGGCGGAGCGCGTCATAAATTTTGCGGTTGCTCTTGTCGAAAGTTTTGGTGAGCGGGTTGTAGTAGCCGACGAAATCGCGCTTGGAAGTCCAGCCCTTTTCGACGGAAATTGGAATGTAGCGGCCTGCGCGAGGGTCGTCGACGGCGCCGGCGATTTTATTCAGCCCCAAAATTTCAGCGAACAGGTTGCAGATTGAAGTTTTGCCGCAGCCAGGTTCGCCGTAGAAAACCGTCAGGAAATTTTGCGACAGGCTGATAGCGATGTTGAGAATGTCCGCCTCGCTGTAGCTGGGACGCGCGGCGCCGATAGTTTTGCACAGGTAATCTTTGAGCTCAGCGGGCAATTTTTGCGCGGGCTTAACGGCGGCGATTTTTTCAGCCAGCGCCTTATCTTCCGCGTCGAAATTTTTTGCGTCGAAGTTAGCGGCGGCGTCGAGCATTTTGTTCGCCATAACGCCATCGAAGGCAATATCAGCCATGCGCTTGTTTGTGTCGCGGAAAAGTTCGTTCAGCTGAATTTCGGCATCTTTCTTGTCGCGTTTCAATTTGTCTCGCGTGCGTTCCAGATAATAAATTTCGTCGCGCAGATTTTTAATTTTTTCGTGCTGGCTGAGTTCGTCGGTCAGCCGCAGAATTTCCTGGTGCTGGTCGGCAATCTTCGCTTCGTATTCGTTTTTCGTCATTGAATCACCCTCCTTCATTTCTTTCAACATTTCTTGCAGAGTTTCTTTCATGGCATTCGCATTGTGGATATCTACGTAGTGAATTTTTTTATTTTCGATGAATCTGATGTAGTCAATTTTGTAGCCGATTTGCTTGACAGGGTAAGTGAAATCCGGCTCCAAATCCTTCGGCTCGAACTCGAAAGTAATCAGCGATTTGTCGGTGAAAAAATAATCTGGCGCGTTCCTCTCGGAAAAATACAGCCAGATAATTCCTTTTTCAGATTTCGGCAATAATTTTTTGCGGTCGGCGTCAGTTAAAACTATCGGCTCGAAGGGTGAATTTGGAACGAAATTTTTCAGTTCAAGAATCGGCCAGAAGTACAGACCGTTTGGCACGTTTCTAATAAGGCCAGCATAAACTCCCATTAAATCACCTCCTAAAGAAAAAGACGCGGCAGAAACCGCGCCGGAAAAAATTTTTCAGTTTGGATCGAATTTGCGCTCGACGGTCATTAAAATATCGTCGCGGCGCGCCTTGGATTGAGCAAAGTAATCATGGACGGCCTGGCGGTCGCGGTCGTCGACAGCCTTGATGACTTCGCCGAGAATTTTTTGAAGGTCGCGCAGGTTCGCGGAAATTGCGTCGGCGTTGGTCATGCAAATATCAGCCCACATGTCGGCGTTGGAACTGGCAATGCGCGTCGTGTCCTTGAAGCCGCCGCCGATAAGTTTCAGGCACGAATCCAAATCGTCGCCCGCGCGATTGAGCAGAGTAACGAGCGCCGCCGCCGCAACGTGCGGGACGTGGCTGATAATCGAGGCGCAGCGGTCGTGCTTTTCAATGTCGAGCGTCAGGAAATTCGCCTCCGTCAGCCGGAGAATGTTCATGAGTTTTTCGAGGGCTTCAGCGGGCGCGCCGGTATTCTCAACGATAACGTAAGCTTTGTTTTTGAAAAGGTCGACCTTCGCGGCAGTGACGCCGGATTTTTCGCGCCCAGTCATAGGGTGGCCGGCGACGTAGTAAATATCTGGCGGCAGAATTTTTTTGAGCTCTTCCCAGATAAATTTTTTGGTACTGCCGGCGTCAGTGAGAATCGCGCCAGCTTTGAGGTGCGGGAGAATTTTTTTAACCATGGGCACGATTTGCAGAACGGGCGGGCTGAGGTAGACGAAATCCGCGCCGCCAACAACTTCCGCAACGTCCGCGCTGGCGAAGTCAACTGCGCCGAGTTCAACCGCCGCCTTCATGGATTTTTCGGTACGGCACAGGCCGGTTATGAAAATTTCGCCGCCGAGTTTTTCCTTAAGACAAAGACCGAGCGAGCCGCCAATTAAGCCGACGCCAATAATCGCAAGTTTCATATCGTGCGCCCGACCGCCTTTGCAATGTCGCCGAGGTTCGCCATTAAATCTTTGAACTGCGCGGGCGTGAGAGACTGGTTGCCGTCAGACCACGCGCTTTCTGGGTGCGGGTGAACTTCAATCATCAGAGCGTCCGCGCCGACAGCGATAGACGCGCGAGCCATTGGCGCAATCATTGGGCGGCGGCCGGTACCGTGGCTGGGGTCAGCGACGATTGGCAGGTGGGAAAGTTCCTTAATCGCGGCGACGGCGCTCAAATCCATTGTGTTGCGCGTGAAAGTTTCGTAAGTGCGAATGCCGCGCTCGCAGAACATGACATTTTCGTTGCCGCCGGTCATGATGTATTCAGCGGCGTTGAGCCATTCGGAAATCGTGGCGGAAAGTCCGCGCTTGAGCATGACGGGCTTTTTGGCGGTGCCGAGCGCCTTGAGCATTTGGAAATTCTGCATGTTGCGCGCGCCGACCTGCAAAATGTCAGCGTACTCTTCGATAAGCGGAATATCTTCTCGGTCAACGACTTCGGTTACAACTTTCAAATCGAACTCGTCAGCAACCTGCCGCAAAAGTTTCAGGCCTTCCTCGCCGAGACCCTGGAAATCGTAGGGGGAAGTGCGGGGTTTGTAGGCGCCACCGCGCAGAATTTTGGCACCGGCCTCCTTGACGCCGCGCGCCGCTTCGCGCAGCTGTTCGAGACTTTCGACGGCGCAGGGGCCAGCCATAACAACAATTTCCTTGCCGCCAATTTCCACGCCGCCCACGTCGATAACGGTATCCTGCGGGTGAAAATCGCGGCTGACGAGCTTGTATTTTTCGGTAATGCGAACAGTTTTTTCAACGCCCGCCATCATTTCCATTTCGAGGTTGGCGATAATTTTCTTGTCGCCGATAACCCCGACGATAGTGCGTTCGTCGCCCGTGGAAAGGTGCGTGCGCAGGTTCAGCGATTCGAGCTTTTTGATAACGTCCTGAAGATTTTCTTTGGTCGCAAGCGGCGACATTACAACAATCATTTGAAATTTCTCCTTTTGTTAAAAAAAGTTCAGTAACAGCAGAAATTTTAGCACTGATTGCATATCTGCGCAAGATTTTATTTTTTCGATAACCAGCGGGAATAAAATCAATTCAAACAAAGAATTTTCTTTTTCCGCGCGCAGTCATTAAAATATATGGAGTTTTTTTATTTTACGAGGTGGTAATTTTCATGGGACATCCTGTAACAACAAATCCGTTCATAATCATGATGATAAATATGACGGTCGTTTTCATAGTGCTGATTTCGCTGAGCGTGCTGATTCAGCTAATTCACAAGCTCGACCCGACGAAACCGCCGGAAGTCAAAAATATCGACGCGGGCACGGAGGCGGACGAAACGGCGGCGATTATCGCTAAGCTTAAGGAAAATCAAAATTCAGCGGCGGCGCCGGAGCCGGTTGCAGAGGAAGGAATTTCGCCGGAAGTCATCGCGGCAATTTCTGCGGCAATAGCCTGCTGCGGGATAAACGGCACGGTTCACGCAGTAAGAATCGTCAACGAAAATAATTCAGCGTGGCACCAGAACGCGCTTAGCAAGGGCTTGACGCACGTCTGAGCACGAAATTTTTGGGAGGGAACTTGATTGGAATTTTTAAACGCGTTTTCGGTATCGCTGCAGGCGGTCTGGAACGACAGCGGCTTTTCGGCTTTCACGCCAGGCAACGGGATAATGATACTCGTCGGGCTGCTGCTATTGTACATGGCGTTCGTAAAGGAATTTGAGCCGTTGCTTCTGGGGCCGATAGCCTTCGGGTGCATACTTGCGAACTTCCCGAACACGGGATTTTTCGGCGACGAAATGAACGTCATGCAGGCGATTCGCTACGGCATAAACTACGAAATTTTTCCGCCGCTGATATTTTTAGGAATTGGCGCGATGACTGACTTCGGACCGCTGCTGGCTCGTCCTTCGACGCTTTTGCTTGGAGCGGCTGCTCAGATTGGCGTATTCGTGGCGCTGGCGGGCGCGATGATTGTCGGCTTCGATATAAAAGAAGCGGCGGCGATAGGAATAATTGGCGGCGCGGACGGCCCCACGTCGATTTACCTTTCGATAAAGCTGGCGCCGCATTTGCTGGGCGCTATCGCAGTCGCGGCGTACACGTACATGTCGCTGGTGCCGATGATTCAGCCGCCAATAATGAAGGCGCTGACTACGCAGAAAGAGCGCGAAATTGTCATGACGGAACTGCGCACGGTCACGAAATTCGAGCGCGTCGTTTTCCCAATCGTCGTCACAATTTTTATCAGCCTGCTCCTGCCGCCTATCGCCGCGCTTTTAGGAATGCTCATGCTCGGGAATTTGCTGCGTGAGAGCGGCGTTACCGACAGGCTTTCAGATACTGCGCAGAACGCGCTTTGCAATATCGTTACGATTTTCCTTGCGACGGGCACTGGCATGACGATGAACGCGGACGATTTCCTTGTACCGCAGACGCTGCTTATAATCTGCCTCGGTCTGGTTGCGTTTATGGGCGGCACGGCTGGCGGCGTGCTTTTCGGGAAAATCATGTGCAGAATGTCCGGCTGGAAGGTTAATCCGCTGATTGGCTCGGCGGGCGTTTCGGCCGTTCCTATGGCGGCGCGCGTCAGCCAGATTGTCGGCATGAAGTCCAAGCCTGGCAACTATCTGCTCATGCATGCAATGGGACCGAACGTCGCGGGCGTTATCGGGACGGCTGTTGCTGCGGGCACAATGCTGGCAATGTTGAAATAAAAAATTTTGGAGCGTCACTGCTTAGGCGGCGGCGCTTTTTTAGTTTCATTAAAGTTTAATTAGAAACGGCACTATTCATTGACAATCGCAAACAGGGGGGTATAATTTTCCAGAATAATTATGTTGGCTTTTTCTGGAAGGAGCGGATTTTTTTGGTTAAGATAGATTTTGAGCTTCAGCGCTTTGCAGAAACTCTCAGGGGCACCGACGGGCATGACAATATTACAGTGACCGGCTCGGAGCAGATTGTTTTTGCTTACGGCGGAAACGACACGGTTTACGACAGGAACCACAGCGACGTTACCATTTCTGGCGGTGACGGCAATGATAGCATTAATAGCGGTCACAGTTATTATGGAGATGCAAACAACGCTTCAATCGTTGGTGGTGCTGGAAATGACTGGATAAGCCTTCATGGGAGCAATGGTACGATAACCGGTGACGATGGCAATGACGAAATCACAGATATCGGGAATAATAATTCTGTCATCGGCGGAAATGGACATGATACAGTATTAAACGAGGGCAACAACGTCACGATTTTTGGCGAAGCCGGAGACGACAGCCTTGTTACCGAAGGTGATAATGTTTTCATTAGTGGAGCGAGTGGCAACGATTATATTCGCAGCAGAAAAGGAGTAGGCGTAACACTTGACGGTGGCACTGGCGATGACAGAATCTATTTAACTTCCAGTAGTAATGGTTCAATTAGTGGCGGTGCAAGCGATGATTATATCGAGGCTGAACATTCTACTAAAAATCTCACGATAAACGCAGGAACTGGCAACGATACAGTTAAACTTACAGATTCAAGCTATTATGGAAGTGTGAGAGCGGCGATTCAATACGCCAGCGGCGACGGTACAGATTACGTCTACGGTTTTGACGAAAATGACACGCTCCAGATTATTGGCAGCTATTCCACCGTTCAAAGCGGCAACCACGTCATTGTAAAAGTTGGCAGTGGGAACATTACGCTGGACGGCGCGGCTGGCAAATCGCTGAATATCGTCAACGTCAACAGTTTCACCGAGAGCGAAGTTGTTCAGCAAGATAATTCAAATACAATCAGCGGGAGCAACGTCGTCAAGGGAACGAGCGGACACGATAATATGACTATCAGTTCTTCAGATAAAGTTATAGTCGGGCTGGCGGGCAACGATTCAATTCTCAACATAAACTACAGCAACGTTACAATCGTCGGCGGCGACGGGCACGACAGCATTAATAGCGGTCACAGTTATTACGGATATACAAATAACGTATCATTTGTTGGCGGAAATGGAAATGACTGGATAAGCCTCCAAGGCGGCAACGGCACGATAACCGGCGACGCTGGACATGATTATATCAGAACGGAAGGTGGTAATAGTAACTTTATCAGAGGAGGCACGGGACGCGACACAATAAGCAACGAAGGCGGCAATGTTACCATTGAAGGCGGCGACGGGAATGACAGCCTTTCAAACAGTGGTGCGGCAGCGTTAATTATCGGCGGAACAGGGAACGATTACATTTATAGTAACGGCGTTAATTCAACTCTCGACGGCAGCGCTGGATCAGATGAAATTTACAGTTACTCTAATGACAATGGTGCGATTAGCGGTGGGGCTGGCGACGATTATATTGGAGCCGAACGTTCTACTAAAAATCTTACGATAAACGCGGGAACCGGCAACGACACTATTAAACTTACAGATTCAAGTTATTACGGAAGCGTATCAGCGGCGATTCAATACGCTACGGGTGACGGCAACGATTACGTCTACGGCTTTGACGAAAACGACACGCTCCAGATTTCCGGCAGCTACTCCACAACTTCCAGTGGAAAGAATGTTATCGTTAAAGTTGGCAGCGGGAATATCACGCTGGACGGCGCGGCTGGCAAAACTCTAACCATAGAAAAAGTTTCCCTGACGCCGCCGGAACCAACCGTTGAATCTGGTCAGTACCTCGTGAACAGCACCGCGCGAGCTCAAGTCATCGGCACGGGCGCGGACGATACCATTCTCAACGTCGGCAACAATTCCACGCTTAGCGGCGGCGCAGGCGACGATTATATTTTCAACCTCAACGGCACCGTGACGATTCTCGGCGGCGACGGCAACGATACCATAAACGCCACGACCGGCAGCCTCACGATAAACGGCGGCGCCGGCAATGACCGCGTGATTCTGGCGGACGGCAAAGCGCTCTACCAGTACGCGAACGGCGACGGCGCAGATACCGTTTACAGCTTCGGCGCAAACGACACTCTCCACGTTACCAGCGGCTCTATCAGCAAAGCCACACTCAGCGGCGCGGACGTTCTGCTGACGATTGGCACCGGCTCCGTACTCTTGAAGGACGCCAAAGATAAGACGCTGAAAATTAAAACCGGCTCCGGTTCCGTCATTTCTACGGTTATAGGCGGCAGTTCCAGCGGCGGCGGCTCGACAATCCCAGCCGGAATTTCCGTGAGCGGCGCAACTTTAACCGCCTCGGCCGCCTTCACCGGCAGCGAAATTAATCTGTCGGACTACGCTACGAACGTCACGAAAGTCAACGCCTCGGCTCTTTCGCGCGGAATTTCAATCGTCGGCAGCGCAAAGGCGAACAGTTTGAAAGGCGGCAAGGGCGCAGATACAATTTCTGGCGGCGCGGGGAACGACACAGTTTCACTCGGCGGCGGCGCTGACGTTTACATTTATTCAAGCGGCAACGATTTGATTCAAGATTACGTTGCTGGTACTGACAAAATTAAACTCTCCGGCGCGTCCATAACCAGCGCGAGCTTAAGCGGCACAAGCGTCGTCTTGAAAACTTCCAGCGGCAACTTAACCGTCAAGAACGGCAAGAACAAAGCTATCACCGTCATCGACGCCAGCGGTAAAGAAACTTCGCAGGTCTATCCGCTGAGCACTCTGCCCGCCGGAATTTCCGTCAGTGGCGTAACTCTAACCGCATCGACTGCTTTTAGCGGCAGCAAAATTGACCTGGCTGACTACGCGTCAACTGTTACGAAAGTCAACGCGTCTGCCGTTACAAAAAATATTTCAATCGTCGGCAACACTAAGGCAAATTCGCTCAAGGGCGGCAAGGGCGCTGACTATATCGACGGCGGCAGCGGCAACGATACGCTGTACGGCGGCGCAGGCAACGATTCACTTTTTGGCGGTGCGGGCGCGGACAAACTCTACGGCGAGACTGGCAATGATACGCTTTCTGGCGGCGCGGGGAACGATACCCTTACCGGCGGCGCGGGCTCTGACACTTTCGTTTTCAGTTCCAGCGACGGCAGCGACGTTATCACGGATTACGCCGAGGAAGACCGCATTAAAATCACCAGCGGCAATGTAACAGGCATTTCACTGAGCGGCAAGGATGTTGTGCTGAAAATTGGTTCCGCCACGCTCACTTTTAAGAACGCCAGCGGCAAAACTATCACCGGCACAGATAAAAATGGCACGCCGCTGAATTATAGTATGAGCAATGGCAACGCCGTCAGCGGACGCAGCGGCATGTGGTTTACTGAGGACGATACCAATTTCATTTCCGGCGGCGCGCAGTTGTCCGAAATTACCGCTGAAAAATATTCCGTCACCGACTTTGAAAATTTATACGCTCAAAGTGCCAGCAGCGAAATTGCGATAACGGCGAGCACGGCGGCTTCAACGTACGCGAAGAGCTGACCGAGATTTTTCTTCCGCAAAATTATTTTCCGAACTCTTGCGGCGGCTGTGGCTATCGCTGAAAAAATTACGAACGCCTGAGCCGCGAACGTCAGGCCCAGCAGCGCGATTTGAAAGCTGGCGTTTTCTGAGGAAAGGTTTACGAACTGTGGCAGAAACGCTAAGAAAAACAGCAGGACTTTCGGGTTGAGAACATTCATAAGGACGCCGCGCCGGTACAATTCTCCCAGCGAGGAACCGGCGTCGGCTTTTTTTATTGAGATTTTCGCTCCTGCGCGAGCCGCTTTGAACGCCTTGAACGCTAAGAACAGAAGGTACGCCGCGCCGAAAAGTTTCAGTGCCAGCTGAGCGAGCGGCGAATTTTGTATGACTGCCGCGACGCCGACCATTACTAAAAACGTGTGAAAGGCGATACCGCTCACCAGTCCCGCCGCTAAGGAAATTCCTGCCCGCGCGCCGCTCGATAAACTCTTCGTCAGCAGGTACAAAATGTCCGGTCCTGGCGCCAGCGTCAGCAAAATCGACGCCGTGAGGAACGCAAAAAAAGTAGAGGCTTCCAAAAAAATTCTCCTTCACACTTTGAAAAATCTGTGATAAAATCTGCGCGAGGTGATTCGTATGATTAAGATGCGCATGACGAACATGATGTTTTACGGGTTCCACGGCTACTACGAATACGAGCGCGAGCAGGGGCAGAAATTTTTCCTTGACGTGGAACTTCAGGTTGACGAAAATACGATTGGCGATTTGAATAAATTCGAGGAGGCGGCGAACGAGGCGCGCGTCTACGAAATTGTTAAGGGCTTTGTTGAGAACCGGCGCTTCAACGTGCTGGCGGAACTCGGCATAACGATAGCGGACGCAATTCTGGAGCGGATAACCTTCGCGCGGGAAGCGATTGTGCGGATACGCAAGCCGAGCGTGGCAATCGCGGGCTGCATTGACTACGTGGAGACGGAAATTATTCGCAGGCGGCAGGATTAGCGGCGCGGATTCATTTCGTAAATAATTTTCATGACGGCGCGGCAAAGTTTATCCGGATCGTGGCGGCCGGCGTCTGTCTCGCTTAGCAAATCTGCTTTGATGAGTCCGCAGCCGAGCGCGTTAATTTTATCTTCGTCGACAACGACGGGCTTAGCCTCGCCAATAAATTTTTCGGGAATTGGCGCGGAATTAACCAGCACATAATCGATAGCGCCGCGTCCCGTGTGGTCGAAAATCGCCTTGGCGTGGTCGAACGCGCTGTAGCCGTCGGTTTCGCCAGGCTGCGTCAGGACGTTGCAGATATAAATTTTAATCGCACGGGAACGCTTGAGCGCTCGGGCAACGCCGTCAACCAAAAGATTGGGCATAATACTCGTGTACAAACTGCCTGGCCCTAAAATAATTGCGTCGGCGGACTCAATGGCTTCGAGCGCGGCTGGCACGGCGGGAACTTTCTTCGGAAAGAGTTCAACCCGCCGAATTTTTTTATGCGCCTCAGGAATTTGCGATTCGCCTTCAACCACGGTACCGTCCGTCATAATCGCGTCAAGGCGGACGTATTCTTTGCTGGCGGGAATGACGCGCCCTTTGACGGCGAGAACTTTGGACGATTCTTTGAGCGCGGTCTCCATATCGCCGGTGACTTCATTCATGGCGGCGATGAACAAATTTCCGAAACTGTGACCGGCAAGCGGCGTATCGCCTTTGAATCTGTACTGAAAAAGTTTTTCCATTAAAGGCTCAGTATCAGCCAGCGCGACGAGGCAGTTGCGCAAATCGCCAGGCGGAATTATTCCAAGTTCTTCGCGCAGGCGCCCGCTGCTCCCGCCGTCGTCTGCAACGGTAACCACCGCCGAAACGTTTGAAGTCGACGCCTTGATACCGCGCAACAAAACGGAAAGCCCGTGCCCGCCGCCAATAACCGTCACGACGGGGCCTTTGCTCAGCTTGCGCTCCTCAAAAATAATGTCAACAATTCTTTCGCTGCGGTCGGGAATGAGCACGGCGATAATCGAACGGATAATCGAGCGCGTGGAATACATCATGACGATAGCGCCAATGGCAATCATGACGAAACCGACGGCGCGCGTTACGCCGTAGCTGTGGCTGCCGACACGGGCATAAGCGAACTGGAAAATTTTTTCCTCCGCGCGACCGAGGTATTCATAGTTCAGAGCCAGTACCGCGCCGAAAGTTACCAGCACGACGCCCACCGCGAAAAGCAGGAGCCAGCGCTTCATTTTCATTCCTGGGTACAGCCATTTTATCAAGTGTCGCATGTCAGGTTTCCCACACGTCATTCTTCATCAAATCGCGGTGCTCAAGGTTGACGGTGTAGCCGCTCTCCGCAATCATGTCGAACAAATGTTTCGCGATAAAAACGCTGCGGTGCATTCCGCCGGTACAGCCCACGGCGATAACCAGCTGGCTCTTGCCTTCCTTGACGTACTGCGGGACGAGAAAGTCAACAAGATTATCAAGGCGCTTGAGAAATTCCTGCGTGACTGGCTTTTCAGCGATATACGCGGCGACTTCGGGCACGGAGCCGGATTTGTGGCGCATTTCCTCGACGTAGAAAGGATTTGGCAGAAAGCGCACGTCCAAAACCATGTCCGCATCCATTGGCATACCGAATTTGAAACCGAAACTCAGCACGGAAATATTCATACCGACGCCCTCGTGCTTGCCGAAAAGCCGCTTGATTTTTTCGCGCAGTTCCGCTTTGCTGAGGCTGGAAGTGTCGATAAGGTAAGTCGCCTTCGCGCGGACGGCTTCCAATCTTGCGCGCTCCTTAGCAACGCCGTCGGAAATGCGGGCGGAGGGAGCCATTGGGTGGCGGCGGCGCGTTTCCTTGTAGCGGCGGATAATCGCGTCATCGCTGGCGTCCATGAAAAGCATTTCGTATTCAGTATCGGTTTTGTCCATTTCTTCAAGGACGTGGAGGAGCGTGTCAAAAAATTCGCGGCTGCGCGTATCGACGACGAAAACGACTTTGCTGACGTGGCTTGAGGCGTGCGAGCAAAGTTCCACGAATTTTGGAATGAAAACCGGCGGGAGATTGTCTACGCAAAAGTAGCCGAGGTCTTCAAGGCACCGGCAAGCCTGCGTTTTCCCGCTGCCGCTCATTCCCGTCACGATTATTATTCGCGGCTTGCTGTCGTTAAGATTGTCCATAAAATTCACCTGCGTTTTTTGGAAATTATAACATTGCGCGCAAAAAAATTAAAGGCTCGACGATTTTTGTCAAGCCCTTTTTTATTGCCGCCGCTTCGTAGCAAGTCTCGCAGCAAACTATGTCAGCAAAAAATTCTTCAAGTAAGCAGCAGTCTGGCGCCAAGCCGTGAAAGTAG
The DNA here is from genome assembly GCA_905234175.1 of uncultured Selenomonadaceae bacterium. Classification (GTDB taxonomy): domain Bacteria; phylum Bacillota; class Negativicutes; order Selenomonadales; family Selenomonadaceae; genus Quinella. The sequence goes on along the minus strand of CAJOGX010000018.1, from coordinate 9,642 downwards.
CGTAGCGGCGAAAGACGAAAGCCCCTGGCGGTGTAGCGATCCGCTTCGGGGCTTTTGTTTCGTCTGGTGCAACGATGCTCAGCATTAATTATCATTAGAACCACTGATATATTACCACCGCCGCGAAATTTTTGCAAGTTAAAATTTTATTGACGCCGCCGAAAATCTCTGATATAAAAACCGCACGAAGGGAGTTTTTCAAGTGAATAATCGAATCAGAAATTTTTCAATCATCGCCCACATAGACCACGGCAAGTCCACGCTCGCTGACCGCCTTATCGAAATGACCGGCACCGTCGAAAAGCGCGATATGTCCGAACAGCTTCTTGACAACATGGATTTGGAACGCGAACGCGGCATAACTATCAAGGCGCAGACCGTCCGCCTCAAGTACAAAGCCAGCGACGGCGAAGAATACATTTTGAATTTAATCGATACGCCTGGCCACGTCGACTTCACCTACGAAGTTTCGCGCAGCTTAGCGGCGTGCGAAGGCGCTCTGCTCGTGGTTGACGCAACGCAGGGCGTCGAGGCGCAAACTTTGTCCAACGTCTACCTTGCGCTCGACCACGATTTGGAAATTATTCCAGTCATTAACAAAATCGACCTGCCCAGCGCTGACGTTGACCGCGCGAAAACCGAAATTGAAGACGCGATTGGTCTTGACGCCAGCGACGCCGTCAGCTGCAGCGCGAAAACCGGAGAGGGCGTTGAAAATATTTTGGAGGCGATTGTAAATAAAATTCCGCCGCCGGTTGGTGACGACGCCGAGCCACTTCAGGCGCTGATTTTCGATTCGTACTTCGACAGCTACAAAGGCGCCGTTGCTCACGTCCGCTTGATGAACGGCAAAGTTTGCAAAGGCGACAGGCTCAAACTTATCGCGACCGGCAAGGAGTTCGACGCCACGGAAATTGGTATCTTCACGCCGAACATGACCGAAGTCGCTGAACTTTCCGCCGGCGAAGTCGGTTATATTTGCGGCAGCCTCAAAGACGTGCGTGACGTTCGCGTTGGCGATACGATTACAAATTCCGCTAAGCCAGCCGAGGCGCTTGCCGGTTACCGCGCGCCGGTTCCTATGGTTTTCTGCGGACTTTATCCGACCGAGAGCGTCGACTACGACAATTTGAAAGAGGCGCTGGAAAAACTTCAGCTCAACGACGCCGCGCTTGTCTACGAGCCGGAAACTTCCGCCGCGCTGGGATTCGGTTTCCGCTGCGGCTTCCTCGGACTTCTTCACATGGACGTTGTTCAGGAAAGACTGGAACGCGAATACAATCTGAAACTCGTCACCACTGCGCCCAGCGTCGTCTACCGCGTCAACAAAACCAACGGCGAAGTGCTGACGATTGACAACCCCGCCGCCCTGCCGCCGCCCACCGAAATTAAATCCGTCGAAGAACCTATCGTCAAGGCAACCGTTATCGTTCCCAGCGATTACATTGGCGCGGTTATGGAGCTTTGCCGTGAAAAGCGCGGCACCTATAAAGGCATGGACTACATTGACAAGACGCGCGTGCTGCTGACGTACAGCATTCCGCTCAACGAAATTATCTACGACTTTTTCGACAAACTCAAATCCATGACGCGCGGCTATGCAAGTCTGGACTACGAGCCCGAAAGTTACAGCGAGAGCGATCTGGTCAAGCTTGACATTCTTTTGAACGGCGATCTGGTTGACGCGCTGAGCTCAATCGTTCACCGTACGCGCGCCGCTAAAGTCGGGCGGACTCTCGCGCTCAAGCTCAAGCGGATAATTCCCGAACAGCTTTTCGATATTCCTGTACAGGCGGCGATTGGCGGCAGGATTATCGCGCGGGAAACGGTTAAGGCGCGGCGCAAGGACGTGCTGGCGAAATGTTACGGCGGCGACGTTTCACGCAAGCGCAAACTTTTAGAGAAGCAGAAGGAAGGCAAGAAACGCATGAAGGCCGTCGGCAGCGTCGAACTGCCGCAGGAAGCTTTCATGGCGGTGCTGACAGTCAATGACGAAGTTTAAAAATTTTCTCGGCGAATTCGGCGCGGGCGGACTGATTTTAATTTTCGTCTGCAGCGGGACGCTTATCAAAAGGTGGGGGCTCGATAACGACGCCTGGTTTATTCTGAACTGCGGGCGCTACGTTCTGGAAACTGGCACGATTCCGCACGTCGAATTTGCGACGATGCACGAGGGACTTCATTACGTAATGGAGCAGTGGCTGACGGCGGTGATTTTCTGGAAAGTTTACAGCGTTTTCGGCGCGGACGGCTTAATGAATTTCTGCTGGCTGTTCGGCGCGGCTTTGCTCTGCGTGTACTACAAGCTCTGCTTGTACGTGAGCGGCGGCAACCGAAAAGTTTCGGCACTGCTGGCGTTCGTCGTCGGCGCAGTCGTCATGACGAGCTTTATCGTGACGCGGCCGCAGGTTTTATCGACGCTGATTTTGGCGACGGAAGTTTTCCTGCTGGAAAAATATTTTCGCGAAGGGAAAATCTGGGCGCTGGGAATTTTGCCGGCGCTGTCGGCGCTTTTAGTGAACCTGCACGCCGCGCTCTGGCCGATGATGATAATTTTGCTGCTGCCGTTTTTAGCGGAGGCGCTGCTGAAAAAAAATCCGCTGGCGCTGCTTTTGACGGCGCTGGGAATATTTCTGGCGGGCTTCGCGAATCCGTACGGCTGGGAGGCGATGATTTTTATATTCACGTCGTACGACCCAGCGATACACCGAAACATTGCGGAAATGCATGCGACGGCCGCCACGAATCCGCTGGGCGCGCTGTTCTTCATATTTTCGGCGCTGCTGATTGTGGCGTTCGCGAAAAAGTCAATGCCCGCGCGATATTTTTTTCTGACGTTCGGGCTGATGATTTTGGGCGTGCAGGCGCTGCGGGCGACGTTTTTATTTTTAATGCTGGCGACGGTGCCGCTGGCGTTCGCGCTCAGGGACTGGCACCCGTTCGACAAAATTTTCCTCCTGCCGCACAAATTATTGGTGCCGCTGCTTTTAATTTTCCCGCTGGAGTTCTGGCGAGTTTACGCGGAGCCGGTGCGTTTGCCGGTGAAAATAATTTTAGTCGGCGCAGTAATTTTTCTGGCGCTGTTCATATTTTTCTACGCGCGCGAAGGAAAAATTTTCAGCCAGACGCTGCCGGTCCTGCGCAGGAAACCGCTGATAGCGCTGGCGGTCGCGCAGGGAATAATTTTTTCGCTGGCGGTGCCTTCTTTGAACGCGGAAAAAAATTACGAATACTACAAACCGGCGCTGGATTTTTTACTGGAGCGGGAGCGCGCTGAAGATATAATTTTGTGGACGGGCTTTAACAGCGGCGGCTACGCGGAATTTCGCGGCGTGAAGTGTTACCTTGACGCGCGGCCGGAAATTTTTGCGCGCTCGAACAACCACAAGGCGGACATCATTCAGGAATATCTGGCGCTTCGGAGCGGCGAGCTGGACTACGAAAAATTTTTCGCGCGGTACAACTTCACGCACATTTTCGTTACACAGGAAGAAATGCTCCTGTACCAGCTGCTTTCGCGGGATAAAAATTACCGGCAGATTTTTGAGTACGAATTTCAAACGCGAGGGAAAACTTATCGTGGGCGGATTTTCGAGCCGAATTGATAAAGCTATCGCCGAGTTCGACAAAAACTGGGAGTGATTTACACTTAAATTTTTACAAGAATTTTTCGCGGCAATATTGACCTGATAATCACGTGGCACTATAATTCTGGCGGAGGTGGTTTTATGAAAGATTACGTTGCGGAATTTCAGAGCAGGCTCGCCGAAATTGACGCAGACAGCCGGAGCGTCAACATTATCAACGCCGGCGTCATGAATCACGGCAAAAGTTCCCTGCTCAATTCGCTCATGGACGCCGAAATTTTTGAAGTGCAGGACATCCGCCAGACCGTTGAAAATAAAACTGAATGCTGGTTCGACGACGTTTATCTGACGGATACGCCTGGGCTCGCCGCCGAAGAAATTGATGACGCCGCCGCCTTTGCCGCCTACCGCCGCGCGAATTTTATCATGTTCGTGCACAAAACCGAGGTCGGCGAACTCCACAAAAACGAAATTGACGCCATCAACAAAATCAAATCTTTTTTTGAGGACGACGATTTTTTCTGGCGGCATTTCTGTCTTGTGCTGACTTCGCTCGACGCCTACGCAAAAGATACCGCCAGCCTCAACGCCATTCGCGAAAAATCTCTGACGGATATTCAGACGAATTGCGGCGGCGCGGACTTCCCAGTTTTTATCGTCTCGAATACCCGCTACAAAAAGGGACTCGACGAAAACAAGCCTAAGCTCGTCGAACTCAGCGGCATTCCCGAACTCAAAGGCTACCTTCAGCAAAATATTCCGGCGTGGCGCGGAGAAAATCTTGACATTCGCGCAATGAGAATCACCAGCGAAAAAAATTCTTTTATCGAAATGCTCGGCACTGAGCGCCAAAATCTTCAGGACACAATCGCCAGGAAAACCGCCGACCTTGAACGCCAGCAGGGACATTTCATTAACGAACTGGAAGCCGCCGTCAGCCAGTACTATTCCGACGACGAAGAGTACGACGAAAAAAATAACCGGCTGGAAGAAATGCGCGAGGAACTTGAAGATTTGCGCCGCGAATGGCGAAATGACCGCGCGAACTACGACGATTGAGGGGGAATTTTTTATGGCTTTTGTAGTTGGCGTCGTAGGCGTTGTGGTTGTTGGCGCGCTTGCCTATGAAGACCACTCGAAACACAGCAGGCACGAAGACTACAGCGATTATTCCGACCACTCTAACTATTCCGCGCACAGCCGCTACGGCGATTACTCGATGACCGAGGCGATTGACGATAAGCAGCGCGAAGTTGACGATTTGGAATACGACGTGGATAATCTGCGCGACAGTATTGACGAGGAGTTTCGTGAGCGCGTCGAGGAACTTCAAAACGAAAGATATTATTCCGCGCTGGAGGATTCCGAGCCGTGGGATATTGTTGACAACGTTCGGGCGGAAATGCGCGAGGAACTTGAAAACGAAATTGCGCAGGAAAAAGCTGAGCTCGCCAGAATCGACGAAATGATAGCGAAAATAAATGAGCTGGAACTTCAGGCGAAAGGGACGTGATTTTTTTGAGCTACATTACTGAGACCGTCGATGAATTTTTTGTCAGGCTGGATAAAATGCAGGGCGACCTTGCGGCGTTTTCGCAGAACCTCGACAGCCGCAGCGATAAAATTCCCGTCCTGCTGAAAAATTTTGAGAGCGCAGTTTTCACCGGCGATACCGCTGCAAAACCCGCGACCAACGCCGTCGAACGCGCCGCGCAAAAATCTCTGGCAAATCTGCGCGCCGTTATCGAAACCTGGAGCGAGAAAATTGAAGCCGACCGCAAGGGCAAGCAGTTCATAAAGAAAAACGAAAAATATCTCGTCGTCATGATTTTCGGCGCCGTCAAGGCCGGTAAATCTTCGCTGGGAAATTTCTTCGCCGGCAAAAATTTTTTCAGCGCGCCCTTCGATAACCACTACAAAAAAATTTCAAAGCCCGTCTTCGAGACCGAGGAACGCGGCAGGGATACCGGCGACATTTCCAAAGACGAAAGCGGCGACACGTGGTTCACCGAAGGCGTTATCGATACCACCGGCGCGATTCAGTTTTTCACGCTGAGCGGCCTGCGCTGGATTGATTCGCCTGGCACCGGCGCCGTCGGCAAGGCGGGCGATACGAAAAATATGACGGCGCTCGTCGAAGAATACCTCAGCTATACCGACATGTGTATTTTTCTGATGAACAGCTCCGAGCCTGGTCTTCAGGACGACATGCGCTACATGAACCGCCTCAGCCGCGAAGGACAGGAAGCGCTGATTGTCATTACCAAATCCGACCGCACCGATGAAGACGTGGACGACGACGGCGAAATTGTCAGCGTGCTCGTGCCTAAGACGCCGGAAAACCGCAGGCTGCAGGAGGACGACATTTGCAGGCGCGTCAAGGCGGCTTACCCCGAAATCGACGAAAATAAATTCCGCGCGCTAAGCATTTCAACTTTGCTGGCAAGTCAGGCTATCGAAGAAGCCAGCGACGATAAATTCCGCGCCAGCAATCTCGATAAGCTTATGAAAATTCTCGGCGACAAAGTCAGCGATAACGCTATCGCCCGCAAGCAGGAAAATCCGCGCCGCCTCCTCAACAGTTTCGTCGATACCGTCGTGGACGATTTGAAAAAGTTCGACGCTGATATTTCCGAAATGACCGCCGCCGTCAAAAATTACAAAAAGGATATGGCGAGAATTTCCAAATTAATCGTCAGCAGCGTTTACCGCGAAGTCCGCGCCGAAGTTTCCGAGCGCGCCCGCAGCTGGAACAGCGCCGTTAAGCGCGGCGGCCACGTCAGCAACGACGAAATCAGCGCCGAAGTTTCGCGGATTCTCAACGATAAACTCAACGAAGAAATTAACCTCCAGATGAGCAGAATTATCGAAGATTTTCAGAGCCAGGAAATGCGAGCCGTCCGCGCAAATATTTCCGCCGCCGCCCTCGAAAGGAAAACCGCCACGCTTGAACACACCTACACCGAAAGTACTCCTTACCGGCGGGAACGCGAAGCCAGCGGCATTTGGGAAAATATCCGCGCCTTTTTCGGAAAAAAATATTACGAAACGGGCGTCGAGACGCATACCCGCACCGAATATCAGACGGTTGACATTGGCACGAATTACAACGAATTTATTGAAAGCCTCATGCCGCAGGTTGAGCGCTACGCGAAGTCCGAGACCGATTCTGCGCTTGCTGACCTGCGCGACAATTATTTTGCTGAGCGCGAAACTTTTGCTGAGAGAATGCGCGTCGAGATTGACAAACTTCGCGCGGAACTTTTGCAGCTGAAATTTTAGGTGAACTATGCAGATTATTTTAAAGCTAACGACAGCGTGTAACCTGAACTGCGTGTACTGCAGCGAGGGCGACAAACCGGCTGAGACTTTACCGGCGGAAATTTTTTACAGGCTGGCAGACGAACTTCCGGCGCTCCTTGACCGCGTTCAGACGAAGAGTGCCGAATTTTTATTTCACGGCGGCGAGCCGATGATTTACGGGCGCGAAAATCTTCAGCGGCTTATCGACTACGCCAGAAAAAATCTCGGCGGCTACGACGTTCGGTTTCTCATGCAGACGAACGGCACGCTGATTGACGACGCGTGGATTGAATTTTTCGTGGCGAATGAAATTGGCGTAGGAATTTCGCTGGACGGCTACGCGGAACTTCACGACAAAAACCGCCGCACGAAAACTGGCGAGCCGACCGCTGAAAAAATTCTCGCTAACCTTGAGAAAATGCGCGCCGCCGGTCTGCACGTCGGGACGCTGATGGTTTTGAACACCGCCGAAAATGTTGACGCCGACAAACTTTTTGAGTTCATTCGCGCGAACAAGCTTCAGCCGAAAATTCACCCAGTGATTGCGTGCGGACGCGCCGCCGCGCGTGACGATACCGGCGCGGTTTACGAAGTCTGGGTCGAGGTTATGAAGAAACTGCTGGAGCGTTCGCTTGCGATTGAGGACGCCGAAATTATTGAGCCGCTCGACGAAATTCTCAACGCGATTCTTGGCTTGTCGACAATGCACGAGTGCTCGTTCAACGGGAGCTGCGGGATAAATTTTATCAGCGTGTACCCCGACGGCGAAGTTGGATTTTGCGGGCGGGATAATTTCGCGCGGCACTTTGTTTATGGCAGCCTGCGCGATAAAAATCTGACGGAGCTTTACTGCTCGGCGAACGCGGAAAAAATTCGCGCGCGGCAGGAATTTCTTAAAGCTCACGCCTGCAAAAAATGCGGCGACTGGGAACTCTGTCACGGCGGCTGCGCCTTCGAGGCGGTCAACGCTTTCGGCACGCTCGACGCAAAATATCCCAACTGCGATTCGCGCAGAAAATTTATCGCCTGGCTGAAAACTGACGGCTTGAAACTGCTCAAAGGCGCGCTGGTTCGCGAAAAAACTCGGCGCCGCAAAATCATTCAGGCTAAGACAAAAATTCTCGCGGAGTTTGAAAATGCTTGACATATTATTTTTGAACGTGCACCGGCGCTATCTGAACATCGAGCCGAATTTTGGCGGTTTTATTGGGATTTACATTCTGGCGGCGTTCGCGCGGCAGGAAGGCTACGAGGCGAAAAGTTTCAGCGGCACTCTCGAAGAAGGTCTTGCGCACGTCGAAAAACTTTGCGGCGCGGGCGAAATTTCGATGATTGGTCTGTACTGCGACTTTGATAACGTCACGGAAAATATTTTTCTGAGTCGGCACGTCAGGGAAAAGTACAATCTGCCGGTGATTGTCGGTGGTCCGCAGGCTACGGCGCTGGACGCCGATTTTTTTATTGCGTCGAAGTGCAACGCGGTTGTCCGCTACGAAGGCGAGCTGACGGTTCTGGAGCTGATGAATTTTTATCTGGAAGGCGTCGGCGCGCTGGAAAAAATTCTGGGCGTGAGCTACCTTAGCGGCGGCGAAGTTATAAAAAATCCTGAGCGCCCGCTGATAAAAAATCTGGACGCGCTGCCGTTTATCGACGAAGATTGTTACCTTGAGCCGGAAAATTTTTATCGCGGTCTGAATTTGATGACGGGGCGCGGCTGCCCGTTCCGTTGCGCTTTCTGCCACGAGGGCGCGCATACGAAAACCGTGCGGCTGCGCTCGGTTGAAAATGTGCTGGCGGAAGTCGACACGTATTTGAAAAGCTGGCGGCGCGGCGAAGAACTTTACATTTTGTTTACGGACGACACCTTCACGCTGAGCACGGAGCGCGTCAAGAAAATCTGCGCGGGCTTGGCGGAGCGGCGGAAAAATTACCGGTTCAAATTTTTCTGCGAAGGGCACGTACACACGCTGTACAAAAATCCGGAAATGATTCGCGCGCTTGTCGAAGGCGGCTGCGTGCGTCTGCAGCTTGGGATTGAGGCAGGGACTTTGCCTGTGCTCAAAGCGTACGGGAAAAATAGCACGCCGGAAGAAATTTTTGAAGTCGTGAGACTTTGCCGCGACGCCGGTATCCAGCAGATTTACGGGAACATAATTTTGGGCGGCGCGAATTTCACGCGGGAAACTTTCGAGGCGGATAAAAAATTCGTGCACGATTTAATTCTGGAGAGCGCGGGAATCTTAGAAATTGGCGTGGTGACGTACTGGCCGCTGCCCGAAACGCGAATGACGCGCTGTCCGGAAGAATTTGGCTTGAAAATTTGCGACACGGAATTTGTAACTTCAATCGGAGATTTCCCGCAAATCGAAACGCCGGAACTCGACCGACTGACGATAGCCGAAATGAAAAAGGAATTGCAGGACGAAATTTCGGCGCAGATGGCTGAAATGCTGGAAAACTGGCAGGTGCCGACCGAAAGGATTTTGAGCTGGTTCCCGTCGGAGCAACGCGAAAAATCTTTCGGCATGTGGTTAGTTAAGCTGAAAGAACAGGAAATTTTGTACGCGTATTACGAAATGCTGGCACTGGGTGAAGGAATACAGCTGGCGCAGGTCGAAAGTTTACCGGCGGCAATTCCAATGCGCGTGGTGCTGCTGTTCAAATTCCTGCGGCGGCTCGACGCTGAGACTGCAGAAATTTGCGGCGAAATATTTTCCGGCGCCGAACTGGAAGTTTTAATTTTGACAGCGGG
>CAJOGX010000017.1 GCA_905234175.1 uncultured Selenomonadaceae bacterium | reverse complement strand
ATGGCTGAGTGGAACCACCTGTTCCCATACCGAACACAGAAGTTAAGCACTCAAACGCCGAAGGTACTGAGCTGGCGACGGCTTGGAAGATTAGGTATTCGCCGGTCAAAATGTTCCTCGGTAGCTCAGTCGGTAGAGCACCTGACTGTTAATCAGGGAGTCACTGGTTCGAGTCCAGTCCGGGGAGCCATTTTTGTAAAATTTGTGAGCTGGAATCCCGATGCGATTGGGGTATAGCCAAGTCGGTTAAGGCACGGGACTTTGACTCCCGCATCGTTGGTTCGAGTCCAGCTACCCCAGTTAAGTGATTCACTAGCTCAGTCGGTAGAGCATCTGACTTTTAATCAGAGGGTCCCGGGTTCAAGTCCCGGGTGGATCACCATCTTTGAAAAAATAACATGACTCACTAGCTCAACTGGCAGAGCAACTGACTCTTAATCAGTAGGTTCGGGGTTCGATTCCCCGGTGGGTCACCATTTCGGACGATTAGCTCAGCTGGGAGAGCATCTCGTTTACACCGAGGAGGTCGGCAGTTCGAGCCTGTCATCGTCCACCAAAATAATTCGGCCCGGTAGTTTAGTTGGTTAGAATGCCGCCCTGTCACGGCGGAGGTCAGGGGTTCAAGTCCCCTTCGGGTCGCTTATGCCTCGGTAGCTCAGTTGGTAGAGCAGGGGACTGAAAATCCCCGTGTCCGTGGTTCGATTCCGCGCTGAGGCATTATTTTTCTTATACAGGCTGGCTTAGCTCAATTGGCAGAGCAGCTGATTTGTAATCAGCAGGTTGTAGGTTCAAGTCCTATAGCCAGCTCCAGAGCGCGGGTGTAGCTCAATGGTAGAGCTCCAGCCTTCCAAGCTGATCACGTGGGTTCGATTCCCATCACCCGCTTCGGCAATTTTACACGAGTTCGATTAAGTAAATCCTCCTACTCGTCGGATTTACACACCCGCTTTTAGCTTATCAGCTTAAACGCCGGGGTGGCGGAACTGGCAGACGCAAGGGACTTAAAATCCCTCGGAGGGTGACCTCCGTACCGGTTCGATCCCGGTCCTCGGCACTAACTTTGATAATCCGCGCGGTAGTGGCGGAATGGCAGACGCGCTAGCTTCAGGCGCTAGTGGGGGCAACCCCGTGGAGGTTCAAGTCCTCTCTACCGCACCATTTGAAAATTACACACGCGGTCATGGTGGAATTGGCAGACACGCTACTTTGAGGGGGTAGTCCTCGTTTGGGGGTGTGAGTTCAAGTCTCACTGACCGCACCACGCGCGGTTGTGGTGGAATTGGCAGACACGCTACTTTGAGGGGGTAGTGCTCGTTTGGGCGTATGAGTTCAAGTCTCATCAACCGCACCACGAATGAAATTTTCAGCTCGACAGCCAGTCGGGCTTTTTTAGTGCAAAAAAATCAGCGGTGAGCATTCAGCCCGCCGCCTTTTTTTATTTCTGCGCGCTTAGAAAATCCGCACGGTAACCGTCGTGGTGTCGTTCGGCCTGCACTCGAAGTCTCTGTCAACCGGCAACGAAAATCGCACAATGTACTTATCGCTGTCCGGCGCGTTGGAACGGTCGTCAGTGCCCTCAGCGTTTGGATTTTCAGCAGGAGTTTCAGCGTCCTGCGCGACTGGTTCAGTTTCAGCCTCGGCAGGATTTTCAGTTTCAGCTGCGGGAATTTCCTCAGCCGTTGTTTCAGTTTCAGCGGGAACTTCAGGTTCGGGCTCAGGTTCCTCAGGCGCTGGCGCAATTTTTTCAGTGACGGTGCCGGACAAGTTCCGACCGGCGATAACGTAGCTGACGAGATTTCCCAGCTTGACGCGGTTGAAAGTTTTCTCGTCGACTTCTGCGCTCAGCCAGAGTTCCTTGCCGTCACCAATCCGCGCGACGGCGTTACCGGCAGTCAAATCGCCGTCCATTTCCGTGACGTAAAAAATCGTGCCGCTGATTGGCGCAATGATTTCGTTTTCCTGGGCTTCCTGAAGTGCGACGTTCAGCGAAAGTTCCGCCTGCTTTATGGCGTTTTCCGCGTTCTGCAAGGCTTCCGGCGGCGTCGGTTGCCACTGGTCGACGTACTCGATTTCCTCCACAACGATTGATTCCGGCTCGATATACGTCGGCGGCGGCGTGTAAGACTCCGCCAGCGCCCTTTCGTAAGCTGCCCGCGCCGCGTCCCTTTGCACTCGGCTGACCGCGCCCATTTCATAAAGTTCGTCCATGCGGTTCGCTCGTTCCAGCAGGCTCGCAACTTCCGACGAGCTCCGTCCAGCCCCGTACTCTATCGTTTGCGGCGCCGTCTGTATTGTCCGCACGGTTTTTACCGGCACTTTGACGATTTGCCCCAGCTTTAAATCTTCCAGATTTTGTTTCGCGAGTTTGACGGTATTTTCCAGCTGGCGTATCGCTTCCTCCGTCACGCTGACTTCCAGCCGCGCGATAACATCGCCCGCCCGAACTTCCGCGCCGTCCTCGAAAATAACTTCGCTGACTTTGCCGTCAACCAGCGTGCGAACCGCCAGCATTGTGCCTTCGACGCGCGCATTTTTTATCTGCAGATTCTCCTCGTGGTAGCGCTGCTCGAACGCGCCGTAACCAAGCCCCGCCGCAATCGCCAGCGGGATTATAAGTCCAAAACGAATCCAATTTTTAGTCCTGCCCGTGATGTCCACGTTTTCCATAATCAGCACCCTACTTCAGAATTACGAGCGTAGCGCCCGCGCCGCCTTCGTCGATGTCCGCCAGTTGGAATTTCGCAACGGAGTGGTGGTAGCGTAAAAATTCGTGAACTCCCTGCCTCAGCGCGCCAGTGCCCTTGCCGTGAATTATCAGCACCTGCCGGAGTCCAGCTAACTGCGCGTCGTCGAGGAATTTCCCGCAAACCTGCTCGGCTTCGTCAACCATCATGCCGCGAATGTCAATGCTGCGCGTGACGCTGGAAACTTTCTGCATGATAGCCGTCGTGCTGCGATTCTCGCTGACCACAGGCGCCGTGGCGGGCTCTTCGGCGGCGTGGCTGACAAATCTGCAGTCGGAAGTTTTGACCGTCATTTTGAGCGCGCCAGCCTGCACAGTGAGTTCGTTGCCGTCCCTGTCGATTGAAAGTACCGTCGCCTTCTGGTCGAGCGTCTTGATGTAAATCGTGTCGCCGACGAGCAGGAATTTTTTGTTGATTCGGTTGCCAATATTCTGGTCGACGATTAAGCCAGGCGCGTTGGCAAATTCGGCGGCGCGGATTTTGTCACGGGCAGCCTGAATAGCCTGCTGGCGCTTTTTAACGCCCATATCGTCGAACTGTTCCTTGAGCGCGGAAATAATTTCCTCAGCCTCGCGGCGCGTCTCCTTAACCATTTCGGCGGATTTTTCGCGCGCCTTTTTAATCGCGTCGCTCTTCGTCTTAGCGATTTCGTCGCGCATGGCGGTAATTTCCTTTTCGCGTTTGGCAATGGCAGCCTGACTTTTTTGAATTTCGGCGTTGCGTTTTTCGTAAATCAGCCGCTTTTCTTCGAGGTCGGCTAGAATTTTTTCAAAGTTGGCGTGCTCAGCCTTCATGAACTTTTTCGCGCGGCGAATCAGACTCATGTGCAGACCGAGCCGCTTGCTGATTTCAAAAGCGTTGCTGGCGCCAGGCAGTCCGATAAGCAGTTTGTAAGTCGGCATGAGCGTCTCGACGTTGAACTCGACGCAGGCATTTTCAATCCCGACGGTCGAATACGCGAAAGTTTTCAGCTCAGAATAGTGCGTGGTTGCTATCGTTGCGCACTGGATTTTCAGCAGGCGTCCGAGAATTGCCTGAGCGAGCGCTGCGCCTTCGTCTGGATCAGTGCCCGCGCCAATTTCGTCAATCAGCACCAAATCCGTTGGTTGCACGAGTTTTAAAATGTCGACGATTTTCGTCATGTGCGCGGAAAAAGTTGACAGGCTTTGTTCAATCGACTGCTCGTCGCCGATGTCCGCGAAAATGTTCGTGTAGACCGCCAGCCTTGAGCCGAAGCCCGCCGGTATGTACATTCCCGATTGAGCCATTAAAACTAAAAGCCCCAGCGTTTTGAGCGTGACGGTTTTGCCGCCGGTATTCGGCCCCGTGACCAGCAGGATTGAAAATTCGTCGCCGATTCGTATGTCGATTGGCACGACGGTTTTTGGATTTATCAGCGGGTGGCGCGTGGCTTTCAGGTCGGTGAACTGCGCGAGGATTGGCTCGGTCGCGTTCAGCTGCTGCGCGAATTTCGCCTTCGCAAAAATTAAATCGAACTCCGCCAGAATTTCGACGTTCAGCGACAATTCCTTTGAGTGTTTCGCAACGGCTTCGCACAGCACGCGCAAAATCCGCGCGACTTCGTTTTTTTCCTCCGCTTCGAGCTGGCGAATGTCATTGTTCAGATTGACTATCGCCATTGGCTCAATGAACAGCGTGGCGCCGGTTGCGGACTGGTCGTGCACGAGCCCAGGGAACTGCGATTTGTATTCCAGCTTGACGGGGATAACGTAGCGGTCGCCGCGCATTGTAATTATCGCGTCCTGAAAAAATTTCTGTTTCGCGGGGTCGTGGAGTATCGACAGAATTTCAGTCTTGACGCGGTTTTGAGCGAGGCGGAGTTCACGGCGGATTTTCTGCAGTTCGACGCTGGCGGTATCCTTAACGTTGCCGTGGTCGTCGAGCGCACTGCTCAGCTGGTTTTCAAGGTTGCCGAGAATTTCAATCTGCCCCGCGCGAAATTTCAGCTTCGGCGTATCGATAGCGTTTTCCTTGAAAAATTTCTTGACGGCGCGCATTGCAAACATCGTCGACAGAACGTCAGCAAGCTCACCGGCACCGGCGGAACTTCCCAGCGCGATTTTCCTGAGCGTTTCGCGAATGTCACGAACTCCACCGAAGGGCGGCGCGCTCACTGCGAAAATACGAACGGCCTCCGTCGTCAGCGCCAAACTTTCGCGGACAGTTTCAATATCGTCGGACGGCTCGATACCGGCGGCGAGTTCCTTACCGAAAACGCTCGTCGCGCAAGCCTCAAGCTTCGCCCGAATCTTGTCAAATTCCAGCACGCTAAAAAAATCTGTAATCATTAAATCAATCCTTTACAAATAATCGTAGGGGCTGACGGGCTCGCCGTTCAGTCTAACCTCAAAATGGCAGTGCGGGCCGGTAGAATTTCCCGTCGAACCGCAGTAGGCGACAACCTGCCCCTGCTTAACTTTCTGCCCGACGCTGACGGCCACGCTCTGATTGTGCCCGTACAAAGTCACCAGGCCGCCGCCGTGGTCAATCATGACGGTGTTGCCGTAGCCGTCAATCCAGCCGGAATGCGTCACGACTCCGCCGCGCGCCGCCTTAATTGGAGCGCCAGCCTCGCCGGCAATGTCAATCCCGCTGTGGAATTTTGAGCCGCCGAAAATCGGGTGCGTCCGCCAGCCGTATTCAGAAGTTACCGCGCCGGTTAGCGGATAAATCATCTCGCCGGTGCCTTCGGGCGCGAAAATTTCAACGTCGCCGCCGGATTTTCTTTCAGCGCGTTCCTGCTCACGTTCAAAGCGCTGTTTCTCACGAAGGGCGCGTTCCTGCGCTAAGCGTTTTTCGCGGGCAATTCTTTCGCGCTCAGCCCGTGCCGCACGCTCAGCCGCTGCCTGTTCGCGAGCCGCCGCCTCTGCCGCCGCTTTGAGTTTGCTCTCATGAATCAGCCGCGCCACTTCCTTAGACGCTGCCGCCATTTCGTCATACCGCCGGTTGTAAACTTCCCTGTCGTTTTCCATGCGGTCAATCAATTCCTGCTGCTCGGCGACTTTTTTCAGCCGGAACTCCTTTGCCTTTTCAGCGAACCGCGCCTGCTCCGCCTGAATTTTCCTGTCCGCCTCCAGCTGCACCGCCAGCGCTTCAATTTCCGCCTGCTGCCGCTGAACTTCGGTTATCAGCGCCGAGTCCTGCGCGAGAATCCGTTTCAGCAAATCCATGCGCGTAATGAAGTCGCCAAAATCCTGCGCGCCGAACATAACTTCGAGGTACGAAATTCGCCCGTTGATATAAATATCCCGAACGCGCTGCGCAAACCTGTTGTGCTTTTTCTGGTAGTCGCGCTGATTTTCCAGCAACTTGACTTCGTTGAGCTCAATGCGCTTAACAGTTTCGTCAAGGGCGGATTTTTTCTGTTCGTAGTCAGCGGTGGCGGCGGCGGCTTCTTCGTCGAGCTTACGTTTAGTGTCGGAGACCGAATTTATTTTTCCGAGTATCCATTCCGATTTCTGCCGCGCGACTTCCGCCGCCTGCTCGTACTGCGCCTGCCGATTTTCCAGCTCCTGAATCGAAGTCGCCGCGCTCGCTAAAGTGCCCGCCGCCAAAACCAGCGCCAGCGTTAAAATTTTCCGCACGGCTCAAACCTCCAGAAACTTTTTCAGCGAAACTGTACTGCCCAAAATTCCTATCGCCACGCCCGAAAAAATCAGCGCCAGCGTCAGGTAATTCATGAACGGATACTGCTCGACCAGCGGGAAAAATACCAGCGCGCTCGAAACTTTCGCCGTGACCGCTGAATAAAAACTCCGCAGCACGACCGCGCTTATCCCGCCGCCGATTAATCCCAGCGCGACGCCTTCCAAAATGAACGGCCAGCGTATGAACCAGTCAGTTGCGCCCACGTACTTCATTATCGCAATTTCCCTGCGCCTCGCGAAAACCGTCAGCCGTATCGTGTTGGAAATTATGAAAATTGTCGCCAGCGCCAGAATCGCCAGCAGTGCCACGCCGAAAATTCTCAGCAGCCGCGTCAGGTCGAACAGGTTGTCTACCACGTCCTGCCCGTAGTTCACTTCCTCCACGCCGTACAAATCCGCAAGCGCCGTCGCAGTTTTCCGCACTTCCTGCGCAGAATTTACCGTCACCAGAAAATAATTCGGCAGCGGATTGGTTTCGCCCAGCGCGTCCAAAATTTTCCGCTGTTCGCCGAGCCGCGCCTGTAAAATTTCCAGCGCCCGCTCCTTCGGCACGTACTCCACCGCCGTCACGTTTTTCATCGCCCGCGCCATTCGCTCAACTTCCGCGCGATTTTCTGGCGTCAATGCGTCGTCAAGGTAAACTGCAACCTGCACCCGACTTTCCAGCGACGCCGCCAGCCGTGACATGTTCAGCACCAGAATTAAAAATACGCCCAGCACGAAAAGCGATACCGCAACCGTTCCGATTGACGCGAAAGTCATCCAGCGCTTGCGCACCATCGACACGCAAACTTCCCGAAAATAATATTCCGCCGTCTGAAGTTTCACCCGTGCCGCCTCCCTACCTGCCGCTGTAGCGCCCGCGAATCTGGTCGCGAATAATTTTCCCGCCTTCGATTTCAACGACGCGTTTTTTGAGCCGGTTGACAATATCTCGGTCGTGAGTCGCCATGACAATCGTCGTGCCCGCCGCGTTTATCCGCTGAAAAATATCGATAATGTCCCAGCTCGTGGCAGGGTCAAGATTTCCCGTCGGCTCGTCCGCTATCACAAGTTTCGGGTCGTTGACAATCGCCCGCGCTATCGCAACTCTTTGCTGTTCGCCGCCCGAAAGCTGCGCCGGAAAACTTTTGGATTTATCGCGCAGCCCCACGATTTCAAGCACGGCGTTTACGCTCCGCTGCATGATTTTCTGCGGCGCCTCGATTACCTGCATTGCGAACGCTACGTTTTCGTAAACCGTTTTATCCTCCAACAGCCGATAATCCTGAAAAATTACGCCGAGACTCCGCCGAAGGTACGGCACTTCCTTTCGCGAAAGCCGTATCACGTCACGCCCGTCTACAAAAATTTCGCCAGCCGTCGCCGTTTCCTCGTGCATTAAAAGTTTCATCAGCGTCGATTTCCCTGAGCCCGAAGTCCCCACGATAAATACAAATTCGCCAGGCTCCACGTCCAGCGTCACGTCGTCCAGCGCAACTACGCCGTTCTGTTTGTAAATTTTCGTTACGTTTTTTAAATGAATCATTGCATTGCCGAGAAAGTGCTGTACAAATCTACCGGCAAATCTTTATAGTACGCCTCCGATAAAGCTATTCCCGCCGGTTTGTCAGCGTCCTGCGGCAGCGGACTTCCTTTCGCTGGTTGAATCGCCCAGAAAATTATATCGACCTGCCCGCTCGATAAAGCCGCCGCGCGCGCTCCACTTTCGATTACCACGAACTCCACGTTTACATCGAGCCGCCTGCCAATTTCCTCCATTACCGCCGTGTTAAAACCCGCCGGAGTTCCGTCCGCGCGAATCAAATCCAGCGGCGGCAAATCGCCCGTCACCGCAACTTTTATCGTCTGCTTGCTTGGAACGTCCTCAACGTCAACCGACGGCGGTTCCTCGCCAGGCTTCAGGTTCGTTATGTATTCCTGCGTAAGTTTTTCCAGCGTGCCGTCCTTCTGCATGGCCTCAATCGCCGCGTTTATCTTGCCCAGCAGCTCAAGATTATTTTCCTTGACCGCCAGGCAGAACGAATCGAGAATATCCGCGCCCTGCTGTGAATTTCTCACGCCGACCCCAGAAATTTTCCCCGCAATGTAATTCGCCACGCTCTGATACGTACGAACTTCGTCAACCTGCCCCGAAGTCAGACCCATTTCCATTGAAGTCAGATTGTTGTAGTATGTCGTTTTCTGCGCCGGCGATATGAAAATTTTGTCGACCGTACTTTCGTCCGCATTCAACAGCGTCAGCATACCGACTTTTTTTACCGGCGATTGTGACTGCGAATCGTCGCTGCCACAGCCCAGCGCTAACAGCGAAACCGTCACCGTTGCCAGAAAAATTTTCGCGATAGATTTGAATTTCATTTTCCCCAGCCTCCGTCAAAATAAATTCGTCATGTTCAAAATCGGCAGGACTATCGAGAAAACCAGCGCGCCGACGATTGCGCCCGCCGCCAGCGTCCCGTAAACTTCAGCCTTCGCCGGAAGCGCCCTCAGCGTTTCTTCAATTTCAAAATCCGCCATCGCCTCGCACTGCCGCAGCATTTCCACGATATTACCGCTCGATTCGCCCGTGACAATCAGCCCCAGGTACAGCGGCGACAAATCTTTCAGCACGCGCTTGAGCGTCGCGCCAAACTTTTCGCCCGCCTCTATCGACGCCTGAATTTTCGCCAGCAGCTTTCCCATTTGTAAATTTCCGCTCGACGCCGCGCTAAGTTTCAACGCATCGTCCAGCGTCACGCCGCTTTCCAGCAAAAATCCCAGCCGACTGAATAAATTCCGCAGCTCAATTTCGCGCAGGACTTTCACGCGTAATTTTAATCTGTCGCAGAAAAATCGCACCGGCTCAGATTCCCGATATACAACCGCCGCTAAAATTATAATCGCCAGAATCAGCGCCGAAATTAAAAATAAATGCGCCGATAAAAACCGCCCGCCGTGCAGCAGAATCAGCGTAATTAGCGGCAGGTCGCCGCCCTGCTCCGAATAGAACGACTCGAAGACCGGCAGCGTCACGTTTATCATGACGACCGCCGCCACGAGCGCCGCGATTAGCACGACCAGCGGATAGTACATCGCCCCGCGAACTTTCCGGCTCGTCGCGTAGTTCCGCTCAAGCTGTCCAGCCAGCCGCGCCGTGACTTCCTGTACTCGCCCGCTCGCTTCGCCGACTTCCACCGACTGTATCGCCTCACTGCCGAAAATTATTTCGTGCCGCCGCAGCGCCGCGCTGAAAGGTTCGCCAGTCTCTACGATTGCCACGACTTCCTTTAAAATTTTTTCCGAAATGTGCCCTTCCGCCGCCCGCGTCAAGGTCAAAAGCGATTCGTGCAAAGTCATCACGCCCAGCATTACGCTCAGTTCGCGGAAAAATACCGAAACCCAGCGCTCGCCCAGTTCCCAGCGCATTCGATATTCCTCGAATAATTTTACCAGACTTACGCGCTCCGGCGCAAGACTCACGACCTTCACGCCCTGATACTGCAAAACCGCGAACGCCTCCGCGTAATTTTCCGCCTCCAAAGTCCCATCCTGCGCGACAGAATTTTCGTCGTAGCCCCTGTACCTGAATTTCGTCATAGCCCCAGCCTCTTTAGCGCCGCGTCCATTGTCTGCATTCCGAGCGCCGCGTTGCTCATAATCACCGTTGGAAGCTGTACGTATTTTCCCTGCCGAATCAGCGAGCGCGCCGCCGGATTTGCAACCAGAACTTCCGCCGCGCATTTTCGTACGCCGCCGACTTTTACCAGCTGCTGAGAAATTATCGCCGTGAACTCGTCCGCGAACAAATCCCGAATCGCGTCGCGCTGAACCAGCGGGAACATCGTTTCGACGCGCATTGCCGTTTCCGCCGCAGATTTTGTGTGGAGCGTCGCCAAAACTAAAACGCCCGCCGCCGACGCTTCAAGTGCCGCGTGCATTGTTTCCGCGTCGCGAATTTCGCCGATTAGCAGGACGTCCGGCATTTCGCGCAGGGCTGTCCGTACCGCGTCCGCGAAGTTCAAAAAATCCTGTCCGAGTTCGCGCTGGCTGACGAAAGATTTTTTTGCCTCGTACTCAAATTCGATTGGATCTTCGAGCGTCAGCAGGTGGCACGGGCGAACTTTACACAGTTCGTTGAGGAACGCCGCGATTGTCGTAGACTTGCCGGAGCCGGTGCGTCCCGTTACTAAAATTAATCCCTGCAGCGCCGTGAGAAAATTTCTGAGGACTTTCGGTGCGCCAATTTCTTCGAGCGACGGAATTTTTTCAGCAATAAGCCTTATGGCGACGGCGGGAACTTTGCGCTGGAAGTAGACGTTGACGCGGAACCTGCGCGAAAGATTTTCATCGACGTGCGAGAAATCCACCGCCAGCTTTGAATTGAGTTCGTCGACGAGGCGCGGCGGTACCAACTCCGCCAGAATTTTTTCCACTTCTAGTGAGCTGAGCGGCGCGCTGATTTTTGAAAATTCGCCAGCCACGCGTAGAAATATTTGCTGCCCCGTCGTCAGGTGAATATCTGACGCGCCGCGCTCTACCGCCTCCACCAAAATTTCGTTAAGTTTCAAATGCAAGTCTCCTTAACGCAAAAATTGCCAACAATCTTTCGACTGTCGGCATTCTGCGAATCTATATCTGTAAAAATAATTTCAAAGTGGCAGGGGTAGCTGGACTCGAACCAACGAATGCCAGATTCAGAGTCTGGTGCCTTACCAACTTGGCGATACCCCTTTGTTTCAACGCCAGTAATATTAACACGCCGGAAAAAATTTGTCAACTACTTTTTGAACCGCTCCATAAAAACATCTTCAGTTTCTGGATAGCCGAAGAAAAATCCCTGAATCTGGTCGGCGCCGCATTCGTCGCGCAGGTACAGATATTCACCTTCCTGCTCAATCCCCTCGACGCAGACTTCCATTCCGACAGCGTGACAAAGCATAATCATATGCTTAATCAGCTTGCGGTCGTATTCGCTCTTGAGAATATTTTCGACGAACATGCGGTCAATCTTGATTAAATCGCAGTTGAAATTTTTCAGAAAGCCAATCGTGGAATATCCGGTGCCGAAATCGTCCATTGCGATTTTAATTCCGAGGTCGTGGAACTCGCCGAACTGCTTGTTGACGAAATCCCAATCGTAAACGCTGTGGCTTTCCGTGAGCTCGAAAGTCAGCGTAGTCGGGTCAATCGCGTGGCGCCTTACGCAATCTTCGACGAATGGATAAAACATTCTCTCTTCCAGCTGGTAAAGCGAAATGTTCACGCTCATTTGGAAATTTGGCATGAACTCCTGAAATTTTTTCGCCGTGATAATCGCGTTTTCAATAATCCAGTGCCCGACGGGAATAATCATTCGCGACTTTTCGAGCATTGGGATAAACTGCATCGGCGCAACGATACTGCCGTCCTGGTCGTACCAGCGCAGGAGAGCTTCCGCGCCAATCAGACTGCCGTCCCTCGCGTCAACCTGCGGCTGAAAGCACAGGAAGAAATCTTCGCAGCCGCGCGCAATGGAATTTTGCATGAGATTCTGCATTCCAATATCGTAGCGCCAGCGGTCGTACTCTTCCTTCTCGAAAAAGCAAATCTGGTCGCGGCCTCTCTTGCGTGCAAGCTCCAGCGCAACTTCAGCGTACCGCGTCAAAGTTATAACGTCCTTCGCGTCGTCGGGATAAAAAGTCGCGCCGGCGGACGCCGTACAATAAATCGTGTCGTCAACGTTGCGAATTTCGCGCATACAAAGCTGAACGCTTGAGAAAATAATTTCAACTTCCTCCGGCATTGCGTAGGGCATGAACATTCCGAACATGTAGCCGTCGAGTTTGTAGAGCTTGATGTCGGGCGGCAGGACGTTGGTAATGTTCTGCGCGATTTGCCTGAGCGCCGTGTCGCCGAATCTGTGCCCGTAAGTTTCAGTGATGACGTGGAAATTATCAAGCCCAATCACAACAACGGCGCCGCGCGCGCGCGGGTCGGATTCCAGTTCCTGTTGCAGTGCGGAATAAAAAACATTGCGCTTTAAAAGCCCCGTGATGTTGTCCGCCTTAACGGGAATGTCCAGCCGCGCGATAACGCCCGACAAAAATTCCGGCCGCTCAGTTTCGCCCATTCCGACCGCCATGCTCAGCCGCACCCAGCCGTGCTCGCCGTCTTTGTTCAGCAGCCGAAATTCGCATTCAATCGTTTCAGCCGCGTTCGCCGAGCGAATCGAGTTCAGCGCGTCTTCAAAAATTTCGCGGTCTTCGTAGTGGATAAACGGTTCAACCAGATTGTCGAAATCGTCAACTACGTTCGAGGAAAAATTGAAATCCCTGATGAAATTATCCGACAGCAAAGCCATTTCGGTTTCCAAATCTATAACAAAAAGATATTCTTCAGCCGAACTTTGCAACGCGTTGAAGTACGTCGTGATTCTGTTAAGTGGAGAGTTTTCTCCGATATACGGAGTCGCTTTTGTATCCATGTATATCTTCCTTTTCAAAATTTCCCGCATTCACTCTATTTGCAATTCGACGCCGCCGCTAAAGTTCCTGCAAAAATTTTACACGACGAGCTTGCTGAAATCCGCAATTTTCGCCAGCAGATTGTCAAGCGATTTTAAAAGCGCCAGCCGGTTCCTGCGAATATCTAAATTTTCGTCCATAACCATGACCGAATCGAAATACGAATCGATTGGCGCGGAAAGTTTCTTCAGAGCGTCGAGAGCGCCGTTGAAATCTTTCTTGTCAACGAGTTCGCTGGCGACGACGTTCACCGCCTCGAACGCGCGATAAAGTTTCTGTTCAGCTTCGAGCTTAACCAAACTTTCGTCAATTTCCGCGCTGTCAGCTTTTTTCGCGAGGTTTGAAACGCGCACGAACGACTGAATATTTTTCACGGCGTCGGGCGTGCCGAGGAACTGTTCAAGCGCCGCCGCCTTCAAATTCACCGCGTAAAGGTCGTCGACGTTGCCGATAACCGCGTCAATCACGTCGTAGCGCGCGGAGTTCGCCAGCACATTTTTCACGCGCAGCCGCATAAATTCCGCAACTTCCGCCTGCATTTTTTCGCGCCCGACTTCGTCCGTGACTTTCAGCAAATCCATCGCCAGTTCGACAATCTCGGAAATTTTCAGCGACCAGTTCGCCTCGACGAGCATGTTGACGATACCCAGAGCCTGCCGCCTAAGTGCGAACGGATCCTGCGAGCCAGTTGGAACTAATCCACGGCTGAACGTTGCTACAAGGTTATCGATTTTGTCAGCCAGGCTCAAAATTCTTCCGGCGGCAGTTTTCGGCTGAGCGTCACCGGCAAAGCGCGGCATGTACTGTTCGTCAATCGCCGCCGCAACTTCGGGAGTCTCGCCGTCAAGTTTTGCGTACTCGCGCCCCATGACGCCCTGAAGTTCCGTGAACTCGGTGACCATTCCCGTGACCAAATCCGCCTTGGAAATTTCCGCCGCGCGAATCGCATTTTTCCTGTCGGCGTCGGTAACTTTCGCGCCCAGCAAGTCGCAAATTTTTTCAGCGAGTTTCATAAGGCGCTCAGTTTTCTCGTACACCGAGCCGAGCCCTTCCTGAAACACGACGGTCTTGAGTTTCTCACGGTGCTCGTCAAGATTTTTCCGGCGGTCTTCGTTGAAGAAAAACTGTGCGTCCTCAAGCCGCGCCTTCAAAACTCTTTCATTTCCGTGCTGAACAATTTCCAGAAAATCCCGCCCGCCGTTGCGTACCGTGATAAAAATCGGCAGGAGTTTCCCGTCCGCCGTCTTAACCGGAAAATACCGCTGGTGGTCGCGCATTGGCGTTATCACGGCTTCCGGCGGCAGTTTCAAATATTTTGTCTCGAAATCTCCAGAAAGCGCCGTCGGATATTCCACGAGGTACAAAACTTCTTCCAGCAGGTCTTCCGAAATTTCCGCAACGCCGCCGCGCTCCTTCGCAACCGCCTCAATCTGCGCGACAATTTTTTCACGCCGCTCGTTCTGGTCGACGATAACAAAATTTTTCTCGCACGCCGCCACGTAATTTTCCGCCGCGTCAATTTCAAATTCGCCAGCGCTCAAAACCCTGTGCCCGCGCGAAATTTTTCCGCTCTTGACGTTGGCAACCTCGAAAGGAATAATTTCAGTTCCGAACAGCGCCACAATCCAGCGAATCGGGCGAATGAATTTGAAGTCGAGGCTGCCCCAGCGCATGTTGTTAGGAAAACTCAGCGCGCAGATAATTTTCGGCAAAATTTCCCTGAGCAGTTCAGCGGTCGGCTTACCGGCTTCGTGAATCACCGCGTAAACGTAGCCGTCGCGCTGGATTAAACTTTCCGGCGCAACTTTCTGCCCGCGCGCAAATCCAACCGCCGCTTTTGAAGGTTTCCCCGCCGCGTCGAACGCAATTTTTACCGAAGGTCCGCGCCGCTCTTCCTCAACGTCCGCCTGACTTTCCGCCACGTCTTTAACCAAAACCGCCAGCCTGCGCGGCGTCCCCAGCACTGAAATTTCGCCCGCTGAAATTCTCGCCTCCGCCAAAAATTTTCCGGCCAGTTCCTTCAGCTGCGCCAAAATCGACGGCATTGCGTGCGCCGGAATTTCCTCCGTGCCGATTTCCAAAAGTAACGTTCGTGTCATTGCGCGCTCACCTCCGCAGATTTTTTCAGCAGCGGGTAACCGAGTTTCTCGCGCTGCTTAAGATATTCCTCCGCGCAAAGCCGCGCCAGTTTCCGCACGCGCCCGATAAACGCCGTCCGCTCACTCACGCTGATAGCTCCACGCGCGTCCAAAAGGTTGAACGTGTGCGAACATTTCAAAACGTAGTCGTACGCCGGATGAACGAAGCCCAGTTTGATAACGCGCACCGCCTCCGCTTCGTACTTCTCGAACAGGTCGAACAAAAGATTTTCGTCCGAAACGTCAAACGCGTAACTCGACTGCTCAAATTCGTTCTGGTGAAAAACATCGCCGTACGTCACGCCCGCGCCCCATTCCACGTCGTAAACATTTTCGACGCCCTGAATGTACATCGCCAGCCGCTCCAGCCCGTAAGTTATCTCGACCGCCGTCGGTTTTATATCCTGACTGCCGACCTGCTGAAAATACGTAAACTGCGTGATTTCCATTCCGTCCAGCCAGACTTCCCAGCCGAGCCCCCACGCGCCAAGCGTCGGCGACTCCCAGTTATCTTCGACGAAACGAATGTCGTGCTTTTTCGCCTCCAGCCCAATCGCCGCCAAACTTTCCAGATAAAGTTCCTGAATGTCGTCCGGCGAAGGTTTCATTATCAGCTGAAGCTGGTGGTGCTGGTACAGGCGGTTCGGATTGTCGCCGTAACGCCCGTCCGCCGGCCTGCGCGAAGGCTCTATGTACGCCACGTTCCACGGCTCCGGCCCCAGCACCCGCAAAAATGTAAACGGATTCATCGTGCCGGCGCCCTTTTCCACGTCGTACGGCTCCGCGATTATGCAGCCTTTTTCTGCCCAAAATTTCTGCAACGCCAAAATTAATTCCTGATATTGCATTTCAGTCAATCGACCTCCTCTGCGCTGTGAAAAAATACCCGATAATTATAGAAAAACGCCGCCGCAATGTCAAACACACTACAGCGGCGCGGAAAATTTTCAGCTCAGATGATATTTTTCTCGTAGGCGTCGTACAGCGCCTTGAGTTCCTCGACTTTGTTATAAATTTCAACCTGCAGTTTCGAGGCGGTATCGTAGTCGCCGGAATTGAGCGCGTTCGTCAGCCGCGTGAACATGGATTTTTCGTCGATAGAATCTTTCGCCAGCTGCGCGCGAATCATGAAAATTTTGTTCCAGCTGTAGGCGTCCTGGTCGGTCACGAAGTCGGATTTAATCTGCTTAGCGCGGCGGACAATCTCGCGCATTTCGGGAATGATACGCGAAATCAGTTCAATCTTCCAGCGCAGGAGCGCGCCGTCGCGGAAAGATTTAATCAGCCGGTCATTCAAAGCGCCGCCGCTCGAAATAATTTTCGTCTTATCGGGGAACTTCGTGAACGCCTCCATATTTTCCCAGACAGTGGCGGGCGGCGTACCGAAAAGCCGGTTGCGCTCAGCGTCGTCGAACGCCTCGTAAACGTCTTCCTCGCTGCGGTAGGCGCGGTCTTTTTCAAGGTAGAAACCGTCGGCTCCGGCGTCCTTGCTGATTTCCGCCAGAAGTTCCGCCGTCGTACGAGTCGCCGCCATTTTAATCCCGTCGAGAATCGCCGAGTAAGACGCCGCCAGCACAAGGTAAATGTTGGAATACGGATTGCACGCGCGAAGTTCAAAACGCGTCGCCATTGGATTTTCAAGGTCGCGAATCAGGCTGACGAGAATCGTGCGGTTGCGGCTGGGAATTTCCGGCGTGTGCCCCAGCGAAGTCACAATGCAAACCGGCGCTTCAAAGCCAGGCTTGAGACGGTTGAGCGAATCGTTCGTGGAGCTGACAAACGGGTTAATGACTTCGTAATTTTTCAGCAGACCCATCAGCGCGCCGTAGCCAATCGCGCTCATGTAATCCTTCGCGGGATTTTGCGCGGCGAAAAGATTGTACACCCTGCCCTCTGCAGTGACCGCCGCAATTCCAATGTGCGTGTGTTCGCCGTTGCCCGCCAGCCCAATCATCGGCTTCGCCTTGAAGTTGACTTCCAGCCCGTTCGCGCGGAAAATTTCCTTGACGACCGTCCGCACAATTATTTCGTTGTCCGCCGCCTGTACCGCCTCATCGAACCGCCAGTCAATTTCCAGCTGTTCGCAGACGTGCGTTAAGTGCCCCGACTCGTCAATCTGCGCCTTGAGCCCGCCAACTTCCTTGTGCCCCATTTCCACTTTCAGCCCGTACTTGTCCAGCTCAATCAGACTCTGCTCCAGCGCGCACCGAACCGCGCCATGCGTCCGCTGCCAGTACTGTTCCTGCATAACCTGCGACGCGCTCATTTCCTCGACGATTGCTTCTTCAAGCGGCGTCTTTACCCAAAATTCCAGCTCCGTCGCCGCCGTGAACGAAATATCGATAACGTCCTTGCCATTGACTTCCAGCCCGTCAATTTCGTGGTGCAGGTGCAGAAGGTCAACCAGCTCTTTCTTGACGTTAATCAGCGTGTCCGTGAGAATCGCGCGGGAGTCGACGCGCTTGCCCTCGTGAATCAGAAAGCTCGGAATGCGCAAAGTTCCAACGGGGCGATTGGTCGACGGGTCGTAGTTCTCAAAATTGTAGTCGACGAACCAGTTTACCGACGGGTCAACCGGCATATCAACTTTGGCGTTGTTGAGCGTGGCGATACCAGGCAGCACGACGCTTGAGCCGTCCGTCTGCACCGCGCGCCCCGCGTAAAAATCGTCGATGTCTTTTATGAAAATGCGCACCGGAATTTTTTCATCGGTATCGT
The DNA here is from genome assembly GCA_905234175.1 of uncultured Selenomonadaceae bacterium. GTDB lineage: Bacteria > Bacillota > Negativicutes > Selenomonadales > Selenomonadaceae > Quinella. The sequence continues at coordinate 25,670 of CAJOGX010000017.1, read as the reverse complement.
TGCCCGCAAGGTCAATCCCAATCAGCGAGACAAATTTAATTTCGGGGTGGTCGCGCAGTTGCCGGATAATTTCTTCCTTAGGAGTGTTCGCCTTGATTGTGTACAGCAGTTCCGCCATAAAATCAGCTCCTTAAAAAATTTCAGCGCTAATTTACCAGAATTTGGCGCGGCTGTCGATAGTTTCCGCGCAGGTATACAGAATAAAAAAAACGACGCCAAAAATTGCGCCGCCCTTAACTTTTTATGTATGAGCAATGTATCAAATTAAAAAACCCGAAACGCGGCGGCACTTCGGGAAGGCACAACTAAAAAATCCGGTCAGCGCCGGACTCCGAGCATAGTAAAAGCTCGCAATCCCCTCCCTGTCGCTCGCAGGTCTAGCGGTGATTGTCAATCAAGCAGTTCTCCCGACTTCGGATCTAAGCTCCCCTGCGCCTTCCCAGTTTCCCAGTGACATAACTTCTGCAGAGTCGCTCCCCGCTACGGTGGCGTGACCGTTCCGGACTTCGACCGGATTCTCTATCAAGCCTTTCGGCACTTGACCCAATCAATATTCAGTTTTCAACGTTGCAATATTACTATCGCCGCGCGAATTTGTCAAGCTAAAAACCCCCGACCGCAACTGCGATTGGAGGTTGGGAATTTTTTACTGCTTGTAATCTTCGGGCTTCTGGTAGAAAAACGGCTTGTAGCTGGTGTAGCCCATTTTGCGGTAGTTCAAAATTGCCTCGGTGGCGCCGACGAACAGAATCCCGCCAGGCTTGAGCGAATTGAAAAAGTTCGTGTAGAGCTGATCCTTCGCCTCTTCGGTGAAATAAATGACGACGTTGCGGCACAAGATTAAATCAAAGCCGGTTTCAAATTTATCCTTGAGCAGGTTGTGGCGCTTGAACTCGACGACGGATTTAATTTCGGGCTTGACTGCGAATTTGCCGTCGCTGGTCTGCTCAAAATATTTCTGCTTGCGGTCGGGGCGCATTGCCTTAATTTCGGCGTCGGTGTACACGCCCTTTTTCGCCTTGGCGAGAATGTCAATGTCGAGGTCGCTTGCCAGAATCCTGTGGCGGACGTTCGGCGTGAGTTCCTTCATGATGATTGACAGCGTGTAGGGTTCGGCGCCAATCGAGCAGCCGGCGCTCCAGATGTTGAGTTTCGGCGAGCGCTTCAAAAGGTACGGAATAATTTCTTTTTCAACCACGTCGAATTTGTCGGGGTTGCGGAAAAATTCCGAGACGTTAATCGTGAGGTACTCGATGAACTCGGCGAATTTGTCCTTGTCTTTGGCGACGCTGTCGAAGTACGCAACGTAAGAGTTCATTTCGGCGCGCGTGACGAGGTTGCCAATGCGGCGGCGCATTTGCGGCTCCTTGTACAGCTGCAGGTCAATTCCCGTGCGGTCGTTCAGCTTCTTCTTAAAAAGTTCCCAATCTTTATCGTCCATAAAAATCCCTCCCAAAAAATTTAATCTGTATCATTTTAGCAAAGGCGAATGAGAATTTCAACCGTCAAAAAACTTGCGCGGGCGCCGAATTTATTGTAAAATTTGCGCGGAACACGGAGGTGACTGAAATGGATTTTGCAAGGGTTGGCAAGATTGGAAGTTTTATCAGGCAGAAAAATCTGGCGTTCGCGGCGAATTACAAAATCAAGACCGGTCAGCGAATCGTCACGGCGAACGGCACGCTGAGTTTCAGCCGCGCGACTATGTACGACCAGATTTCGGCGGCGAAGAAAAAATCTGTCAGCGCTGTCGATAAGGCGCGGCTCGCCAGTATTAAGCGGAAACTTCTCAGCGGCAGGAAACTTTCTGAAGCCGAAATGATTTTCCTGCGCGAAAACGACCCGAAAACTTACAAGAAAGCGAAGTACGCCGAAGACGCCCGCGAGGAACTCAAGGCCGCGCTCAAGTCCGCTAAGACGAAGCAGGAAGCGCGTCAGGCGGTTATGCAGGCGATGGCGAAAATTTCCGCTGAGACTTCCGCTGAACTTTCCAGCCTTCAAAACGGCGGAGCTGGCGGCGGCGTTGATATGAATTTTTCCGGCGCAGATTTCAGCGCAGAAGTTCCCGCAGTCGAGTCGCCAGATATTAGCGCAGACGCAGAAATTTCCGTGAGCGCGAACGAAGAAATTTCCGCTGACTTTCAGGAAGTTACCAGCGAAATTTCCGAGACTACGAATACAAATCTCCGCGCTGGAAATTCTCTCGCGCAGGACGATAAAAATTCCAACAGCCCGCTGGATATTATCGACAAATTTATTATCGCTATTCGCGCGGTGCAGGACGAGTGGACGCATTTTTCGCGCTCGGACGAGTATAAAGATTTGCCGGAAGATTTTTCAGAAGGCGGCGTCAAACTTAAACCTTTCGTGCCGAGTTTCAAGGCGGTTGACGCAGTTCTGGCGTACCGCGACGCGATGAATTATCGGAGCGCAGTATGATTGACGAGCATGAACACATTTTGGAAGACGGCACTGTTATCAGACACGTGCACACTCACACGCAGACCAAGGCGGTTCTGAATCGCATGGCGCGGCTTATCGGGCACATGGAGGCTGTCAGGCGCATGGTTGAGGACGGGCGCGACTGTAGCGAAGTACTGATTCAGCTTTCCGCCGTCGACGCCGCTGTTAAGGCTGTCAGCCGGATTATTTTGAAGGATCACATGGAGCACTGTATCGTCGACGCGATTAAGACTGGCGACAGCGACGCCATTGAGAATCTGAATAAGGCGATTGAACAATTTTTGAAGTGAGGCGATTTCTTTGAAAAAAGTACTGGTAATTTCAGGTCACCCCGATTTAAAAATTTCGACGGCGAACCGCGCGATTCTGGACGAGCTGGCAAAGAAACTTCCCGACGCGGAAATTCGCAGGCTGGACGAACTTTACCCCGACTATCAGTTTGACGTAGCGGCGGAGCAGGCAGCGCTCGAAAAAGCTGACGTGATAGTTTTCCAGTTCCCGTTCCACTGGTATTCGGTGCCTGGGCTGCTGAAACTATACATCGACAAAATTTTCCTGCACAGCTGGGCTTACGGCTCGAAGGGCAAGGCGCTTTCCGGCAAAAAGTTAATCGTTTCCACGACGATTGGCGCGCCCGAAGCTCTCTACAAAAAGGACGGCGAATTTCAGCACGAGCCGCCGGAATTTGCTTACTTCCTTGAGCGTTTCGCGATTCTCTGCAGCATGACTTGCGCGGCTCCAATTTACACCTGCGGAATGATGTACGTGCCTGGCGTCTCCACGCCCGAAGTCAAGGAAGACGTTATTGCTAAGGCGAAGGCGCAGGCGCAGCGCATTGTTGAGGCGATTTAAATGGCTAAGCAGAAAGTTCACAAGGACGTTGTGATTATCGGCGCGGGCATGGCTGGTCTGACGGCGGCGCTCTACGCGGGCAGAATGAATCTCGACGTGCTGGTTTTGGAAAACGGGATTGTCGGCGGGCAGATTGCCAACGCGACCGACATTGAAAATTTCCCTGGCTTTATCAGCGTCAAGGGCAGCGATTTGATTGGCACGCTCCAGAAACAGGCGGAGAATTTCGGCGCGGTCGTCGACGAGTTCGACAGTATCGTTAAGGTCAGCCTGCGCGAAAATCCTAAAATCGTCGAGACTGAGGAAAAAATTTACGAGGCCGACGCGGTGATTATCGCCAGCGGCATGAACCGCCGGAAACTTCCTCTGCCCGAAGAAAGAAAGTTCGCCAGCCGTGGCGTCCACTACTGCGAATTTTGCGATGGCTTCATGTACCAGGATAAAATTATCGCGGTCATGGGCGGCGGCAATGCGGCGGTTGACGCGGCGAGTTTCCTCACCAAGTACGGCAAAAAAGTTTACGTCATTCACCGCAGTGAGTTCCGCGCGGACGAAGTTTCTCAGCGCCGCATTCGTCAAAATCCCAAAATCGAAATTATGCTGCAGACCGAAATTAAAGCCCTGCACGGCGATAAAAAACTTGAGAGCGTCGACATTTTAGACAAAAAGTCAGGCGAAATGAAAACGCTCGCCGTCGACGGGATTTTCGTAAACATCGGCGTCGAGCCCAATACCGCGCTGTTCAAGGACGAACTGAAACTTTCGCCCAGCGGCAGGATTATCGCCGGCGAAGACTGCAAAACCGAAATTGAAGGCGTATTCGCGGCGGGCGACGTTCGCGAAAAGGAAATTCGTCAGCTCACTACCGCCGCCTCCGACGGCACTACCGCCGCGCTCCTCGCTGAAAAATATCTCGCCAGGCTGAAAGAAGTTGTCTAAAAAATGGTCAAGGTTTACACAATTCAAAGCTGCCCGTGGTGCGAAAAAGTCAAAAAGTATCTGGCGTCAAGGGGCGTCAACTTTACGGCGTTCGACGTTGAAAAAGACGCCGCCGCCCGTTATGCGTGCATAAAGCTCACCGGCATGGACGGCGCCGTTCCCGTTGTCACCGCTGACGACAAAACTTACGTGCTGGATTTCGACAAAGAGCAAATCGACAAACTGCTCGGAATTTAGGGAGGTTTTAAAATGGTCAAGGTCTACTCAATCACTACCTGTCCCTGGTGCGAGAAAACTAAAAAATATCTCGCGTCGAAGGGCGTCGAATTTGAAGTCCGCAACATCGAGGAAAACGACGAATACGCAGAGGAATGCGAAAAAATCAGCGGCGATACCGCGGTTCCCGTCACGACTATCGACGGCAAAAATTTCGTGCTCGGTTTCGACAAGGCTAAACTCGACGCGCTGATTGCAGGCTAAGGAGGAATTTTCACAATGGGCATTTACGATTTCACGGTAAAGACGAGCAAGGGCGCTGAAAAAAATCTCGGCGACTACAAGGGCAAAGTTCTGCTGATTGTCAACACCGCCAGCAAATGCGGGTTCACGCCGCAGTTCGAGGGACTTCAGAAACTCTACGACGCTTATAAGGATCGCGGTCTGGAAATTCTCGGCTTCCCGTGCAACCAGTTCGCGGAGCAGGAGCCTGGCACTGGCGAAGAGGCGCAAAGTTTCTGCAAGCTCAACTACGGCGTCAAGTTCCAGATTTTTGAAAAAGGTGACGTTCGCGGCGAAACTGCTCAGCCGCTTTTCAAGTACCTCACCGCGCAGAAAAAGTTTGAAGGCTTCGACCCGAATCACCCAATCGCGGCGAAACTTGAGGCGGCGCTCAAAGCCAACTTCCCCGAATACCTCGAAGGCGACGGAATTAAATGGAACTTCACGAAATTCCTCGTCGACCGCGAAGGCAACGTTGTAAAGCGCTTCGAGCCCACTACTGACCCTGCCGACATCGCGAAAGATATTGAGGCGCTGCTTTAATAGCTAAACTCACCGCCAGCGAAATTGCGACGGTCAGCACGTACAAAATTAGCGCGTTCACTGCGTTCAGTATAACTCCCAGTAATGACAGATACGTCAGCGCCAGCGGGTGGAACAGATACACGAAGAAAGAATTTTTTCCCAGTACGCTCAGTCCTGCGCGAACTTTTTCATTCAGCGGCACGCACTCGAACAGCATGAACAGAAATATCGACGCGCTCACCGTGTACAAAATTCCTGTCGGCGAAAGCTGGTGCGCAGTGTTTACCGCCGCCAGCGCGCTGAAGTTTTTCGCGTAAACTAAATAGTAAAAGTATCCCAGATGAATCGTCAACGTGACCGCGAAAGTTGCGCTGACGATTTTTCTATTCGCCGCCAGCCACGCGAAAAATTCCTCCGACCGTACCGCCAAAATTCCGCCCAGCAAAAATATGAACACGTAATGCGCTACCCAGTAATTCAGCCGCCACACCAAAAATTTTCTAAGCAGCGACTCTTCCGGCAGCGTCTGCGTCAGCGTCAACAGTTCCGCGCTGTAGCTCGAAAAATAGTTGAACGCTACCTGCGCGAAAAATATCAGCGCCAGCCGCCTCGGCGTCATTTCCTTCACCAGAAAAATCCACAGCGGCATAAGCAGATAAAACCAAATCAGTATAACCAGGAAGTATAGCTGATACTTCGCCAGCCCGAAAAATAAAAGTTCTGCCACGTAGTCCGCTGACGGCGTTCCGTAGCCGTAAAACCAGTTGTCGTGCAAAATGTACAGCGCCGACCAGAGCAGATACGGCAGCAGTACTGCCCTGAACCGCCGCCGCAGAAATTTTCCGTACTCGAACGGCTCCGCCAGATTTATTTTGTAGAATAATCCGAACGCCGAAATAAAAAAGAAAATCGGGACGCTGAAGCGCGACGCGATTTCCAAAAGTGCTACCAGGTGTAAATTCGGCGTGGGGTTCGTCAGGTACAGCGCGCCAATGTGTATCGCTACGACGCCTAGCATTGAGACGCCGCGCATGTATTCGATTGACGCCAGGTACGGCTTTTTCATCTGCTCATTTCAAATTCGACGTGGACGCTGGCGTTGCAGCTCAAAGTTCCAGATTCAATCGGCGTTTCAAAACTTTCGGCGGCGGCGTCATTCATCGCCATCATTTTACTCATGCGCGGCACGGAAATATTTCCGGAATTGACGGAGATACTGCGAACGCCGACGATTTTTTTACCGAGTTCAGCGGCGACAACTTCAGCCTTCGCGCGGGCGTCACGTACCGCAAGGCGAATCGCGTCGTTCACGAGACCGGTTTTGTTGCGAATGCCGAAATTCAGCGAATCGACGTTGTTGGCGCCGTTAGCCAGAGCCGCGTCAATAATTTTCCCGACAAGGCTCAAATCCTCGACTATAACTGTCACGGTGTTATTCGCCTCGTAGCCGTCCTGAACGCGCCGGCTGCCGTCCGTACGGTAAACCTGGTGGAAACTGTAGTTGCCCGTACGAATGTTCCTGCGCTCGATTCCGAGGTTGCTTAACGCCTGAATGATGTCGGCGGCGATTCGCGCGTTGTCGCTTTGAACTTTCGACGCATTTTTATCGCGGTTGACTATTCCCAGAGAAATTGTCGCGCGGTCGGGCGCAGCTTCAACGACGCCTTCGCCGCTAACCGAAATTGTTGGCAAATTCTGTTCCGCCGCCTCAGCCGTCCCGCCGAACGCGAACGCTAAAACCGCCGCCAGAATTAAAATCAGTTTCATGAAAAATTCTCCTTTCGCAAAAAAAAAGCTCCGAAGAGCTGATGAAAATTTTATCGCGCAGAATTATTTATTCTTCAATTTTTTGAATAGCTTCCTCGGGTTCGGCAAGCCCCATTGCAACCGTCAAAATTCCGTCGCCGTAGCGCTCGAACATCGACAGCGGGAGGTAGAGCATATCTTCAACCGCGTCAGCGCCAGGCATCGCGTCCACGCAGTTCAGCGCCATTTTGTAGCGAATTTCGCCGTCGTCAAAGTCCAGCTCGAAGTTTCCGAAAGCCAGTCCGTAATTGGCGCGGTGAAGAAATTCCGCCATCTCCTGCAGGCAATCTTCGTCCGCCTTGATTCCGATTGTGGCGTAACTTATAATTCGGTTGCAAAGTTCGGGATTTTTTTTCGAGGGGATAACGGAAATTTTGACATTGGCACTGCTCAATTTTGTATGAGAAAGATTGAATCCAACTGAAAAAACATAAAACAAATCGCGAACATTATCCACACTGTAATGCACGTCGCGCTCTTCCAGCATATTGCGGACAGCGGCGACAGCGTCTTCCATTAACACAGGCATAAAAAATTTCCTCCCTTCAAGTTGACTGTCAGAAAGTATAGCAGACTCTAAAATAAAAATCAATAGTTTTGCCTTGCCGAATTTGAAAATTTCTGGTATGATACGCGGCGGGATTTTCCCTGACAAATTTTTTTGGAGGCAAACAATTATGGATAGCATTTCGATTAAAGTTCCCGTGACGATTAAGGCGAAACTCACCGAAAAACTCAAGGAGCGCCTTATCAACGACTTCACGCGGACTGCTGAGCAGATGGATCTCGAAATTAAACAGATTGACCTCGACCGCCAGCGCGAACTCAATAACAATCCGCAGCACGTCGACAGAATCAATCAGTTTTTCGGCAACGAAATTAACCAGCGCCGCCAGCGTCAGGCCGAGGCGAACGCCCGCAAAGATGCCGTTGAGAAACTCGCTATCGGCGCCGAAATCACGCAGGGCACGCTCGAACGCCAGGTTGAACTCAAAGTCGGCGACAACATGCGCGAAATCATGAACGTCGAAATTCTTATCGAAGATGACAAAATCATTGCAATCAGAAGCTGAAATAATTATCGGGCGGCTCGGTAAAACGCGCGGACTCGACGGCTCGCTGAAAATTATCCCGCTCACGGATTTTGAAGGGCGCTTCGACAATCTGCGCGAAGTTACCGTCGGCGGAAAAGTTTTTCAGGTCGACGGCGTTCAGCATATCGGCGGAGAAATTTTCGTCAGACTCCACGGCGTCGATACCCGCGAAGCTGCCCGCGCACTCACGAATAAACTTTTGACTGTTCCCCGCGCCGAAGCCGCCCCGCTCGAAGACGACGACGAATTTTACACGTTCGACCTCATCGGCTGCGAAGTTTTTGACGATAACGCCAGGCTCGGCACCGTCGCCAGCGTTTTCAAAACCGGCAGCAATGACGTTCTGCAGGTTGTCGGCGCGGCTGAAATTCTCATTCCCGCGCTCAAATCCGTCATAAAAAAAATCGACGTGCAGAATAAAAAAATTCTCGTCGATTCCTCAGCGCTCGAAGAAATTTAAAATTTAAACGCTCGTCAAATTCCGGCGGGCTCTTTTTTATTTCGGCAAAATCACCAGCGCGCTTGCAATCTGCCTTTCGCGTCCGTCGCTCGGCTTATTAACAAGGCTGTCCCTGACGGTCAGCTCCGTCGAACCGCCGCCGTCCAGATTTATCGCGTTATAGGCGCCGAAATGTTTCACCAGAATGTTCGCCCATTCCTCAAGCGTACAGCCGCGACTGTGAGCCTGCCGCCCGTCGACAACCGCGAAAATATAATCGCCGTAAACCGTCACGCCGACAGCCGAACGCGGTGCCCTGCCTCTGCGAATGTCGTTGGGAAATTTTTCTTCCGCCGCCGTCACGTAAACTTTGCCGTCCTTAACCAGCCTCGGCCCCGCGCCAATCACGTTCGGAATTTCGCTGAAATCTGCGTCGTCGCTTAAAATCTTCTGCTCAATCGTAATTGCGTCGCCGACCTGCGCGTCCGCGAAAAAATTCTGAGCTTCACCGTGCGCGCTTATCACGTAGCTGCCGGAAGGAATTGCAGTATTGCCGCTGCCCCAGAAAATTTCCTGAATCACGCCGTCGCTCACCAGAACTTCAACGCCGTAGTCATTCGTGCCGGTCGACGCGCCCCAGTAGCGGTTGTAAAGAATCATGGAATTTTCCGTGCGCGCCCAGTTCACCTCGTCAATTTCGTATTCGGCGCCGTTCAGAATAATTTTCCCTTCGTAGCGGACGCGTCCGAAAACCGTGGAGCCGTCCTCCGCAATTCCAATCGCCGAGCGGTAATAATCGTCCCTGCCGACAATTTCGCCGTCGATTTTCGTCACGCCAATCAGACTGCCGCTGGGCATGAAATAGCTGGCGTTAATCGCGGCTATGTCGTCGAAGTTTTTGCTGATCTGCAGGACGGTCGAGCGCCCCTGAATCTGGTTTCGCGCCAGCACGGGATGCAGCAGGTAATTTTCGTGCGCCGCAATTACCGCGAAAGCCATGACGCCGTTTTCGTTGTACATCAAAAATTCCAGCCCTTCGGCTTCCGGCTTCGACGCTTCGACCCGCGAGAAATTTATCAGGCTCAGCAGTAAAATCGCCGCCGCCAAAATTTTCAGCTTCATACCGTCTGTACCTTCCGCCCGTTGCGCTTGTAGTAAAAAACGTACTGCTGCAGGAGCCCCGCATTTTCCTTGAGCGCGGCAAAAACATTTTCGCCGGCAAAATCTTCGAGAATCGCGCGCATAATCCACACGTCGACGGGCACGCAATCCAGCCGGTGGTACGCATACAGCGCCACGCACGCTGAAACTTTATCGCCGACGCCGTTGATTTTCTTGAGCGTTTCGAGCAGCGTCTCGTTGTCCTCTTCGTTGTACAAATCTTCCAGCGAAACGTCCATGTTGCGAATTTTCGTCAGCGCGTCCCAAACGTAAGCACTGCGGTAACCCAGCGACATCTTCGACAAATCGTAAGCGGACGCCTCACTGAGCTCGTCGACTTTCGGAAAAGCCTTGACTTCCTCGTTGTGCGTGTGAATAGCTTTGCCGAACTTTTCGCAAATCTGCTCGACGGCGCTCCGAATCGCAGGAATATTTTTTCGCTGGCTGATAATGAAACTAATCAGCGTCTCGAAAGGATCCTGCCGCAAAATTCTAATGCCCCGGCTGAACTCCAGCGCGTTCGTCAGAAATTCTTCGTACGGCTTGCCAACGGCGAAATTTGCAAATTCTTCGCGAACGGGCGCATACTTTTCGCGCAGGTCGAAATAATTTATCCAAATGCTTTCCCATTCGCCGACGCCGCAGCTCACGTCGTAATAGCCTTCCTCGACCTTTTTTATATCAACAACGTTATTCAGCGTGATAAATCTGAACACGCCAGGCTCAATTTCCTTCGGGCGAAAACATTGACCGCTGTCTGCAATTTTTTTTAAATCAAAATCATCTTCGATAGCTACCGTAGCCAAAACGATTCTCCTCCCTGAATTTCAGCGCGCGATTTTTTTCAGCGCCTCCCTCACGATATTTTCCGGCACGTCGCTCGTAACTTCGACCGCGCCAATTTTTTTCATCACGACCCAGTTGATTTTCCCGCCGACAGTTTTTTTATCGCGAAAGAGTGCCGCGTAAAGTTTGTCAACGCTGACGCCTTCGCAGTAACTTTGCAGGCAGAGCCGCGCGATAAGATTTTCCAGCCGCTCAACTGCTGCGTGACTGACGGCGCCAATTTTTTCGCTGATAAACGCCGCGCCGAGCATTCCAATCGCAACCGCCTCGCCGTGATTGTATTTTTCGTAGCCGGTTTCCTCTTCGACGGCGTGAGCGATTGTGTGCCCGAAGTTCAAAATCCTGCGCAGACCGTTTTCCTTTTCGTCAAGGCTGACAACTTCCGCCTTAATTTCGCAGGAGCGCCGTACGATTTGCGCCATAACTTCGGCATTGCGGCTCAAAATTTTATCGACGTTTTCTTCAAGGAAGCTAAAAAAATTTTCGTCGCTGATAACGCCGTACTTGACAACTTCGGCGAGACCGGCCTTGAGTTCGCGTTCCGGCAGAGTTTTCAGCGTGGCGATGTCGATAAAAACCGCGCGCGGCTGATAAAATGCGCCGATAAGATTTTTGCCGAGCTTGTGATTGACGGCAGTTTTACCGCCAACGCTTGAATCAACCTGCGCGAGCAAAGTTGTCGGCACCTGCACGAAATTTATCCCGCGAAGGTACGTTGCCGCAACGAACCCCGCCAGATCTCCAACGACGCCGCCGCCCAGCGCGACAATCGCGGATTTCCTGTCGAGCCGTGATTCAATCGCGCGGGTGTATAAATTTTCAGCTTCGCGCAGATTTTTAGAAGTCTCGCCCGCCGGAATTTTTACCACGTCGAAACCGGCAATTTTATCGGCGTAAAGCGCGCCAACATTTTCGTCCGTCACGAGCAAAACTTTGGTAAAATTTTTCGCCGCAATAAAATCAGCGGCGGCGTCAAAAATATTTTCGCCGATTGAAATTTCGTAGCTGTTCGCGCCGAGCTCAACTCTGACTTTCATGTTAGTTCCCTCGTTTCAGGTAGTCGCAAATTTCGTTGACAATCTGCAGCGGCGACCAGCTCGTCGTATCAATCTGAAAATCCGCCTGCGAGTAAAATTCCTGCCGCTCCGTCAGAAGTTTTCTGATAGCGTCAAGGCGGTCTTCCCTTCTGGCGTCGAGGACTGGGCGTTCGCCGCGCCTTTCGGTTCGCCGGAAAATTTCTTCGGGCTCGGTAGTCAGACAGATAATGACGCCGGAATTTTTCAGCAAGCGCAGATTTTCGGCGTCCTTAACGGTGCCGCCGCCGGTTGCGATAACGATATTCCGGCGCGCGCAAACTTCGCGGACGGCTTTTTTCTCCATTTCGCGGAAAAATCTTTCGCCGTAGCGCGCAAAAATTTCTGGGATTTTCATAGCGGCATCGTGCTCAATTTTTTCGTCAAGGTCAACGAACGGCCGCCCAAGTTTCGCCGCCAGCAATTTCCCCAGACTTGTTTTGCCGACGCCCATGAATCCAATCAGCACAACGTTTTCTTTCATAAGCCGAACTCTTTCTTGAGGCGCGCGCGGTAGCTTTGCAAATTCGTGAGAGTATCACAGAGCGCGTCGCCGCCGAATTTTTCAACAATCGCGTCCGCCGTGACGATAGCCGCCATAGCCTCGCCGACGACCGCCGCCGCCCAAATCGCGCAGGTATCGCTGCGTTCCCTGCTGGCAGTGGCGGGCTTTTTCGTCTCAATGTCAACGGTGCGGAGCGGCTTCATGAGCGTAGGAATCGGCTTCATCGCCGCGCTGAGAATCACGGGCTCGCCGTTGGTCATGCCGCCTTCGATACCGCCCGCGCGATTGGTTTCGCGGTAAATTTTTCCGGCGCCGTCAATAAAAATTTCGTCGTGGACTTCGCTGCCGAACTTCATGGCGTTGTAAAAGCCTTCGCCAATTTCGACCGCCTTAATCGCCTGAATCGACATGAGCGCCGCCGCAAATTTCGCGTCAATTTTTTTATCCCACTGAATGTGACTGCCGAGGCCAGCGGGCACGCCGCGAATTTCGACTTCAAAAATCCCGCCGACGGTATCGCCGTCAGATTTGGCGAGGTCGATAACGTTTTTAATTTCCGCCTCGCCGACCGCTCCGCCCACACTCAGAACTTCGCTGGAAATTTCAATCCCGCATTCGCGCAGGAAAATTTTGCAGACGGCGCCCGCCGCTACGCGCATTGCAGTTTCGCGCGCACTCGAACGCTCCAGAATATCCCGAACGTCGCTACGCGCATATTTCGCCGCGCCCGTCAAATCAGCGTGACCAGGCCGCGCGTTTGTAACTTTTTCACCGACGGGCTGACCTTCCGCGCTCATTTTCTCGCGCCAGTTCGCCCAGTCCTTATTTTCGACAATCAGCGTTATCGGACTGCCGAGCGTTTCGCCGAACCTGACGCCGGAACTGAAAATAACTTTGTCGGACTCAATTTTCATGCGCCCTCCGCGCCCGTAGCCGCCCTGCCGTCGCGCAAGTTCAGCGTTCACAAATTCGCTGTCAACCTTCAGACCGGCGGGCAAGCCTTCCAGAATACCAACCAGCCGCGCGCCGTGACTCTCGCCGCCGTCCATAAATCTTACGCCGCTCATCAAATTCCTCCCAAAAAAATAGCCGCTGAAATTTTTGCGGCTAAAATTATATCACAAATTTTTTTAAACGTAAACTTTTTCAATTTTCATCTGGCGGGTCATCAAATCCTAAAATCCACGTCGCCGCGAAGCCCGCCACGTACGCTACCACGACGCCCAGCAAATAAACTGGAATGTTATTTGTCGTGGCCGCCAGCGGAAGGCCGGAAATTCCCAGCGTCGCCGCGCCGACCATGAACGACGCCTGTACCGCGCCGCCGAACGCTCCGCCTATGCACGCGCCGATAAACGGTTTGCCCAGCGGGAACGTCACGCCGTAAATCAGCGGCTCGCCAATTCCCATGATTCCGACGGGCAGCGCCGACGCCACAGTTTTTTTCAGGAATTTGTTTTTCGTCTTGAAGTAAACGGCTATCGACGCGCCAACCTGCCCCGCGCCCGCCATCGCCAGAATCGGCAGCAGAATCGTTACGCCGTACTGCGAAATTAAATCCACGTGGATTGGCGTCAGCGCCTGGTGAACGCCGAACATAACCATTGGCAGCCAGAACCCCGCCAGTATCGCGCCAACCGCCGCGCCGCCCGAAGCTATTGCGCCCGTCGCCGCCGCGCCTATCGTCTCCGAAATCGCTCCGCCGAGCGGCTGAAGTACGAATATCGCAGCCGCGCCCGAAATTAAAACCGTTGCCAGCGGCGTTATGAACAGGTCGAACATTTCCGGAATGACGCGGTGCAGAATTTTTTCAACCCACGCGCCGAGCGCCGCTACCAGCACGACCGAAATTACGCCGCCGCGCCCAGGTACCAAGCCCGCATCCGTCAAGCTTGGGTGCGTCATAATCGCCGCCAGCACGCCGCCTAAAATTGGCGTCCCTCCGAAAACTTTCGCCGCGTTGACGCCCACAAATAAATTCATTCCCCAGAATACCGCGTTGCCGAAAACCGCCAACAGTTTGAACGTCTGCTCCTGCGCGAACTCCGGCGAGATTTTTACCGACACGCCGAGGATTCCCGTTATCAGGCCGCACGCGATAAAGCCAGGTATCAGCGGCGTGAATATCCCAGCGATTTTTTTCAGGAAAAGTTTCGTCGGCGTCGCATTTTTCGCGCGGATTTCGTCGTGAACTGCCTTAGCGTCGCCAATCCTCGGCCGCCTGCTCAGAATTTCGTTGACGGCGTTGGTAACGTTCGTCGCCCTGCCTGGCCCGAGAATGATTTGAAATTCAGCGCCCGCGTCGTAAATTCCGCTGACGCCCTCGATTTTTTTCAGCGCGTCGCCCGCAACTTTACTTTTGTCAGCCAGCTGAGCGCGCAGCCGCGTCATGCAGTTCGCCGCACTTAAAATATTTTCAGCGCCGCCAAGATTCTCAATAATTTTCGCGGCAATTTCTTCGTTCGTCAATCAGTTTAGCTCCTTCTGATAAAATTCGCTCCACGTCATCTGCTCAAGATATTCGTGCGCGTAGCGGTAAAACTGCCGGATTTTTTCCGCGCGAAAGTTGTGCGCCTCAATATAATAATCGTGCGGGTCGCCCTGCCGGTACGCCAGCAAATCTGAGCCGCCGAGATTTTTCTGCCGCTCGCAAATTTCCTCAAGCGATTTATCGGGATGAGTCAGAATTTCGTACATCACCAGAAAAGTTGTCGTGCGGCCGTTGCCAGCCTGGCAGTGGAAGTGTAGCCACGCATTTTTATCGACGGTGAACAGGAAGCTGATAAATTTATCCACCACGTCCGGCGCAGGGAAAAGCATGTCGGTCGCGGTGAATCTTTCGTAGCGCAGGCCGAGACTTTCCGCCGCCTGCCGCTCCGTAGAAATTCTGTTCACGAAAAGACCAATCGGCTGATAATGCGCCTTGTCGAAATTCCCCAGCGGGAGCAGGTTGACGCGCTGATTAATCATATCGCTCAGCAGTTCGACTTCAATTCCCTCAACCTCGTCGGCGCCACGGAAAAAGTTCGCCAGATTTTTTTCGGTGTAGTAACTCGTCGGGGAGCCGTTGAAAAAGCCGTGCGACTCCTCGCGCAAATCCAGAATGTAAATTTCGCCAGTAAAATTTTCGCGCAGATTTTCAGCCAGCACTTTCAGGCCGTCAAACGAAGGCTGTCCGCTCGCTGAAATATTTTCGTTCGGTATCAGCCGGAAGTTGCGCGGCAGTTCGTTCGCGTTGGAAGCGTCCAGCCGCCAGATTCCTTCGGCGTTCGCGCGCGGTAAAAAGCACGCCAGCGCCAGCGCGACAAATGCCAGCAGCGCTAAAATTTTTTTCAAGTTAATCAACTCCTCCGCCGCATTATAAAACTTCAGCCGCTGCTTGACAAATCGCCCGCCGCCTACTTTACGTTTTTGTAACTTTTGCCGTGAATGATTTTAAATATTGTCGGTGGATTTACTTCAAATTTGCGAGCAAGAGCTTGTATGCCAAATTCTCTGTTCCAAGATATATAATTTTCGCGAATATAAGAAATATCATCTTTAGTGAATTTTGAATGATGATGCTCTACACCAGATTTGCCGAGTCCTATTTCAAACGCGCGCCGTGTGTTTTCAAGCGGAGTTACCCATTCTAAATTTCCAGCGTAATTGTCAAGTCTATTTCCAAAAATGTGGTCAACTTGAGGAAGATTGTTTGGATTGGGTATAAAAATTTCTGCAACGAGACGATGAATATCATAGGTTTTGTGCGTGGCATTTTGGAATAATGTAATTTGAAGATAACCGTGAGAACTTATACGCGGTTTGAGAATTTTAACTATTCCTTTCTGGAAACTTTTCGTCCTGCCGTAGTTCGATTCCTGGTAGTCGCCTTCATAGCCGCGAATCCATTTCCAGATTTCGCCGTCGAGGTCTTCCAGCCCGAATGGATAAACCGCCATCAGCGCCGCATACGCCAGCTTGTAGCGCTCAAAATTTTTCTTCTCGGTCTCAGTCATTTTAACCAACTCCTTTGTGCTTGACGAAACACGCAGAATTAGCTAAAATGCATTTGGCTTATATTCAACGTGCTTCAGATTTAACTGATTGCAAGTAAAACTTTAGCACAAAACTGAGTATAAGTCA
Organism: uncultured Selenomonadaceae bacterium; assembly: GCA_905234175.1. GTDB lineage: Bacteria > Bacillota > Negativicutes > Selenomonadales > Selenomonadaceae > Quinella. The sequence goes on along the minus strand of CAJOGX010000017.1, from coordinate 9,344 downwards.
ATTTTTTGCATAGAAATTTCAATCATTGAAAGTGCTGACGGTTAATTTCCTGCCGTCGGTTTTGAACTTAATCAGCCCGTCTTTATCCGTGCGGTAAATTTTCGCGCCAACTTTTTCCAGATGTTCAAGCACTTCTGGCCGTGGATGATTGAACTGGTTGCCATAGCCAGCGCAAATCACTGCAACTTTCGGCTGAACGGCGCGCAGAAATTCTTCGCTCGAACTGGTTGCCGAGCCATGGTGACCGACCTTCAAAACCGTGCTGGAAACGTCAATCCCAGCGCGCAGCATATCCGCTTCAATCTCCTTAACCAAATCGCCGGTGATAAGAAAGCTGACGCCGCCGTAGCGAATCTGGTAGACGTTGGAAATTTCGTTGCCGGTGCCGACGAGCGGCGCGTAGAGAACTTTGACTTCCACGCCGTCGATTTTAAAAATTTCGCCGGTATGACCTTCGCGCAGATTGTCAAGTTTCTCCTGTGCGATACCGAAAACCGCCGCGTATTCAGCCTTGCCCTCGCCAGCCGTGACAATTTCGCGGACGGGCATTTTCCTTATGATTGAGCCGGCGCCGCCGCTGTGGTCTTCGTGCACGTGGCTCAGAAAAATCGTGTCGACCTCTCTAACATTTTCGTGCCAGAGGTAGGGAATGACAACGCGCCCGCCCACGTCAAAAGTTTTTTCGCGAACGCCGCCGGTATCGAAAATCAGACACTTACGGTGCGGCGTCAGAACAACCGCGCAGTCGCCCTGCCCAACGTCTACGAAATTAACTTCCAGTTCGCCGCCGGTTTTGAAAAAGTTCACCGCCAGAACCAGAACCAACAGCAGTAAAATTTCCGCGCGCCGGAATATCAGCGCCAGATAATAAATCGCGCCCGCCGCAATTCCCAGCGTCGGCACCTGCACAGCGCTGAACGGGATTTTCGCGAACAGGTGATTCAGTTCCGCGCCCGTGCTGAATATCAGCGCCTCCGCCACGAAAAATATTTTACCCAGCGGCGGCAGTACCAGCGCGATTAGTCCGCCCAGCAGTCCGCCGACGATTACAAATTCCAGCAGCGGCATGACGAAAACATTTGCCAGCACCGAGCTCAGCGAAATTCTGTTGAAGTACCAGACGACGACCGGCAGGCTTGCGATTTGAGCCGAGAGCGTCATTGCCGCCGGCATCGTGAACCAGTCCGGCAGCCGCAACATTTTCCGCCGCAAATCTTTCGCGAGGTACATGAGCCCCGCCGTCGACGAAAAGCTCAGCTGGAAACTTATGTCGAAAATCAGCAGCGGCGACCAGAGCAACATTCCCAGCGCCGTGAACGCCAGCATTCGCGCGCCCAGCGACTCTTTCTTCAGCGCCGTCCCCAAAAATACCAGCATTCCCATGCACGCCGAGCGGACGACCTGCGGCAGCATTCCGCTCAGGAGCGTGTACGTGAAAATTACGAAGAAACCCAGCGCGACCGTCGCCCAGCGCGGTAACTTCAGCAGCAGGCACAAAGCCGCCGTCGCCGCCGCCAGTAAGCTCATGTGCGAGCCGGAAACTGAAAGTATGTGCACGATTCCCGTCGTTGCGAAGTCTTCAACGAGTTCCGCGTTCAGTCCCGCGTAGCCGCCGAAAAGCATTGCGAAAATCGCCGCCGCGTCTTCGTTCGACATGATTTTTTCCATCGACGCGCGGTAATGCTGACGAATTTCCGCCACGAGTCTTAGAAATTTCGTCCAAAAATTTCCTTCGACCGGCTCAATCGTCACGCCAGCTTTACCGGCAGAAAATCGCGCGGTAATGCCGTCGGACTTCATGCGCGTCGCCGTGTCAATCTGCCCAGGATTTTTGTAGCCGGTGATGAATTTAATTTTCCCTTCGGCAGAAATTTTATCGCCGATTCGCGCAGGTTGCGGCTCGCCGTAGGAAGTGACGACCACGCCGCCGCTCGCAGGATTTTTCCCAGCGCGTTCCACTTCGACAACAAAGCGTTGTTGCGTCAGTTCGTTCGCCATGGTTTTAATCTGCGGCTCGTCGCGTATCGTTCCAGTCACGCGGATTATCTGCCCTTCAAATTTGGAAATGTCATTGGCTGGCAGATTGTCCGCCGCGTAGAACCTGAACGCTCCCAGCGCGAAAAAAATTATCACGGCGATTAATTTTACCGCCACGGAATTTTCCCTGCGCCACGTCGCAAGCAAAACTGCGAGAGCCGCCGCCGCGCAGACCAGCGCGAAGGTTTTCAGCGTCGGCGAAAAGTTTTCAAAAAAAAGAATGCCCGCAGCCAGCGCGGCTAACAGGCAATTCAATAATGCGTTCGATATTTTTATTTTCATTAGCGTTGCCTCGCAGACAGATTGAGGCAAGCATAACGAATCTGGCGGCGCTTGTCAACGAATAAGCGTTAATGGTTATTTTGACATCCTGCTCAGAATTTCAATCGGGTCGATTGGTTTTTTAAATTTTTCAGGTATGGGCAATGGCAGCGATTTTTCATCTGGGTTTTCCAATGGAATAATTTCGCCTAACTTTAATTCGCCTGAGGGAACTCCGCTTGTGGACTTTATACGTGGGCTCGCACCAGGGAGCCGGTTATTGGGAGTCTGTGTGCTGAAACTTCTGACGTCAGCCACGTCGTAATTGAGGAGCTCGGGCGCGTTCTCGGGATTCGTGGGGCTTAAATTCAGACCGCCAGCCACGTTGTCGAGTTCGCCGTCTTCAAGCATTTCGTCCGCAAATTTTTCTTCTGTCATAATATCATCCTCTACAATATTTTATATGTTTGAAAAGCCTGCGGCACGCGCGCCGAAGAACCTTTTAAGGTTTGCGACAGTAAACAGCGTTTAAAAAGCGCCTTTCCATTGATCAAAATTATAACTGGCGATTGCGTCTTCGCTGTAACCCTTTTGTCTGAGGACGTGAGCGAATGCTTCCTTGCGCGAAACTTGTTTGCCGCCAATCCAATATTTATTATCGCCACTGAAAGGTGCTGTACAACATGTAACTCCTGCTTTTGCCCAAGCCCCATCAACTTCTTTTGACCATGTGCCCCAACCCCCAATAATGTCGCCAAGAAGATCGGGGTCACCAAATTGTGCTACTCACATTTTAGCTAAAAAATTAGCGTCTCCTTCAGTTTGACGAAAACCGCCGCCCGAAACCTGGTCGAGTTCGTCGTCGTTGAGCAGGTCGTCCGCGGATTTTTCTTCTGCCATAATCTCCACCTCCAAATCACTTTCTATAATTTATACGCTTAGATTTCAATTTTATTAAGCATTATAGCAAAAAAATTCCTGCTGTCAAAAAAAAGTCCCGCCGTTAAGCGGGACGATGTAAAAATTTTTCGCGCGGGAAATTTATTTGTCGGTGTAGCTTATCAGAGTTTTATCGTCCTGCGCGAGAGTTTCAAAGTTTCAGCCGTGGTGACGGCGAATTTGGGCTCAAGGATTGAATCGAGTTCGCAGCAGTCGAAATTGCCTTCGGTGAACCAGTAGCCGTTGGAGCCGCTGCCGCCTTCCCATTCGCAGATAAATGCATTTGAATCGCTAACCGTACCATTTTTAAAATTGCCGTCATTCCATTTGCCGCTAGTAAATTTATAGTAAAACTCCGCGTAATCTTCATTGCGGCTCTCGCTGTTTGGTTCGCCGCTTGCCCAGTTCGTGTAGGTTACCGGCGTGCCATCCACCCACTGCCAGACCCCCTCTTGAACAGCGTCGGAAAAACCGAAATATGCGTTGCTGTAGCCGGAAATTTTCATATAGTTGAACAGCGCGGTATTTTCAGCGTCGTCGCTTATGACTGCCAGATGCCCGCCGAGTGATTCGCAATACGCCCTGGACTCTTCCCAGGTGCTCGTAATGCCGGAATAAATGTAATAGCTGTTGCCGTTGTAGGTAAACGCGCTGGCGGGAATAAGTTTGGTACTGGTGGAATTTTTTGTGGTGTCCCATTCACAAATCAAACCAAAATTATTTTTGCCAAAAAATATTTCTCCATTACATTCGCCATCAGCTCGAACATCATTCCAATCACCCAATTTTGACGGCGCCAATGGATTGAGCTTGTAATAAATCATTGCAGTATCCTCTAAGCCTTTGTAATTATTAGGCTCACCGTTTGCCCAGTGATTGTAGCTCCAAGTTTCGCCGGTTGTCCACTTCCAGCTGTCGTCATTATCTCTATAACCGCCGAGCCAGTAGCAATTTTTCACGCCGTAATTCAAGAGCAAATTTTCAACGAGGAACTGTTCATTCGCGTCGGTAATTGTCACCAGATGTCCGCCGAGATTTTCGCAGAAAGCTTTAGCGTCTTCCCACGAAGTATTGACATCAGAATAAACTCTGTATGAATGCCCGTTGTAAGTGACGACATCCACAGGAATATTAACAGCGTTGGTAAAAGAAACCAGCGCGCCGTTGAGATATTTTCCGGCGGTACCGTTGCTGTACTCAATCGTAACTTCCTTATCCTTAGCGCCGGTGAGCTTTATGCTGCCGCTTCCTACCTTGAAAGTTACGTCGGAATTTTTGAGCGAGCCGCTGACCGAGGTTGCGCCGTCAATGTAAATTTTATCGCCAGCGGAAAAATCTGCAATGACATCAGAGCCGTCGCCCTTCGTGTAGTAGAAAACGTCCGCGCCGTCGCCGCCTGTTAAGCAATCGTTGCCCGCACCGCCAATGAGCGTATCGTCGCCAGCATTACCCCAGAGCGTGTCTTTGCCGGTCGCGCCGTTCAAAATATCTGCGCCGGAGCCGCCGTAAATTTTGTTCGCTTTAGCGTTGCCGACAAGTTCAATCGCGTCAGTCCGGCTTGAAGCGTTGAGCGTGACGAGCGAAGAATAGCTGGCGGAATAAGTTTGACCGGTGTAGCTGGAATTAATCGTGACGGCGCTGGAATCGTTGTTATAAATCAAGCCCGCCGCAATTCCCAAAGTAAGCGTGCTGTTATCGGCGTTGACGATATTAATGTCATTATGCCCGACGCCCTTGAGCGTGATTTTGCCATTGCCGAGCGTGAGCACAGCGTCGCCGTTTTTAACGGAATAGCCGGTAACAGGCGCGCCGCCGCCGAGTTTAATTTTATCCTGCCCGCTGACAAAATCCAAAATTGTATCGTTACCGTCGCCGCTGGCGTAGTAGAAAATGTCTTTACCGGCGCCGCCCGTCAGAAAGTCATCGCCCGCGCCGCCAATGAGCGTATCAGCTCCGGCGTCGCCAAAAAGTCTGTCTTTGCCAGCCTCGCCGTAAATTGAGTCGCTGCCGCTCCCGCCGTAAATCGTGTCGTTCCCAGCGCCGCCGTACAAAACGTCCGAGCCGGTGCCGCTGTAAATCACGTTCGCATTTTTATTGCCGGTTATCGTAACTTTCTTCTTGTACGACGTGGCGTAAATTTTTTTGACTTTCGATTCATAGTCGTCGGAATTGATAACGCTACCGGCGCCGGAAGGAATTGTGACTTCGCTCAGATTCGCGCTGTAATGAAAATCGCTGGCTGGCTCCGGCAGAGTGATAAAGCTTTTGCCGAGAATTGATTTTGCCGCGTCGCTGAATTTTTCCGCCGCCGCTTTAATCGTAGCGTCACTCTTGCGGTTGCCGACAGCCTCCGCCAGATTTTTGTAGAGAACCGCCAGTGTTCCGTACTTGCTCAGATTCGTTTTGGTGAGATTGTCATTAATGTTCGTCAAAAAATTATTTATCGTCGTGCGTGCGTACTCGGCGGAAATTTTTTTGAACGCCGTGTTTTTCGTAATCTTAGTCCATTCGCTGGCAGAGCCGCCGCCGAAAAGCGCCTTCCAATAATCTTTCGCGCCGGATATAAGCGCTTTGCGGAACTGTTTTTTAGCGTAGGCTATCGTGTCATCGCCAAGCTGGTGTAAAGCGGCGGTGTACTTCGCCAGTGCCAAATACCAGTTGCTGGTTTTTTTGGGCTGAAGAGTTGCCTTGCTGTTTCCCTTAGAAACTTCAATGACGCCGACATTTATCCAGTAGAAATTAATTTCGTAATTAACGGTTGCGCCATTTTCTTCGACGGAGACAGCTTCATTTTCGATAGCTCCAGGCAAAATTGTACTGATATTGCCGGCAATTTGCTGAATCAGTTCTCCGCCGTTGAGCGAAAGTTTTTCGTCGAACAATGAATTTTTTACTGCGTCGAAATTGGAAATTTTCTGGGCTATCTTTTTGTAAATTTCTTCAGGAATGGTAAATTCTCCTCCGGCAAACAACGGAGTTTTAAACTGCGCCTTCCAGTTCTTAAGAGTTGTAGTTTCATCAAATTCGTCGGTGCTGTTGACCTTGCTGCCCGCCGCCTTGTTTACGCCCGCTTCTATTTTGTTTTCTATAGCGTCGAAATTTTTCAGCGCGGCTTCAAGGATTTTGCTTTTGGTAACTTTCGCCATAAAACATTCCTCCTCAGAATAAAAACAAAACACAAACTTATATAAATTTATTATTCCACCGCGTTTCATTTTTGTCAAGGAATAAAAAAAGCGCCCCGCCGTTAAGCGGGACGATGTAAAAATTTTTCGCGCGGGAAATTTATTTGTCGGTGTAGCTTATCAGAGTTTTATCGTCCTGCGCGAGAGTTTCAAGTTTCAGCCGTGGTGACGGCGAATTTGGGCTCAAGGATTGAATCGAGTTCGCAGCAGTCGAAATTGCCTTCGGTGAACCAGTAGCCGTTGGAGCCGCTGACAGAATTGGTATAAGTCTGCGTGGTAGTTTTGTTATTCGCGTCAGTTATAGTAATCTTGCTGCCGCTGGCGTTCTGGACGGTGAGCGTGCCGCTACCAATCGTGAAAATGACGTTGGAGCCGCTGTACGCAGTCTTAGTAATTTCGCCGCTGGTGATTTTGATTTTATCCTGACTGGCGGTGTAGTCAGTGATGACATCTTTGCCGTCGCCCGCGAAAACGAAAACGTCCTTGCCGGCGCCTCCAGTGAGCGTATCGTTGCCAGCGCCGCCGTAGAGCGTGTCAGCGCCAGCCTCGCCGTAGAGTTTATCGTTACCGGCTCCGCCCTCGATTGAGTCATTGCCCGCTCCGCCGTAAAGCGAATCGTTGCCCGCGTCGCCGAAAAGTTTATCCGCGCCTGCGTTACCAAGAATCGAATCGTTGCCTGTGCCGCCGTAAATCGTGTCGACCTTCGCGCTGCCGGAAATCGTATTCGCCTGCTTGTTGCCGATAATTCGCGTGGACTTTGTAAGTTTCGTGGCGTCAATAGTTTTGGTTTTGGTAGAGTAGTCGCTGGAACTGAGCGTGCCGCTGAAACTGCTGCCGAGCGTCGCCGCAGTCTTCGAGCTGTTGTAAGTCAGATTGTTATAGTAAATTGCGCTGCCGAGCGTAATTTCAACGTCCTCGGCGTCCTTGAGCGTGAGCGTGCTGGAACCGATTTTGAAAACCATGTCGGAACTCCTGAGCGAAGCGCCGGAGACCGTGCCGCTTGCGAGGGAAATTTTATCCTTGCCGGTGCCGTAGTCGGTTATCACGTCGTTTCCGGCGGAATAAACAAAAACGTCAACGCCAGCGCCGCCGGTAAGAGTATCATTGCCAGCGCCGCCGATTAGCGTATCGTTCCCCGCGCCGCCGTAAAGCGTGTCGTTGCCAGCCTCGCCGAAAAGTTTATCCGCGCCGGCGTTGCCCAAAACTGAATCGTTGCCGCTGCCCGCGTAAATCGTGTCGACGCCGGAGCCGCCAAGAATCTTATTCGCCTTGCTGTTGGCGGTAATGCGCACGGCCTTCGTCCTCGCGCTGGCGTCAATCGTGACCACGGCGGAACTGGCGGTAATCGTCGCGGTGTCAGTATTCGTTACGATAAGAGTGGTGGAAGTCGTGGTTGTCGAACTGGAACTGGCGCTAACGACGGTCGTTGAGGAAGTGCCGCTGGAATTTATCAGGTTCAAAGTTTTGCCTGCGCCGCTCGCCACAGTGACTTTGTGGCTGCCGACGGTCAGAATGGCGTTGGTGCCGCTGACGGTCGCGCTGGAAATTGAGCCGCTGGCGAGGGAAATTCTGTCGCTGGTCGTGTAGTCGGCGATGTAAACGTTGCCGCCTTCGTAAACAAAAACGTCCGAGCCGTTGCCGCCGTTGAGCGTGTTGGTACCCGCGCCGCCGTTGAGCGTGTCATTGCCAAATCCGCGCCGGAGCCGCCGGTTATGACGTTGGCTTTGGAGTTGCCGACGATTTGAATGGCGGTAGTGAGCGCGCTGGCGTTAATCGTCGCCACGGTCGAAGCGTAGTCCGAGAAAACAGTTTCGGCGTAGTCCGAATCGATAGTGACGGCGGTTTTCGCGCTGTTATAAGTCAGACCTGTATCTTCCTCGCTGATAACAGTTTCGACGCCGTTAATGTTCAGCGTGGAGTCTGCGCCGTCGACAACCAAAACTGAGCCGTCCGAAGTCGTAATAACAACGTCGTCGCCGGAAACGCTGGCGCTGGTCAAAGACGCGGCCTGAATGTAAGTTGTGGAATCTGCGCCGTAAATGGTATCGTCGCCGGAGCCCGCATTAATCGTGACGTTCGCGCCGGAGTTCACGATAGAATCGTTGCCAGCCAGCGCGTTAATCGTGACGCCGGAGCCGCTGCTGTTAATCGTGTCGTTGTACGCCGTGCCGGTAACCACCGTGTTGCTGACGTTGGTAACGATATAAACGGCGCTGGAAGGCGTGGTGTCGGTATTCGTCGAGGAGCCGCCAGCCACGGAAGTTGTCAAATCGCCGTCGGAATCGAGCAGGTTAATCGTTGAGCCTTTCGCGTTGACGAGCGTCAGATAGCCGTGGTCGGTCTCAACTTCGACGTTGCTACCGGAAACGAGAAGGTCCTCAATATCGCCGACGTAAACAATCAAATCGTCGTAGCTGTCGGAATAAATCGTGTTGTCGCCGCGATTGGCAACGATAGTGCTGTTGCTGGCGCTGTTATAAATCAAATCGCCGCCAGAGCCCGCGTTGACGGAAACTTTCGAGCCGCCGGAAATGCTGACGGTATCTGCGCCGTCGCCTGCGCTTATCGTGACGTTCGAGCCGGAACTGTAAACATAATCCGCGCCGGTGCCCGCGTCAATCGTCACCGTCGAGGCGGTATTTGCCACGTAATCCGCGCCGTCGCCCGCAACAATCGCAACCTTCGTGCCGTTGTTATAAACATAATCGTAGCCAACGTCGCCGTCAATCGTGACATTCGCGGCGATATTCGAAACGGTGTCGTAGCCGGTGCCCGCGTTAATCGAAGTGCCACTGCCGCTGTTGTAAAAGTAATCGCGCTCGTCGCCAGCGTCAATCGTCACGTTCGCGCCGGTATTCGTAACCGTGTCGTTGCCGCTGCCTACGCTAACCAAAACGCTATCGAGCGTGTTATAAATGCTGT
>CAJOGX010000016.1:39799-40309 GCA_905234175.1 uncultured Selenomonadaceae bacterium | reverse complement strand
GAGGCCGACGTTATCATTACCAACCCGCCCTTCAGTTTGTTCCGCGAATTTCTCGCGTGGATTATCGAAGCCGACAAAAAATTTCTGATTATCGGCAACATCAACTGCCTGACTTACAAGGAAGTTTTCCCGCTTATTAAAGAAAATAAAATCTGGCTCGGAAACGGAATGGGACGCTGGATTTCCGGATTTATCGTTCCTGAAGCTTACGAACTTTTTGGAACTGAAGCGCGCATTGAAAACGGCGTCAGAATTGTTGCTACGAATCAGTGTCTTTGGCTGACAAATCTGGATCACGCCAAACGTCACGAACCGCTCCAGCTCATGACAATGGCAGAAAATCTGCGCCACAACAAAAAGCTGATAAAAGCCGGCGGCTATCGCCGATATGACAACTACGACGCAATCGATGTGCCGTTTACCGACGCAATTCCCAGCGATTATTTTGGAGATATGGGCGTGCCGATAACTTATCTGGATAAGCACAACCCCGACCAGTTTGAGATTGTA
>CAJOGX010000016.1:0-39753 GCA_905234175.1 uncultured Selenomonadaceae bacterium | reverse complement strand
CTCAGCTCAGCTCAGCTCAGCTCAGCTCAGCTCAGCTCAGCTCAGCTCAGCTCAGCTCAGGAGAGTTACGCCATACTTCAGAATCCTCATTCGGCAGAAAGTGTAGCGGCGTCATGGGGGTGCCAATCACCTTCCTCGACAAGTACAACCCCGAGCAGTTCGAGCTTATCGGAGCGAGCGAAAGCGAGGGCAAGGGATTCTCAAACGGATTGTGGGACAGCAGCAGCGGAATTGCCCAGCCGGTTATCAACGGCGAGCGACAATACAAGCGGCTGTTTATTCGCTGGAAGGCGCAGCGGCGTCATGGGGGTGCCGATAACTTTTCTGGATAAGTACAACCCAGAGCAGTTTGAAATTCTCGGCTGTTCTTATCAGTACGGCGACCCTGGCTGTCACTATGAAAATCACCCGTGGGACGTCAGTGTTGAGGGCAAAATGATTTATAAAAGGATTTTTATTCGCTTCAGGCGGGCAGGTGATTAAATGAAAACGACGCTGAAAACTGATTTGACGGTGGCGGACATATGCGAAGGCTTTGAATTTGACAAGGCGGAGAACAAGGGGCTTTTTGGCTGGAGCGGGCGGCTGACGATACAGCCGGAATATCAGCGAAATTATTTGTATGCCGACGCGAACATGGAAACGGCAGTGATTGATTCGATTTTGCGCGGCTATCCGATTGGTCTGCTGTATTTTAACAGAGTAGGCGGGCGGTACGAAGTTTTGGACGGGCAGCAGCGCATTACCAGCCTGGGCAGGTATATTAAAAATTTATTTCCGATTAAGGATGAGGGGGGACACCAGCAGTATTACAAGTCGCTGGCGAAAAATTTACAGGATTTGATTTTGCAGACGCCGCTGACAATTTATATCTGCGAGGGCACGGAGGACGAAATTAAGGCGTGGTTCAAGACGATTAACATTGCCGGAATTGCATTGAACGCGCAGGAGATTTCAAATTCGGTGTACAGCGGGAGTTTTGTGACGCTGGCGAAGGCGGAGTACAGCAACAGCCAGAATTATAGGCAGACTATGTGGCGCTCTTACGTCAGAGGGAATTTGCAGCGGCAGGAAATTTTGCAGGTCGCGCTGAGCTGGGTGGTGAAAAGTTCCGAGCGCGAGGCGATAGATGATTATATGAGCCGGCACCGGCACGACGACAATATTGACGAGCTGAAAAATTATTTCGACGGCGTGATTCACTGGGTAGAAACTACGTTCCCCGAAGTTTACGACGAAATGTGCGGGCTTGAGTGGGGGCGGCTGTACGAAACTTATCACGGAAATTCCTACGACGCCGCCGAGTTGAAAGCTGAGATTGAAAAACTTTACGAAGACGACGCGGTAACGGATAAGCGCGGGATTTTTGAATACGTGCTGGGCGGCGGCACTGAGCCGAAACTTTTGCACGTGAGATTTTTCGAGGAGTCGGTTAAGAAAAGTGCGTACGCGCGGCAGAAAAAAATTGCTGAGCAAATTGGTAAGAGCAACTGCCCGCTTTGTGCGCAGGGCGGCGGCAGGAACGCGAAAAAGATTTGGAAGTACAGCGAAATGGACGCGGATCACGTCGAGGCGTGGAGCAGGGGCGGCGCGTCGACCGCTGACAACTGCCAAATGCTTTGCAAAGTTCACAACCGCGCGAAAGGAAATTTTTGAGGTGATTTTATGAAATATGAAGCGGTTATCGGGTTGGAAATTCACAGCGAGCTGAAGACGGCGACGAAAATTTTTTGCGGCTGCGCGACGACTTTTGGCGCGGAACAGAATACGCATACCTGTCCGGTTTGCCTGGGACTGCCTGGCGTTCTGCCGACGATTAACCGGCGCGTCGTGGAATTTGCGATAAAAGCTGGGCTGGCGACGAACTGCAAGATTAACAAATACAGCAAGTTCGACCGGAAAAATTATTATTATCCCGACCTGCCGAAAAACTGGCAGACTTCGCAGTACGATTTGCCGATTGCCTACGAAGGACACGTTGAAATTGACGTGGACGGCGAGCGTAAAACCGTCCGGCTGACGCGCATTCACATGGAGGAAGACGCCGGAAAATTAGTTCACAGCGGCACCACGATTAAAGATTCCGCCACTTCGAACGTCGACTACAACCGCACCGGCGTCCCGCTCATTGAAATTGTTTCCGAGCCCGATATGCATTCAGCCGCCGAAGCCCGCGCCTACATGGAGAAAATCAAGGCGATTCTCGAATACATCGACGTTTCCAACTGCCGCATGGAGGAGGGCAACCTTCGCGCGGACATCAACGTTTCTCTTCGCCCAGCTGGCAGCACGAAGCTCGGCACGCGCACCGAAATGAAAAATATCAATTCGTTCAAGGCGCTGGAAGACGCGATTAACTACGAAATTGAGCGGCAGGCTGAAGTTCTGGACGACGGCGGCGAAGTTGTTCAGGAAACGCGGACGTGGAACCCCGAAAAAGGTATCACTCAATCCATGCGCTCGAAGGAAAACGCGAATGACTATCGCTACATGCCCGAACCGGATTTGCCGCCGATTATCACGACCGACGAGGAAATTGAAGCGTTCAGAAAATCTTTGCCGGAGCTTCCTGACGCCCGCCGCGAGCGCTTGATAAAATCTTTCGGGCTGAGCGAATACGACGCCGGAATTATCACCAGTTCCCGCGCGATGGCTGAGTACTTCGACGCGGTTGTTGAGGGCGGCGCCGACGCGAAACTTGCTGCCAACTGGATTATGAGCGACCTTTCCAAAAATCTCAACGCTGACGGTATGACGATTGAAAATTCGCCCGTTGACGCCAGGCGCCTCGCTGAAATGATTCTGTTGATTCAGAAGGGCACGATTTCCGGCAAAATCGCTAAGACGGTCTTCGCGGAAATGTGGAAGTCCGCCGACCCGCCGGAAAAAATTGTCAGGGATAAAGGGCTCGTTCAGATTACCGACACCGGCGCGATTGAAAAAGTTGTCGACGAAGTTATTGCGAAAAATCCGAAGGCGGTTGACGAGTACCGCGCGGGCAAGAAGAAAGCGATTGGCGCGCTCGTCGGGCAGATTATGAAGGAGACGAAGGGCAAGGCGAATCCGCAGCTCGTCAATGAACTGCTGGCGAAAAAACTTGAGGGCTGAGCGATGATTTACAGAGCCGCGATTTTTGATATGGACGGCACGCTCCTTGACACGCTCGAAGATTTGGCGGACAGCGTGAACGAAATGCTTGAGCATTACAGTTTACCGCGCCGCTCGCTTGACGAAGTGCGAATGTTCGTAGGCAACGGCGCCAGAAAATTAATGGAGCGCGTACTGGAAACTACCGAAGAAAAATTCGTCACCGAGGCGCTGGCTTACTACGACGGCTGTTACGCGCGGCACCTGCTGATAAAAACCAAACCCTACGCCGGAATTTTGAGCCTGCTGGAAAATCTCAACACCAGAAAAATTCCCGTCGGCATTTGCACCAACAAGCAGCACTTCGCCGCCGTCGCGCTGGCTGAAAAATTTTTCACGCAGGTTGAAACTGGCGCGGTTATCGGCGACGCTAAAAAGCCCAATCCCGCGCGGCCGCTCGAAATTGCTGAAAGTTTCGGCGTGGCTCCGGCTGAGGTTGCGTACTTCGGCGATACGTCCGTTGACATTCAGACGGCGCTCAACGCGGGCTTTCTGCCGGTCGGAGTGACGTGGGGTTTCCGCAGCGAAGCTGAATTGCGCGAGGCTGGCGCGAAAATTATCGTCCACCGCGCGGAAGAAATTCTTGAGCAGATTAATTTTGGAGGCTAATTGATAATGATTACTACCCCCCCCTGTTGGCGCCGGCGGTCTCGGTCGTTATGCCGATGTACAACGTCGAAAAATATGTTGGCGCGTGCCTGGAGAGTATTTTGAATCAGACGTTCCAGGATTTTGAAGTTATCGTGGTGGATAACGGCTCGACGGATAACAGCGCGGCGGTTTTGGAAAGTTACGTGCCGAGATTTGGCGGGCGGCTGAAAACTTCGCGGATAGAAAAAAATTCCGGCGGTCCCTCTCCTGCGTACAACAAAGCGGTGGCACTTTCGCGCGGCAAATATGTTTTCGTTATGGACAGCGACGATTTGCTAATGAACAACGCGCTGGAAATTCTTTACAATTTCGCGGAAAAAAATGACGCGGATGTTGTGAACATGGACAGGAGCTACGTATTCTTTTCTGATACCGAAAAGCCTTTTCCCACGCAGGAAAACCTCAGGCTTAATCTCTGGTCGAAACGTGTAGTAGACAAAGCGGCCTTTGAGCCGGACGATATTGGTGAACGCGTGAAAAATATTTGCGGCGGATTCATGGGGAGAACTGCCTGGCAGAAATTTGTGCGGCGCGATTTGCTCATGGAAAACAATATCACTTTTCCCGAAAATGCGCGAATAGCTCACGATACCGTTTGGGCGGCGGAGGTATTTTGCTGCGCCAGAAAAATTTTGACGATATCGGCGCCGCTTTACATTTACAGGGAGGTTGCGAGTTCCATTTCGCACAGCAAAAAGCCGCCGCAGGAAAGTATTCCCAGCTCGATGAAGTCGACGCTTTACGTTTTGAATCACGTGGACAAATTTCTCGCCGGTCAAAAATTTTTTCAGGAAAATCCGCAATATCACTGGGCGCTGCTGAATTATTTTGAGCGGATATGCTTGGGCGATTTGATTTATCTGACTCAAGATTCGGCGTTACCAGCGGAACCGGAATTCTTCGGTATTTTAAAACCTGAAATGGCAAATACGCTCGGCGAATACGGAGCGACTCTTGTGTACCTGCTTACGGCGTCGAACTTTGCGCGTTCAAGGTTGCTCATGGCGAGCCAGCGCATAGCTGAGCTGGAAAACCAACTGAAACAAATTCAAGGGAGCTGAAAATTTGGCAATAGAAAAGGTAAAAAAATATTTCGCGTCGATAGGGGAGCCGGAGCGCGTCGTGGAATTTGAGGAGCTGACGGCGACTTCCGAGCAGGCGGCGCACGCACTCAACTGCGAAGTCGGGCGAATCGCCAAAACAATTTCGGTGTTCGTGGACAAAAAGCCGGTGCTGATTTTACTCGGCGGCGACATGAACCTCGATAACAAAAAGTTCAAAGCGCAGTTCGGCTGCCGCCCGCATATGATACCCGTGGCTGAAGTCGAAGGTTTCATCGGGCACGCGGTTGGCGGCGTCTGCCCGTTCGCGGTAAACGAAGGCGTTCCGATTTACCTTGACGCCTCGCTGAAGCGCTACGATTTTGTTTACCCCGCCGCCGGAAATGACCGCAGCGTTGTCAAGCTCACGCTGGCTGAGCTGGAAAAATATATTAAAAGCGCGGGCTGGGTCGACGTTGCCAAATCGAAGGGCGGTGCGTAAATTTTGCTACTGGTTATCGACATCGGCAACAGCAACATCGTCATGGGAACTTACGAGGGCAAAAACCTCATGAAGCACTGGCGCATTTCCACTGACCGCCAGAAAACCGGCGACGAATACGGAATGCTGATTAACGATTTGTTCCGCTATCAGAACGTCAACATTAACGACGTGAGCGACATAATTATTTCGTCGGTCGTGCCGCCGCTGGTCGTGCCGTTTCAGAAAATGTGCGAGCGCTACTTCAAAGTTCACCCGCTGCTCGTCGGTCCAGGAATTAGAACCGGCATAAGGATTAACTACGAAAATCCGCGCGCGATTGGCGCTGACAGAATCGTAAACGCGGTCGGCGCGTTCGAGCACTACGGCGGGCCGCTGATTGTTATCGATATTGGCACGGCGACGACGATTGACGTTGTGGCGGAGAACGGAGATTTTTTAGGCGGCGTCATTGCGCCTGGTCTGATGTCCGCCGCTGATTCGCTGTTCACGTCCACCGCCAAGCTCCCGCGCATTGAGCTCGTGCCGCCCAAAAGCATTATCTGCCGCAACACCGTCACCGGTATGCAGGCGGGGATTATTTACGGCTACGTCGGGCAGATTGACGAGATTGTCCGCAGGATTCGCGCGGAAATGGGCGACGACTGGCACGCAAAAGTTATCGCGACCGGCGGGCTCGCCAAGATGATTCACAGGGAGTCCAGGACGATTGACAGGATTGACCACTTCCTGACGCTGAGCGGCCTGCGTGTTTTGTACGAGCGAAATAAATCTTGAGGAGGAATTGTCATGAAAGATGACCGCTATATTTCCGTCGAAAAATCGATAATTGACGCCTGCAGAGAAGTTAAGGAAATGCGCGCGGGAAAAATTCCTGAGCCTACGCTTAAAGATTTCTTCGCCGAAATGAACGCGCTGATTGAACAGGAGACCTTTAATGGAAGTCATACCGACAAAGCGATTCAAAACAGACACTGATTTTTACATTCGCAAGAAAAAATATCTGAAAATCATGGCGGACATTAAAACCGTTACGGACGAGCTTGAAAATGGAAATTTAATCGGCGATAAATTGGAAGGTCTCAAGCTAAAAGACGGTACAGCAGCATACAAAGTGAGAATCGCGAACAGCTCGACCAACAGCGGAAAATGTGATAGAGGCAGACGATGACGCTTGAAGAAATTTTCAGCGCGCCGGTTTTCTTAGCGCCAATGGCGGGCGTGACGGACTCGGCGTTCCGGCTAATCGTTCGCGAACTCGGCGGCAATTCGCTGATGTTTTCGGAAATGGTCAGCGCCAACGGCATTCACTACCGCAACGAAAAAACTTTGGAAATGCTCCAGACCGACGCGGCTGAACGCCCAATCGCAATTCAGATTTTCGGTTCCAATCCCGCGACCTGCGCTGAGGCGGCGAAATTTATTGAAGACCTCGGCACGGCGGCGGTTATCGATTTCAACCTGGGCTGTCCCGCGCCGAAGATTGTTAAGAACGGCGAAGGCTCAGCGCTCATGAAAAATCCGGCGCTCGTCGGAAAAATTCTCAGCGCAATTCGTCAGGCTGTGAAAATTCCCGTCAGCGCGAAACTCCGGCTCGGCTACGACGAAAATTTCAACGCCGTGGAAATTGCGAAGGTTGCTGAAAGTGCTGGCGTTGACTTCGTAGCTGTGCACGGCAGGACGCGGCCGCAGTTTTATTCCGGCGCGGCGAACTGGGAGGAAATTGCCCGCGTCAAAGCCGCCGTGAAAATTCCCGTCATTGCCAACGGCGACGTGCGGGATTTCGATTCGCTCGACAAAATTTTAAAAGTTACCGGCGCGGACGGCGTTATGGTTGGTCGCGCAGCGCAGGGCAACCCGTGGCTTATCGGCAGGCTGCTGGAATATTTTCGCACCGGCAAAAAAAATCCGCCGCCGAGTCTGGCTGAGCGCGTTGAAGTTATGCGGAGGCACTTTGAAAAGCTAATCGGCTTCAAGGGCGAATACGTTGGCGTCCGCGAAATGCGCCAGCACGCTGCCTGGTACACTAAGGGGTTTCGCGGCGGCGCGGAGTTCAGGAAGAAATTTAACGGCGCGGAGAGCGTGGACGCCGTGCGGGAAATTATTAGCAGTTTGGGGAGCGTGGACGATGAAAATTTTGCTGACGAATGACGACGGGATAGACGGCGCGGGACTCTGGGCTATGGCGCGGGCGCTGAAAAATTTTGAAGTGGTAGTGGCGGCGCCGATGAGCCAGCAGAGCGGCGTTGCGCACGCGATGACGATTCACAGGAAAATGGAATACCGGCGCGTAGAAAATCCCGTTTGCGAGGCGTGGACGATTGACGGCACTCCTACCGACTGCGTGAAAATTTACATGGAGGCGATGGCGGCTGATAAAATTGACGCGGTGATTTCCGGCATTAACGACGGCGCGAATCTAGCGACGGACGTTTTGTACTCTGGCACTGTCGGCGGCGCGCTCGAAGGTTTTCTGCACGATATTCCGGCGCTGGCGGTTTCAAGGGACGTGGCGTCGGAAATTTCTTTTGAGGAAGTGGCGGCTGTCACGGCGAAATATTTTTCTGAGCAGATTAACAGCGGCGAAAACTTTTTCCTGAACGTCAACTTTCCTAAAAAGTATCGCGCAAGTTCCGCCGAATTTAAATTCAGCAGGCTGGGGCGGCGCGACTACGTCAACGCTTTTATCAGCCACGAGATTGACGGGCGGAAATTTTTTGAGATACGCGGCGACGTTATCGACCTTGACAGGAGCGATGGCACGGATATTTTCGCGGTTGAACAGGGTTTCGTTTCGGTGACGCCGCTGCACGTCGACGTTACGCACCACGAAAAAATTTTTAGCGAAGGAATGAATTAAAAATGAACTCAATCGTAGCGAACATGGCGCTTGCTTCTGGCGGGCACGACAAAATTAACTGGGTAAAAAATTTCATGCCGGTAATGTCGGCAATCGAGCGGGAATTTTCGCAGTCGAAACCGTTCGCCGGCAAAAAAATTTCTATGACTTTGCACGTCGAGGCGAAGACTGCGTACATGGCGGAAGTTTTCAAGGCGGCGGGCGCGGAAGTTGTGCTCACCGGCTGCAACCCGCTTTCCACGCAGGACGATGTTGCGGCGGCGCTGGTAGAAGACGGCCTGACGGTTTACGCTAAGCACGCCTGCACCGCCGAGGAGTACGAAAATTTTATCGAGCGCGCGATAGAATTTGCGCCGGACATTTTCATAGATGACGGCGGCGACTTCGTAAATCTTTTGCTGACGAAACACCGCGACGTTATCCCGAAAATTCTTGGCGGCTCTGAGGAAACTACAACCGGCGTTTACAGGCTGCGCGCGCTGGAAAAACGCGGCGAACTTCCTTTCCCGATGATTGCCGCCAACGACGCCTACTGCAAATATCTTTTCGACAACCGCTACGGGACTGGTCAGTCGACGTGGGACGGGATTATGCGCACGACGAATCTGGTTATCGCCGGCAAAAACGTCGTTATCGCTGGCTACGGCTGGTGCGGCAAGGGCGCCGCTATGCGCGCGAAGGGCCTCGGCGCCAGCGTTATCATTACCGAAGTCGATCCGATTAAGGCTGTCGAGGCGGTTTTCGACGGCTTCCGCGTCATGCCCATGAGCGAGGCGGCGAAGGTCGGCGATATTTTCCTGACGCTCACCGGCGACAAGGACGTTATCACGGCGGAACATTTCCCGCTGATGAAAAACGGCGTAGTCCTCGCCAATTCCGGTCACTTCGATGTTGAAATTAACATTCCCCAGCTCGAAGAACTTTCCGTCAGCCGCCGCACCGTCCGCCACAATATTGAAGAATTTCTCCAGCACGACGGCCGCAGAATTTACCTGCTGGCTGAAGGAAGGCTCGTCAACTTAGCTTCCGGCGACGGTCACCCCGCTGAAATTATGGATTTGAGTTTCGCCGTTCAGTTTTTCAGCTGCGCGCACATTCTCCACAACCACGACAGGCTTGACAAAAAAGTTTACCTCATGCCCGACGAAATCAACAACAAAATCGCTGAAATTAAGCTAGACGCGATTGGCGTTCAGATTGACACGCTCACCGACGCTCAGCGCGCTTATCTGGGGATTTGAGCTATGGAAATTTCAAGGCGCAATTTTATCAAGGGAGCCGTCGGTTTCATGGCGCTCGCTGCCTTTCCAAATTTTGCTACAGGAGGGAAAAAAATGTCCGCTGACATAGTTATTAAAAATGCTCACGTGTTCAAGCCCGACGGGGCGGTCGAAGTCGCCAATATTTTCATAACCGGCGACAAAATTTCCAGAATCGACAATTCGCCAGCCGCCGCCGCAACGGTTATCGACGGGCGCGGGAAATTCGCTGTGCCTGGCTTTATTAACGCGCACACTCACGCTTCAATGACGCTGCTGCGCAGTTACGCTGACGATATGGCGCTTATGGACTGGCTCAACAAATATATCTGGCCAATTGAAGACAAAATGAACCGCCACGATATTCGCGCGGGCGCTGAGCTGGCGGCGGTCGAGATGATTAAGGGCGGCACGACGACTTTCGCTGACATGTACGGTCCGAATATGGAGGAAGTCGCGCAGGTTGTCGAAAAATCTGGAATGCGCGGCGTGCTGTCTCGCTGTGAAATTTTTGGTGATGAAAAACGGCTCGCGCAAAATGTTGAGCTGTTCAAAGACTGGCACGGCAAGGCTGGAGGCAGAATCAAAGTCATGTTCGGTCCGCACGCCGTTTACACCTGCCCGCCGGATTATCTGAAAAAAATCGCTGACACCGCCGGTAAGCTCGGCGCCGAAATTCATATGCACATGAACGAGACGCTCGACGAAATTAACAGCTGCGTCAAGGAACACGGCAGGCGCCCCTTTGAAGTTGTCGCTGAAACCGGTCTGCTGGATTTAGGATTTTTAGCGGCGCACTGCGTCCACCTCAGCGATAACGAAATTGAAATTATGCGCGCGAAAAATGTCCGCGTGGCGCACAACCCAGGCAGTAACATGAAACTCGCCAGCGGCATTGCGCCGATTCCTAAACTTTTGAGCAATGGCATCACGGTCGGGCTCGGCACGGACGGCGCCTCCAGCAATAACAATCTCGATATGCTTGAGGAAATTCGGCTGGCGGCGATCCTTAACAAAGCTGAACTGCTTGACCCGCTCGTTATCCCCGCGCCCGAAGCGCTGAAAATGGCGACGGAATACGGCGCGGCGGCTGTCGGTATCAGCGATATTGGTAAGCTCGAAGCCGGTTACAAGGCGGATATTACGCTGTTCGATATGAGCGGCGCGGAGTGGCAGCCGGTTATAAATCCAGTTTCGCTTTTGGTTTACTCGGCGAACGCGGCGTCGGCGGATACGGTTATCGTCGACGGAAAAATTTTAATGGAGAAGCGCGAGCTGAAAACGCTGGACGAAGAAAAAATTATCGCGGAGTTCAACGCGCGCGTGAAAAAGTTGACGGCGAAATAAAATTGAATTTCAGAGCTGCCGTAAGCGGCGGCTTTTTTTATGCAACAAAAAATCGCGGCTGTCACCGCAAAAACTTGACCCCATAATCCGAAGCCTACCGCGCTACAATGGACTATCGTTGCTGCGTATGCCCTGGCGATATTGTCAGTACGGGTTATTTGTTCGGAGAATCAAGTCTCTGCGCTCACAGTCGCGACTTTTTAACCATGTAAACGCTGTTAGCGTCTCGACGGTTCATTTCAATCCAACGCTTATAATCGCAAAATAAATTTGCCTAAAGCGTAATGCAATATTTAAACGGAAAGTAAGAGATTCGAACTCTTGAAGCGCTATCAACGCTTACACGATTTCCAGTCGTGCTCCTTCGACCAACTCGGACAACTTTCCATGTCAATCAACGGCGATACTATACCACGTAAATTCCCCGCTGTCAAGAAAAAAGGATTTCGCGCGCCGCTGGTAGAAAAAGTCATTTACATTTTTGGGGAAGTGATGATTTGAGACTGTACATCGCCGAAAAACCTTCGATGGCGCGCGAGCTGGCTTACTGCCTGGAAAATCCGCAGAAAGGCGACGGCTACATAAAAACTTCGGGCGGAATTGTCACGTGGCTGGTCGGGCACGTCCTGCGTCAGGTTGACCCAAGCGGCTACGACCCTCGCTACAAAAACTGGCGCGCTGAAGATTTGCCTATCGTGCCCAAAATCTGGAAGCTCGAAGTTGAGCCGAAGGTTGCTGACCAATTCAAAGTCGTCAAAAAACTTATCGCGCAGGCGGACGAGATTGTTCACGCTGGCGACCCCGACCGCGAAGGCCAGTTGCTGGTTGACGAAGTTTTGGAGTTCCTCGGCAACAAAAAGCCCGTCCGCCGCATTCTGCTGAACGCGCTCGACGAAAACAGTATCAGACGCGCCAACGCTGACCTGCGCGACAACGCCGACTTCTTCAACCTCAAGCAAAGCGCGCTGGCTCGTTCCCGCGCCGACTGGCTAATCGGCATGAATCTTTCGCGCGCCTACACACTCGCCGCCCGCCGTTTCGGGCACGACGAAGTTTTTCCAATCGGCCGCGTCAAAACTCCCACGCTCGCCCTTGTCGTCCGCCGCGAACGCGAAATTCAAAACTTCAAGCCCGTAGACTTTTTCAACATCTTCGCGCAGTTCCAGCACAAAAACGGCACCTTCGTTGCCCAGTGGAAACCTGAGCCCGCCGGTAAATCTTTCGACGCGGAAGGCAGGCTAATCGATAAAACTTTCGCTGAAACTTACGCTAAAAAATTTTCTGCCGCGCCCTTCGACGCCAGAATTTCTTCATGCAAGACCACCGAGAAAAAAGATTTCAACCCGCTGCCCTTTTCCCTGTCGACGCTTCAAATCGCCGCCGGTAAAAAGTTTGGCTACACGCCCCAGCAGGTTCTTGACGCCGCTCAATCCCTCTATGAAAAAAAGTTCACCACCTATCCGCGCTCTGACTGCGAATACCTGCCGACTTCCCAGTTCGGCGACGCGCGCAAAATTCTCGCTAACCTCTCAGCAACCAGCGACGAAACTTTGAAAAATCTCGTCACGCACGCCGACGCCAAAATTAAAAGCCGCGCCTGGAACAACAAAAAAATCACCGCGCACCACGCGATTATCCCTACAACGAAAAAAGCCACCGGCAAGCTCAGCGCCGTCGAGGCCAACGTTTACCGCCTTATCGCCAGCAACTACGCCGTGCAGTTTTACCCCGTCCACGTCTACGACGAAACCGCCGTTGCCGTCAGCTACAAGGGCGAAACTTTCAGCGCGCGCGACAGAGCCGTCAAGCAAATCGGCTGGCGTGAATTTTACAGCGCGCCGACCTTCAGGGCTGACGACGAAATTGCGCAGACTTTGCCCACGCTCAGAGCGGGCGACGATGCCACTTACAAAAATTCTGAGCTGAAAAAATCTGTCACGAAGCCGCCGGTACGTTTTACCGCGTCGAGCCTCGTGCAGGGCATGAAGGAAATTCACAAGTACGTTAAAAATCCCGCCGTCCAGCAGCAGCTCAGGGACGTTTACGGGATTGGCACCGAATCCACGCGCGCCGCTATCATTGACGATTTGATTGGGCGCGGCTTTCTCAGTTTCACCGGCAAAAAAATTCTTCAGCCGACGGAAAAGGCGTTTATGCTGATTGACATTCTGCCGGACGAAATTATTTACCCCGACGCCACGGCGATTTGGGAAGACAAACTGCACTCCATGAGCGAGGGCGAAGGCACGCTCGAAGATTTTCTGGCGGGGCAGGTAAAACTTACCCGTGAGCTCTGCAGGAAGGCGGAGACCGTTACAATGAAACCGGCGGAGAAAAATACCGTCGTCTGTCCGCGCTGTAAAACCGGCGTCATGGTGCGGCGCCAGCGCAAGAGCGACAGGCAATATTTCTGGGGCTGCAGTAATTTTCCCAACTGCCGGATGGCGTGCGACGATAAAAATGGCAAGCCCGATTTCACGGGAAAAATTTAAACTGGGAGGAATTTCAATGTCGAGATTATTTGGAACGGACGGCGTGCGCGGCGAGGCTAACACCGAACTTCAGCCGGAACTTGCGTACAGGCTGGGGCGCGCGGCAACTTTGTATTTTGGTAAGCGCTCGGAAGACAAGCCGAAAATTTTAATTGGGCGCGACACCAGAATTTCGGGCGAAATGTTCGAGGCGGCGCTCATGGCTGGGATTTGCTCGGCTGGCGGGCGCGCGGTTACCGCTGGGATTATTCCGACGCCGGCGATTGCTTACCTTGTCAAAAAAATTCACGCGGCGGCTGGCGTGGTTATCAGCGCCTCGCACAACCCTTTCTACGACAACGGGATAAAATTTTTCGGCGGCGACGGCTACAAGCTCCCCGACGCGACCGAGGACGAAATTGCCAGCATTGTCAACGAGATTAAGTTCAACGACACCTTTCAGCGGCCGACCGGCGCGAAGATTGGCGATATTGAATACCGGCACGATTTGCTTGAGGAATACATAAATTTCGTGGCGGGCACGACTTCCGCGCGATTCGACGGAATGAAAATCGTTCTGGACTGCGCGAACGGCGCAGCGTATGAGGCAATGCCGGCAGTTCTCAAGCGTCTTGGCGCGGAAGTTATTCTGCTCGGCGACAAGCCCAACGGTCTGAACATAAACGACGATTGCGGGTCGACGCACATTCAGAATTTGCGGCTGGAAGTTCTGCGCAGGAAGGCGGATATTGGAATTGCGCACGACGGCGACGCGGACAGGTGCCTTTGTATTGACGAACGCGGCGAGCTGATTGACGGCGACCACATTCTGATTATGTGCGCCAAGCTGATGATGGACGCTGGAACTCTCGCGCGGAACACGGTTGTTACGACGGTCATGGCGAATATCGGGTTCCGCGAGGCGATAGAAAATCTCGGCGGGCGCTACGAAGTCACGGCGGTTGGTGACAGGTACGTTTTGGAAAATATGCGCGCGAACGGTTACACGCTGGGCGGCGAACAGAGCGGGCACATTATTTTCAGCGAATTTTCGACGACCGGCGACGGTTTGATTACCGCGCTGCAGGTTTTGACGGCGATGAAAAAATCCGGTAAGACGGCGGCGGAACTCAACGCGATGATGACGACTTTCCCGCAGGTTCTGATTAACATTCGCGTGCGGGATAAAAATATTTACAAGACGGCGGAGGAAGTTCAGCGCGCGATAACCGAAGGCGAAACCGAGATTGGCGCGAGCGGCAGAATTTTGGTTCGCGCGTCCGGCACTGAGCCGCTTGTTCGCGTCATGGCGGAAGGCCCCAGCAAGGCGCAGCTTGAAAGAATCTGCAGTAAAATCGCGGCGGAGATTGAAAAGATCAGCGGCTGAATTGCAACTTGACGATAGATTAATTTTTTGGTATAAATAGGCGTTAAATCGGGCGGTTGTTTCGCACGGTTGTCTATTTTTATGCAATTTTTAACGCCGCCAAAATCGCGAGAGGGGAAGTGGTCTTTGAACAGTATCAATTTTGCCGACGAAACCAGCTTTTCCGCGCGTTCGGATTAGTGATTGGCGTTCGTGGAGATATTGCTGTACGTTGTCGTTGTTAGTCGCGAATGACGACCATATAGCATGAAAACTGGCGCGAAGGCGTCTACCAGGTTCGCGACTAATGTTAGAAAAATTTTTTCGGAGGAATGAATTAACATGACTGAAAAAATCTTTGGTTTGGATATGCAGCTCTTTGCTCTTCCCGATACCCCGACTGTAAGCGCGTCGGAAAGCAACGTCGTAGTTGAAGGCACTTCCACTGAAACCGGCGAAACTTCGACAGTTACCGAAACAGATGCCGCCGTTATTGAGGCACTTGAGGCTTTCTATGAACCCGAAGAAGGCGACACGCAGGAAATTGACGGTATAACCTACACTTATAATGACGGCAACTGGACTTATGAAACAGATACCACCGCCGCCGCTACCGCTGAAATTGCTGAGGCTCTCTTCGACCTTTATGACCCCGAAGAAGGCGACACTCAGACCTACGAAGGAGTTACTTACACTTATACCAACGGCGAATGGACTTACCCTTCAGAAACCACTTTAATTCTTACTGATACCGATACCCTTACAACTCTCGCCGAGATATACCTCCCTGCCGAAGGAGAAACTGTCGACTACGACGGTGTTACTTACACTTATACTGACGGTAACTGGACTTACACTGACACTGAAACCCTTACCGCTGACGAAGAACACGCCGCTGCCGCTTACGCCGCCTACCTCGAATCTGTCCTCAGCGTTGGCGATACGCAGGACTACGACGGCGTTACATATACCTATAACGGTGAAAAATGGACGTATGAAACTGAAGTCACCACTACAACTACCGTCACTGACGCCGAACTCATTGACGCCATAACCGCCGCCGCCTCTACTGTCGACTCTGAAACTACCCTTGACGGTATAACCTACACTTATATTGACGGCAACTGGACGTATAAAACTGAAGTCTCCACTACCGCTACCGTCACCGACACCGCCCTCGTTGACGCTATCGCCGCCGCAGCTACCACCGTTGACTCCGAAACTACCCTTGACGGCATTACTTACACTTATATTGGCGGCAACTGGACTTATGACACCGAAGTTACTACTACCACCACTGTCACTGACGCCGAACTCATTGACACTATAACTGAAGCGGCTACTACCGTCGAATCCGAAGTCACTGTAAACGGCACCACTTACACTAAGGACGGCGATTTCTGGACGTACATCACTACCGAAGAACAAACCGCCGCCTCTGACAGCGCGATTGCCGCCGCTGCCGTTGAAGCCTACCTCACTAAAAACCTCACCGACGGCCCCAGCGTTGATTTTGACAACGAAACTTATACTTATGACGGCGCGAACTGGCTCGATTCCGCCAGCGAAGTCGTTACCGACACCGCTACTATCGCCGGTATTCTCGCCGCGTTAATAACCGACGGCGCCAGCGTTGACGTTGACGGCGTTACCTACACCTATGACGCCGCCACCGAGTCCTGGAGCTACTTAGAAAATGTTACCGAAACCGAAACCGACGTTTCTGTTATCGCTGACATCGTTGCCGCGGCTACCACTGTTGACACTGAAACTACCCTTAACGGTATAACTTACACTTATACTAACGGCAACTGGACGTACGCCACTACCACCACTGTCACCGAAATTGTAACCGACGCCGCGCGTATCGCTGACATCGTTGACGCCGCCACTACCGTTGCTGACGAAGTTACCTACGACGGCACTAAATACATCTATTCCAACGGCAAATGGACGTACGACACTACCACCACTGTCACCGAAACTGTAACCGACGCCGCGCGTATCGCTGACATCGTTGACGCCGCCACTACCGTTGCTGACAAAGTTACCTACGACGGCACTGAATACACTCAGGTTGACGGCGAATGGACGTATGACACTACCATTACTACCCCTGTCGCCGCTGACGACGGAATCGTTACCGCTATCCTCTCCGCTTACTACATTCCCAGCGACGGCGCTACCGCTGACGTTGACGGCAAAACTTATACTTATCAGGCAGCCGACTATAACTGGACTTACGAGGACGAAGTTACCAAAACCGCTACCAATGAAGTCGCCGCCGCTATTATTAAAGACTATCTTCCCGCTGACGGCGCTACGCAGGAAGTTGACGGCGTCACCTACACCTATGACGCTGACAACGGCGAATGGTCTTATGTCAGCACCGAATCCGTTGCCGCTGATGAGGCTGTTGCCAGCGCGATTCTCGCCGCTTACTATATGCCCAGCGACGGCGATACGCGCGAACTCGACGGCGTCACCTACACCTATAACGCTGACAACGGCGTTTGGTACTACGGCGACAAAGTTACCGAAAACGCCGATTCTGATACCGCCGCCGCCATTGTTGCTGAGTACTACACCGCCGACAAAGGCGACACGCAGGAAGTTGACGGCGTTACATATACTTACGACGGCGAGAACTGGACTCACGAGCAAACCGCCACCGTTACCGCCTACTACCAGTTCAGCGATTCCGATTCCAGTACTGATTCGCCCGTTACCATTCAGGAAGCCGTTACCGACGGTGACACTGAAAACACTTCCCTTGCCTCGCCCGCATTTATTGGCGGTACCGGCGAAGACTTCGTACTTAAAGGCGTTGGCACTGTCTCCGGTCTCGAAGACGGCGAATACGTCATTGTTTCCGCAGAAAGCGACACCGCCGCGCTCATTGGTCTCCACGGCGATATTGCTCTTACTGCCGAGAGTAAGCACGTCACTCTTAACCTCAACGACGCCAACCTCGACTACTCCACCGCCGACAAGGGCGGTACCGTCAGCCTTGGGGCTGTAACCGCCGGCGTTGTTATCGCCCAGGCTGAGGGCGCTGTTACTCTCAATTCTATCGACGATAAACAGCACTGGATTCTCAACGATTCCTCTGACACCGCTCTCTCTTATGACAGGGCTGCCTACTTCGCCGACGGTGACGTTTACCTTTCCGCCGCCGACTCTGCCAGCTCTGTTCTTTCCGCCGCCCTTGACGAAGGCACCCTCCTCTTTGCCTCCAAAGACTCTTCCGCCGGCTCTGACCTTATCGCCGTCAACGGCGTCACTATCCAAGGCGCCGCCAAAGCCAATTCCACTATCGAAGGCGCTGACGACGGCGTTGAACTCACCGTTGCCGAAGATGGCGCCACTATCTCCGTCAATTCCGATTCCGTTGTTCTTAATTCCGCCGCCACCGCCACTATCGAAGGCTCCGGCTCCGACGCCGCCATTGTCGCTGTCGACTCCCTTGACGCCAACGGCAAATGGGTTGCCAATGCCAACGAGGTTTCCTATGCTGGCAAGACCTGGGCTCATTCCGCCTCCGGCGCTGTTACTCTTACCGCCGACTCCAGCGACGGAAGCAGCATTGCTAAGGCTAACTTCTCAAGCGGCACCCTTGTGGTTAATGCTGAAGATACCAGCACTTCCCTCACGGCAGGCGATATTAACGTGAACGGCAAGGCAACCTGGGATATTGCCGGCTACGACGATAACTTTGACGATTTCGCTGTGTTCGACACGGACGGAAATGTTACGCTCACCAGCGACGACAGATATTCCGGCTCCGCTACGCTCGACTCCGGCAAGAATGTTACCTTCACTTCCGGAACGACCGGCGACGTGCTGACAGTTTCCAAGGGCGCGCAGGTTTCCGTTGTGGAAGATGAAGTTATTCACGCAACTTCCCTCGCGGCTGGCGGCAGCTGGACTGCTAAAGCTGGAGCAGTTGGTGTTGGAGCTCAGTTTATTGAATTTGGCGGAGCAGCTGACAGCGACGGCACCCGCGCGATTATCACCGCTGACAAATCCAATGGTAATGTCATTAGTTCTATTCAGGGACTTTCTGATAATATCACCCTGTCGACTGTTGCAGACAGAGCTACTGTTAACGGTCTTACCGTTGGCGACGCAACCTGGACGATTAAAAACGCCGCTGTCGAAGAATTTACCATTCCTGGTACCTCAAGCCCTGTCAACGGAGGAGTTTCTGAATTATTCTTCGACGCAACAGGCAACGTTACAGTTTCCGCTGATTCTGATTCCACGCTCGAAGTTCTCGGCACTTCCTCCGCAGATTCCGGCGCGGCCGTTGTCAACGTTTCTAACTCTGACGCTACAATTAAAGTCAACGGCATTGATGTTGCGTACGACGGCAACAACGAAAACGGCGTTACCTTCACGCTCGAAGAAAAAGCGCACAACGCTGGTATCGCTGCGATTTCCGGCGTGAGCGAAGGTTACATTACCGTTAACGGCGACAACAGCTTCAAGCTCAACGACTACACCTATTCCAACAGCGCACGCGCCGACGCTAGATTCCTCTTCTACGAAGATTCGCCGGTTGTTAATGTGCAGGAAGTTCAGAACGGCGACAATATCGTTATTACCGGCGGCTCGGCGGCTCTCACTTTCGCTGATACGGAAAAAACTACGGCGGCTGTCACAGTCAACGGCGCTGGCGTAACTCTGGCGGCGGCGGACGCGGACGATATTGATGACGTTATGGTTTTCACCAACGGCGACGATAAGGTTACCGGATTCTACGATGTTGCCGTTGCCACGACGATTAACACCAGCAGCGACGATAAATTTGTTGTCACGTACGAAATGCCCGATTACGACACCGCCGTTACGCTCAATGTCAACAATACGACTGTTGAAATTGGCGAAGACGCGACTTATACAGGTGACCCGTTAGCGCTCAGCGTCAACGGCTCCAACGTCACGCTTACCGGCGTCAGCTTCGGCACCGGCGATACGCTCACCGTTTCCGGCGGCAATTACAAGATTGGCAAGAGCGCGGCAGTCGCCGTAACCGAAACGCTCGGCTATATCACCTTCGACCAGCACGGCAACGCATCCGCCGTCGAAAAGAGCGTAAAAGAAAACGAAGACGCGCGCGAAGGCGTTATCGATTCCGTTGAAGCCGCCGCCCTGGCAGCTTCTCAGCCGGTTTTTGCACTTTATCAGAAACTCGGCACGGAAAATTCCGGCGCACCGAGCTCCACGGTTGCGGGCTACGAAAACGCCAGCGATTCCACTTCGGCATCTTCCAGCGTCGAAGGCGGTATCAACATTTACGGCGACGCGGCGCTTAATTCCGACGACCTCACCGCCGTTACGCTCCAGTCCTTCACCAATGACAATATTGTTATCTTTGAAGACTCCGACACGAGCATCCGCACTTCCGTTATCGACGTGAGCAAGGGTTCGCCCAGCGTCGTGGCGATTGACCCGCTTACCGGCACGACCGGCGTCAATCACACCGTCCTCGGCGGCAACAACGCTAACTATATCAAATTCGGCGCGAACGCTCGCGGCAACAACTACGCGCAGGCCGGCAGCGTCGGTTCCTACCTTGCTAACGAAGGCGGCACGGCTACGCTTATCGGCGGCGCGGGCAACGACTCCATCGCCGCGAAGAAGGGCGACAAAGTTACCGGCGGCGCTGGCGCAGATTATTTCTTCGACGCGAACGGTGCTTATGCGATTAGCGATTACAGCGCGGCTCAGGGCGACGTACTTGTTGCCAGCAAGCTCGCGGATATTAACAAGAACCTCGACGCCCAAACTCTCGTCGACAAGATTACCGTTAAGGACAACACGATTAACATTGCAGGCGGCGGCAAATTCACGCTCAACAGCGCGGATACCAGCTCCGACGCAACTGTCAGCGCGCTGAACGTCCGCTTCACCGACAGCAGCGCGCAGGATATTCACAAGCTGACCTGGGCGGCGGCTGACGGCGGCAACGTCAACACCAACGCATTCAGCGAAGGCGCCGTGCTCATGGTTGCTGACCAGAACGACGGCGCGAGCGACAGCGTTGTTGGCTCCAGCGGCAACGATACGATTTTCGTGGGCGGCAACGACACCGTGAACGCGGGCTCCGGCAGCGACGAAATTTATATCACTGCGGCGAACGACTCTAAGAAAGAGGAAGGCGCAGTTGTACAGCTGGGCGGCGGCAGAACCTACATCCACAACTTTGAGTTCGGCTTCGACAACGCCAGCGGCAACAACATCCTCAACACCGACGCCAGAGCGCTGACCTTCGACAACAAAGAAGACACGCTCATCGCGCACAATTCCAACGACACGATTTACTTCGTTGACAACGACAGCGCGACCGAAGTCTTCGACCTGCTGCTTGGCACGCCCGACGACAGCACTAAACTCAGCTACCTCCGCAGCAGCAAGAACGTGCAGATTACCAGCAACGACGACATTGCGGACATGTACTACACGGCGGCGGACGTGAACGCGACGCTGACCTTCACCGACGGCGTTAACGACATTGCCGACACGATTAGCCTTAACGGCGGCAACTACGAGAATATTCACAACGTGGTACTCAACAACAGCGGCGCGGCGACGCTGGTAGGCACCGGCGACAAGGACGTTCTGGTACTGGGCGGCACGGCGAGCGCTGATTCCCGCAAGCACGTTTCGCTGGGCGGCGGCAACGACAGCATTGTCAGCGGCGGCACTTCGACCAGCGTTGCAGGCAGCACGATTTACTTCGGTCTTGAAAACGACGGCAGCGACATTGTTGACAACTTCGGCTACTACCAGGGCAGCGCCTCCGACGCGGACAAAGTTGCGGCGGACAAGATTATTGTTTACAACTGGCAGGAAGGCACGAGCGCTATCACCGCGAACGGCAACAATATCGAAATTAAGGTTGACGGCAACAGCAAGCTCACTCTTCACGAAGACGCCGGCATTAACGCGAACAACAAGATTCTTTACCAGCTGGGCTACGACGGCGAAGAAAGAATCATGCAGGTTGGACAGACTTCCGGCGCGAAGAACAACTTCACCTACGACAAGGAAACGTTCGTGTATGTTGGTAACCAGGAAGGCGCGGCTGACACTCTCAGCATTGCGGCGACTGAAGATAACGTTGCTGTCTGGCTCGACGGACATCACGGCAAGGTTTACGAAGGCATTGGCGTAATCGACGCTTCTGCGGCAACGAACGCGCAGCTGACTTTGGCTGGCGGCGCTGGCGACAACACAATCACGGCCGGCGGCGAAGGCAACAGCTCAAGTCTCTGGGGCGGCGGCTACGGCAACAACGAGCTTATCGCGGGCGCCGGCACCGACATGTTCTTCTTCACCAAGTGCGGCAGCAACGACACAATTACCGGCTTCGACGCCGCCAACGACCGTATCCGCCTCGGCGATATTACGCTTGATGACCTCGTACAGGGACAGGCGTACTTCAACGGCGACGATGTGCAGATTCAGCTCAAGGCGGAATCCGGCGGCGGTACCCTCACGATTAAGAATGCCAACGGCGCTCAGGTTGAAGTCAACAAGGGCGACGGCAGCTATCAGGTTTACACCGCGTCCACTACCAACCAGACCTGGAGCTAAAAACAATTCGCGCGGATTAATTTTCGCGGCGTAAAATAATTCGACCGGAGGAGCTCAGCAATGAGTTCTTCCGGTTTTTTTGTGTCTGACTTTTTATGCAACGAAAAAAGCCCTCCGAGCTGGAGAGCTTCAAAAACATTTAGCGGAGTGGAGAGGACTCGAACCTCCGCGCCCTTGCGAGCCTAACGGTTTAGCAAACCGTCCCCTTCACCGACTTGGGTACCACTCCAAGTCTTTTTTAAGACTTTGCAAGGATACCACAAACGCCGGTGGTTGTCAACTGTTTTTTTTGCGCGTGTGTCTTTTGGCGTCCGCCTTCGACTGAAATCTCTTGCGTTCGACGATAAATCTTTCGTGGCGCGCAATTCCAACTTCGTCGCAGTCGTCGTAGGCTTTAATCATAAAAGTTATTTGCCGGTCATCAATTTCGATAAGCTCGGCTTCCACGCGGACTTCCATTCCAACGGGCGTTGGCGCGACGTGCGAAACGCGCATTAAAAATCCTACCGAAGTCCATTCCGGCGGTAAATATTCGTCTGTTAAATCCGCCGCCGCATTTTCCATGAGTGCGACAAGTTTGGGCGTAGCTAAAACTTCAAGGCTGCCGGAGCCCACTGCCAGCGCCGTGTCTTTTTCCGTGACGACCATCGAAACAGATTTTGCCAGTCCAACGCTTAATTCTTCAAACATCATCGCGATTTTCCTTCATAAATTTTTCCTTGAACATTGCTAAAAAGTTGCGGCAGGCCGTCGAGAGCGTCTGGTTTTTCAGCCACGAAACGACTGTGTGCGTTTTCATTTCCGGTTCCACTAAGCGTTTGTAAATCAGGTCGCCGTCCGTCAAAAGTTTCTGGCTGGAAATTGGTATCATTGCCGCGCCAAGATTCATTTTGACCATAAGCAAATCCTGTACGACGCTGTCCGAGACACAGATTATTTCCGGCTCGAAGCCAGCTTTTTTACAGTTCGCCTCGAAAATCGATTTCCAGCGCAACGGGATTATCAGCGGCTGATTTTCAAGTTCCGCCAGCCTGATAACGTCGCTGTCTTCGCCGCACTCACTTTGCCGGTTCATGATCATAACCAGCGGCTCATTCGGCAGCACGAGAAGTTCATAGGCGAGATTGTCAACCTGCGTCCGCGTGATAGCGATTTCAATCAGATGGCTGTCGAGGAGTTCCAGAACGCGCGCGCCTTCCGCTTCAAAAATTTCAAACGTGATATTCGGATAGATCTTGCGAAACTCGGAAATTAAGTCTGGCAGAATCAGCGCGCCGGAGCTGGTTATCGTGCCAATGCGAATCGTGCCTTTTGAGCCGGTGCCGATTTCGGTAATTTCGCGGACGGTGCCGTCGACCATACCGAGAATATTTTCGACGCGGCTGTAGAGAACGCGACCGGCGTCAGTGAGGCGAATGCGGCGGGAACCGCGCTCGAAAAGTGTGACGTTGAGTTTTTCTTCGAGGCGTTTCATCTGCCGGCTGAGTGCGGGCTGAGCAACGTCGAGGCGCTGGGCGGCGTGGCTGATATTTCCTTCTTCGACTATTGCAAAAAACGCGCGCATGTCTTTAATTCCAATACCTTGTCCCATTTTAAAAACACATCTCCATTTTCCGAAAAAAAATCACGGCTATTATAGCACACTTTTCAAATATGTGGTATGATTGGTGCAGAAAAAATTTTTTTATCGAAAGAGGCGAGGAAAATGATAATGGACGCGGCGGAGGCGGTCTTCAGGGCGCTGTTGGCGGACAAGGATTATTTATGCCAGCTGGACGCGAAAATAGGCGACGGCGACCACGGTCTGAACATGGCGCGCGGAGTTACGGCGGCGCAGGAGGCGCTGGAAGAGCTGGACGATTCGGAGGAAGATCTCAAGGAAATTTTGCAGACGATTGGCGAGGCGGTTGTCATGAACGTCGGCGGCTCGGCGGGGCCGCTTTACGGCACGGGTATTCTTGAGGCGGCTAAGGTTGTCGACGAAAATTCAAAGCTGGACGCTGAGACGCTGGAAAAAGTTTTCAGCGCGGTAGTTGCTGGCGTTCAGCGGCGCGGGCACGCGGATAAGGGCGATAAGACAATGCTCGACGTGCTGATTCCAATTCGCGACTGCTTCAAGCCGGAAAATACCGTCGGCAAAAATGTTGAAGAACTGCTGACGGAGGCGAGTGCGGCGGCGCGTGACGGAGTTGAGTTCACCAAAACGATTAAGGCGCGGCGCGGCAGGGCAAGTTACCTCGGCGATAAGAGTATCGGCTACGAAGACCCTGGCGCGATGTCCTCGCTGATTATGTACCGCACGCTCTGCGGCTACTGGAAAGATTTGCTGAAAGGAAGTTCGAGAAATTGAAAAAAGTTCGCACACGTTTTGCCCCCAGCCCGACCGGCTACATGCACATTGGAAATTTGCGCACGGCGCTTTACGCGTATCTTTTCGCGAAGCACGAGGGCGGCGATTTCATTCTTCGGATAGAGGACACCGACCGCGCGCGCTACGTGCCGGACGCTGTGGAGTTTATCGAAAAAACTTTGGCGACGGCGAAAATTATTCCGGACGAAGGGCCGCACCACGGCGGGAATTTCGGTCCGTACGTGCAGAGCGAGCGCATGGAAATTTATAAAAAGTACGCCGAGCAGCTTGTTGCGGACGGGCACGCCTACTACGAAGAGAGCGAAAACGGCGTGGCGATTCGGCAGAAAATGCCAAAGACCGGCGAGACGACTTTTTTCGACCTGATTCACGGGAACATAACCATTGCCAACGCCGAGCTTGAAGACCAGATTTTATTGAAGAGCGACGGGCTTCCGACGTACAATTTCGCCAACGTTATCGACGACCATTTGATGGAAGTCAGCCACATAATTCGCGGCACGGAATTTATCACGTCGACGCCCAAGCACGTTCTGCTTTACGAATTTTTTGGCTGGGAGCCGCCGGCTTTCATTCACCTCGCGCCGGTTATGGGCAAGGCGGAGGACGGCACCGTTTCCAAGCTGAGCAAGCGGCACGGCGCCACGAGTTTCAACGATTTGGTGGAAATGGGCTACCTGCCGGAAGTTATCACGAACTACGTCGCGCTTTTGGGCTGGAACCCGAAAACCAATCAGGAAATTTTTTCCATGGCGGAGCTGATTGAGAAATTCAGCCTGGACGGGCTCAGTAAATCTCCGGCGGTTTTCGACTACAACAAGCTCGACTGGATGAGCGGCGAATATTTTAAGGCGATGACTGACGAGGAATTTGCCGCCGTGGCTGATAAATTTATCGGCGAGTTCGACGCGGCGAAGAAAGTTTACCTTGCCAGCCTGCTCAAACCGCGCGTCGCTAAACTCGGTGAAATTCCCAGCGCGATTAAATTCCTGCGCGAAATGCCGCCGTTCGACGCGGAACTTTACGTAAACAAGCGCAACAAGGTTACCGTTGAGAAATCCGCTGAGATTATCGCGCCAGTGATTGAAATTCTCTCTGGCGTTGAAGATTGGACATTCGAGGCGCTGCACGAAAAAATTTCGGCGTTCACGGAAAGTTCGGGCGTTAAGACGGGAACGGTTATGTGGCCGCTGAGAATCGCGCTTTCGGGGCAGAAAGTAACGCCAGGCGGCGTCGTGGAAATTTTGTACCTGCTGGGGCGCGAAACTTCGCTGAAACGGCTCGCGGACGCTCTGGCGGCGCTCAGAAAAAGTTTGTAATAATTTGCGGCCTGTGCTATAATTCAGCGGGAGTGATTTTTATGAACTTGAAGGAAGCGTTTCAGGCGCAGAATAAAATTGAGGCGCTGTTTGAAAATTTTTCCGACTACCTTAGCGAAGAAAGCAACGTCATGACCGTCACGGAAAAACATTTCCGCAGCAAGGCGGCGGGCGACCAGATTGATGAAGTTCTGGACGTGACGAACTACGATAATAAAATTTACGATACAAATAAAGTTGTGGAAATTCTGCTCGTGCTGATTGAGGAACGCGAAAAGCTCGCGCGGGCGATTCACGCTACGAAATCCAAAATGCCGTTCGATTTGGATACCGCCGTTGACGTGAACAGAAAACGCCACGCCTTCGCCGGAACTCTGCGCGACCTCCGCAACCTGAAAAGTTCGAGCCTGCTGAGGAAAAACGGCGGCACCGGCTACGTTTTCAACAAGGACGGCAACCAGACCGACTACCGCTACGATGTGGAAATTGTCAAAACGATTGACTTCGACCGCAACAAAATCCGCGCGATTGTTCAGAAAGTGCAGGACGAAGCTGACAAAGTTTCCGCCGAAATTGACGCCGCGCTGATTAACACGCAGGTTGACTACGTTTTCCCGTTCGACCCGCACGCGACGGCCGCCGAGATTATGGAAGATTTTTCCGCGTCACATTAAAATTATTCGTTCGGAGTTTCGGGCGAGGGCAGAATTTTTCGGCAGAGCCGGTTCAGGTGCAGATGAACTAAGACGCTGCACATTTATTGCAATTTGCAAAATTCGTGATGGTTAAGGCTCGACCGCCATTCCTCGTGGTGGCGCTTTATGTGGGGTTCAAATCCCTTTAGCGTTAGCTGGCGCCAGTCTTCAGCACAATCCGCGAAACTTCGCAAATGCGATATTCAATCTGTCGGAAAATCTTCAAAACAATTCCTCGCTGCTTGATTTTAGCAGGATTCTTTGAGCTGCGGGTTTCAAACCTGCGGCGAATAGGCAAAGCTGGGAAATTTCCGCCTTCCCCCGAAATTCCGAGCGTTTTTTTATTTCAGCAAAAAATTTTCCGCGAAAGAAGGGATAAATATGGACGCACTGATATTGTCGCGGCTGCAGTTTGCGATAACGACGGTGTATCATTTTCTGTTCGTGCCGGTGACGCTGGGCTTATCGATATTCGTGGCGCTGCTGGAGCTGTGGTACGTGAAGAGCGGCAGTTACGAAGAGCGAATCAAGCTGAAAAAGCTGGTGAAATTTTTCGGCACGATATTTTTAATCAACTTCGCAATGGGCGTCGTGACGGGAATCGTGCAGGAATTTCATTTTGGAATGAACTGGTCGGAATACTCGCGGTTCATGGGCGACATATTCGGGGCGCCGCTGGCACTCGAAGCGCTGACGGCATTTTTCCTTGAGTCGACGTTCATAGGAATCTGGGTATTCGGCTGGGACAGGCTGAGCGAGAAACTTCACTGCGCGTGCATTTGGATAGTGGCGTTCGGGAGCAACCTTTCAGCGTTCTGGATTTTGGTAGCAAACTCGTTCATGCAGCATCCGGTTGGCTACGAAATACAGGAAGGGCGCGCGGTCATGGCGAGCTTTTTCGATTTGGTAACGAATCCGTACGTGCTGGGCGAATACTGCCACGCGTTTTTCGCAGGGCTGACGACGGCGGGATTTTTAGTGATAGTCGTGAGCGCGTGGAAAATTGCGACGGACGAAGTTTCGCGGGAAATGTTCGTGCGGACGCTGCGTCGCGCGGTGCTGTTCACGCTGTTTGGAATTTTCGGCGTCATGGGCTCAGGGCATTTGCACACGCAGTACCTGGCGACGGCGAATCCAATGAAACTTTCGTCAATCGAAGCGCTGTGGGAGACGGCAGATCCCGCGCCGTTTGCAATCGTGGCGGACATAAATCAGGCGGCTGGGCGCAACGATTCAGAAATTGCGGTGCCGTACCTGTTCACGTTCATGGTGCACAATTCATTCAGCGGCGAGATTAAGGGGATAAACGAACTCCAGCGCGAGGCGGTTGAAAAATACGGCAGCGGGTACTACGTGCCGGACGTTAAGGGCTTGTTCTGGAGTTTCAGAATAATGGTCGGCGTCGGCGGAGCGATGATGGCGATAGTTATGGTCACGGGGCTGCTGGCGTTTTACTTCGGCGAGGAAATAAAAAAATTCGCGTGCTGTCTGAAATTAATGCCGCTGCTGTTGCCGCTGCCGTTTATCGCAAACTCAGTTGGCTGGTACATAGCCGAGGCGGGGCGGCAGCCGTGGATTGTCGTCGGACTGCAAAAAACGGTTGAAGCGGTCAGCCCGAATCTGACGGCGTGGGACGTTTGGGCGACGCTGATTGGATTCACGGCGATATATTTGTTTTTAGCGGTGCTGGCGGTCTTCGCGGCGGTTCGGTTTATCAATCGGACGAAAATCACCGAGGAGGTGGAATGAGCCATGGATTTGAACGTCGTGTGGTTTATTTTAATCGCGGTACTTTTCACGGGATTTTTCATACTGGAAGGGTTCGACTACGGCGTCGGAATGCTGCTGATTGGGCGGCCGGAAGCCGAGCGGACGCAGTTAATCCGCGCGATAGGGCCGGTGTGGGACGCGAACGAAGTCTGGATGATAACGGCTGGCGGAGCGAGTTTCGCGGCGTTCCCGCACTTCTATGCGTCGATGTTCAGCACTTTTTACATGGCGCTGTTTCTAATGCTGATGGCGCTTATCATGCGGGGCGTGGCGTTCGAGCTGCGCGGGAAGATAGACAACGCGGACTGGCGGACGTTCTGGGACGGCGCAATAATTTTCGGGAGTTTCGTACCGGCGCTTTTGTGGGGCGTAGCGATGGCGAATTTGCTGCAGGGCTTGCCGATAAATGCGCAAATGCATTACGTCGGAACTTTCTTCGACCTGCTGAGCCCGTACACAATCGTTGCGGGAATATTTTTCGTGCTGCTGTTCGCGTTCCACGGCGCAACATTTTTATCGCTGAGGCTGGCGGACGAAAGACTGTTGCTGGATTTGCGCAAGAAATCGAAGTGCCTGGGCGCGGCGGCGTGGCTGGCGTACCTGGCGTTCACGATACTGACGGCGGCGGAAACGGACGTTATGGAGCACACGAGCGGCGTGCTGATATTCGCCTCGGCAATGGGCGTGCTGTCGGCTGGCTGGGAATTTGCGCGCGACGGCAGACAGCATTCCGCCTTCACGACGACGGCGGTGACAATCGCAATGACGACGGTGGGATTATTCGTGGCGCTGTTCCCACGGCTCATGGTTTCCAGCTTAAATCCGGAATGGAGCCTGACGATTTACAACGCGGCGTCGACACAAAACACGCTGTTTATCATGACAATCGCGGCGGTGATTTTTGTGCCGATAGTTTTGATTTACCAGGGCTGGACGTACAAAATTTTCAAAGAGCGCATTAAGACTGTGTAAACGACACGCGAATATTTTTTAGCAGATACGCCGAGTATGTGAGAACCTTTGCAATTAAAGAGGCGCGCATGGACGCGCGCCCCCGCCCGCGTGTGGTCGCCGGAAGCGACCTAAGCGGGCAGCTTTTTTTGCCAGGCGTTTCTTTCTGGAAAGAAATGCCGTCTAATTAAAGCTTAAAATACCCCATCGCTGAGGACAATTTCTTCAATGCGGGCTTTTTCCGCGTCGTAGTTAGAAATCATATTTGCACGAACCATGGCGTCAATGACAATGAGTTGGCGCCTTTTTGCCAGCATGAAATTGTTGTAGGGCGAATAGACAGACGGCGCGTTTGGCAGACCGGCGAGCATGGCACATTCGCCAATGGTCAAATCTTTCGGCTCCTTACCGAAGTAGCCGTGCGCCGCGTCGTAAACTCCGTAGAAATTCGAGCCGAAATAAATTGTGTTCAAATAAATCTCCAGAATTTTATCTTTCGTGAAACTGCGCTCAACGCTCATAGCCAGGAAAACTTCCTCCGCCTTGCGCGTGAATGAGCGTTCCTGCGTAAGGAAAAGATTTTTAACGAGCTGTTGAGTAATCGTGGACGCGCCCTGCTGAATTTCGCCCGCCTCGACATTGACGATTGTCGCGCGGATAATTCCTTCCACGTCGAAGCCACGGTGCGAATAAAATCTTGTGTCCTCGACGGCAATAACCGCCTGCCTCAGCCGGAGCGGAATGTCCTTCAGCTGAACGTAGTGGCGAATCCCGCGAATTTTTTCGTTGACTGCGCTTTCAACGTTCATGATTCGCTCAATTTTTCCGGCGATACCAACTTCAGAATAATTGCGAGCGTAAATTTTTTCGTCGGGCAAATCCTCCGGCTCCGGCGTACGCAGTGCCAGCGTCCCTAAAAACGACGCCACGAACACCGCCGCCAGCGCGAAAATTATTTGTATCAGCCGGAAAATTATTTTGACTGAACGCCGGAATCGCCGCTGAGACCTTTTTGGTGTTGTCATTGAAACCTCCTATATCGCAACTGCCAGCATGAGGAAAATTATCGTGGCGGTGTACATCATCCGAATCGCCAGCAAAATATGCGGCGCCTGCAGCGGCTCTATCGGGTCGCCCATGTACGCGCGGAAACTCGGCACGCCGAAATACGAATTTATTCCGCCCAGCCTTATTCCCAGCGCGCCCGCAACTGTCGCTTCCGCGTAGCCGCCGTTCGGGCTTGGGTGCTTAGCCGCGTCCCGCCTCATCATCGCGAAGGCGTTTTTGAAATCCAGATTTAAAACCAGCGCCGCCGCTATGAAAAGTGCCGCCGTGATTCGCGCGGGTATGAAGTTCGCAACGTCGTCCAGCCGCGCCGCAACTCGACCGAAATATAAGTATCGCTCATTTTTGTAGCCCAGCATTGAATCCAGCGTGTTCACTGCGCGATAGGCAACCGCCAGAGGCAGGCCTCCTACTGCGAAGAAAAACAGCGGCGAAATTATTCCGTCGACCGTGTTCTCAGAGACCGTCTCGACCGTCGCGCGGACTATTTCCGCCTCGTTCAGGTTCACCGTGTCCCGCCCGACTATCCAGCTGACTTTGTAGCGCGCCTGCTGTAAATTTTCCGCCT
The DNA here is from genome assembly GCA_905234175.1 of uncultured Selenomonadaceae bacterium. GTDB lineage: Bacteria > Bacillota > Negativicutes > Selenomonadales > Selenomonadaceae > Quinella. Next base: position 8,769 of record CAJOGX010000016.1, on the reverse strand, counting down.
CAAGCAGTGCGTAAATTTCCCGCCCAGCCTCTGCCAGCGAACGCGGCGAAATCATGAAGCTCAGCGCCAGCGCCTCGATAAAAATTTCCGCCGTGAAACTCCCCGTCGCCTCCGCCAAAACTGAAACCGCTAAGCCCGCGCCGTAGCTCACCGACACGACGACTGCAACTAAAATTCCGCCCTTGAAAATTTTTAGAGCAGAGCCGTCCGAATCTCGCCGCAAAAAATATTCCAGCACCAAAATCAATTTTCCCATTAGTACGACCGGATGAAATCTGCTGCGCGGGTCGCCTATCAGCGAGTCGATTAGCAGCGCCGCAACCGCCGTTATCATTGGGCTCATAGCAACACCCCGAAAATTTTTTTATGCTGAAATTATATACCAACGGCGCCGGATTTTCCACAATTAAGCGTTGATTCTGCGCGCGTTTTGTAGTAAAATTTTTACAAGAATTTCAGATTGGCGGCGATACCGTTGGAAGAATTTACGGAGCGGCTCCACAAGCTGATTCATCAGGCGGGGCACAATTTCGGCGGCGCGTCGCAGGCAATAGTTCAGCTGGTCGAATTAATTTTGAACCTCGCGGTAAAAATGCGGGCGACGGATTTGCACATCGAGCCGTTTGAAGAATTTCTGCGCGTGCGGTACAGAATCGACGGGCACTTACACGAAATGCACGAGCCGTTACCGATAAAATTTGCGACGGCGATAAGCTCGCGGATAAAAATTCTGGCGCGAATGGATACAACGGCGGCTTTCTCGGCGCTGGACGGCGCAATACAGTTCGCCGGAACGGAAATGCGTGTAGCGTCAATGCCTTCATACGGCGCGGAAAGTCTGACGATAAGATTATTGGACTCCTCGCAGAATTTGCACCGGCTGACGGAACTGGGCTTCACGGCGGAGAACGAAAAAATTTTCCGGCGGCTGATAGCGGAAACTTCGGGAATGATAATCCTGACGGGGCCGATGAACTCCGGCAAATCGACGACGCTCTATGCGGCACTGCGCGAACTGAATCAGCCGACGCGCGCGATAATGACGCTGGAAGACCCAATCGAACAGCATTTGGACGGCGTGAGCCAGGTGCAGGTCAACGAAAAAGCCGGCCTGACGTTCGCGGCGGGCTTGCGGGCAATGCTGCGAATGGATTGCAACTGCATGATGGTCGGCGAGGCGCGCGACGCGGAAACTTCACAAATCGCGGTACGGGCGGCGCTCACGGGGCATTTGATTTTCACGACGCTGCACGCGGCGGATTCGTGCTCGGCGGTGTTCAGAATGATAGAAATGGGCGTGGAACCGTACCTGCTGGCATCAACTTTAAAGGGCGTTGTGGCTCAGCGGCTGGTGCGGCGGCTGTGTCCGGCGTGCAAAAAGCTGGTGGCGGCGAACGAGTTCGAGGAGAAAATTATTGGCGCGCCGAAGGTTTATAATTCAGTTGGCTGCGAGAAATGCGGCGGCACGGGCTTTTATGGGCGGCTGGCGCTCCACGAAATTCTGAGCGTCGATAAAAATATTCGCGCGCTGATTCTTAGCAGTCGGGATCTCGATAAAATTCGTGAGGCGGCTCTTAGCGGCGGTCTGAAAACTCTGGCGTCGGACGGGCAGGAAAAAGTTCGCGCGGGGCTGACGACGCTGGAGGAAGTTCGCGGGATTTTGGGGAGCGATGTTCAGTGGCGGTGAAATTTCTGCTGGTATTTGCGGGCGGCGGACTTGGAGCGGTGGCGCGGTATTTCGTAACGACGGCGCTGACGGGCAAGCTGGGAAATTTTCCGCTGGGCACGCTGACGGCGAATTTGCTGGGAAGTTTTTTAATGGGGATTGTCGTCGGAATAATCGCGGGGCGGGCGTCGCTTGAATCGCTGCGGCTTTTGCTGGCGGTGGGATTTTTGGGCGGCTTCACGACGTTTTCAAGTTTTTCCGCCGAAACTTTAGCGCTCCTGCAGGGCGGGCAGATATTTTCAGCGGCGGCGAATGTTTTGGTGAGCGTGACGATTGGACTGGCGGCCTGCACGGCTGGATTAACTTTGGCGCGCTGAGTTGCAGGTTTTTTGATACTTTTATAGAAAAATTATGTCGAGGTGATAAAAGTGGCTTTACTGAGTGGACCGAAGCTTAGAAATTGCACGAAATGCGGGAAGGTTTTCACTTCCCTGCGCGGCGAAAAGATTTGCAGAGAGTGCACGGACGAGGCTAAAGCATTTGAGCAGAAAGTTGTTGAATATATTCGCGATAACCCTGGCACTTCAATGAAGGAAGTCATGGAGGCGACCGGCGCGACCGATAAAATGCTGAAAAGAATGATGCAGGAAGGAATTTTTTCCAACACGGGCAGCGGCGAAGATTTTATGTATCCGTGCGTGGGCTGCGGGCGCCCAATTCACACCGGCACCTACTGCACTGACTGCCTCAGTCGACTCAGAACTCAGACGCGCAAGGCCGCCGAATCCATGCAGATTCGCATTAAGGAAGACCGGAAAATGTCGACGATTGAGCGCCTCGACGCCCTCGCTGAACGCGAATTTGAAAAGGAAACCCGCTCCGCCAATATCAGACGCAATTTCGCGCAGACCCTTTTGAAGAACCGTAACAATCCATGATTTTGGATTTGCTGAAAAGCTGTGAACTTTGTCCGCGCAGGTGCGGTGCAGACAGAACAGAACGCGCGGGATTTTGCGGCGCCGGTGAAAAAATTCGCGTCGCGCTTGTCAGCCTGCACAAATGGGAGGAGCCCTGCCTCGTCGGGGAAAACGGTGCCGGTACGGTTTTCTTTTCGCACTGTAATTTAAAATGCGTTTACTGCCAGAATTTTGAAATCAGCAGCGGCGGGCGCGGGGAGGAAATTTCCATTGAGCGGCTCTCCGAAATTTTTCTTGAACAGCAGGCGCGCGGTGCCGCCAACGTCGAACTCGTCACGCCGACTCATTACGTTCCGCAAATCTGCGTTGCTCTCGACCTAGCTAAAACGAACGGACTGAAACTTCCCGTCGTCTATAACACCAGCGCCTATGAAAATCTTTCGACGCTCGAACTTCTGCGCGACCGCGTCGATATTTTTCTACCCGACCTGAAATATTTCAGCGACGAACTCGCCGTAACTTTTTCGCGCGCGCCTAACTATTTCGCCGTGGCAGGCGCCGCCATTCGCAAAATGTTTGAACTCGTCGGCGAGCCCCGTTTCAGCGCGGCCGACAATATGACCCGTGGCGTCCTCGTACGCCATTTAATTTTACCCAATTTCCGCCACGACAGCATTAAGATTTTGGACTGGCTTTACGAAAATTTTGGTAACAGGGTTTTTATCAGCCTCATGAACCAGTACACGCCGGTTTTTCGCGCGGGCGAGCACAAAAAAATTTCCCGCCGCCTCACGACTTTTGAGTACGATTCCGTTGTTAAACACGCGCTTGAAATTGGCGTAGAAAACTGCTATATTCAGCTTGGAAGAACTGCCGAGGAAAAATTTATTCCGCGCTTCGACGGTTCGGGCGTGCGATAGATTTTCCAAACTAAAACAAGGGGGAATGCGCATGCCGTTTAACATATCGCTTCCGGCACAGGTCGCTGGGCTGATTTCGACGATTCGGCCGTCGGACGTGCTGGAAATTTTGCTTGTTGCGATTATACTTTATAAATTATACGCGATGCTTGAAGGCACGCGCGCGATAACGCTTGTCAAGGGAATTTTAGTGCTGTTCATGGCGAATTTTTTCTGCAACGTGCTGCAGTTGAATTTATTATCGTGGATTTTTGAAAAAATAATGACGTGGATGTTCGTGTTGCTGCCGATAGTTTTTCAGCCGGAATTGCGGCGGACGCTGGAGCGAATTGGGCAGGGGAAATTTTTATTTTCCGAGCGCGAAATGCTTGACGAGGAAGAGGCAAACAAAGTCGTCGAAGAACTTGTGCGGGCGTCGAAGGCGCTGTCGTCCACGAAAACCGGCGCGCTTATGGTTATCGAGCGGGAAATGGGCTTAAACGACGTGGCGGACACTGGAATAAAACTTGACGCGAGAATCACTGCGGAACTGCTGGGCAACGTGTTTTTCGTGAACACGCCACTGCACGACGGCGCGGCGATAATTCGCGGGAACAGACTTTACGCGGCGGGTTGTTTACTTCCGCTGACGGAAAAGCGTGGGCTGTCTAAGGAACTTGGCACGCGGCACCGCGCGGCTATCGGAATTTCTGAGCAGTGCGACGCGCTGGTTTTAGTTGTCAGCGAGGAAACCGGCACGATTTCTGTTGCGGAAAACGGTCGGCTCATGCGCCACCTCAACGGCGAAACGCTGGCGTCGGTACTTCGCCCAGCCTTTGTCCACCAGCATAAGAAAAGTTTTTTAGATTTTTTCCTGAAGTGGAGAACGCACAATGCTGGAACTAATTAAAAATATTTTATTGCGGAACCGGCAGAAAAAATTTGTCGCGCTGATTCTGTCAACGGCGCTGTGGTTTTTCGTCATGAGCAGCCAGGATCCTGTGATAAATGGCTCCTACGACGTGCCGCTATCCATGGTCAACGTCCCGCCGAAATTCAAAGCGCTCTACGCAGACCAGACAATTCGCGTTCGACTGCGGGCGCCACGCTCCTACTTCATCGACTACGGCGAAAGCAACCTCCGCGCCTTCGCAAACCTGCGCGACTACACCGGCGAGGGCGAATACGATATTCCCGTTGAAACTTCCTACCCCAAGGGCTTTGAACTCGAAAGCGTCCGCCCCGAAATTGTCCGCGTCAAGCTCGACCCCTTCATTGAGCGCCAGATTCCCGCCGAAATTATCGTCACCGGCACGCCCGTCGAAGGTTCAATCGTCAAAAATCTCGACCGCTCCTCTGACAACCTGACGCTGATTGGCGCTAAGACCGCCGTGAACTCCGTCCGCCGCGTCATTGGCTACATTGGCCTGAGCGGCAACGCTGAAACTTTTGACATTCCCGTTCCGCTGAGCGCCGTCGACGAAAATGGCCGCGAAGTCAGCGACGTGCGCGTTGTCCCTTCGGCTATCACCGTCACCGTCGTTATCGAAAGCAATATCCAGAAAAAAACCGTGCCGATAGTTGCCGAAGTCGCCGCGCCTGCCGGTCGCGAAATAGACAAAATAACAATCAATCCTGAAAATGTCGAAATCACCGGCATGACTGAACTCGTCAGCTCAATCGAGGCGATTAAGACCGAAACGCTCACACTGCCCGTTAATGTCAAATCGTTTATCGGCAAGCTGAAACTTGTTATCCCCGAAGGCATCACGCTCAGCGAGTACGAAGTCGACGCCAGAGTTAGTCTAAAGGAGTAAATTTTTTTGAAAGTCAGAATCACGAATCTCGCCGCCGACCTTGACGATAACCGCGCGCTTGAGGAAATTGCCGCCAGCCGCCTGAAAGTTGGCGCTGAAAAAATCCGCCGCGTTAAGCTCGTTCGCAAGGCTGTCGACGCCCGCCGTTATCACGGTGCCGGTATAAAATTTAATTATATCGTTGACGTGGAAGTTGCGGGCAAAGTCAGGCTGGGCGGCGGCGTTACGGAAATTCTCGCTGAAAATATTTTCCCGCGCGTCGCAGTTCCAAAAAGTTTCGCGCAGAAAAATCCAATAGTCATTGGCTTCGGTCCCGCCGGTATGTTCGCCGCCCTTGAGCTGGCGCGCGCAGGACTGGAGCCGATTATTTTTGAGCGCGGCGGTGACGTTGACGCTCGCACTGCCGCCGTTGCCAAATTTTTCCGCACGGGTGAGCTTGACGAAAATTCCAACGTGCAGTTCGGCGAAGGCGGCGCGGGAACTTTTTCCGACGGCAAACTCACCACGCGCCTTGACGACCCTTTGACTGGCTGCGTGCTGAAAACTTTCGTGGAAGCTGGCGCGCCGGAAGAAATTTCTTACCTGCAGAAACCGCACATTGGCACTGACAAACTTCGCGGCGTCGTTAAAAATATTCGCGCGGAAATTCTAAGGCTCGGCGGTAAAATTTTTTTCAACGCGCAAGTGACGGATTTCGAGTTCGACGCTGGCAGGAACGTCACGGCGGCGATTGTCAACGGCTCCGAAAAATTTCCGGCGGGCGCGGTTTTCTTAGGCGTTGGTCATTCCGCGCGAGACACTTACGAAATGTTGAACCGGCACGGTTTAGCGATGGAAACTAAGGCGTTCGCTGTCGGCGTAAGGATTGAGCACGCGCAGGAATTTATTAACCGCGCGCAGTACGGCGAAGACTTCGCCAGTCCCAAACTTCCGGCGGCGGATTATTTTCTGACGTTCAAGGGCAAAACGCGCGGCGCGTACAGCTTTTGCATGTGTCCTGGCGGGCAGGTCGTGGCGGCGGCGTCTGAAACCGGCGGCGTCGTTACCAACGGCATGAGCAACTTCGCGCGCTCTTCCGGCGTGGCCAACAGCGCGATTCTCGTGACGGTTGACGCGGGCGATTTCAAAAATTTCGGCGGCGACGTTCTCAGCGGCGTAAGATTTCAGCGGCACCTTGAAACTCTGGCGTTCAAACTCGGCGGCGGCAACTTCAAGGCGCCAGTTCAAAGCGTCGGCGATTTCCTGAACGCTCGCGCGGGCTCTCAAAATTTCGCCGTCAAGCCAACTTACCCGCTCGGCTTCAAAATCGCTGACATGAATGAAATTTTGCCGGCGGAAGTTGCTGAAACTTTAAAAGACGCGCTGAATTTCTGGAATGGCAGGATTAAAAATTTCGCGGCGGAGGATATTCCGTTAACCGGCGTTGAAACTCGAACCAGCGCGCCGTGCAGGATTTTGCGCGATAAAGTTACGCGGCAGTCGCTGAGCCACGGCGGAATTTTTCCCATTGGCGAGGGCGCGGGTTACGCTGGCGGGATTATGAGTTCGGCGGTCGACGGCGTTAAGTCTGCGCGAAATTTGTTGACGCAGGCGGCGCGGTAAGTTATAATCGACAGAATAACTAAATTTGGAGGAAAAATCATGTGCGGAATTGTCGGGTACATTGGCGGCAGGCGCGCCGTCGATTTTTTGTTAGACGGTCTTACGAAACTTGAATATCGCGGCTACGATTCGGCGGGCATCGCGGTCAACAATGGCGGGAGCGTTTTCAGTGAGAAAGCTGTCGGGCGGCTCGATTCGCTCAAGGACAAGCTGAAAAATAATCTTCCTGCTGGCACGACTGGCATTGGGCATACGCGCTGGGCGACGCACGGGCGGCCGTCCGACATCAACGCGCACCCGCACGCCGATTGTCACGGAAATTTTTTCGTCGTGCACAACGGCATTATCGAAAATTATCTGCCGCTCAAGGAAAGTTTAATCGCGCGCGGCCACAAATTCATTTCCGAGACCGATACCGAAGTTGTTGCGCACCTGCTCGAAGAAGTTTACAAAGGCGATTTCGTTGAGGCCGTCCGCGAAGTGCTGAGCAAAATCGAAGGCTCCTATTCGCTTTTGTTCATGGCTAAGGATTTCCCTGATGTTTTAATCTGCGCGAAACAGGAAAATCCGCTGGTCGTCGGCTTAGGCAGGGACGAAAATTTCATCGCGTCCGACATTCCGGCGATAATTTCCTACACGCGCGAAACTTACATTCTCAACGACGGCGAAATTGCTATCGTCAAAAAAAATTCTGTGCAGATTGTCAACCGGTGGGGAAAAACCGTCAACAAGAAAATTTTCCACGTGAACTGGAACGCTGAGGCGGCGGAAAAAGGCGGCTACGAACATTTCATGCTCAAGGAAATTAACGAGCAGCCCAAGGCAGTCCGCGACACGATGAGCAAGCGTATCGCTAAGGACGGCGCGAAAATTCTCCTCGACGAACTCAACTGGGACAAAAATTTCCTCGACGGCATTAACAAAATTTATATCGTCGCCTGCGGCACGGCGTACCACGCGGGTCTCGTTGGAAAATTTTACATTGAAAAACTCGTGCGCAAACTCGTGGAAGTCGACGTGGCAAGCGAATACCGTTACCGCGACCCGATTGTTGACGCTCAAACTTTGGTGATTGTTATCAGCCAGTCCGGCGAAACGTCTGACACTCTTGCGGCGCTCAAAGAATCTCGTCGGCTCGGCGCCAAGACGCTGGCGGTAACGAACGTCGTTGGCTCGTCAATCGCGCGGGAAGCGGAATTTGTAATTTACACGTGGGCGGGGCCGGAAATCGCGGTTGCGTCAACGAAGGCGTACACGACGCAGCTGATTTTGATGTTCATGCTGGCGCTGTACATGGCGCAAATCTCCGGCACTGTTGACGAGGCGGAACTGCGGCGGCTGATTGGTCTGCTGAAAAAAATCCCCGCGCAAATTTCGGAAACGCTCTCGGACGTGGAGCCGATAAAAACCTTCGCGCGGCAGTACGGGTTCAACGAGGACGTTTTCTACATTGGGCGGAGCCTGGATTATTGCGTGGCGCTGGAAGGCGCGCTCAAGCTCAAGGAAATTTCGTACATACACGCGGAGGCGTACGCGTCGGGCGAACTCAAGCACGGAACGCTGGCGCTGATAGTCGAAGGCGTGCCGGTCATCGCGCTGGCAACTCAGAAATCCGTTTACGAAAAAACTTTGTCGAACATCAAGGAAGTCAAGGCGCGCGATGCGATAGTTATCGGAATTGCGGCGGCGGACGACACGGAGCTGGAAAAATATCTCGACCACGTGATTTTCGTGCCGGAAACCGACGAACTTTTGATACCGCTGCTGACGGTGGTGCCGCTCCAGCTTTTGGCGTACTACGCGGCGATAACGCGAGGCTGCGACGTGGATAAACCGCGCAACCTGGCGAAGTCGGTAACTGTCGAATA